>NZ_KB892056.1 GCF_000373645.1 Streptomyces sp. ATexAB-D23 | reverse complement strand
GCTCGCCCGGCTCTGGGCGGACGGTGCGGATGTCGACTGGGCGGCGTTCTACGCCCCGACCGGGGCCCGTACCGTCGACCTGCCCACGTACGCCTTCCAGCACCAGCGCTACTGGCCGCAGCCGCCGGTATCGAGGCCGGGCGACGTGTCCGCGGCCGGGCTCGACGACGCGGGGCACCCGCTGCTCGGCGCCGCCGTGGCACTGGCCGGGGACGACGGGCGGCTGTTCACCGCACGGATCGGCGTACGGGATCTGCCGTGGCTCGCCGACCACGAGGTGATGGGCACCATCCTCTTCCCCGGCACCGGCTTCCTGGAACTGGCGATGCGGGCGGCCGACGAGGTCGGCTGCGACCGCGTGGAGGAACTGACCCTGGCGGCCCCGCTGGTGCTCCCCGCCGACGGCACGGTGCGGTTGCAGCTCCAGGTCGGCGCGCCCGACGCGACCGGCCTGCGTCCGCTGAAGCTGCACGCGCGGCGCGACGACGCGCCGGCCGACGCCCCGTGGACCCTGCATGCGACGGGGCTCCTCGGCGGCGGCCGGCCCGAAGCGGCGTTCGACCTCGCCGCCTGGCCGCCGCCCGGCGCCGAGACCATCGACGTGTCCGACTTCTACGAGATGTACCGGCAGGGCGGATTCGCCTACGGCCCCTCGTTCCAGGGGCTGCGCCAGGCCTGGCGCAGCGGGGACGAGGTGTTCGCCGAGGTGTCGCTCGACGGGCCGCACGCCGAGGAGGCCGCCGCCTACGGGCTGCACCCGCCGCTGCTCGACGCGGCGCTCCAGGCGCTGACCTTCCTCGGGCTCGACGGGAGCGGCCGCAGCAGGCTGCCGTTCTCCTGGTCCGGTGTCTCCCTGTACGCGTACGGCGCGTCGAGCCTGCGCGTGCGGCTGGCGCAGGCCGGACCCGACGCGCTGGCCCTGGCCATCGCGGACGGTACGGGACAGCCGGTCGCCCACGTGGAGTCCCTGGCCATGCGCCAGGTGTCGGCGGCGCAGTTGCACAGCTCCCCGCGCACGACGGCCCCGCAGGACATCTTCCGGCTCGACTGGCTTCCGGTGTCCCTGCCGGAGCCCGCCGCGGACCCGGTCGCGGGCCGGCCGTGGGCGGTGCTCGGCGACGCGGCGACGGGGCTCGACGCCCTGGGGCTCGCGGAGGCGCTGGACGCCCGACTCGTCCCGGACCTGGACGCGCTGGGCGCCGAAGGGCCGGTCCCCGAGGTGCTGTTCGTGCCGTGCACGGGCAGGCACCCCACGGGCGAGGTCACCGCCGGCACGCTGGCGGCCGACACCCGGGCCCTGACCGTCCGCGTCCTGGACCTGCTCCAGCGCTGGCTCGCGGACAGCAGGTTCGCCTCCGCACGGCTCGTCCTCGTCACCAGTGGCGCCATCGCCGCCGGCGACCTCGAAGGGCCGGGCGATCCGGCGGCCGCCGCCGCGTGGGGGCTGGTCCGCTCGGCACAGTCGGAGGAACCCGGCCGGTTCGTGCTCGCCGACCTCGACCGGGACACGCTGACCGCCGGTACGGCGGCCGGCCTGTTCGCCGCGCTCGCCGAATCCGACGAGTCGCAGGTCGTGATCCGCGAAGGCGCGATACGGGCCGCCCGGCTCGTGCGCCCCGCCCCGGACGACACCCTGCTGCCCCCGGCGGACACGGAGGCCTGGCGGCTCGACAGCACCGGACGCGGCAGCCTGGGCAACCTGACCCTCGCCGCCGACCCCGACCTGCTGGAACCGCTCGGCCCGGACCAGGTCCGGGTGGCCGTCCGCGCGGCCGGGCTCAACTTCCGGGACGTACTGAACGCGCTCGACATGTATCCCGGGGAACCCGGACCGATGGGCGTCGAGGGCGCCGGCGTGATCACCGAAGTGGGCCCGGGAATCACTGGGTTCGCGCCGGGAGACCGCGTACTCGGCATGTTCGGCAAGGCATTCGGGCCGGTCTCGGTCGCCGACCGGCGCATGATCGCCCGGATGCCCGAGGACTGGACCTTCGAGCAGGCCGCCTCAGTGCCGGTGGTCTTCCTCACCGCCTACTACGCACTGGTCGACCTGGCAGGGCTCAAGTCCGGTGAGTCGGTCCTCGTGCACGCCGCCGCCGGCGGTGTCGGCATGGCCGCCGCACAGCTCGCCCGGCACCTCGGGGCCGAGGTGTTCGGCACGGCGGGACCGGCCAAGCACGACACGCTGCGCTCCCTCGGCATCGACGACGCCCACCTCGCCTCCTCCCGCGACCTGGACTTCGAGGAGCACTTCCGTACGACGGCGGGGGCGGGCGGCATCGACGTCGTACTGAACTCACTGGCCCGTGAATACGTGGACGCCTCGCTGCGGCTGCTCGGCGGCGGTGGCAGGTTCCTCGAAATGGGCAAGACCGACGTCCGCACCCCAGAAAGCCTCACCGAGGCGCACCCGGGCGTGGCCTACGCGGCCTTCGACCTCATCGAGGCCGGACCCGAACGCATCGGCGAGATGCTGGTCGAGGTGCTGCGGCTCATCGGGGAGGGCGCGCTGCGCCCGCTGCCCCTGGCCACCTGGGACGTGCGCCGCGCGCCGGAGGCGTACCGGTACGTCAGCCAGGCCCGGCACATCGGCAAGGTGGTCCTCACCCTGCCCAGCCGCCCCGACCCGGACGGCACCGTGCTCGTCACCGGAGGCACCGGGGGCCTCGGCCACTACGTGGCCCGCCACCTGGTCGAACGGTACGGAGTGCGCAACCTGCTGCTCACCAGCCGCAGGGGAGCGCGGGCCGAGGGCGCCGAGGGCCTCGTCGCCGAGCTGGAGAAGCTCGGCGCCCGGGTCAGGATCGAGGCGTGCGACGCGGCCGACCGGGACGCGCTGGCCCGTACCCTCGCCACCGTCGAGAAGGAGCATCCGCTCACCGCGGTCGTGCACGTCGCCGGAGTGGTGGACGACGGGGTCATCCCCTTCCTCACCCCCGAACGGCTGGACACCACCCTGCGGCCCAAGGCGGACGCCGCGCTCAACCTGTACGAGCTGACGAAGGACAGCGACCTCGCCGCCTTCGTCCTCTTCTCGGGCGCGGCCGGCACCCTGGGCGGCGCGGGCCAGGCCAACTACGCCGCCGCGAACGCCTTCCTCGACGAGTTCGCCCGCTGGGCACGCCACCGCGGGGTCCCCGCCGTGGCGCTGGCCTGGGGGCCGTGGATAGCCGACCGGGGCATGACCGGGCACCTCACGGACAACGACATCGCCCGCATGGCGAAGGCCGGGCTCCGGCCGCTCGACGCGCAGGCGGGGCTCGCCCTGCTCGACTTCGCGCTGACCGCCGACGAGGCCGCCCTGCTCCCGATGCGGCTGGACACCTCACCGCAGGCGTTCACCGCCGGGCCCGTACCGCCGATGCTGCGCCACCTCGCGGGCAGCGCCGCACCCCGGCGCACCCAGGCGGCAGCCGCGGCCGCCCCCGAACCGGGCGCCGCACTCGCGGGCCGGCTGCGGGCCCTGCCCGCGGCCGACCGCGCCGACCATCTGCTCGACCTGGTCTGCGGGCAGGCGGCCGCGGTCCTCGGCCACGGCTCGGCCGACGACGTCGAACCGGACGGGGCCTTCCTCGGCTTCGACTCCCTGACGGCCATCGAACTGCGCAACCGGATGGGCGTCATGACCGGCACGCGGCTGCCCGCGACGCTGGTCTTCGACTACCCGACACCGGCCGCGCTCGTGGAGTACCTGCTGGCCGAACTCGTCCCCGACGGCGGCCCGGACCACGACACGGCCGGTGCGCCGAGCCCGGTCGCGGACGGTTCCACGGCCCTGGACGAGATCGAGCGGCTGGAACAGACCCTGGACCGGCTGGCCGGCTCCGGTGCCGCCGCGACCGGGGACGACTCGGTGCAGCGACGCCTGCGGGCCCTGGCGGAGAAATGGGCCGCCGCGAGCGGGACAGCGACGGCGACGGCGGTGGCGATCGGCGAACCCACGGGTGACGACGAGACCGACGCACTTGAGTCGGCAACGGCTGACGAACTCTTCAAAATGATCGACGGCGAATTTGGTGGGACGTCTTGAGCGAGAACCGGGTTGTCAGCGCCGACGGCGAGCAGGAGAAACTGCTCGGCTACCTCAAGAAGGTCACCGGCGACCTCCGCCAGGCACACCGCAGACTGCGGGAGATCGAGGCGGCGAGCACCGAGCCGATCGCCATCATCGGCATGGGCTGCCGGCTGCCCGGCGGCGTCCGCTCCCCGCAGGAGCTGTGGCAGCTCCTCGACCGGGCGGGCGACGGCATGTCCGCCTTCCCCGTCGACCGGGACTGGGACCTGGAACGGCTCTTCGGACCCGACTCCAGCCTGCCGGGCACCAGCCACGCCCGCGAAGGCGGCTTCACCTACGACGCCACCGAGTTCGACCCCGCCTTCTTCGGCCTCAGCCCACGCGAAGCCCTCGCGATGGACCCGCAGCAGCGGATGCTGCTCCAGACCTCCTGGGAGGCCTTCGAACACGCCGGCATCGACCCCACCGGCCTGAAGAACAGCGACACCGGCGTCTTCGTCGGCGCGGCCTCCACCGGCTACGGATCACACCTGACCGAACTCCCGCAGGGCGTCGAGGGCTACCTCCTCACCGGCAACTCCATGGCCGTCGCCTCCGGCCGCATCGCCTACACCCTCGGCCTCAAGGGCCCCGCCGTCACCGTCGACACGGCCTGCTCCTCCTCCCTGGTCGCGCTCCACATGGCCGTCCAGTCGCTGCGCTCCGGCGAATGCTCCCTCGCCCTCGTCGGGGGCGTCACCGTGATGTCGACGCCCGGCATGTTCCTGGAGTTCAGCCGCCAGCAGGGCCTGTCGGCCGACAGCCGCTGCAAGGCGTTCTCCGACGACGCCGACGGCACCGGCTGGTCCGAGGGCGCCGGCCTGCTGGTACTGGGCCGCCTGTCCGACGCCGTACGCGACGGACACCGCGTCCTGGCGGTGGTGCGCGGGACGGCCGTCAACCAGGACGGCGCGTCCAACGGCCTCACCGTCCCGAACGGTCCCTCGCAGCAGCAGGTCATCCGGTCGGCGCTGGACAACGCCCACCTCGCGCCGACGGACGTGGACGCGGTGGAGGCGCACGGCACGGGCACCAAGCTGGGCGACCCCATCGAGGCGCAGGCGCTGCTTGCCACGTACGGGCAGAAGCGTCCTGCGGACCAGCCGTTGTGGCTGGGCTCGGTGAAGTCGAACATCGGGCACACGCAGGCCGCTGCCGGTGTCGCGGGTGTCATGAAGATGGTCCTCGCGATGCGGAACGAGACGCTGCCGAAGACCCTGTACGCGGAGAAGCCCTCGACCCACGTGGACTGGTCGGCGGGCGGGGTCGAACTCCTGACGGAGGCCAGGGACTGGCCACGCGGCGAACGCCCGCGCAGGGCGGGCATCTCGTCCTTCGGTATCAGCGGTACGAACGCCCACGTCATCCTGGAGGAGGCCCCCGCCCCGGCGGAGCAGGAACGGGCCGGCACGGACGCCGACACGGACACGGTCACGGTGACCCCGCCGGTCCTGCCCTGGCCGCTGTCCACCCGTCAGCCGGAAGCCCTCCCCGAACTCGCGGCCCGCCTCCGCACCTCCCTGACCGCCCACCCGCACACCCGCCCCCAGGACGTCGGCCACACCCTGGCCACGGGCCGCGCCGCGTTCGAACACCGGGCCGTGGTCCTGGCCCCCGACGCGGAATCGGCCCTCGCCGACCTGACCGCCCTCGCCACCGGCAACGCGACCGCCGGCCGCGTGGTCCGGGGCACGGCCGCGGGCCGGGGCGGACGCGGCAGGAGGCGGCTGGCGTTCGTGTTCTCGGGTCAGGGTGGTCAGCGGGTCGGGATGGGCCGGGAGCTGGCGGAGGCGTTCCCGGTGTTCGCGGCGGCGCTGGATGAGGTGT
>NZ_KB892055.1 GCF_000373645.1 Streptomyces sp. ATexAB-D23 | reverse complement strand
CCACCGACACACGGTTCTCGCCCACCACCGACACCCGGACCCGCACCGCCGAAGCACCCACCGCGCCCAACGACACACCGGACCACGCGAACGGCAACGCAGCGCCCTCACCCACCGCACCCGACAACGCCACCCCGTGCAGCGCCGCGTCGAGGAGGCCCGGGTGGAGCCGGAAGTCGGTCGCGGGTGTGCCGGTGGGCAGGGCGACCTCGGCGTAGATGTCACCGTCGGCGCGCCATGCGGCGGTCAGTCCCTGGAAGACGGGGCCGTAGCGCAGCCCCTCCTCCGCCATGTCGTCGTAGAAGCCGTCCAGATCCACCGGCTCGGCGCCGGCCGGCGGCCACTGCGCCGAGGCCCAGGCGGCGCCCTCGGATGATCCGCGCGCTCCCGGGGTCTCCGGGGCGACGACGCCTGTGGCGTGCCGGGTCCAGGGCTGGTCGCCGTCCTCCGCGCGGGCGTGCACGGTCACCGGGCGCCTGCCGTCGGTGCCGGCCGTGCCGACCGTGACGCGCACCGCGACACCGCCCCGTTCAGGAACGGTGAGAGGGGTCTCCAGCGTCAGTTCGTCGATGACGGAACAGCCGGCCATGTCGGCCGCGTAGCCGACGAGCTCCACGTGTCCGGTGCCGGGGAAGAAGATGGAGTCGCCCACGCGGTGATCGCCGAGCCAGGGGTGCGTGCCGAGAGACAGGCGGCCCGTGAGGCTGAGCGCGTCCGTGTCCGGAGCGGATACCCGTGCGCCGAGCAGCGGGTGGTCCGCCGGTTCGAGGCCGGCGGTCAGCACGTCGCCGGCGCCGGTGGGGGCAGTGACCCAGTAGCGCTCGCGCTGGAAGGCGTACGTCGGAAGCTCCACGCGGGTGGTGGGTGCGCCATCGTGGAAGAGGCTCCAGTCGACGGGGGCACCGTGCACGTAGGCCTCGGCCAGTGACAGCGCGAAGCGGGCGGGGTCTCCGCTGTGCCGGCGGAGCGACCCCACGGCGGCGGCGGTGGCCGGGGTCGTGGCGATCGTCTCTCCGAGGGCGATGAAGAGGCCCGGGTGGGGGCTGGCCTCGACGAAGAGGGTGAACCCGTCGTCGAGCATGGCCCGGGTGGTGTCCTCGAATCGCACGGTGCGGCGCAGGTTCTCGTACCAGTAGTCGGCGTCGAGCGCTGTCGTGTCGAGCGAGCCCCCGGTCACCGTGGAGTAGAAAGTAGTGGTGGACGGGCGGGGGGTCACGTCGGCTATCTCGGCCAGGAGACGGTCGCGGATCTCTTCGACGAACACCGAGTGTGAGGCGTAGTCCACCGGTATCCGACGGGTCTGCACTCCCTGGGCCTCCAGGTGGGCGTAGAGCTCGTCGAGGGCTTCCTTCTCGCCGCAGACGACGGTGGAGGCGGGGCTGTTGACCACGGCGATCTGGAGCCGGTCGCCCCAGCCGCGCATCACCGACTCGGCCTCCGCGGCGGGCAGTGCGACCGACATCATGCCGCCGCGTCCGGCGAGGTCCTGGCGGATGATTCTGCTGCGGAGGGCGACGACACGCGCGCCGTCCTCCAACGAGAGGGCCCCGGCGACGCAGGCGGCGGCGATCTCCCCCTGGGAGTGGCCGACGACGGCGGCGGGCTCCACACCGCACGCGCGCCAGAGGGCGGCGAGGGAGACCATGACGGCCCACAGGACCGGCTGGACGACGTCGACCTCTTCGAGGGTGGGTGCTCCCGGGCGCTGGTGGACCACGTCGAGGAGGTCCCAGTCGGTGAAGGGTGCCAGCGCTTCGGCGCACTCACGCATCCGGTCGGCGAACACCGGTGACGTGGCGAGGAGTTCGACAGCCATGCCGGCCCACTGGGAGCCCTGGCCGGGGAAGACGAACGCGACCTGGGCGGGGCCGGTGGCGGTTCCCCGCACCACGTGCTGTGCCTTGGTGTCGGCGGCGAGCGCGTCCAGGCCACTGAGCAGGGGGGTGGACTCGCTGTCGTCCGTGCCCGTGGGATCCCCGGTGTCGAGGACGACGGCACGGTGCTCGAAAGCGGTGCGGGTGGCGATCAGGGCGTGCCCGATGTCCCGGTGGCGGGCGGTGGCGCCGGCTCCGTCCCGTACGAAGGAGGCCAGCCGCTCCGCCTGGGCACGCAGGCCCGCGGCGCTGCGTCCGGAGAGGAGAAACGGCGTGACGGGCGTGACGAAGGGGAGCGCCCGGCCGTCCGTGTCCGGCCGGCTCCCGGCCGGTTCCGCGCTCGTCCCGTCGGACGCCTCGGCCGGGTCCGGCTCCGGTGCCTCCTGGAGGATCACGTGGACGTTGGTGCCGCTGAGTCCGAAGGCCGAGACGCCCGCGGTACGAGGGTGGCCCTGGCGCGTCCAGGGTTCGGCCTCGGTGAGCAGGCTGACGTGGCCGGAGGTCCAGTCGACGTGGCTGGAGGGCTGCTCGACGTGCAGGGTTCTGGGCAGGAGGCCGTTGCGCAGGGCCATGACCATCTTGATGATGCCGCCGACGCCCGCGGCTGCCTGGGCGTGGCCGATGTTGGCCTTGAACGAGCCCAGTCTCAGCGGCTGTTCGGCGGTGTGGTCCTGGCCGTACGTGGCGAGCAGCGCCTGCGCCTCGATCGGGTCGCCCAGGGTGGTCCCGGTGCCGTGCGCCTCGACCGCGTCAACGTGCGCGCCGGGAACGCGCGCGTTGGCGAGGGCCTGGCGGATGACTCGCTGCTGGGACGGGCCGCTGGGTGCGGTGAGGCCGTTGGAGGCTCCGTCCGAGTTGATGGCCGAGCCGCGGATGACGGCGAGGACGGGGTGCCCGTTGCGGCGGGCGTCGGAGAGGCGTTCCAGCAGGACGATGCCCGCGCCCTCGGACCAGCCGGTGCCGTCGGCGGTGTCGGAGAACGCCTTGCACCGCCCGTCAGGTGCGAGTCCACGCTGCTTGCTGAAGGCGACGAAGGGCGCTGCCGTCGACATGACCATCACGCCACCGGCCAGGGCGAGGCCGCATTCGTCCTGGCGCAGGGCCTGGACGGCGAGGTGGAGCGCGACGAGTGACGACGAGCAGGCGGTGTCGACGGTGAAGGAGGGTCCTTCGAGGCCGAGGGCGTAGGAGATGCGCCCGGAGATGACGGACGCGGCCCGTGCCGTGGCCATGTAGGCCTCGACTGCCTCCGGTACGCCTTCGGGGAAGTCGCCGTAGTCCTGGATGCCGGATCCCATGTAGACGCCGACGCGCCCGCCGCGCACGGTCTCCGGGTCGATTCCGGCCCGTTCGAAGGCTTCCCAGGCGACTTCGAGGCTGAGGCGCTGCTGCGGATCGGTGGCCTCCGCCTCCATGGGGCTCATCCCGAAGAATCCGGCGTCGAAGTCGCCCGCGCCTTCGAGGAATCCGCCCTGGTGCACATAGCTGGTTCCCGGCTGCGAGGCGTCCTCGCCCTGGAGCTGGTCGAGGTCCCAGCCTCGGTCGTCCGGCATGCCCGAAACGGCGTCGCGGCCCTCTGCCACCAGCTGCCACAGCTCCTCGGGGGTGGTCACCCCGCCGGGAAAGCGGCAGCCCATGGCGACGATCGCGATCGGTTCCTGCGCGGCGGCCTCGGCGTCCTGCAGGCGGCGCCGGGTGCGGTGCAGGTCGGCGGTCACCTTTTTGAGGTAGTCGAGGATCTTCTCGTCGTTGGCCATTTCGGTCTCACCGGGTCCTTCGGAGCAGATGACGGCAGAGGTCGGATGACGGCAGCGTGCCCGTGTCAGGCGAGGCCGAGTTCCTGGTCGATGAAGGCGAGGACGTCGTCGGCGGAGGCCTCGTCGAGTGAGTTCTGCACGGCGGCCACCCCCGTTTCGCCGCTCTGGAGGGTGGTCAGTGTGTCGAGGAGGGTCTGCAGCCGTGAGGTGATGCGGCTGCTGCGGATCTCCTCGATGTCCAGCGCCCCCACCAGTTGCTCGAACCGGTCGACCTCCGCGAGGACGGGCACGGCGGTGTCGTCGCTGTCCGGGAAGAGCCGGGTGTGCAGGTGGTCGGCGAGTGCGGTGGGTGTCGCATAGTCGAAGATCAGCGTCGCGGGCAGTTTGGCACCCGTGGCGGCGGTCAGGGCCTGGCGGAGTTCCACGGCGGCGACGGAGTCGAAGCCGAGGTCCTCGAAGGCGCGCTGCGGGTCGAGTTGCGAGGCCGCGTCGTATCCCAGCAGGGTCGCGACACGGGTACGTACGAGGTCGAGCACCGCGCGGCCGCGCTCGGCCGCGGAGAGGCCGGCGAGCCGGGCCATCAGGTCCTCCGCGTCCGAGCCCGCCGCTCCGGGCTCGGCGGAGAGAATCCGGCGTACGTCGTCGAGTGCGTCGAGCAGGGGACGGGGGCGGGCGAGCGTGTACGTGGGGACGAAACGGGACCAGTCGAACTCGGCGACGACGAGGTGGCTCTCGTCGTGCTCCAGGGCCTGCTTCAGCGCGCCGATGGCGCGGCGGGGATCCATGGCGGGGGCGCCGATGCGTTCCATCACGGCGGCGAGTTCGGCGTCGACCATGCCGCCCTGCCAGGAGCTCCAGGCCACGGACGTGGCGGTGAGCCCGCGGGCGCGGCGGTGGTGGGCGAGGGCGTCGAGGTGGGCGTTGGCCGCGGCGTAGGCGGCCTGACCGGCGCTGCCCCAGACGGCGGCGCCGGAGGAGAACAGCACGAAGGCGTCGAGGGGCCGGTCGCCGAGAAGTGCGTCGAGGTGCCGGGCTCCGGTGACCTTCGCGTGGCCGACGGCCGCGAACTCCTCCTGGGTCATTTCGGTGAGCGGTGCCATGCGCTGCATGGCACCGGCCGCGTGCACGACGGTGGTCAACGGCACGTCCTTGGGGACGGAGTCGAGGACCCGGGCCAGCGCGGCGCGGTCGGTGACGTCACAGGCGGCGAGTGTCACCCGGGTGCCGAACGCCTCCAGTTCGGCCGCCAGTTCGCGGGCACCGTCGGCCGCGCCGCCCTGCCGGCTGAGGAGCATCAGGTGCGGGATGCCGTCGGCGGCGAGCATGCGGGCGACGTGGGCGCCGAGGCCGCCGGTGCCACCGGTGATCAGCGCGGTGCCGTGCGACGGACGGGTCCGGACCGGGGTGCGGTCGCCCAGGGGGGCGCGGACGAGGCGGCGGGCGAGCATGCCGTCGGTGCGCAGGGCCACCGCGTCCTCTCCGGTGGCGCCCGAGAGTACGTCGCAGAGGCGGTGCAGGTCGGCCGGCCCGAGTTCGGCGGGGAGGTCGACGGTGCCGCCCCAGGTGTCGGGGTGGTCGAGGGCGAGGCCGCCGCCGAGGCCCCAGAGCTGGGCCTGTTCCGGGGCGGTCAGCTCCGCGGAGCGGGAGGTGGCGACGGCCGACCGTGTGGCGCACCAGAGCCTGGGGGCGTCCGGGGTGTCAGAGAGGGCCTGCACCAGGGTGACGGTGGCCGTGAGACCGCGGGTGAGATGGGGGTGTGCGGGTTCGGGGCGGTCGTCCAGGGCGAGCAGGGACAGGATTCCGGCGGCGGGCTGTTTGGCGAGGCGGGCGGACAGGTCTGCCCGGCCCAGACCGGGGACCGCTTCGATGACGTGCGGGGAGGCTCCGCGTTCGGCGAGTGCGGCCAGGATCGCGGCGACCTCGGGGGTGTCGGTCTGTCCTTCGGCGACAGCGACGATCCAGGGGGCGTCGAGTGCGGTGGCTCCGGCGGGCGGTGCGGGGACGGGCTGCCAGACGACGCGGTAGCGGAGGTTGTCGAGTGCGGCCCTCTCCTGGTGGAGGCGGCGCCAGCGTGCCATCGCGGGCACCACCTCGCCGAGTGCGCTCTCGGTGACGGAGAGCCGGTCGGCGAGGACCGTGACGTCCTCCCGTTCGACGGCTTCCCAGAAGGCCGCTCCGGCCGGGTCATCGGCCTGGCCGGTGGTGTTCTGGGCCTCGGATCGTTCCTGCCAGTAGCTGCGGCGCTGGAAGGGGTAGGTGGGCAGGGCGACGCGGTGGGCGCCCCGGCCCTCGAAGAACGCGTTCCAGTCGACCTGGGCGCCGTGCGCGTGGGCTTGGGAGACGGCGGCGATCAGGGTGCGTTCCTCGTCGCGGTCTCGGCGCAGGACGGGGACGCACAGGGTGTCGTGGGCGGACGTCAGGCAGTCGGCGGCCATGGGGGTGAGTGCCGCGTCGGGGCCGAGTTCCACGAAGCGGGTGACGCCCTGGTCCGCGAGGTGAGCGATCCCATCAGCGAACCGGACCGCCTCACGGACATGACGCACCCAGTACCCCGGCGACATCAACTGCTCCGCGGTCGCCTCGGCACCGGTCACATTGGACACGACACGCATCGACGGCACAGCATACGAAAGCGTCTCGACAACCTCCCGGAACGCGTCGAGCATGGGCTCCATCAACGGCGAGTGAAAAGCATGCGACACACTGAGCCGCTTCGTCCGACGACCCAACGCGGCAAAGTGCTCCGCGACCGCCAACGTCTCCTTCTCCACACCCGACACCACCACCGCCGACGGACCGTTCACCGCCGCCAGCCCCACCCCGCCACCCAGCAACGGAAGCACCTCGGCCTCCGACGCCGCCACCGCCACCATCACCCCACCACCCGGCAACCCCTGCATCAACCGACCACGCGCCACCACCAACTCCGCGGCATCCGCAAGCGACAGCACACCCGCCACATGCGCCGCAACCACCTCACCAATCGAATGCCCCGCCACCACATCCGGCCGAACCCCCCACGACTCCACCAACCGGAACAACGCCGTCTCCACCGCGAACAACCCCGCCTGAGCGAACATCGTCCCACTCAGCAGACCAGCATCCTCACCCCACACCACCTCACGCAACGACCTGCCCAACCGCACATCCAGCTCCGCCACCACAGCATCGAACGCCTCCGCGAACACCGGAAACGCCCCATACAACTCACGCCCCATACCCAGACGCTGCGCACCCTGACCCGTGAACAAAAACGCCGTCAGACCCTCCACCGACGAACCCGCCGACACGACAACATCCGCGCTCTCCCGGCCCGCGGCCAGATCCGACAACACACGCACCGCATCCCCACGATCCCCCGCCAAAACCACCGCACGCTGATCCAGCACCGCACGCGTCGTCGCCAACGAGAAACCCACATCCATCAACGACTCACCCGCATGCGCCTCCACATGAGCAAGCACACGACCCGCCTGCTCCCGAAGCGCCACCACACCCCGCGCCGACAACGGCAACGGCACAACCGACAACGGCACAACCGGACCACCCGGCTCACCATCCCCGACCACCGGCACCACCGGCACCACCGGCGCCTCCTCGATGATCACGTGAGCGTTCGTACCACTCAGCCCGAAGG
>NZ_KB892054.1 GCF_000373645.1 Streptomyces sp. ATexAB-D23 | reverse complement strand
GGATCAACTGGCTTCTGCTCTCGGAGAGTTGACCGTTCTTCTGGGCAGTGCGGATCTTGCAGAGCCAGGGGCCGATCATTACGCGCTCTCCGTCGGCGTCGATCCCCTCCCGGGCACCAGGAGGACGGCCGTGCCGTTCCACGTAAGCGTGCAGGAGTGTCGCGGTCTGTTCGAAGGAGCGGCGTTTTCTGGTCTTGGGGGTGTTGAGTCCGGCGGGAGTGGTGGGCTTCTTCGCCCTGGTTTTCGTTGTGAGGGTGATGTGTGTGGGAGTGAGGCCCAGGTGGGTCAGGAGATGGCGTTGGCCGTCGTCGAGAGTGTTCCAGGTGGTGAGCTGGCGCTGTAGCCAGGTGCCGGCTTTCACGCCATCAATCACCGTGTCGCGGTGCAGAGTCGCTGGATTGTGTCCGGTGTGGAGATGGCGGGCCAGGAGGTGGTACTTGCGGTGCCAGTCGGGTCCGTACGGCAGGAGCCAGTCGGCATCGAGGGCGGTGAGGCGCGTGCGGCGGGCTTCGGGGAGCTGCCCTTTGCGGGCAAGGCCGCGCTGGTCGACGAGGAACTGGCCGCCGGGATCCTGGGCGGGGATGGCGAGGTGGCCGTGTTCGGTGTGGAAGGCCTCGATGAGGGTCATGTTCCCTTCGAAGGCGGCTTCGTGCTCGTCCCAGATCATGCCGAGCGCGTCGAGTTCTGTGATCCAGTCAGGGGTAAGCGTGTTCCGGCGGTGGGCGGTGCGCTGGCCGGCGATGAAGGCTCCCAAGCGGTAGCCGTAGGCGTCGGTGTAGTCGACCGGGACCTTCAGGTGCCCGTGTTCCGTGTGGTACCGGACGGCGGCGGCCAGGCCGGCGCGGCGGGGTGCCGAGAGCACCGCGCCGGTAGAGGGCCAGGCCAGCAGATCCATCGCTTGGGCGATCGTGCCGGGGTCGAGGGTGAAGTCGAAGCGGAACCGGCGGGTGATCAGGCGGTGGGTGCTCTCGTCCAGGCGGTGCGCGGTGGCCTTGCGTGGGGCGCGGGCGGCGATGGCCTGATCGTGATGGCGTAGCGCGGCGGTGATCAGCCAGAGCGCTTCGTAGGGGGTATCGAGGAGGTTGGTGGGATCGGAGCCGGGTGGGATGTAGGCGGGGATGACCAGGCTCGCGGTCTTCACCTCGACGGTGGGGGGTTTACGCAGGGCGCGGCCCAGGGCCTGGACGATCCGGCGCACGCTCTCGGTGCGGGAGGCGAAGACGATCGCGTCGACGGCCGGCAGGTCGATGCCCTCGGACAGGACCTGGGCGTTGGTGATGACCGCGCGGTCGGCGTTCGCGAAGTTGTCGAGGAGTTGCGCGCGCTGGTCGGGGGTGTGGTTGCCGTTGATCGAGGAGACGGACAGTGTGTCCGCCCAGGGCGGGCGTTGGCCGGGTGGGAGGGTGCGCAGGGTGTGGGGGAACTGGCGGGCGAAGTCTTCGGCGTCGGCGACCTGCTGGAAGTAGACAATCACATGGCGCAGGTCGTGTTCGGTCATCGCTCTGAGGACGGCCAGGTGCAGGGCGGTCGTCCGGCGCGCGGTCGGAGCGAACCCGGTACGCGTACGGTCGGGGTCGGTCAGGACCATCCGCAGGTCGGTATCGGTAATGGTCGGAACCAGGAGCTGGTAGTCGGCCAGAACACCGTCCTCGATCGCCTGGGCGTGGGAGTAGGTGTGCAGGCGGGGGCCGAACACCTTCACATCGTCCATCGAAGCGATCAGGGACGGGGCCTCCCACGCGGGGACAGTGGAGGGAGTGCGCTTGGGCTGCGGGCGTGTGCCCGGGGCCTCGGTCAGGCGTGGTGCCTCCCACTCGTAGGGTGTCGCGGTCAGATACAGACGGCGCTCAGCCGGGATCCGGGTGCTGTCGTGGATCATCGTCCACTCCTTGTCCCAGGACCCGGCGGTACGGTGCGCCTCGTCGATGATCGCGAGATCAAAGGCGGGTACGGGGAACACCGAGTGCTGGGACTCCTCGATCCGCACCAGGGAGTCCAGGGTGACGAACACAGTCGCCCGCTCGTTCATCCTCGCGCGCTGGGACAGCCAGTACGCCAGGTACTCCCCCGACCCCGTACTACTCGCTCCCGCCCCGACCAGCACAGGATGCCGGTCTGCACTCAGGGACGACACCGCCATCAACGGCTCGGTACGGCCATCCGCACGGGCCACAGCCGCCCACTGCCCGATCAGATGCCGGCTGGGTACCACCACCAGCAGAAACCGGACATCAAGCGCCTCCGCAGTCCGCAGCGCGATCAGCGTCTTCCCCGTACCGCACGCCGACACCATATGCCCACGACTCCCCGGCTTCCCCAGCCCACGGACCCCACTGTCCACCGCCGCCTGCTGATCCACACGCAACACACAACGAACGACGACAGGAGCAAGAACGGTCTGAGGCATCACCACAGCAGGCTCGCGGCTGGCAGACATCACGTACAACCTCAACTCGCGCAGAAAGGGACGTACGACGGCGTACAACAGCCATCTTCCCGCAGGGACAACGCAACACCGTCGAACGAGCGCGATCAATCGCCTGAAAAACTGGCGCGGCCCGGCCACCGGTATGAGACGACGGCAGTGATCTTCCGGGCAGGACTCCACATCGCAGCGATCTTCATCTGGTCCGCTCGATGATCCAAGAGAGACACCCTAGGCCGTGTTTTAGAGGTTGCTGGTGCGCTGGGTAGGCCGTCCGGGAAAGTCGCGGGCGGCCATCCAGATGGTGAGGTCGCGCGCGATCCGATCGATGCTGGTCTCGGTGACGACGTCGTGCTCGCGGCGGGTGGTGTCGCGGCGGACGACCTCGTAGCCGCCTTCGTCCAGGACCGCGACGGAGGTGAACCAGGCCGGGTCGTCCTCGTCGGGTTGGATGACCACGAAGGTGTTGTCCGAGGTGTTGAGGTCGCCGATCAGCATGAACAGTGCGTCCTCGGACGGGTCCTCGATGTGGTCGCCGCTCTCACTCTCTGCCCGGTAGTACGCAGCCCTCATCGCCCCTGGTTCCCCTCTGTCCGCCGATCTGAATGCAGCCAGAATGACATGCGGGACCGACACTTCCGGCAGGTCACAGCCATTCGTCGATCGCAGCGACGAGGACGGTCGCTGCGAATCGGACCGCGAGCTTGCCGAAGCGGGTGGCGACCGCCCGGTTTCGCTTCAGCCGGTTGATGCCGCACTCGACCGTGTGCCGGGCTTTGCAGACCACCTCCTCATCGAGCTCGTCGCAGAGCCGCGTACGGTGCGAAAATGCATCTGTTTTGATACATCAAAGATGATGCATTATACTGAGGCCCAGCAGACGGCGCGAAAGGAGCGGACACATGCGGAAGTTGGCCGGGAACCCCTGGGCGGTACTGGCGACCATGTCGCTGGGTTTCTTCATGACCTTGCTGGACCTGACGATCGTGAACATCGCGATCCCCGACATGATCGACGGACTGGGAGCGACCCTCGACCAGACCCTGTGGGTGATCAGCGGCTACGCCCTCGTGCTGGCGGTGCTGCTGATCACCGCAGGGCGGCTCGGCGATGTCTGGGGTCCCCGCAACCTCTTCATCACCGGTGTGGTGGTGTTCACCGCCGCCAGCATCGCCTGCGGTCTGGCCACCGGCCCGGTGATGCTGATCGTCGCCCGCGGGGTGCAGGGTCTCGGCGCCGCGCTTCTCACACCGCAGACGATGACGCTGATCATGTCGGTCTTCCCGGCGCAGCGGCGCGGCACCGCGATGGGCATCTGGGGCATGGTGGCGGGGCTGGCCACGCTGTCGGGTCCGACCGTGGGTGGGGTACTGGTCTCCACCCTGGGATGGCGCTGGATCTTCCTGGTGAACGTGCCGATCGGGATCGCCGCACTGGCACTGGCCTTCCTGGTGGTGCCCGATCTGAGGACAGGCCGGACCCGGACCTTCGACATCTCCGGCGTTCTACTGGCCACCGGCGCGCTGTTCTGCCTGACCTTCGCGCTCCAGGAGGGTGAGCACTACCACTGGGGCCCGAAGATCTGGGGGCTGCTCGCCGCGGGCGCCGTGCTGACCGTCGGGTTCCTCGTCCACCAGCGGGGCCGGCAGGACCGGGAACCGCTCGTGCCGTTCGCCCTGTTCAAGGACCGCAACTTCTCCGTGCTGACAGTGCTGGTCGCCCTGGTCTCGATGGCGATGATCGGGCTGGTCCTTCCCTTCAACCTCTACCTGCAGTCCGTCCTCGGCCTGAGCGCGATCAAGGCTGGCCTGGTACTCGCCCCGTCGTCGCTGGTGTCGATGACGGTGGGGCCCTTCGCGGGCCGGCTCTCGGACCGGATCGGCGGCAAGTACCTGCTGATGGCGGGTCTCAGCCTCTACGCCGTGGGAATGGCGGCGATCGCGCTGATCGCCGGCCCGGCTTCCTCCTGGTACGCCTTCATCCCGGCCACCCTCATCACCGGTCTCGGTATCGGCTGCGTGATCGCGCCCATGTCCGCGGAAGCGATGCGCAACGTCGAACCGCGGCTCGCGGGAGCGGCTTCCGGGGTCAACAACACGATCCGCCAGACCGGCTCGGTCATCGGCGCGGCCGCGGTGGGCGCCCTGCTCCAGAGCCGGCTCGCCGCGGAACTGGCCGGCGGAAAGGCGTACGCGGACGCCTTCGTCGCAACCCTGCACGTAACGGCGGTACTGCCGATCACCGTGGTACTGGCCGGGGCGCTGGCCTGCTTGCTGATCCGCGGCCGGACCGAGGAGACGGCGGGAACGCCGGCCGGAGCGGGCCCCGGAAAGGCGGTTGCGGCGACAGGCGTTTAGAACGGCTTTAGCCGGACGGCTGATCCTGTCCGCACAGTGCCGTTCACTGCCTCCGGATCCATGACCCAAGGAGACGACGCCATGACAACACAGCCCCCTAACGTGATCCTCAGCGGCGGACCCGCGACACTCGAACTCAAGTTCGAGGACCGGATCCGTTACGTCGAGGACACGACCTCCAAGGTGAAGCTGCTCAAGGGCAACCGGTACGAGCATTTCGAGCCCACGAGCGCCATGACCACGGAGAAGGAGCTGGAGCTCCTGGTCTACGCATGGAGCGGATACACCTACGTCGCCGAGTAGAAACCCCCCGCCGAAAACGGAAGCCGCCCGGGTACCGAGCACCCGGGCGGCTTCCGTTTCCCGCAGGTCAGGCCGGATCGGGCGCCAGCCGGGCCAGTACCTCCGGCGAAAGTCGCCGGGCCAGGGCCTCCAGGAGGGCGATCACCTCGGTCACCTCCACAGGGTCTTCGGTCCCCAGCGCTGTGGCCAGGGCGTCGTCCACACGTGTCGCGGCAACCTCTGCGCGGCGGTCGGTCACCTCGGGGTTCTGGCGGACCAGAGTCCGGCGGCGGTCGCGGGCGTCGGTCCGGGTGACCACCGAACCGGTCTCCCGCAACCGGGCCACGCAGGCGGACACAGCACTCTGCGGCAGACCGGAACGGGTGGCGATCTCACCGACCGTCGTGTCCGGGTGCGCGTAGATGTCGAGCATCACGATCAGGACCGACCGCGTGCTCATCTGCCGCTTGCCGAGGCTTTCGGTGGGAATGGCCTCCTCAGCGATCTTCATGAGGGTGCGCCCCAGCAGGAAAAGCTGTACTCCATTCACACGGACGACCTTATATCAGGATCGATGTATCAGATCAAATGGGACGAGCTCTCAGCCGACCACCGTCCAGTTGTCGTTGCCCGCGAGCAGGGCGGCCAGGTCGCCCTTGCCGTCCCGCTCCACGGCCGTGTCCAGTTGCTCGGCCATCTTCGTGTCGTACACCGGCCGTTCCACGCTGCGCAGTACCCCGATGGGGGTGTGGTGGAGGGTGTCGGTGTCGGCGAGCCGGGACAGGGCGAACGCCGTCGTGGGGCTCGGGGCGTGGGCGTCGTGGATGAGGATCTGTGATTTGTTGTCCTCGGTGACCGTGACCACGTTCAGGTCGCCGGTCAGTGGGTCCCGTACGACGCCCTTGGTCCCGTCGGTGCCGAAGAGGATGGGCTGTCCGTGTTCGAGGCGGATCACCGCTTCCTGGGCCTGCTCCTTGTCCTTCAGGACCTCGAACGCGCCGTCGTTGAAGATGTTGCAGTTCTGGTAGATCTCCACCAGTGCTGTGCCCGGGTGGTCGGCGGCGGCGCGCAGCACGCTGGTGAGGTGTTTGCGGTCGGAGTCGATGGTGCGGGCGACGAATGATGCTTCTGCGCCGATGGCCAGGGATACCGGGTTGAATGGGGCGTCCAGGGAGCCCATCGGGGTCGACTTGGTGATTTTGCCGAGTTCGGAGGTGGGGGAGTACTGGCCTTTGGTGAGTCCGTAGATCCGGTTGTTGAACAGCAGGATTTTCAGGTTCACGTTGCGGCGCAGTGCGTGGATGAGGTGGTTGCCGCCGATGGAGAGTGCGTCGCCGTCTCCGGTGACGACCCAGACCGACAGGTCGCGGCGTGAGGTGGCCAGGCCTGTGGCGATGGAGGGGGCGCGGCCGTGGATGGAGTGCATTCCGTAGGTGTTCATGTAGTACGGGAAGCGGGAGGAGCAGCCGATGCCGGAGATGAAGGCGATGTTTTCTTTTGCCAGGCCGAGGTCGGGCATGAAGCCCTGGACGGCGGCGAGGACGGCGTAGTCTCCGCATCCGGGGCACCAGCGTACTTCCTGGTCGGATTTGAAGTCCTTCATGGACTGTTTCGCTTCGGCCTTGGGGACGAGCTGGAGGAGTTCGTTGGTCTCAGGCATCGATGGCCTCCTCAAGGGCGGTGGCGAGCTGCTCGGCCTTGAACGGCATGCCGTTGACCTGGTTGTAGCTGTGGGCGTCCACCAGGTATTTGGCGCGGATGAGTGTGGCGAGCTGGCCGAGGTTCATCTCGGGGACGACGACCTTGTCGTAACGTTTCAGGACTTCGCCGAGATTCCGTGGGAAGGGGTTGAGGTGGCGCAGGTGGGCCTGGGCGATGGGGCGTCCGGCGGTGCGCAGCCGGCGTACGGCGGCGGTGATGGGGCCGTAGGTCGAGCCCCAGCCCAGTACGAGGGTCTTCGCCTGGGCGGGGTCGTCGACCTCCACGTCCGGGATCTGGATGCCGTCGATCTTGGCCTGGCGGGTGCGGACCATGAAGTCGTGGTTGGCGG
Organism: Streptomyces sp. ATexAB-D23; assembly: GCF_000373645.1. Taxonomy (GTDB): domain Bacteria; phylum Actinomycetota; class Actinomycetes; order Streptomycetales; family Streptomycetaceae; genus Streptomyces; species Streptomyces castrisilvae. Next base: position 766 of record NZ_KB892054.1, on the reverse strand, counting down.
GGTCGTAGGAGATGTTGCCCGTGCCGTCCTGTTTTTCGATGCCGCCGATGCGGTGTTCGAGACCGGGTGTGCCGGGGACGGCCCAGGGGCGGGCGAGTGTCTGCGGGTCGCGTTTGTAGGGCCAGAACACTTCGGTGCCGTCGGCCAGTTCGTGGTTGGGGCCGGCTGCGAACTGGACGCGCAGGTCCGGGAGCTGGTCGAGTTCCGGGATGCGCCAGGGTTCGGAGCCGTTGGCGAGGTAGCCGTCGGAGAGCAGGAAGACCGGGGTGCGGTAGGTGAGGGCGATCCTCGCGGCGTCCAGGGCCGCGTCGAAGCAGTCCGCCGGGGTGCGCGGTGCGACGATCGGTACCGGGGCCTCGCCGTTGCGCCCGTACATCGCCTGGAGCAGGTCGGCCTGCTCGGTTTTGGTGGGCAGTCCGGTGGAGGGGCCGCCGCGCTGGATGTCGATGATGAGGAGCGGCAGTTCCAGGGAGACCGCGAGGCCGATGGTCTCCGACTTCAGGGCGACTCCGGGCCCGGACGTGGTCGTCACGGCGAGTGACCCGCCGAACGCGGCGCCCAGCGCTGCGCCGATGCCCGCGATCTCGTCCTCGGCCTGGAAGGTGCGTACGCCGAAGTTCTTGTGCCGGGACAGCTCGTGCAGGATGTCGGAGGCCGGGGTGATCGGGTACGAGCCGAGGTACAGCGGCAGGTCGGCCTGCCGGCCCGCGGCGATCAGCCCGTAGGCCAGGGCGAGGTTCCCCGAGATGTTGCGGTACGTGCCGGT
>NZ_KB892053.1 GCF_000373645.1 Streptomyces sp. ATexAB-D23 | reverse complement strand
CGACCGCTACGCGGACGGCGAGTTCATCCGCCAGTACTCCAGCGGCAAACAGGACGGCACGGGAACGTACGACCTGACCGAAGTCTGACAGCCCCAACCGTGAGCGGCCCCGCACACGAACCCCCGGCCTTTCGGGTGTGGTGCGGGGCCTTCCGCGCCACACCCGAAATCGCAGCCGTTACGCGTACGGCTTTCGGCGCGGGCGCGACCGTGCGTCCGGCATGGACGCGGGGCCTCACGCGCGGGTGCGACCAAGCAGGCGCTCTTCCCGCGGCCCAGTCGGGGCGCGGCTGGGCCCGCCGGGTGCCCGGGGGCAGGTCCCGGGAGGCCTCAGGCGTGGAGAGCGAGGTACGGCGCGAGTGCCAACAGGGCGCCCACCAACGCGTACTTGAGGTGCCGCTCCGGGACCGCGTGGGCGATGCGCCAGCCGATGAGCACGCCGACAAGTTCCGGTACGCCGACGACGGCGGCGAGCCACCAGTCGACCGACCCGTGCAGGGCAAAGCCGGCAGTGCCGATGGCCGCGATCACCACGGACTGCGCCTGGGCCGCGGCGAGAGCGGTCAGCACAGGCAGGCCGCAGACCACAAGCAGGGGAACGCTGAGCATCGGGCCACCGAGGCCGAACAGGCCCGCGGCGACGGCCACCACCAGACCGACGGCGACGGACGGGGTCGTGCCGATGCGCTCGCCGGACAAGGGGGCGACGACGGCACCCGCACGGCGTTCGCGGTGGTCCCGCAGCCGGACAAGGACGGCGGTGACGGTGACGGCACAGGCGAGCAGTACCCCGAATGCCCGTCCGGACACAAGGGTGTTGAGCAGGACCCCGACGGGCGTCCCGACGAGGGCGGTGGCGGCCAGGACGGTTACGGTATGCCGGGTGGACCCGGCCTTGAACTGCCCGGAGCGTGCGAAGGCGGCGGTGCCGAGGGTGCCCGTCGCGATGTGGGTGGCGATGGCGGTGCCGGCGACCGTGGACGGCGACAGCCCGGTCAGCAGGAACATGCCAATGGTGGGAAGCACGCCGCCAGGCCCGACCGCGGTGATGCCGATCCCGCCGGCCAGGCCGAAGAGGGCGAGCAGGACAAGAGTGAGGGCGTCGAGGCTCTCGTGCACGGGTGTTCCTTTGCTGACGCTGGTCCTGGGCCCTTTCACCGGCCTGCGAGGGCGTTCGGCGCGGCCCGGCTTCTCAGGGGTTCGGTGATGACGGGCCGCGATGCAGGCGGGTCCGCAGCATCATGCGGTCGGCCCGCACGCGGAGCGTCTCCGCATCCACCGGCCGCCCGTCGGCAAGTCTGGTGAGGCGCTCGATGGCGAACAGCACGGCACCCTCGCCGATGCCGAGAAGGCGGGCGGTGTCACGGTCGGCCGCGACCGCGTGGACCGTGACGTCGGCCGACCCCAGCGGTGTGCCGGTGACCTCTTCGATCAGGTCGAACACATCGCGATGGATCAAATCGCGGTCGAGAAGGGGGCGTCCGACATCGGGAGTGAGCCAACTGGTGTCCACGGACAGTGGGGTGCCGTCCAGACTGCGCAGCCGCTCCAGGCACACGGCCTCGCTGCCCTCCGGCAGGCACAGCCGCAACGTGACGTCCTTGGGCGCGTGCGGGACGACGTGGGCCGCGCGCACCTGGTTCGTGACAGTGCCATAAGCGGTGAGGGTCTCGGCGAGGCCGGTGAGGCGGTCCAGGCCGTGCCCGAGCTTCGGTGCCGTGACACGGGTGCCGATGCCGCGGTGGCGCGTGATCAGGCCTTCGTCACGCAGCAGGCCGAGAGCCTCGCGCACCACGTTGCGGCCGGCGCCGAGCGACTGCCCGAGAACCCGCTCGTCCGGCAGGACACCACCGGCGAAGGCATCGGCGGTAATCCGCTGACGCAGTACGTCCGCGACCTGACGCGCCCGCTCGGCTCGCGGACGCAGCCGGACGCCGGGCGACGACGCCGCATTCACGGCGTTCACGGCGTCTGCACCATCGGCCTCACTCATGAGGGGCGTCACCTCCCGTCGGCTCCACTCGGCATCAAGAACTACCCGCTTCACGTTACGCCGAAGTTACGCCACCCGTTCTGACCTGCGCACTCCTCTGAGCAGGGGCTTTGCGGGCAGCGTGGCGCGCAACGCCGGCCGGCACGACACCGTCGCCGCGGCCCGGCAGCATCCGCCTGCCCATACCCCAGTCGTACTGGGGTCAGGCAAGGCATAAACTTTCGAACTTGTTTCGAAGTTATATGCCTGGATGGTAACTTTGGAACAAGTTGAAGAGTTCGGTTTCCGGGAGGTGGGCGGGTGTTGCAGATCCAGATCGGCCCCGAGCGCGAGGCGGCCCCCGATGACATGCTCGGGCGGACGACCATCGGATGGCGCCCCGGCATGAGTGAGGACGAAGTCTGGGAGGCCGGTCGCGGAGTCTGGAAGTTCAACGCCGACCGTGCTCTCGCCCAGGACGAGGTGCAGATCATCAACACCGAGGGCACCGTCCTCGCCGTCGCGACGATCACCGGGATCTCCAAACACGGCGACCGCTACGCCCTCCAGGGGGAGTTGCTGCGGGACGACGACCGCGTCGGGCGGGCCACCAAGAGCCCGCACCTGTCCCGCAACCCCGTCACCTACATCTGAAGGGAGTGTTCCGTGAGTGATTTCGACGCGATCGATTCGCTCCTCGCCTCCGTCGGCCCGCAGATCGACCTCCCGGACCCCGAGGCCCGCCGTGCCTTGCGCGAGCGGGCTCGGCTGTCGAAGGCGCAGGTGGCCCGTGCTCTCGGGGTGAGCCCGTCCACGGTCGGCGCCTGGGAAGGCGGCCGGGATCCTGTCGGTGAGGTGCGCGGCAAGTACGCCTATCTCCTGGACGGGTTGTGCGCCAAGTTCGCCACCGACACCACGCCTGAAACCGGGCCGGCCGGGGAGTCCGATGAGGCTGAGCCGGTCGCAGCGGACGCTGTCGCTGTGGCCGAGCCCGCTTCCTCCGAGTTCGAGTCCTCTGAGTTCGAGGGCGGGGACGAAGTAGAGGTACTCACCGCGCCGGAGCCGTGTGTGCTGTGCGGGCGTCCGGCCGGACAACGGGTGGAGGGCTTCGCCCAGCACCTGGATCCAGCCGAATGCCAGGGCGACACAGCCGAGGCGCGGCCGGCCCCGGTAGCCGGCCGGCCCGCTCCGGCCTCGAAGCCGTCGGAGCGGGCCAAGGGCCCGGCCCGCCGGGCGTTCCAGGAGTCGTCAGGTCCGGTGGGCTTGATCCACGCGGCGGTCGAGGGAGCGCTCGCCAAGTACGAGGGCGACGTGGAAGCGGCCACCGCGGCGCTGTTGAAGAAGGCGATCCCGGACGCGATGCGCTTGCTGGACGAGACCCGCAAGGGCGCCCGGTACGACGTGATCGCCCACCCCTGGATCCCCGACATCCTGAAGAAGCAGACCTCCCGTGGCGCCGACCAGATCTGGGAGGCCCGCCCCAGATGGACCCGCGCTGAGCTGCCGCCCGGCGCCCACGAAGTGACTGCGCTGGACATCAATGGCGCCTACCTGTCCGCCCTCAAGACCCATCTGCCGCTCGGGCAGCTCGAGCACACCACCGGCATGCCGCACGACCGCCGCCGCGCCGGAGTCCACCTCATCACCCCACCCGCCTGGGAGCACGACGCGGTCCTGCCCAACCCGATCGGCGAACGCGACGAGCCCGGACCCCTGTGGGTCACCGAACCCACCCTGCGTCTCCTGCTGCGCCTGTCAGGCCCCAGGCACCAGCTGTGCGAGCCTCCTCGGATCCATGAGTCGTACACCTCCGGGGCCACGGAGAACCTGCTGGAGAAGTTCCGTGTCGCGCTGAAGGACGCCCGCGACACGGCGATCGAGCAGGGCGACACGGTGACCTTGGAGTACGTGAAGGCGATGTACTCGAAGTTCGTCTCCACCATGGGAGAGTCGAACTACAACCGGGAACTGTACCGGCCGGACTGGATGCATATCATCCGCTCGCAGGCCTTCGCCAACCTCTGGATGAAGGCGCTCAAAGCCCACGACGAAGGGCTCGCTGTCGTCCGCGCGATGGGCACCGACGAAATCCACGTCATCGGCGGCTGGCGCCGCGTCTTTCCCGAAGGCCGTGGGGTCACCGAGGTCAAGATCAAAGACCTCTACACCGCGGGCACCGACACGACGGGGGAGGAGCAGTAGATGCCGGAGAGGAACAACGAGTTCGGAAAGTTCGGCGCCAGCGGCGTCAGGGGAAGCGAACTCGTCGGGAGGAGACTCGACGACCTCGCCGGCGGCATCGCCACCCCCGTCACCGCGAAGCGCGGCCTGATGGCGCGCCTGAAGTACCTGACGAGATCCGACCACGCCCGTCAGGCCGCCAGGGATGCCGGGCTGACGGTGACCGACCGCACGCTGAAGGCGTGGCTTGAGGACAAGCGCCGCCCCTCGGCGAGGAACCTGAAGAAGATCGACGATGCCTACCGGGCGGTGCGCCGGCAGAACGTGGCCCGGCACCTGCTCAAGCGCCTCAACGCGAACGGCGGCACACGGGTGGAGATCCACCCCCTCAACCAGTCCGGCGTGGCCCGCCCGCTGCAGCGCGACGTTCCCTTCCGGCACATGAACGTGCGCCGCTGGGACCGGATCGTCGGCGCGTGGGCGGCGGGTGACCACCACGGCCTGGACGCGGCGTGGACCGACGACGTCCTGCCTGATCTGGGATCCCAGTACGGAGCGTACGAGTACTGCACCAATGTCGGCTTCGCCGCGTAGCCTTGGCCGGAGGCGGTCTGCGGACCCCGTGGGATGGCGTTCGGGTGGCTTCACCGACGCGGGGGGTACCGGGCGAGGATCCGCTGCCGTCCACGGCCGGACCTCGCGGCATGAAACAGAGGTGCCGGGACCTGAGGGGTCACTTCGGCCCACACAAGTACCGCTTAACCCCACACCGCTATCTTGCCCTCCGCGCACTCGACGAGTACCGGGCAACGAGTAGGAGCAGGAACGGGAATGAGCACCATCGACACCGACACGGAGCTGTGGGTCCGCCGCTTCCACCCGGCCCCCGAGCAGCCGTACCGCCTCGTCTGCCTCCCGCACGCGGGGGGCACGGCCTCCGCCTTCTTCTCCTTCTCCCAGGCCCTGGCCGCCCATGCCGACGTTCTGGCCATCCAGTATCCGGGCCGCCAGGACCGCCGCCACGAGCCTCCGATCACCGTCACCGAGGAACTCGTCGACGCCATCCACCAGGCGCTGCGGCCCTGGGCCGACCGCCCGCTGGTCCTCTTCGGACACAGCATGGGCGCCGTACTGGGGTTCGAACTCGCCCGCCGCATGGAGGCGGAGAGCGAACCGCCGCTCGGTCTGATCGTCTCCGGCCGCCGCGCCCCCCACATGCCGCGCCCCGACAGCGTGCACACCAAGGGCGACGACGCCCTCATCGCGGAGATCCAGCAACTGGCCGGTACCGACCCGGGGGTGCTCGCCGACGAGGAGATCGTGCGCATGGTGCTGCCCGCCATCCGCGCCGACTTCAAGGCCATCGAGACGTACCGCTACCGCCCCGACCCCGGCCGGGACAGGGCACTGAGCTGCCCGCTCAGCGTGCTCACCGGGGAGTCCGACCCCCGGGTGAGCCTGTACGAGGCGAGGGAGTGGCGCGAGCACACCTCCGGAAACTTCACCTTTCGCAGCTTCCCCGGCGGCCACTTCTACCTCACCCCGCAGCAGGACGCGGTGACCCGCGCCATCGCCGACGACTTGGCGGCCCTGGGGCAGGAGCGGCTCGGCACCGCCGTCGGCCGACCGGCGTGCGGAGTTGTGGCCAGGCAATAACTGGTCACTGCGGAGCGCGGGTGAGCGCCTCGGCCGGTCCCTACGCTGGGCGGACAAGTGACGCTGCGCAACGGGGGAAATGGCTGATGACGCTCTTGTCCCGGGACACCGAACTCGCCCGGCTGAACGCCGCCCTCGCCGCGGCGGAGGCCGGTGCGACCGCCATCGTGCTCATCGAAGGAGCCGCCGGCTGCGGGAAGTCCGAAACGCTCAGGACCGTCGCCGACACCGCCCGCGAACGTGGCGCGACCGTGCTGTGGGCCGCCGCCACCCCCGAAGGGTCCGCCACGGGCCACCGCGCGCTGGACGAGTGGGCCGAGGCACTGCGTACACACTCCGCCCGGCCCCCCGGGGCCGACCCCGCCCCTTCCGCGGCCACCGCCTTCACCGCGGCCGTCCGGGGGCTGAACGGTCCCGACCCTCTCGTCATCTGCCTCGATGACCTTCAGTACGCCGACGCGGTCTCCCTCGCCTGCCTGACCGGTTCGACCCGGGCACCGCGCGGCACCGGCCTGTTCATCGTGCTCACCGGCCCGCTCGGCGGCCCGGGCGCGGACGCCCGCGATGCCGTCACCGAACTGCTGCGCCACCCGGGCTTCGACCGCATCCGCCTCGGCCGCCTCGACCGCACCGCCACCGCCGCCCTCCTGCGCGACCGCCGCCGGGGCGTGGCGGGCGGCGAATCGGCCGACCGTCTGTACGCGCGCACCGGAGGCAATCCGCTGCTGCTCAGGGCCCTGCTGTCCGAGTACGACACCGCCCGCCCCGAACCCGCGGGGCCGTTCGCCGACGCGGTGCGTGCCTGCCTCCAGCGCTGCGGGCGCCCCGCCCGCGACCTCGCCCGCGCCCTGGCCGTCCTCGGGAACCACGCCACCCTTGAGCGCGCCGCCGCCATCGCCGGGGCAGCGCCCGCGGAAGCCGTTCGGGCCCTCGCCGCGCTGGACGAGACCGGACTCACCGACGGGCCCGTACTGCGTCACCCCGACATCGCCGCCGCCGCACTGGAGACCCTCGGAGCGGCCGAGCGCACCCGCCTGTACGGCCGTACGGCCGAGGTCCTGCACGCCGACCGGGCAGAAGCCGAGACCGTCGCCTCGTATCTGCGCGTCCACGGCAGCGCTCCCGGGGACTGGGCCGTGCGTACGCTCTGCGAGGCCGGACAGCAGGCCCTTGCCGCCGACGAGGCCGAACGCGCCGCCGCCTGCCTGCAACTCGCCCACGCCGGCACCGACGACGAACCGACCCGGTGGCGGATCGGCCTCCAACTCGCCGCTCTGACCTGGCGCCTCACCCCCGCCGCCGCCGAACAGCACCTCGACGCCCCGCTCGCCGCACTGCGTGCCGGACGCTCCGGCGTGCCCACGGGCTCGCTGGCCCGTCTGCTCGTCGCCCAGGGGCGGGTGGCGGAGGCGGCGGAGGTACTGCGGCTCGCGCCCTCCAGCGCCGGTGCCCTGCGTGACCTCTTCGCGGTCCCACCTGCCTCCAGGAGCGATGAAACCCTCCTCTGCGCCGCGCTGTGGACCCACCCGGGCGCCCCCCGGGGAGCGTCCACCGCCGAACGGCTGCTGGAGGGGACCCCGCTGGCGCACGACACCTTCGAACCGCTGGTCCAGGCCGTACGGATCCTGCTGCACACCGGGCACCCGCGCCGGGCCGCCGCCCGGTGCGGGGAACTGCACGCCGATGCCGAGCACCGCCGGGCCCGCGGCTGGCAGGCCATGTTCGCCTCGCTGCGCGGCGAGGCACTCGTCCACATCGGTGACCTCGCCGGTGCCGAGCGAGCGGCGAGCGCTGCTGTGGCGGCGGTCGCGGGACGCGGCGGAACGTTCATGTACCGCCCCGTCGCGGTCCTCGTGACCGCGCTCACCGCCATGGGCCGCTACGACGACGCCGCCCGGCACCTTCCGCTGCCCCTGCCCGACCAACTCCCCGGCACCGTGCACGCCTTGCCTTACCTGCACGCACGGGGCAGGTACTACCTCGCCACCCACCGCCCCCAGGCCGCCCTGAGCGAGTTCCTCGACGTGGGCCGCCTGGCCGGACGGTGGGGCCTGGACCACCCCGGCGGTCTGCCCTGGCGCGTCGACGCGGCCGACGCCCTGCTGCGTCTGCGCCGCCCCGGTGAGGCACGCGTGCTGACCACGGCGCAGCTCGCCGTACCGGGTATCGGCGCGCGGACCCGCGGCATGGCGCTGCGGCTGCACGCCGCGACCGAGGAGGCCCATGGCCGGCCGGCCCTCCTCACCAGGGCGACCGCCGACCTGCGAGGCTGCGGTGACCGCCTCGAACTCGCCAAGGCCGTGGCCGACTTCGGCCGGACCCTCCAGACCCTGGGCGAGGGGCCGCGCGCGGGCTCCCTCATCAGGCGTGCGTGGAGACTGGCCGACGAGTGCGACGCGACACCGCTCTGCGGGGAGATACTGCCGGACCGGCGGCGCGGAGACGCCGGCGCCGAGGTGCGCCGCTGCGCCCCGGCGGTCGCCGAGCCCGACGTGGCCCTCCTCAGCCAGTCCGAACGGCGCGTGGCCGCTCTGGCTTCCGCCGGATACACGAACCGGGAGATAGGGGCCAAGCTGTTCGTCACGACGAGCACGGTCGAGCAGCGCCTCACTCGGATCTACCGCAAGCTCAGCATTTCCCGTCGGCAGGACCTGCCGATCGACTTGCAACTCGACGTTCTTGAGCACGTCGGAGTCCAGTGAGCACGCAAGACGGGCTTTAGCCGGCGTTGTGACGATCGGCTTGGACCCCTGCGGTGCGACCTGGTGACGAAGTGGAGACAGGCATCATGAATCCGGACTTTGGCATGCCGAAAAACGGCCCTGTCGGCGCCATTGCTGTTGTCGGTATGTCGTGTCGTTTCCCGGGTGCTGAGGGTGGGCCGGGGGAGTTTTGGGAGGGGCTGGTCGGTGGGTTCGATGCGGTGGGTGAGGTGCCTTCGGATCGTTGGGA
>NZ_KB892052.1 GCF_000373645.1 Streptomyces sp. ATexAB-D23 | reverse complement strand
GGGGATCGATCCCCGCACTCTCCACCGCCTCCCAGGACGCCTCCAGCAACAACCGCTGCTGCGGATCCATCCCCAACGCCTCACGCGGCGAGATCCCGAACACCCCGGCATCAAAATCAGCCGCGTCGTACAGAAAACCACCCTCACGCGTCACCGTACGATTCGGCTTCCCCGGCTCCGGATCGTAGATCCCCTCCACGTCCCACCCACGGTCCACCGGAAACGCCGACACACCGTCCCGGCCCTCCACCACCAGATCCCACAACTCATCCGGAGAACCCACCCCACCCGGATAACGACACGCCATCCCCACAACCGCAATCGGCTCGCCGCTGGACTTGCGCTCCGCGGCGGCGAGCCTTTTACGCATGTCGCGCAGGTCGGCTGTCGCCCGGCGCAGGTACTCGAGAAGTTTCTCCTCGTTACTCACCGAGCATGCCCTCCTGTGTCATGACGTTCAGCTGACCGCGAATCCGAGCGAATGACGGAATATATGGATGAAGAGAATGGAACGTGGGGTCACCCGGAAAATTACGGTGCCGGCGGGCCCGTTGCCTACCCCTTAGTCCTGCCCGGGGTCCCCACAATCGGGCCCCTGACCGGCCGCCGTCCCCCCAGAGCCGGGGTGGGGTCGTGGTGCCTTCCGGGCGGGCGGCGCCCGGCGGACCGGGGCCTCCCTGCTGCCCTCACCTGCGAGGAAGGGGGAAGCGGCGGAGGGACTGTCCGGCATCCGCTTCGGGAACGCCTGTCGCGCGACGGTTTCATAGGGGCGAGTAGGGGTACTGGTTCGGGCCCGCCGGGACTAGCGTCGAGGCCGGTATCCCCTTTCCGGCCGCGCTCGTGGGCCGGTCGGCTGGCTTTCCCTTTCCGGCCGGGCTCGTGGGCGGCCGGCCGCCTCCTGTATCCGTTCCGGTCCGCCCAGCGGTCCGGCGATCCCGGAACGACCATTCACCCCTTCGCGCCTGAAACCGGAGTCCTCATGTGGGATGAACAGTTCGACATTCTCCTTCGGAAGCAGCTGTCCTTCCTCTCTCCGGACGAGCCGATCACGGGGGATATGAAAATGCGCGACTACGGCCTCGATTCGCTGGGCGTGATCGAACTGCTCGCGGGCCTCGAAGCCGCTTACGACGTGCGTTTCCGCGACGAGGCACTCTCGCTGGAGATATTCGAGACCCCGGACGTCCTCTGGACCTCACTGCAACGCCTGCGCTGAGGCCCGCTGTCATGCGTAGTGTCGCGGCCTTGCGACTCCACGAGGGCGACCGAGCCCGGCTGGAGGCTCTGACCCGCATGTCGACAGCGCCCGCCGGGCTCGTCCGGCGGGCGCGGATCGTGCTGCTTGCCGCAGGAGGCTTCTCGAACACGGAGGTCGCCGCCCAGTTGCGAGTCTCCCGTCCGACCGTCATCAAGTGGCGTTCCCGGTATGCGGATTCAGGCATCGCGGCATTGGGTGATCTGCCCCGGCCGGGGCGTCCCACGACGGTGGACGAGGTGGCGGTGCTCGTCGCCACGCTCGCCGACGGCGCCAGGCCACCGGCCCGGCTGCGGGCCTCGTACTGGTCCTCGCGGCTGCTCGCCGAGGAGTTGGGGATCGCCCACTCCACGGTGGCACGCGTGTGGCGCAGGTGGGGGGTACAGCCGCATCGCCCCGAGGCCTTCCAGGTGCCCGCCGTGCCACCCCTGCCGCCCGGCGTCCATCGCAGGGTTGTCGGTGTCTTTCGCGCATCGTCGTGGAACGCTGTGGTCCTGCGGGCGGACGAGCGGACGGAGCGCCGGGCCGAGGAGCGGTTCCGCCCCCTGCTGGTGGACCGGGCCGGGCCCGGGAGCGACAGCACCTCCGCACCGGCCGCCTTTCTGCACCTCCTGAACTCGGTCGCCCAGGCCCACCCCTACCCGAGGCTGCACGTACTCCTGAACGGGACAGGGGCGGTGCGGTCCCGGGGCGTACGCGAGTGGCTCGTGAGGAATCCCCGGGTCTCCGTGCACCACGCGCCGGCCACCCGCCCCGAGGTCGACCTCACCGAGGTCCTCCTGCGGCTCGCGGGAGCCGGGTACCGCACCACCCCATCCGCCCATCACCATTCGGGGACCACTCATGGACCAGACGTCGGCCCACGCACTCTATGACCGCTTCCTGCGCGGACTGGCACGGTCCCCGGAAGGGGTGGCCGTCCGTGCCGGCGACGCCTCGTTGACGTATCGGGAGCTGTACGACCGGGCGCTGACCTGGGCGGGCTCGCTGCTCGCCGCGCTCCCGGAGCGCCCGGCCGCGGTGGGCGTGCTCGCGGGGAAGGGGCTCGACGCCTACACGGGCATCCTGGCCTGCCTGTTCACCGGGGTGCCGATGGTTCCGTTGCAGCCTTCCTTCCCAGTCCTCCGCACCCTCCGGATGCTCGAAGCGGCGGGGGTGGAGGCGCTGATCGTGGACGCCGAGGCGGTCACGGCGCTGGAGAAGCTGCGTGCGGAAGGCGTCGCGCTTCCCGCCCTGCTGGACGGGGGTGCCGACGGGGTGGACCGGGTGGTCTCCCCCACCGCGGCGTCACGCCTGGCGCGCCCTCACCCGGTCGCCCCCGACGACATCGCCTACGTGCTGTTCACCTCCGGTTCCACGGGCCGGCCCAAGGGCGTGCCGGTCACGCATGCCAACGGTGCCCACTACTTCGGCCTGCTCGACGCGCGGTACGACTTCGGGCCGCACGATGTGTTCTCCCAGAACTTCGATCTGAACTTCGACTGCGCGATGTTCGACCTGTTCTGTGCCTGGGGTGCCGGTGCCACGCTGGTGGCCGTTCCCGCAGGCGCCTACCGGGACCTGCCCGGTTTCGTCGCCGACCAGGGCATCACCGTCTGGTTCTCCACCCCCAGCGTGATCGGCCTGGTCCGTCGCACCGGTCGGCTGACCGACAGCTCTCTTCCCTCACTGCGCTGGAGCTTCTTCGCGGGCGAGGCGGTGACCTGCCAGGACGTGACGGACTGGCAGCACGCGGCGCCGGGTTCGGCCGTCGAGAACCTCTACGGTCCCACCGAACTGACGATCACCATCACGCGGCATCGCTGGTCGCCCGAGACATCGCCCGGGATCTCGGTCGCGGGTGTCGTCCCGATCGGTCCGGTCCACGCGGGCCACGCCTGGATGCTGATCGGTGAGGACGGTGAACCGGACGCGTTGGAAGGCGAGTTGTGCATTGCCGGCCCGCAGCTGACCGCGGGATATCTGGACCCGGCCGACGACGCGGGCCGGTTCCTCGACCGGGACGGGTTCCGCTACTACCGGACGGGCGACCGGATCCGGGTGGGCGCGGACGGCCAGTTGCTCTACCTCGGCCGGCTGGATCAGCAGGTTCAGGTCCGTGGCGTACGGATCGAACTGGCGGAGATCGACGAGGCGCTACGCCTGTGCCCGGGGGTGGAGGATGCCGTCGCGGTGCCGGTGCCCTCCGAGCAGGGCATCACGCTGGCCGCCTTCCACACCGGAGCGCGCGTGCCTCCTGTCGCCCTGGCCCGCGAGGTGAGCCGCATGCTCCCCCGGGCAGTACTCCCGCAGCATTTCTTCCACATCGCGGAATTCCCGCTCAATCCCAATCGGAAGATCGACCGACGGGCGCTGATGCACCGGGCGCAGGAGCTACTCGGCCGTCCGAGCTGAAGCCGCGGCGGCACAAGGCCCCCGAACCCCGGTCGGCCGTGGATGAGTACGCGACACGCACAGGCGTACCTGATACGCTCAGCGTGTCGCGTACTCAGGGTCATCATGAAGCAGGAAGGCATGGACGTTTGCCATGACAGAACTCAAGCCCCGGGCGGGGCTCAAGGAATGGCTCGGCCTCGTGGTGATCGTCCTGGTCACCCTGCTGATCGCCATCGATATCTCGGTACTCGGCTTCGCGATCACGCCCATCAGTGAGTCGCTGCGGCCGAGCGCCACCCAACTGCTGTGGATCATGGACATCTACAGCTTCGTGCTGGCCGGCGCCCTGATCACGATGGGCTGGGTCGGTGACCGCTTCGGCCGGCGGAAGCTCCTGATCATCGGCGCACTGGTGTTCGGCGTCGCGTCCGCACTCGCCGCGACGGCGGACACCCCCGAGATGCTGATCGGCGCGCGCGCCCTGCTGGGGCTCGGTGCGGCAACCCTGACGCCGACCTCCCTGGCCCTGATCCGCAACATGTTCCACGATTCCAAGCAGCGCAAGTCGGCCATCGCCGCCTGGAGCGGCACCCTCGCCACCGGGGCGGCCCTCGGCCCGGTCGTCGGTGGTCTGCTGCTGAACAACTTCTGGTGGGGTTCGGTCTTCATGATCAACACCCCGGTGATGGTGCTGGTGCTGATCCTGGCCCCGATCCTGCTGCCGGAGCGGCGCGATCCCTCGCGGGGCAAGCTGGACGTGCTCGGCGCGTTCCTGTCGATCGCGGGCATCATGCCGTTCATCTACGGTCTCAAAGAGCTGGCCGTGGACGGCTGGTCCAACGAGTCCGCGATCTGGGCCGGTGCCGGCGCCGTTCTGCTCGTCGCCTTCGTGCAGCGCCAGCGCATGACGTCCCACCCGCTCATCGACATCTCGCTGTTCCACTACGGCGGCTTCACCGGGGCGATCCTGACCAACCTGATGGTGATGTTCTCGTTCATGGGCGTCAGCATCCTCACCAACCAGTTCCTCCAGATGGTGCTGGGCATGACGCCTTTCCGGGCGGCCCTGTGGTCCATGGCGGTGATGCCGGCGATCGGGATCGCGGTCGGCGTCGTCTCGGCCCTGTCCCGCAAGGTCAAGCCGGTCTACCTGGTCACCAGCGGCATGCTCGTGATGGCCCTCGGGTTCGGCGTGCTCAGCCGGCTCACGGTGGACTCGAACGTCGCCCTCCTCCTGGTGGGCGTGGGGCTGATGGCCGCCGGCATGACTGCCTCGAAGACGCTCACCGCGGAGATCGTCGTGACCTCCGCACCGAAGGAGCACGCCGGATCGTCCACCGCCACCTCGGAGACGTTCACCGAGTTCGGCAGCGCGTTCGGCTTCGCCGTCATCGGCAGCATCGGTTCCGCCATCTATCGGCACGACATGAACACGGTGAACCCGGCCGGTATCGGCGGGGAGGCGCTGGAAGCCGTACGCAACACGATCGGCGGCGCCGCCACCGTCGCCGCCCATCAGCCGGCCTCGGTCGGTGCCGAACTGATCGCCACCAGCCGCGAGGCCTTCACCCACGGCCTCCAGATCGCGGCGCTCTCCGGGGCCGCCGCCATGGTCGTGGTGGCCGCGATCGTCGCCGTACTGCTGCGCAGGGTGCCGATCGAGACGGGCGAACCGATCGACCCGTACGACATCGACGCTCCGGCGACCGTCCCCTCCCCCAAGCGCATGCAGCCCACCGCGGGCTGAACCGGCCCGGGGCCGAGGCTCCGGGCACGTGAAAGGGGGCTGGTTGCCCACCCCGCGGGGTGGGCAACCAGCCCCCTTTCACGTGCCCGGAGCAGGAAGCCCGTCAGGCGAGCGGCTTCTCGCCGTTGCGGATGCGGACCAGCACCTCGATGCCGTCCAGGACCCGCTGGAGACCGAAGGTGAAGTCGTCCTCGGGCTGATCGAACGCCCCGGCCTCCAGCAACTCGACGAGAGCGGGGAAGGACGCGGAGTCGGCGTACTTGGCCAGCGCACGACCGTAGTTGGCCATCAGGTCCGTGTCGCTGATGTCCTGGGTGACGACACCGAGCGACATCTGCACGTTGTTGCGCACGTAGCCGATCATCAGCATCATCACGGACAGCTTGTCGTCCGGCCGCAGGGTGGTACCGCCCAGCGTGCGCAGGCCGCACTCCAGCCAGCTGAGCTGACCCGGTTCCAAGGGCGGGCCGCTGACCGAGATCTGCAGCATCCAGGGGTGCCGGTGGAAGACCTTCTGGAACGCGCGGGCCCACTGCTCCAGCCCGCCACGCCAGTCACCTTCGGCCGTGTCGATGCGGGGCGGGGTGCCGTAGGCCATGTCGAGCATCAGCTGCCGCAACTCGTCCTTGCTCGACACATGGCGGTACAGAGACATGGTGCCGAAGTCAAGGCTCTTGGCCACGCGTGACATGGACAGACCGGCGAGACCGTCGGCGTCCGCCGACTCGATCGCGGCCGTCACGATGCGCTCGACACTCAGACCGGTACGCACAGCGCGCTGTTCCCGGCTCCGCAGTTCCCAGAGCACCTCGATGCTGTTCGGCAGGCCGACGCCTTCCGTGCTCGTATCTTCGCCAGTAGTCATCCCGTGCGCCTGCCTTCATCAGAGCCCTTCAATGCGTATCACGCACACATAGAGCATCGTATACGCCCCGGATCCGCGTACGCGGATCCGGGGCGAGCCCGAGGTGGACGGCCCGGCCTCGGGGATAATGGTTCAGATGGCTGCCGCCGCAGCGGCCAGCTCCGTCGACGGCCGGCCGAGGAGCTGTCGGCACTGCCGCAGACCCCGCGCACTGTTCCAGCCCAGCCCTCCGACGAGAATCCCGTCGCGGTGGTACGCGGCGACGAACTCGCGGTCCGCTGTGGAGCCGCTGATGATCTCCGTCCGCGCGTCGGGCGGGCACCAGCCGATGGTCTGGATCTTCTCCCCGAACTGATGCGTCCAGCCGAAGGGCACGGGGGTGTAGGGCTTCGCTCCCGCTTCGCCCGCCAGCAGGTTCGCGGCGACCGCCATGGCCTGCTGGGCGGCGTTGGTCCGCTGTTCGAGCCTGACGCGGGCCCCGGCCACCATCGGGTGGGGCCAGTTGGCGACGTCTCCCGCCGCCCACACTCCGGGGGCGGCACGGCAGTAGGCGTCGCACAGCACCCCGTCGCCCAGAGGCAGTCCGGAATCGCTGAGCCAGTCCACGGCGGGTACCGAGCCGATCGCGACGACGACCAGATCGGCGTCGACGACGGTGCCGTCCGACAGCGTGACGCCGCGGACACGCGTACCGTCGCGGGTCATTCCCACGACATCGACGCCGAGAACGAGCCGTACTCCGTTGTCACGGTGCAGGCCTGCCACGAGCCCACCGACCTCGGTACCGACCTGGCGCGCGAGCGGCTGGTCATTCGTGTCGATCAGTGTCACGTCGAGCCCGGCACCGCGGGCCGTGGCGGCGACCTCGGCGCCGAGGAAGCCGGCGCCGATCACCGCCACCTTGGGCCGCTCCAGGAGTGCCTCGCGCAGCCGGACCGCGTCGTCCAGCGACCGCAGGACATGGACGCCCCGCAGCCCGTCCCCGCAGGAGAGCCCGCGCGGCCGAAGGCCGGTCGCGATGACCGCCGCGTCGTAGGGCAGCCTCTCGCCGGTGGAGAGGGTGATCGTGCGGGCGGCCTGATCGAGGCTTGTGGCCCGGCAGCCGAGGCGCAGATCGGCGTCGACGGCCGCCAGCACGTCCTCCTTGCGCAACCAGGTGCTCGGTGGCTCCCAGCTCTCGCCCAGCAACTCCTTGGAGAGGGGCGGACGGTCGTACGGCGGATGGCGTTCGTCACCGACGAGCGTCAGCCCACCCTCGTACCCCTTGGCCCGCAGCGTCTCCACCGCGGTCAGTCCTGCAGCCGCCGCGCCCACGACGACTATCCGGTTCAGCACACTCGCTCCTCGTTCCGGTCGGTGCCCACATAAGCGTCTGGGTGCCATTCCCGGCAGGGCCGGCCGGGAACGGCCCTACACCTCGCCGTCGAGGATGTCGAACAGCTCGTCCGCGGTGGCCGCGCTGAGGTCATCCGCGGGAACGTCCTCCCCGAAGAGCGTCCGGCTCAGGTGCGCGGCCAGTTCGGCGGCCGAGGGATAGTCGAAGATCAGCGTCGGCGCCAGCCGGCAGCCGGTCACCTCGCCCAGGCGGTTCCTGAGTTCCAGGGCCGTCAGGGAGTCGAACCCGCTGTCGAGGAATCCGCGCTCGGCCGGGACGGCCGCGGCGTCCGAGTGGCCCAGGACCGCGGCGGCGTGACCGCGGACCAGGTCCAGCAGGGCCCGGTCGCGGCCCTCCGCGCCGAGCGCGGCGAGGCGGGCCACCAGCGCGGCGGGGTCGGCGCTCTTCGTACGGCTCCGGACCACGGGACCGGCTTCGGTGAGGACCATGTCCCGCAGAAGGGGGTGCAGCGCGCCCGGCTTCGCCTTCAGGGTCGGTACGTCGACGGCGAGCGGCACCAGCGCCGGCAGCCCGGAGCGCAGACCGGCGTCGAAGAGCCGGAGCGCGTCGGCGGGGGCGAGAGCGGGCAGACCGCGTGCGGCCATGAGGCGGGCGTCGTCGTCGATGGCCTCGGTCAAGCCCGTGGCGACGTCCCACAGACCGTAGGCGAGTGAGGTGGCCGGCAGCCCCTCCGCCCGACGCTGCACCGCCAGCGCGTCCAGGAACACATTCGCCGCCGCGTAGTTCGCCTGCCCCGCCGCCAGCACCGAACCACCCGCCGACGAGAACAACACGAAGAACGCCAGCTCACACCCACGCGTCAACTCATGCAAATACCACGCACCATCAGCCTTCGCCCCCAGCACCCGATCCAGCCGGGCACCATCCATCGAACCCACCAGACCGTTGTCACCCGCACCCGCCGCATGCACCACACCCACCAACCCAGNACCCACACCCTCCACCACACCCGCCACCGCAGACCGATCCGACATATCACACGCCACCACCGACACCTCAGCACCCAAACCCCGCAAACCCTCACACAACTCCTCAACCCCCGGCGCATCCGCACCACGACGCCCCGCCAGCACCAGACGCCGCACCCCACACACCTCCACCAGATGCCGGGCCACCAAACCACCCAGACC
>NZ_KB892051.1 GCF_000373645.1 Streptomyces sp. ATexAB-D23 | reverse complement strand
GGCGCCACCGAAGGCGCCGGCTCCGGGGTCTCCGTCTCGGGCGCCTCCTCCACGATCACGTGCGCGTTCGTCCCGCTGATCCCGAACGCCGACACACCCGCGCGCCTCGGCTGCTCACCGGCCGGCCACTCACGGGCTTCGGACAGAAGCTCCACCGCACCCGACGACCAGTCCACGTGCGACGAAGGCGTGCCCACGTGCAGCGACTTCGGCAGCACACCGTGCCGCATCGCCAGCACCATCTTGATCACGCCGGCCACACCGGCAGCGGCCTGGGTGTGGCCGATGTTCGACTTCACCGAGCCCAGCCACAGCGGGCGGTCCTCGGGGCGGTTCCGGCCGTACGTCGCCAGCAGCGCCTGCGCCTCGATCGGATCACCGAGCGTCGTGCCCGTGCCGTGCGCCTCCACCACGTCGACCTCGGCCGCCGCCACGCCCGCGTTCGCCAGCGCCTGGCGGATCACCCGCTGCTGCGCCGGACCGCTGGGCGCGGTCATGCCGTTGGAAGCGCCGTCCTGGTTCACGGCGGAGCCGCGGAGCACGGCCAGGATCCGGTGGCCGTTGCGCTGGGCGTCCGAGAGGCGTTCCAGGAGCAGCACGCCGACGCCCTCGCCCCAGCCGGTCCCGTCGGCGTCGTCGGAGAACGCCTTGACCCGGCCGTCCTCGGCGAGCCCGGACTGCCTGCTGAATTCGGTGAAGTTGAGCGGATGGCCCATCACCGCGGCGGCGCCGGCCAGCGCGAGGGAGCAGTCGTCGTCGCGCAGGGCACGGATCGCCAGGTGCAGGGCCACCAGCGCCGAGGAGCACCCCGTGTCGATGGTGACGGCGGGCCCCTCAAGGCCCAGGGTGTACGCGATCCGGCCGGACATCACGGAGTCGTGGCTGCCGGTCAGCAGATGGCCCTCGACGCCCTCGGGGACGGCGCGTACATCGGAGCCGTAGCCCGCGTTGCTCGCACCCACGAACACGCCCGCGCGCTCGCCGGTCAGGCTCTCGGGGTCGATCCCGGCCCGCTCGATCGCCTCCCACGACGTCTCCAGGAGCAGCCGCTGCTGGGGGTCCATGGCGAGGGCCTCGCGCGGCGAGATCCCGAAGAACCCGGCGTCGAATTCGGCGGCGCGGGCCAGGAACGCCCCGCGCCTGGTGTAGCTGGTGCCGGGGTGCTCGGGGTCGGGGTGGTACAGCCCGTCCAGGTCCCAGCCCCGGTCTCCCGGCATCTCGCCGACGACGTCGGCGGCGGCCTCGACCAGCTCCCAGTACTTCTCGGGGGTGTCGGCGCCGCCGGGGAAGCGGCAGCTCATCGAGACGATCGCGATGGGCTCGGTCCGCTTGTCCTCAAGCTCCCGGACCTTCTTGCGGCTGGTTCGCAGCTCGGCGGTGAGTCGGTTCAGGTACTCCCGCAGCCGCTGTTCGGTCGCGTCGCCGCTCATCTGATACCCAACTCCCGGTCGATCAGGTCGAAGATCTCGTCGTTCGAAGCCGCCGTCAGGTCGTCGTCGGCCTGTGCGCCGGCCGTGGTCTGCTCGGCCGGCTCCACCCGGCGCAGCAGGGAACGCAGTCGGTCGGCCAGTCCGATACGGTCGCGTTCCTCGTCCGGCAGGGCGGACAACCGGGCTTCCATACGGTCCAGTTCGGCCAATACGTCGTCGGCCCCACCGAACAGCTCGTCGCTCAAATGCTGGACGAGTGCCAGCGGAGTGGGGTGGTCGTAGATGAGGGAAGCGGGCAGCTTCAGGCCGGTCGCGACGCCCAGCCGGTTGCGGAACTCCAGCGCGGTGAGGGAGTCGAAGCCGAGTTCCTTGAAGGTCGAGCGCGGTCGCACGCTCTGCGGCCCTTCGGCCTTGAGGACGGTCGCGGCCTCCCCGCTGACCAGGTCCGTCAGGGCGCTCTCCCGCTCGTCGGCGGGCAGCCCGGCCAGCCGGTCCGCGAGCCCCGACGAGGGCTCGGGCGCCGGCTCGGCACCGTCCGTGTACGAGGCCGGCACCGGGTACGCGGTGTCCTGCTGTACGGGGCTGAGCCCGGCGACGAGGCGGCGGTCCCGCGTCATCGTGTAGAGGGGCAGGAAACGGGCCAGGTCGAAGTCGGCGACGGCGACGTTCGTGTCACCCCGGCCCACCGCGCGGGCGAGTGCCCGGACGGCCCGCTCGGGCGACATGAGGCGTACGCCGCGCCGCGCGAACAGTTCGGCGGCGTCCCCCTCGGACATGCCGCCGTCCCAGGCGCCCCAGGCGACGGACGTGGCCACCGCGCCGCGGGCGCGCCGCTCTGCGGTGAACGCGTCCAGGTAGGCGTTGGCGGCGGCGTATCCGGCCTTGCCGACGTCGCCCCAGATGCCGGCCCCGGACGAGAAGAGGACGAAGGCGTCCAGGTCCAGGTCCGCGGTGAGGGCGTCCAGGTTGCGGGCGCCCGTCACCTTCGCCCGCAGCACCCGGGCGAGTTCGGCGTCGGTCAGGTCGCCGACGGGGGTCTCCGGATGGGTGACCCCGGCGGCGTGCACGACGGCGGTCAGCGGCCGGTCCTCGCCGATCGTCGCGAGGACGGCGGCGAGCCGGTCCGCGTCGGCGGCGTCGCAGGCGGCGACCGTCACCTCGGCGCCGAGTCCGGTCAGTTCGGCGGTCAGCTCGTCGGCGCCCGGCGCGTCCGGGCCGAGTCTGCTGGTCAGGATCAGGCGGGCCGCTCCGTGCCGGGCGGCCCAGCGCGCCACGTGGGCGCCCAGGACTCCGGTGCCCCCGGTGATCAGCACGGTGCCGCGCGGGCGCCACGGCTCGGCGTCCGGCGCGGGGGCGTGGACGAGTCTTCGGGCGTACACGGTGTCGTCGCGTACGGCCACCTCGTGCTCCCCGGTGGCCCCGGACAGGACCGCCGCGAGCTGCCGGAGGCTGTCCGCGCCCGGTTCGCCCGGCAGGTCCACCAGGCCGCAGGTCCGGTCGGCCTCCTCCAGGCCGAGCACCACGCCCAGGCCCCAGACCTGGGCCTGGAGGGGGGCGCTGACGGTGTCGTCGGACGCGGTGCCGACCGCGCCCGATGTGGCCAGCCACAGCGGGGCGCCGGGAGCGCGCGCGGCCAGGGCCCGTACCGCGGTGACGGTAGCGGCGAGGCCGGT
This sequence comes from Streptomyces sp. ATexAB-D23, assembly GCF_000373645.1. GTDB lineage: Bacteria > Actinomycetota > Actinomycetes > Streptomycetales > Streptomycetaceae > Streptomyces > Streptomyces castrisilvae. The sequence continues at coordinate 5,986 of NZ_KB892051.1, read as the reverse complement.
GGTGACTTCGGGCCGGCCGGCGCTCGGCCGCTCGTCCAGGGCGGCCAGCGACAGGATGCCGTCGATCCGGTCCGGCAGGGCGGCCCCCTCGCGCACCAGGTCGGCCACGCCGATGGCGTGGGGGGTGGCGCCGTGCCGGGCGAGGCCCGTCAGCACCGTCTCCACGAGGCCGTCGCGCGACGGGCCCGTCGGGATGAGCACCAGCCAGTCGCCGGAGAGCGACGGCTCCCCAATGTCCGGCACGGGCGTCCAGTCGACGTGGTAGCGCCAGCTGTCGACGACGGCGGTCTCCCGGCGTGCGGCGGCCGCGGCCGGCGCTTCGAGCCAGTGGCGGCGGCGCCGGAAGGGGTAGCCGGGCAGGTCGGAAGCGGGCCGCGCGGACCCCCCGGTGAACGCGGGGCCGAAGTCGACGGGGGCGCCGCGCACCCACGCCTCGGCCAGCGAGAGGAGCAGGCGGTCGGGGCCGCCGTCGTTGCGGCGCAGCGAGCCCACGGCGCAGGTGTCGTCGTGTTCGGCGAGGGTCTCCTCGGTCGCGGCGAGCAGCACCGGATGCGGGCTGCATTCCACGAAGAGCCCGTGGCCCTGCCCGGCGAGTGCCCGCACGGCTTCGGCGAACCGCACGGGGCGGCGCAGGTTCGTGCCCCAGTAGGCGGCGTCGAGCGCCGGGGAGTCGATCCAGTCGGCGGTGACGGTGGAGAAGAACGGCACCCGGGGTGTGCGGGGCCGTACGGGGGCGAGCAGTTCGCCAAGTTCGCCGAGGATCTCCTCGACGTGCGCGGAGTGCGAGGCGTAGTCGACGGGGATCGTCCGCACCCGTACACCCCGCTCCTCGCAGGTGCGGCCCACGTCTTCGAGTGCGGCGGGGTCTCCGGAGAGCACCACCATGCCGGGCCCGTTCACGGCGGCGACGGACAGCCGCCCGTCGAACCGGGACACGAGGGCTTCGGCCTCTTCCTCCGGCACCGCGACGATGGCCATGGCGCCACGGCCCGCCAGCGCGGTCAGCGCCCTGCTGCGCAGGCACACCACCCGCGCCGCGTCCTCCAGGGACAGTGCCCCGGCCACGCAGGCAGCGGCGATCTCGCCCTGCGAGTGCCCGACCACGGCGTCCGGTTCGATTCCGTACGAGCGCCAGACGGCGGCCAGCGCGACCATCACGGCGAACGAGGCGGGCTGCACCACATCCACCCGCTCCAGCGACGCGGCCCCCTCCGCGCCTCGCAGCACATCGGTCAACGACCAGTCGACGTACGCCGATAGGGCCTCCTCGCACTGGGCGACGGCCCGTGCGAACACCTCGGAGCCGTCCAGCAGACCGGCACCCATGCCGACCCACTGCGCGCCCTGCCCGGGGAAGACGAACACGGTCCGCCCCAGCGGTCCCGCCAGGCCCGACACCACGTGTGCGCAGGGCTCACCGGCCACCAGCGCCCGCAGCCCCTCGTCGTGCCCGCCGACGACCGCGGCCCGGTGCTCGAACCAGGTCCGTGCCGTCGCCAGTTCCCGTCCCACCGCCGCCGGTTCGGTGCCGCCGTCCGCCCAGGCAGCCAGCGAGGCGGCCCGGTCCCGCAGGACCTGCCCGTCGCGGGCCGACAGCAGCCATGGCACGGCGGACGGGCCGGCCGCGGCCGGTGCCGCGACGGGCTCGGGCCGCGGCCGGGGGGGCTGTTCCAGGATCACGTGGGCGTTGGTGCCGCTGATGCCGAACGCGGAGACACCGGCCCGGCGCGGCCGGTCCGTCTCCGGCCAGGGCCGGGACTCGGCGAGCAGCCGGACGCCGCCCGTCTCCCAGTCCACCCGCGAGGTGGGTTCGGCCACGTGCAGGGTGCCCGGCAGGGTGCCGTGCCGCAGCGCCTGCACCATCTTGATCACGCCGACGACGCCGGCCGCCGCCTGGGTGTGCCCCACGTTGGACTTGACCGAGCCGAGCCACAGGGGCCGCTCGGCGGGCCGGCCTTCGCCGTACGTCGCCATGAGCGCGTGCGCCTCGATCGGATCGCCGAGCCGGGTCCCGGTGCCGTGCGCCTCGACGGCGTCCACGTCGGCGGGGCCGAGGCCGGCCCGGCCCAGCGCCCGGCGGATCACCTGCTCCTGGGACAGGCCGTTGGGCGCGGTCAGACCGTTCGACGCGCCGTCCTGGTTGATCGCGCTGCCGCGTACCAGCGCGAGCACCCGGTGACCGTTGCGGCGGGCGTCGGACAGCCGCTCCACCAGGAGGACGCCGACGCCCTCGCCCATGCCGAAGCCGTCCGCGTCCTCGGCGAACGCGCGGCAGCGGCCGTCGGCGGACAGGGCGCGCAGCCGGCTGAAGCTGATCAGCGAGGCGGGTGTGGGGGTGATCGAGACCCCGGCGACGAGGGCGAGTCCGCACTCGCCCGAGGCCAGCGACTGGGCGGCCAGGTGCAGGGCGACCAGGGAGCCGGAGCAGGCCGTGTCGACACTGACGGCGGGCCCGGTGAAGCCGAAGTGGTAGGCGAGCCGCCCGGAGGCGACGCTCGGTGCCCCGCCCGTGACCTGGTAGCCCACCAGCTCGTCCGGCATGCTGTCCGGGCTGCCGTAGTCCGAGGGCATCACGCCCGCGAACACACCCGTGTCGCTGCCCTTGAGGTCGTCCGGCAGCAGCCCCGCGTTCTCGAACGCGGCCCAGGCGGTCTGCATCAGCAGCCGCTGCTGCGGGTCCATGGCCAGTGCCTCGCGGGCGGAGATGCCGAAGAACTCGTGGTCGAACTCGGTGGCCCCGCCCAGGAATCCGCCGGCCCGCACATAGCTGCTGCCGGGCCGGTCCGGGTCGGGGTCGTACAGCGCGTCGATGTCCCAGCCCCGGTCGGCGGGGAGCGGGCCGATGGCGTCGCCGCCCGCCATGAGGAGCTTCCACAGCGCGTCCGGGCCGTCGACGTCGCCGGGCAGCCGGCACGCCATGCCGACGATGGCGAGCGGTTCGTCCGCGGCGGCCCGGACCGGTTCGGGCGCGGCGGGCGCCACGGGCCTGCCGTGCACCGCCTCCAGCAGGTACGCGGCCAGCCGTTCCGGGGTGGGGTGGTTGAACAGCACGGTGCCCGGCAGCTCGACGGCCAGGTCGGTGGCGATCCGTCCGCTCAGCCGGAGCAGCGACTGCGAGTCGAACCCGATGTCCTTGAACGGGGTTCGGGCCGGGATCGCTTCGGTGTCCTCGTATCCGAGCACGGCGGCCGCCCGCGTCCGGACCAGGTCCAGGAGGACGAGCCGCCGCTCGTCCCGCGTACGGGCCTCGGCGAGCCGTGCGCCGGCCGCGCTGGTCACGACCTCCTCGTCGGCGGCCGGTTCCGAGGCCGTGTCGAACCAGTGGCGGCGCCGCTGGAAGGCGTAGGTGGGCAGGTCCACGGTGGCCGGGGCGGGCCCCGGGAAGAGGGCCGTCCAGTCGACGTCGGCACCGTCCGCCCACAGCCGGGCCAGAGTCGTGACGGCGGTGACGGGTTCGGGCTGCTTACGGCTGAGCGCCGCCACGGCGAGGGCACCCTCACGGGTCTCACCGATCGCGCCGACGAGCCCGGCGTCCGGGCCCAGCTCCAGGAACCGGGTGACGCCCAGGGCCGTGAGCCGGGTGATGGCGTCGGCGAAGCGGACCGTGCCGCGGACCTGGTCGGCCCAGTACGACGCGGTGAACTCCTCGGTCGGCTCCCCGGTCAGCGTGGACACGATCGGGACGCGGGGGGTGTCGTACGTCAACTCGCTCGCCGCAGAAGTGAATTCGGCGAGCATCGGGTCCATCAGGTGCGAGTGGAAGGCGTGGCTGACGTCCAGCCGGCGGCCCTGCCGTCCGGTGAGCCGAGCGGCCACCGCCTCGACCGCCTCGCGCGTACCGGAGACGACGACCTGACCGGGGGCGTTCACCGCCGCCACCGAGGCGCCGTCGGGCAGTAGCGGGGTGACCTCCTCGGGGGTCGCCCGTACGGCCCACATCGCCCCGCCGGCGGGCAGCGCCTGCATCAGACCCGCACGCGCCGACACCAGCCGGCACGCATCCGCCAGAGACAGCACCCCAGCGACATGCGCGGCGGCCAGCTCACCCACCGAGTGACCGACCAGGTAGTCGGGGTGGACCCCCCACGACTCGACCAGCCGGAACAACGCCACCTCGACGGCGAAGATCGCGGGCTGCGCCCAGCCGGTGTTCTTCAGGGAATCCGCGTCGGTGAACATCACCTCGCGCAGCCCGTCGAAGTGCTCACACACCTCGTCCAGCGCCGCCGCGAACACCGGGAACGCCTCCGCCAGTTCCCGGCCCATACCGACCCGCTGACCGCCCTGACCCGAGAACACGAACCCGGTCAGGCCGTCGCCGGCCACTCCGGACACGGTCTGCGGCAGCCACTCGCCGCGGGCGAGCGCGTCGAGACCGGCGTCCAGGCTCTCGGCGTCACCGCCCACCACCACGGCACGGTGCTCGAACCGGGTCCGGGTCGTCGCCAGCGACCAGCCCACCTCGCGCGCACCGGCCGCGCCCACCGCCGGGCGCAGCGCCGCGGCCTGTCCGCGCAGTGCGGCGGCGCCGCGGCCGGACAGCACCCAGGGCACCACCGGCACCGGCACCGGATGCGGGGAGGCGGGCGCGGGGGCCGGCGCCGGGGGCTGGGAGAGGACGAGGTGGCAGTTGGTGCCGCCCATGCCGAAGGAGCTGACTCCGGCGATCCGGGGGCGGTCGGCGTCCGGCCACTCGGTGGGGTCGCCGACGACCCGCAGGTTCAGTTCGTCCAGCGCGATGCCGGGGCTGGGCTTCTCGAAGCCGAGGCTCGCGGGGATGTGGCCGTGCGACAGGGCCAGCACGGTCTTGAGCAGGCCGGCCGCTCCCGCCGCGGCCTCCAGGTGCCCCACGTTCGTCTTGACCGACCCGACGAGCAAGGGGCGCGTGGTGTCGCGGGCGCTGCCGAGCACGGCGCCGAGTGCGGCCGCCTCGACCGGGTCGCCCACCGGGGTGCCGGTGCCGTGCAGTTCGACGTACTGCACGGACTCCGGGGCGATGCCGGCCGACGCGTACGCCTGTCGCAGCACCTCGGCCTGGGCGTCACGGCTGGGGGTGGTCAGCTGCTCGGCCGCGCCGTCGTGGTTGACGGCACCGCCGTGGATCACGCCGTAGACGCGGTCGCCGGCGGCGATGGCGTCCGGGAGCAGCCGGAGGACGAGGGCGACGCCGCCCTCGCCGCGTACGAAGCCGTTGGCCCGGTGGTCGAAGGTGTAGCAGCGGCCGTCCGGGGACAGGCCCCCGAACTCCTCGGCGAGTGCGCCGGTCCCGGCCGCGAGGTTGAGGTTGACGCCGCCCGCGAGGGCGAGGGTGCTCTCGCCGCGCCGCAGGCTCTCCACTGCGGTGTGCACGGCGACCAGCGAGGAGGCCTGGCCGGTGTCGATGACGAGGCTGGGCCCGCGCAGTCCGATGGTGTGCGAGACCCGGTTGGCGATGACGCCTCGGCTGAGGCCGGCCATCGCGTGGTGGTTGAGCGCGGCGCGGCCGGCGTGGTCGGCCAGCAGGGCGTAGTCGTCGCGCATCGCGCCGACGAACACGCCTGTCGCGCTGCCGGACAGTTCGCCGGGAACGATCCGGGCGTCCTCGAACGCCTCCCAGGCGAGTTCGAGCATCAGCCGCTGCTGGGGGTCGAGTACGGCGGCCTCGCGGGGGGTGATCCCGAAGAAGCCGGCGTCGAACCGGTCGACGTCCTCGATGAACGCGCCCCAGTCGCCGCCGGCCGGTTCTCGTCCGGCCGGAACGCGGCCGACCGTGCTCCGCCCGTCGGTCAGCAGCCGCCAGAACTCGTCCGGGCCGGCCGCGCCCGGCAGCCGGCACGAGACACCGACGACCGCCACCGGCTGATCGCCGGCGCGGGAGGATTTCATGGGTCGCGAGGTGTCCATGTGACGTCCTGCCCTTCCGCGCTGTGCCGCGCTATTCCGCGATCTCGGTGAAACCCGGTCCCGGGCGCCTCGGGCCTGTCCGGCGGATCTCCGCGGGCCCGCG
>NZ_KB892050.1 GCF_000373645.1 Streptomyces sp. ATexAB-D23 | reverse complement strand
GTTGTCCCTGGCGGACGCGTGCCGGCTGGTCGCGGCCCGAGCGGGTCTGATGCAGGCGCTGCCGGCCGGCGGTGCGATGTGGGCCGTACGGGCGACCCCCGACGAGGTCACACCGCTGCTGGTGGACGGTGCCTCCGTCGCGGCGGTCAACGCCCCCGGTCAGGTCGTCGTCTCCGGTACGCGCGAGGCCGTCGAGGCGGTGGCCGCTCAACTCGCCGGACGGCAGGGCCGCCGGCTGGACGTCAGCCACGCCTTCCACTCGCACCTGATGGACCCGATGCTCGCCGAATTCACCGATGCGGCAAGCGAGTTGACGTACGAGAGCCCGCGCATCCCGATCGTGTCGACGCTGACCGGCGAGCAGGTCACGGACTTCTCGGCGGCCTACTGGGCGGACCAGGTGCGGGGCACGGTGCGGTTCGCCGACGCCGTCACCCGGCTGAAGGCCCTGGGCGTGACCCGCTTCGTGGAACTCGGGCCGGACGCGAGCCTGGTCGGGGCCGTCCAGGAGACGTACGAGGACGCCGCTTCGGTGGTCTCGATGCTGCGCCGGGACAAGCCGGAGCCCGTCACCGCCGTCACCGCCCTCGCCCACCTGTGGGCGGCCGGCGCGGAGGCCGGCTGGGAGGCGTTCTTCGCCCCGGCCGGAGCACGGATCACGGACCTGCCCACGTACGCCTTCCAGCGCCGGCGCTACTGGCTCGGCGCGGAACCCTCCGGGGCCGGGGACGGCTGGAACCACCAGGTCGTCTGGCGCCGGATCACCGAACGGCAAGGCCGGCTCGCCGGGCGCTGGCTGATGCTGGCGCCCGAGGACGGCGACCCGTTCGCCGCCGCGCTCGCCGAAGGGCTGCGGGCCCACGGTGCGCAGCCGGAACAGGTCGCCATCGCCCCGGACACGGACCCGGCGGAACTGCTTCGCGCGCACACCGAAGCCGCCGGGGTCGTCTGCCTGCCGACAGGGGCCGCAGGGACCGGACCTGCTCGGGCCGGCTGGCTCGCGGACGTGGTGCGCGGGCTCGGCGAGGCCTCGGTCAGCGCGCCGCTGTGGTGCGTCACCAGCGGCGCCGTCGCCACCGGGGACGCCGACGCGGCTCCGGACCCCGAGCAGGCTGCCGTCTGGGGCCTGGGGCGGGTGGCCGCGCTGGAACACCCCGACCGCTGGGGCGGACTGGTCGACCTGCCGGAACAGCCCACCGCACGGGACCTCGAACGGCTGGCCGGGCTGCTGGCCGGGGGAACCGGCGAGAACGAGATCGCCATCCGCTCCGCGGGCATCTCCGCGCGGCGCCTGGAGCGCGCCGCACGCCCGGCCGGTGACGTGGGCGCTCCGCCGCTGGGCGGCACCGTCCTGGTCACCGGAGGCACGGGAGCGCTGGGCGCGCATGTCGCCCGGTGGCTGGCCGGGCACGGCGCCCAGCACCTCGTACTCGTCGGCCGTCGCGGGCCGGACGCGCCAGGCGCGTCCGCACTGCGCGACGAACTGGCCGAGACCGGAATCCGTGTCACCCTCGCGGCCTGCGACGTCTCCGACCGGGACGCGCTCGCCGCGCTGATCGGCGGACTCGATACGGACGGCGTCCGTATCGACGGCGTCGTGCACGCCGCTGGGGTGGTCGACGACGGGCTGCTGCACACGATGACCCGCCGTCAACTGGACGGCATGTGGGCGGCGAAGGCCGCCGCGGCCACTCATCTGGACGAGCTGCTCGGCGAGCGGGAACCCGCCGCCTTCGTCCTGTTCTCCTCGCTGGCCGGCACCCTGGGCGCCGTCGGCCAGGCGGGCTACGCGGCGGCCAACGCCTACCTGGACGCACTGGCCGAGACGCGCCGGCGCTCCGGCCGGCCCGCGCTGTCGGTCGCCTGGGGCCCCTGGGCCGGTGACGGCATGGCCGCCGACGACGGCCTCGCCGAGCGGATGCGGCACACCGGGCTCAACCCGATGGACGCCCCCGCCGCACTGGCCGCGCTGGAGCACGCCCTGACCGCCGCCACGCCCTGCTCGGTCATCGCCGACGCCGACTGGGCGCGGCTGTCCGCCGGCCGGCCCAGCGGTCTCCTCGCGGAACTGGGCGGACCGGCGGACACCGCCGCCGACCCGGCGGACGACGCGCCGACGCTGCGGCGCGAGGTGCTCGCCCTGCCCGAGCCTGCCCGGCACGCCGCCCTGCTGGACGCGGTGCGCGCACAGGCCGCCGAGGTGCTGGGGCACGAGTCCGCCGCCGCCGTCGAACCGGAGGCCGCGTTCTCGGCACTGGGCTTCGACTCGCTGCTCGCCCTGGACCTGCGCGGCCGGCTCGCCGCGCTCACCGGCCTCGTCCTGCCCGCCACCCTCGTCTACGACCACTCCAACGCCGACGCGCTCGCCCGCCACCTCCTCCAGGAGCTGACCGGAGCCGACGACGCCCCCGACGACAGCCTCCTCCCGGCGGCCGTGGCCGCGGCCGACGACGAACCGATCGCCGTGGTCGGCATGAGCTGCCGGTTCTCCGGCGGCATCCGCACCCCCGAGGAGCTGTGGCGGCTGCTCACCGACGGGGCGGACGGCATCGGCCCGTTCCCCGAGGACCGGGGCTGGGACACCGCCGGCCTGTACCACCCGGACCCCGCCCACGAAGGGACCTCGTACGCGCGGGAGGGCGGCTTCCTGCACGGGGCGGCGGACTTCGACGCCGACCTGTTCGGCATCAACCCGCGTGAGGCGCTGGCGATGGACCCGCAGCAGCGCCTCCTCCTCGAATGCTCCTGGGAGGCGTTCGAGCGGGCCGGCATCGACCCGCGTTCCGTACGGGGCAGCCGCATCGGCGTGTTCGCCGGCACCAACGGCCAGGACTACCCGGTGGCCCTGCACAACTCCGAGGAGAACGTCGCCGGTTACGTCGCCACCGGCAGCTCCGCGAGCGTGTTCTCGGGCCGGATCTCGTACACGTTCGGGCTGGAGGGCCCGGCCATGACCGTGGACACCGCCTGCTCCGCCTCCCTGGTCGCCCTGCACCTGGCCTGCCAGGCGCTGCGGGCCGGGGAGTGCAGCGCCGCGCTGGTGGCGGGCGCGTCCGTGATGAGCACCCCCGGCGCGTTCGTGGAGTTCAGCCGACAGCGCGCGCTGTCGCCCGACGGCCGCTGCAAGGCGTTCTCCGAGGACGCCGACGGCACAGGCTGGGGCGAGGGCGCGGGCGTCGTCATGGTGGAACGCCTGTCCGAAGCGCGTCGCAAGGGGCACCCCGTGCTCGCCGTGATCCGTGGCACCGCCGTCAACCAGGACGGCGCGTCGAACGGCCTCAGCGCACCCAGCGGCCCCGCCCAGCAGCGCGTCGTCCGCCAGGCGCTGGCCGCCGCCCGGCTCACCCCCCAGGACGTCGACGCGGTCGAGGCGCACGGCACGGGCACCACACTGGGCGACCCGATCGAAGCACAGGCGCTCCTCGCAACCTACGGGCAGGACCGGCCCGACGACCGCCCGCTGTGGCTGGGTTCGCTCAAGTCGAACATCGGGCACACCCAGGCGGCGGCCGGAGTCGCCGGAGTCATCAAGACCGTCCTGGCGCTGCGGCACGCCACCCTGCCGAAGACCCTCCACGTGTCCGCCCCCACCTCGCACGTCGACTGGGAGAGCGCGCCGGGCGGGGGCGTACGGCTCCTCACCGAGCAGCGCGCCTGGCCCGACCTCGGCCGACCGCGCCGCGCCGGGGTCTCGGCCTTCGGCGTCAGCGGCACCAACGCCCACGTCATCCTGGAGCAGGCACCCGAGCCCGCACTCCCGGACCCGGACGAAGCCCCCCGCACCGCCCCGTTCTCGGACGCGGTGCTGTGGACCCTGTCCGGCAAGACCCCGCAGGCGCTCGCCGACCAGGCCACCCGGCTGCTGTCCGGCGTCACCGGCCCGGACGCACCGGCCCCCGGGGCCGTGGCGCGGGCCCTGGCCACCACCCGCGCGGCGCTCGACCGGCGCGCCGCCGTCATCGGCACCGGCCCCGACGAGCTGGTGGCCGGCCTGACCGCGCTCGCCGACGGCCGGGAGGCCGCCCACGTCGTCACCGCGACGGCCGGCCCGCCCGGCAGGACCGTGTTCGTCTTCCCGGGACAGGGCGCCCAGTGGGCCGGCATGGCCACCGAACTGGCCGCGTCCTCCCCGGTGTTCGCCGCGAAGCTCGCCGAGTGCGAGGAGGCGCTCGCCGCGCACGTGGACTGGAAACTGACCGACGTACTGCGCGGTGCGCCCGGGGCCCCCGGGTACGACCGGGTGGACGTGGTCCAGCCCGTGCTGTTCGCGGTGATGGTCTCCCTCGCGGAACTCTGGCAGTCCTGCGGGGTCCGCCCGCACGCCGTGATCGGGCACTCCCAGGGCGAGATCGCCGCCGCCTGCGTGGCCGGCGCGCTCTCCCTGAGCGACGCCGCCCGGGTCGTCGCCCTGCGCAGCCGCGCCCTGACCGCACTCGCCGGAAGCGGCGGCATGGTCTCCGTGATGCTCGCCCCCGAACCCGCCGCCGACCTGGTCGCCGGATACGAGGGACGCTGCTCGGTCGCCGCGGTCAACGGACCCGCGTCCGTGGTGATCTCCGGCGACGTGGACGCCCTGGACGAACTGCTGGCCCACTGCGAGACCAACGGCATACGGGCCAGGCGCATCCCCGTCGACTACGCCTCGCACAGCGCCCACGTCGACCGCATCGAGGAGGAGGTCCGCGCGGCGCTCCGCCCGATCCGGCCGCAGCGCCCCACGATTCCCATGCTGTCCACCGTCACCGGCGAGTGGATCGAAGGCGAAGAGATGGACGCCGCCTACTGGTTCCACAACCTGCGCCGCCCCGTGATGCTCGACCCCGCCGTACGCGCCCTCGCCGGGCAGGGCCACCGAGGCTTCCTGGAGATGAGCCCGCACCCCGTCCTGACCGTCCCCGTCCGGGAGACCGTGGACGACCTGGCGGACGGCGCCCCGGCCGGCGGGCAGGTCTTCGTCGGCGGTTCGCTGCGCCGCGACGACGGCGGCCCGCGCCGGTTCGCGACCTCGCTCGCCGAGGCGTACTGCTCCGGCATGGACATCGACCGGTACGCGGTCACCGCGGGCTCCCAGGACGGCGAAGCCGCCCGGGTGGAGCTGCCGACGTACGCCTTCCAGCACCGCCGCTACTGGCCGCGCCCGGCAACGGCCGCCCCGCGGAGGGCCGCCGCCGACCCGGTCGACGACACGTTCTGGACGGCCGTCGAGCGCCAGGACACCGACGCCCTCGCCGACACCCTCGGCATCGGGGCCGCCGCACTCGGCGAGGTGCTGCCGCAGCTGTCCGCCTGGCGACGCACCCGGCGGGACGCCGCGGAGCTGGACGCCTGGCGCTACCGCGCCGTGTGGCGCCCGCTCCCCGAGCAGCGGCCCGCGCGCCTGTCCGGCACATGGCTCCTGCTCACCCCCGCGCTCCCCGGCGCGGCCGTGAGCGAGGTCGCGGCCTGGTGCGAGACGGTCGGCCGGGCCCTGTCAGCGGCCCCCGGCGTCACCCTGCGGACCGTGACCGTCGACACGGCGGCGTCGACCCGTGACGCGCTCGCCGAACTGCTGCGCACCCACCAGACGGAGTCCGGGCCCCTGCGCGGCATCGTCTCCCTGCTCGGCACCGACGTGCGCCCCCACCCGGAGCACCCCTCGGCACCCGCGGGCATCGCCGCGACCCTGCGACTCGCCCAGGCGCTCACCGACACGGACGGCGACGCGCCCCTGTGGCTGCTGACCCGCGCCGCCGAACTGGCCGTCCCCGCCGACCGGCTCACCGACACCGCCGGGCGGCAGATCTGGGGCCTGGGCCGGGTCATCGGCCTGGAGCAGGCCGACCGCTGGGGTGGCCTGATCGACCTGCCCGCCGCACTCGACGGGCCCGGAGGAACCGAAGCGGAGCGGCTGCGCCAGGTGCTGGCCGACAGCGGCGACGAGGACCAGATCGCGGTGCGCCGCCAAGGCGTCCTCGTACGACGGCTGGTACCGGCGCCGCTCGGCGACACCCCGCCCGCACGGGCCTGGGAGCCCCGGGACACCGCCCTCATCACCGGGGGAACCGGTGGACTCGGCGCCCGCGTCGCCCGCTGGCTGGCCGAATCCGGCGCCGGGCACCTCGTGCTCACCAGCCGCCGGGGACCCGACGCACCCGGCGCCGAGGAACTCCGCAAGGAGCTGACCGAGCTGGGCGCCCGCGTGACCATCGCCGCCTGCGATGTCGCGGACCGGGCCGCGCTGGCCGCCCTCCTGGCCGAACTGCGCGACGACGGCCTGCGCATCCGTACCGTCGTCCACGCCGCCGGAGTCGTCCAGGCCACCCCGCTCCCCGAGATAAGCCTCGCCGAGTGCGCGGACGTGCTCGCCGCGAAGACCCTGGGCGCGACCCATCTGGACGAACTGTTCGGCGAGTTCTTCGACGAGGCCGACCTGGACGCGTTCGTGCTGTTCTCGTCCAACGCCGGCGTCTGGGGCAGCGGCGGCCAGGCCGCCTACGCCGCCGCGAACGCCGCACTCGACGCCCTGGCCCAGTCCCGCAGGGCGCGCGGCCGCACCGCGACCTCCGTCGCCTGGGGCGCCTGGGCCGGCAGCGGCATGGCCGCCGACCCGGCGGCCGAGGAACAGCTGCGCCGCCGGGGCGTCAACGCCATGGCCCCGGAACGGGCCGTCGCCGCACTGCGCCAGGCCCTGGAGCACGACGAGACGCTGCTCACCGTCGCCGACATCGACTGGCCGCGCTTCGCGACCGGCTTCACCGCCGCCCGGCCCCGGCCGCTCCTCACCGAGCTGCCGACCGGCCGGCCCGCCGCGGACGACGACCCCGGCTCCGCCGCGCCCGCCCAGCCGGACGCGGACTTCGCCGACCGGCTGCGCTCCATGGTGGCGGCGGAACGGGACGCGGCCCTGCTCGGACTCGTACGCTCCGCCGTCGCCGCCGTACTGGGCCACGACGAGGCCGACGCCATCGAGGTGGACCGGCCCTTCAAGAGCCTCGGGTTCGACTCGCTGACCTCGGTGGAGCTGCGCAACCGGCTGACGGCGGCGACGGGCGTGAAGCTGCCCGCGACGCTGGTCTTCGACCACCCCACGGCCCTGGACCTCGTCGGAAGGCTGCGCACCGGGCTCCTCGGCGAGCAGCCCGAACAGCTCTCGCCGGACCAGGCAGTTCTTCAGGAGCTGGACAAGATTGAAGCCGGAATTTCAGCTCTTTCCCCAGACCAAGACCTCGACGCCGTCCAAGCGCGGCTGCGCAGCCTACTGTCGGCGCTGGGGGACAGGCAGACCGTGGATGACGAGGTGCCCGTAACCCGCAAGTTGGAGACAGCGACTGACGACGAGCTGTTCGAATTCATCCACAGGGAGTTCGGTAAGTCTTCCTGAGCGAAAGCCGAAGCTACCGTCTCCCGTGGCGACGCCAACAGGAGACGGTCCGTACGGTGAACGAGGACAAGCTTCGCGACTATCTCAAGTGGACGACGGCCGACCTTCACGAGACCCGCAAGCGGCTCCGTGAAGTGGAGGACGCGGCCCGGGAACCCATCGCGATCATCGCGATGAACTGCCGGTTCCCGGGCGGGGTCCGCTCGTCCGAAGACCTGTGGCAGCTCGTCGCGGACGGGGTGGACGCCATGTCCCCCGTGCCACGCGACCGCGGCTGGGACCTGACCCTGCCCGGGGTCGGCCCCGAGACGCAGGGCGGATTCCTGGAGGGCGTGGGCGACTTCGACGCCCCCCTGTTCGGGATCTCGCCGCGTGAGGCGCTTGCCATGGACCCGCAGCAGCGGCTGCTGCTTGAGGTCGTGTGGGAGTCGCTGGAGCGTGCGGGCATAGCGCCGATGTCCACGAAGGGCGAGAAGGTCGGCGTCTTCATGGGCGGCTCCCCGTCCCGCTACGACATCCTGCTCGGCGCCGACGAGGGCGTCGACGGCTACATCATGACCGGCAGCGCCGGCAGCGTCCTGTCCGGCCGCATCTCGTACGCCCTGGGCCTCGAAGGTCCGGCGGTGACCGTGGACACGGCCTGCTCCTCGTCGCTGGTCGCACTCCACCTGGCAGCGCAGTCGCTCCGCGCGGGCGAGTGCGAACTCGCCCTGACCGGCGGCGCCGCGATCATGTCGACGCCCGGCGCGTTCGTGGAGTTCGAGCGGCAGGGGGGCCTGGCCGGGGACGGCCGGTGCAAGGCGTTCTCGGACGACGCGGACGGTACGGGCTGGGGCGAGGGCGTGGGCGTCCTGGTCCTGGAGCGCCTGTCCGACGCCCAGCGCAACGGCCACCAGATCCTTGCGGTCGTGCGGGGCAGCGCGGTGAACCAGGACGGCGCGTCCAACGGCCTCACCGCCCCGAACGGCCCGTCCCAGCAGCGCGTCATCCGGGCGGCCCTCGCGAACGCCCGCCTGTCGTCGGCCGATGTCGACGCGGTGGAGGCGCACGGCACGGGTACGAAGCTGGGCGACCCGATCGAGGCGCAGGCGCTCCTTGCCACGTACGGGCAGGATCGGCCTGCGGACCAGCCGTTGTGGCTGGGCTCGGTGAAGTCGAACATCGGTCACACGCAGGCCGCTGCCGGTGTCGCGGGTGTCATGAAGATGGTCCTCGCGATGCGGAACGGTCTGCTCCCGAAGACCCTGTACGCGCAGACGCCGTCGTCCCACGTGGACTGGTCGGAGGGGTCGGTCGAGCTGCTGGACCGGGCGCGGGACTGGGCGCCCGGTGACCGGCCGAGGCGGGCGGGTGTGTCCGCGTTCGGCGTCAGCGGGACGAACGCCCACGTGATCATCGAGGAGCCGCCGGCCGTCGAGGAGGCACCGGACGACGCGCCGGAGCCGGTGGCCCCGGACTTCGCGCTGCCCGTGGTGCCGTGGCTGGTGTCGTCGAAGACGGCTGCTGGTGTCGCGGAGCAGGTGCGGCGGCTGACGGCCGGGGTGGAGGGTCTGGACGCGGCCGATGTCGGCCTGTCGCTGGCGACGACCCGGGCCGGGCTGGAGCACCGGGCTGTCGTCCTGGGCGCAGACGCGGAGGAGCTGCGTGCGCGGCTGGGCGAGCAGCTCGCACCCGTGGCGGCCCGTGGCGGTCTGACCGGGTTCGTGTTCTCGGGTCAGGGTGGTCAGCGGGTCGGGATGGGCCGGGAGCTGGCGGAGGCGTTCCCGGTGTTCGCGGCGGCGCTGGATGAGGTGT
>NZ_KB892049.1 GCF_000373645.1 Streptomyces sp. ATexAB-D23 | reverse complement strand
GCGGACTCGTGGACGACGTCATCGACCCCGCCGAAACCCGCGAGGTCCTGATCGCCTCGCTCGCGATGCTCCGCTCCAAGCACGCCGACCTGCCGTCTCGAAAACACGGCAACCCGCCCCAGTAATACAGGGTCAAACATCACCCGAAACCCCTTTTGTCTCAAGGGGGTTGGGCGTTACGGGTCGATTGACAAACCGCCTGTGCTGTTTTTTAATGTGAGCCTTGTGCACACAGGACGGGAAGTCAGGGAGGCGAGCTGCGTGGACATAGATGCTCTGGGTGCGCTGGAGGTGCGTGAGAACGGGGTGTCCATCACCCCCACCGCGCCGAAGCCACGTCAGGTTCTCGCTCTGTTGGCTCTGCACGCCGACCAGGTGGTGCCCGTGTCGGTCCTTGTCGAGGAGTTGTGGGGGGACAAGCCGCCGCGCAGTGCCCGCACGACTCTCCAGACCTACGTGCTCCAAGTGCGCGACCTCATCGCTGTGGCCCTTCTCAAGGACCCCGCCGACCGTCCTGCACGCACCTCCAAGGACGTCCTGGTGACCGCCCCCGGCGGTTACATGCTCGTCAGCGGCGACGGGGTCAGCGACGTACGGGAGTTCGACCGGCTCGCCGGCATCGGATACCGCGCCATGGACGCGGGCGACTACCCCAGGGCCGCCGAAACCCTGCGGCAGGCGCTGGAGCTGTGGACCGGATCGCCCTTCTCCGGGGTGCAGACGGGCGGGCAGCTGGGCATGGAGGTCAAGCGGCTGGAGGAGACCCGGCTGTGCGCCCTCGACCAGCGCATCGACGCGGACCTGAGGCTGGGGCGCCACCGCGAACTGCTGGCCGAGCTGACGGTTCTGGTGAGCCGTTACCGCACCCATGAGAACCTGCACGCCCAGTTCATGATCGCACTGCACCGGTCGGGACGCCGGGGCGAGGCCCTCGGGCTCTACCGGCGGCTGCGCAACACCCTGGTGCACGAACTGGGCATCGAGCCGTCGGCCAGGCTCGCGCGGTTGCACAAGTCCCTGCTGGCGACCCCGGTCGACGACGGGCGCAACCCCCTCAACGGCTCCGTGCTGCCGCTGGGCGGAGCGGGAGCAGTGCCGATCAGCTGACGCAGCGCAATGATTCCGCTACAGGTCGGCTCTTTCCGGCGGAAGAGCCATGGGAAATGAAAGACCGAG
The DNA here is from genome assembly GCF_000373645.1 of Streptomyces sp. ATexAB-D23. Lineage (GTDB taxonomy): Bacteria > Actinomycetota > Actinomycetes > Streptomycetales > Streptomycetaceae > Streptomyces > Streptomyces castrisilvae. Next base: position 8,768 of record NZ_KB892049.1, on the reverse strand, counting down.
AGCTTGCGTAAACCGAATTATTTGAAGTCCGCTACAGAGTCGCTGGAGAAAAACACTCGGTGGGTCCTGACCCGATAGCTTGCTTCCCAGCGCAGCTTTCTGGCCACTCAAGGCCATGGGCGAGCGGACGCCAACGGGGAGGGCGGAATGAGGGTTCAGCTTCTGGGGCCGTTGTCGGCCGAGGTCAACGGCGGGTCGATCGTTCCGACGGCCGGCAAGCCCCGCCAGATCCTGGCATTGCTTGCGCTTTATCCAAGCCGAGTGGTGCCGGTACCCACGCTGATGGAGGAGATCTGGGCCTCGAATCCGCCGCAGAGTGCACTCACCACCTTGCAGACCTATATTCTCCAGCTGCGCCGAAGACTCGGCACGGCAATGGGTCCGGATTCTCGTGACGGCGTGAAGGATGTGCTGGCCACTCGGCACGGCGGTTACTTGTTGCAGATACCGGAATTGAATATAGATGTCCGGGTCTACGAGAAACTGGCGCGTGAGGGGCAGATCGCCTTCGAGGAGGGTGACAACGCGCTGGCCGCCGAGCGTCTTCGCTCCGCCCTCGACCTGTGGCGCGGTCAGACGCTCGTGGACGTACGGCTCGGCCCGGTCCTTGAGATAGAGGCCATGCGGCTGGAGGAGAGCCGTCTGGTGGCGGTGGAGCGTCGGATCGACGCGGACCTGAGGATGGGCCGACACACGGAACTCATCGCCGAACTCATGGAGCTGACCGCCCGTCACCCACGCCACGAGGGGCTTCACTCACAGGTCATGGTCGCCCTCTACCGCTCCGGCCGGCAGAGTTCCGCACTTGATGTGTACCGGCGGCTCCGCACGCGGCTCATCGAGGAGCTGGGCGTCGAGCCCTCGCCGCAACTGCAGCGGCTGCACCAGGCGATGCTGGCGGTCGACCCGCTGCTCGATGTGCTGTCGGGACCCCGGCGGACGTCGACGTTCGATCTGTTCGCCGCCTGAGACCGGACGCGCCCCGACCCGGGCCCGTCCCGTCGGGGGAGGACATGGAGGGCCCGGGTCCGGATCGCGCACCGGGCCGGGGTGCCCGGTGCCGTTCATCCTGGGCGACAGTAGTCGTGTACGGCTGGAGCGATACCGGAAACGACGAAAAGGTCACATTATATGCAGCACCGGGAGAATGCGACCCTCTGGGCCGTGAGCGACCTGCACGCCGCGTTCTCGGACAACCGAACGCTCGTGGAGCGGATGCTGCGCCCGGAATCGGACGACGACTGGCTGGTGGTCGCCGGCGACTGCGGCGAGATGGCCCATGACATCGAGTGGGTGCTGAACCTGCTCAGCGGCCGCTATGCCAAAGTGCTCTGGACTCCGGGCAATCACGAACTCTGGACTCCCCGCGAGGACCCGCTCCAGCTGAAGGGCGTGGAGCGCTACGACCACCTCGTGGAGATGTGCCGCGGCCTCGGGGTGGTCACTCCCGAGGACCCGTACCCCGTATGGACCGGTCCCGGCGGCCCGGTCACGGTGGCACCGCTCTTCCTGCTGTACGACTACAGCTTCCGGGTGCCCGAGGCCGCCGGCAAACAGGAGTCACTGGACCTGGCGTACAAGTCCGGGGTCGTGTGCAGCGACGAGTTCATGCTCCACCCGGACCCCTATCCGACCCGCGACGCCTGGTGCCGGGCCCGGGTGAAGACGACGGAGGCCCGGCTCGCCGAGGCAGACCCGGCTCTTCCGCTCGTCCTCGTCAACCACTATCCGCTGGTACGGCAGCCGACCGACATCCTGCGCTACCCGGAGTTCGCGCAGTGGTGCGGCACCGACCTGACGGCCGACTGGCACACCCGCTTCTCCGTGCACACCGTGGTCTACGGGCACCTGCACATCCCGCGCACGACCTGGTACGACGGAGTGCGCTTCGAGGAGGTCTCGGTCGGCTACCCACGGGAGTGGCGTCGTCCGGGCCATCCGGAGGTCGGACCGCGCCGGATCCTGCCCCGGAGCTGACCGACCGCTTCGGCCAGCCGATGTCGTCATCGGACTTCTCCGGCCCCGACGCTGTCACCAGGCACTTCATCAGCGACTCCCCCTGTGAGGACATGCGCTCGGCACGGCTGCTCGACATTCTGCCTCGAAATGCTCGGTATCCACTCGGGGCCCGGTCGAACGAGACTTGAGCAGTGACGAAGGGCCGCGTGAGCCCTGCCGGAGACCCGGTCGCGGAGTCTGGCAAACGTTTGCCCGGATGTTGTCAGCGGCCGTAGGCTCGATGTCCGACCGAGGCCCCGGCCCGCCCGTTCGTTCTCCGCGGCCGCTCCTCTCGTGTACGCGTCCCTGACCGCTGCTCTCCGAGGAATTGGTCCATGCTGCGACAGCCCGCATTCGGAAGCCGGTTGAAGAAGATCCGCCTGGCCCGCGGCCTGTCCCAGACGGCCCTGGCCGGCGAGGGCATGTCCACCGGGTACCTCTCCCGGCTGGAATCCGGGGGACGCCAGCCCACCGAGCGCGCGGTGGCCTACCTTGCCGAGCGGCTCGGCCTGCAGCCCTCCGAATTCGAGGAGCCGGCGGCGGGTTCGCTAGCGCACGCGCTCACGCTGGCCACCTCCACCGGCTCCGGCACCGCCATCGACGTCCTGCGCGAGGCGTACGCGGCCGAGAGCCACGAGTCGCCGGCCCTGCGCTGGCAGGCCCTGTGGCTGCTCGCCCAGTCCCACCGGCTGGAGGGCGACCACGTGGGGGAGCGCGCCCACCTGGAGGACCTGGTGAGCCTGGGCGACGAGGTCGCGCTGCCCGAGCTGCGGGTGCGCGGCCTGACCCGGCTGGCCCGCTGCTTACGGTCCGTCGGCGAGATCCAGGCCGCCCTTGTCATGAGTGAGGACGCCCACCGGCTGGCCTGCGAGGCGGACTTGGGCGTCGAGGACCGGGCCGCCGTGCTGCTCGCCCTGGCGTCCGTGGAGACGGAGGCGGGCCGGCTGCCCGACGCGCGTGTCCACGCCGACGAACTGGCGGAGCTGGTCGAAGGGCGCTCCGACACCCTGTGGGCGGAGGCGCTGTGGACGGTGGCCGCCGTGCGCGTGCGGCAGGGCGATCACGCGGGGGCGCAGCACATCCTGGAACTGGCGCTGGCCGGATTCTCCAGCGCCGTGGACCTGACCCTGTGGGTCCGGCTGCGGATCGCGGCCGGACGGCTGTATCTGCAGAGGTCTCCGGCCGACCCGGCGGCGGCGGAGCGCCGCATCACCGAGGCGGAAGCAGCCCTGGTGTTCGTCCGCACGGAGGCGCTGGACCAGGAAATGGCGGGTCTCAAGGCGGACTTGGCGTTCGTCACCGGCCGCTACGACGACGCCCGTACGCTGCTGGCCGGGCTGGCCAGGGACGAGCTGATGACGTACCGGGACCGGGTGCGTTTCGATGTCCTGCGCTACCAGCTGAGTGTGCTGGAGGGGGACGAGAGCGGCGTCCAGGGCCTTGGCGCACTGGCCGAAGAGGCGCAGGCCAGCGGGAACATCGACCTGGCCGCCGAGATCTGGCGCATTCTCGCCGAGGCGCTCACCCAGCTGCGTGCCGCGCCCGTGCTGCCGTCGCCCCGGCTCGTCCAGGAGCCGGACAGCGCCTGACCTCCGCCGATCCCGGCCGGTCCCGGCTGATCTCCGCCGGTCCCCGCTGATTCCGGCTGACCCCTTCTGAACTCCGCTCCGTCCCGCTGTGACGCGGGGCGGGGTGCCGAGTGCTGCCCGCCGCCCGTCACGCGCCGGCCACGGGCCAGCCGATGTCGCCGTTCGGGGCGACGGGCCAGCCGATGTCGCCGGTCGGGGAGTCGGTGGTGGTCGGGGCGACGGGCCAGCCGATGTCCGCCGCGGAGTCGGTGGTGGACGGGGCGACGGGCCAGCCGATGTCGGCCGCGGAGACGCCTGCCGCGGTGAAGAGGGCGGCGGTGAGCGTGGCGGTGACGACCAGTCCGCGGGCGAGACCCTTCATGACTGACTCCTCTGTGACTCGGTTCTGCCTGTGTGTGCAACTCCTTGGCAAGAAGATTGACAACTGTGCCTTGGATTCCGCTCGGGATGTGCTCAAGAATCCCTGGAGCCCGGCAAACCGATAACTGGAGCGCCCTCCCGGCATTCGCCGTGACCTGTCCTGCTTTCCGCATGTGACCTGCGGAGACAGCCGAATTACGGCTCCGCGGGCAACGGGAGACCGGCTGACTTCCCCTTGATGAGCCGCCCATGGCGTGCTGTGCCGGAACGCCCGGACTAGAGCGCTGCTGGAGCGTGGATTGCCAAGTTCTCCATTCTGTAGGCAATGTATTGCCAACCACGTTGGCAATGTCTGGCACAGGGGAGGGCCTGGAGATGATCCACCTCAACACGGCAGGTCAGGGCCGTATGCCTGACCCGGTCCGCACGGTCCTCACCGAATGCGTACGTGTGGAGGACCGCTTCGGGCCTCACGAACTCGAGGAACGGGTCGGCGACCTCGTCCACGGCGAGGTCCACCAGCGGCTCGAACGCCTGCTCAACACCCCCGACGGGCACACCGAACTGTTCACGGGCGGCGCGGCGGCGTTCGACGCGCTTGTGTCCGGTCTCGCGCTCGGCAAACGCGACCGGGTCTGGACCACGCCCTACGAGAGCGCCGCTCACCTCGCCACGCTCCGCTCGGTGCGCGACCGCACCCGCTGCCGGCTTGAGGTCGTCCCGCTGCGCCCCGACGGGGACCTGGACCTCGACTGGATGAGCGCGCACATCGACGACTCCGTGGCGCTGGTCTCCGTGCCCCACGTCCCGGCGAACCGGGGCATCGTCAACCCGGTCGCGGACATCGGCCGCCTGCTCGCCCCGCACCGCTGCCTGTACGCCGTCGACGCGGCGTACTCACTGGGCCAACTGCCCGTCGACATCGCGGACATCGGCTGCCACCTGCTGACCGGCGACGGCTGGCGGTTCCTGCGCGGCCCGCGCTCGGTGGGCTTCGCCTACGTGTCGGCGAGGCTGCGCGACGCGCTGTCCCGGGCGGAGGTGGCCGACGAGGCGCCGCGTGCGGCCGCCCTCGCCTCTCCCGTGCCGACGACCGCCGCGGTCGCCGCGTTCGCCTCCGTCCTGTCCCACCGCGCCGCGCGGCCGGCCCTCTCGTACGAGGGTCTGATCCCCGCGCTGCGCGGGGCCGTCGCCGGGGTGGCGGGCGTCGAACTGCTCGCACCCGGCCGGCGCCCTTCGGCGATGCTCGCCTTCCACCACCCGGAGCTGTCCGCCGCGCTCATCCGGCGCGGTCTCGCGGAGCGGGGGGTGGCGGTGCGCAAGACGGTGGCCGACGAGACGCCGCTGCTCGCGCGGCACGCGACCGCCACCCCGGCCCTGTGCGTCTCGCTGGACGAGGGCACGACGCAGCAGGACATCGACGACTTCGCCGAGGCCCTGGCCGCGGTGGTGGCCGAGATCAGGCCGCGCCGCGATGTCCCGAGGACCGACCCCGCTCGCATCGCCCTCGTCGGCAGCTGAGCGCACGCACCCGGCCGGGCGTCCCCGGCCGGGTCGAGCACCCTTCGAACCGTTCTCAAGCGCCGCGGACGACGGTGGGAGGCGCGATCGCCGTGCGCACCTTCGGGTGACCGGCGGCTGCTCCAGTACTCCGAGCTGCCGCGGAACGTGCGGGGTGAGCCCGCGCACGCCCACCGTCCGACCACGCACCCCTCTGGAGAGCCATGTCCCGTCGCCTGTTCACCTCCGAGTCCGTGACCGAGGGCCACCCCGACAAGATCGCTGACCAGATCAGTGACGCCATCCTCGACGAGCTGCTGCGGCAGGACCCGTCCTCGCGCGTAGCCGTCGAGACGCTCATCACCACGGGCCAGGTCCATATCGCCGGCGAGGTGACGACCCGTGCCTACGCCGACGTCCCGACCCTCGTGCGCGAGAAGATCCTGGACATCGGTTACGACTCCTCCGCCAAGGGTTTCGACGGCGCGTCCTGCGGCGTCTCCGTGTCCATCGGGGCCCAGTCCCCGGACATCGCGCAGGGCGTCGACACCGCGTACGAGAAGCGGGTCGAGGGCGATGAGGACGAGCTCGACCAGCAGGGCGCCGGCGACCAGGGCCTGATGTTCGGGTACGCCACCAACGAGACCCCGAACCTGATGCCCCTGCCGATCGAGCTGGCCCACCGCCTGTCCCGCCGGCTCACCGAGGTGCGCAAGGACGGCACCGTCCCCTACCTGCGCCCCGACGGCAAGACGCAGGTCACCATCGAGTACGACGGCACCCGTCCGGTCCGCCTGGACACCGTCGTCGTCTCCTCGCAGCACGCCGCCGGCATCGACCTGGACGAACTGCTCGTGCCCGACATCCGCCGGCACGTCGTGGAGGCCGTTCTCGCGCAGCTCGCCGAGGACGACATCAAGCTGGAGACCGACGCCTACCGGCTCCTGGTGAACCCGACCGGGCGCTTCGAGATCGGCGGCCCGATGGGCGACGCCGGCCTCACCGGCCGCAAGATCATCATCGACACCTACGGCGGCTACGCCCGGCACGGCGGCGGTGCCTTCTCCGGCAAGGACCCGTCGAAGGTGGACCGCTCCGCCGCCTACGCGATGCGCTGGGTGGCCAAGAACGTCGTCGCCGCCGGCCTCGCCGCCCGCTGCGAGGTCCAGGTCGCCTACGCGATCGGCAAGGCCGAGCCGGTCGGCCTGTTCGTGGAGACCTTCGGCACCGGCACGGTGGACCAGGAGCGGATCGAGAAGGCCGTCTCCGAGGTGTTCGACCTGCGTCCGGCGGCGATCATCCGCGACCTCGACCTGCTCCGCCCGATCTACGCCCAGACCGCCGCGTACGGCCACTTCGGCCGGGAGCTGCCGGACTTCGCCTGGGAGCGCACCGACCGGGCCGCCGCCCTCAATGCCGCCGCAGGGGCCTGACCGGCCGCTCGGGCCACGTCTTCGCCGCGGCCCGGCTCCGGGCCGCCCGACAGGAGTTCAGGAGTTAATGTGCGTATCGCGGTGACAGGCTCCATCGCCACGGACCATCTGATGGCCTTTCCCGGCCGGTTCGCGGACCAGCTGATCCCCGATCAGCTCGCCCATGTCTCGCTCTCCTTCCTGGTCGACGGGCTCGACGTGCGCCGGGGCGGGGTCGCGGCCAACATCGCCTTCGGTCTGGGCAGCCTCGGCCTGCGTCCGCTGCTGGTCGGGGCCGTGGGCACCGACTTCGCCGAGTACGAGGTCTGGCTCAAGGAGCACGGCGTCGACACCGGAGCCGTGCGGGTCTCCGCCGAGCGGCAGACCGCCCGTTTCATGTGCATCACCGACGAGGACGCCAACCAGATCGCCTCGTTCTACGCGGGTGCCATGGAAGAGGCCCGCGACATCGACCTGTGGCAGCTGGTCGGCGCCTGGGACCGGCCCGACCTGGTCCTCGTCTGCCCGAACGACCCTGCGGCGATGGTCCGGCACACCGCGGAGTGCCGCCAGCTCGGCCTTCCCTTCGCCGCCGACCCCTCCCAGCAGCTCGCCCGCCTCGACGGCGACCAGATACGCGAGCTGGTCTCCGGTGCGCGGTGGCTGCTCACGAACGAGTACGAGGCCGCCCTGCTGCTGGAGCGCACCGGCTGGACCCGCGACGACGTGCTCGAACGCGTCGACACCTGGGTCACCACCCTGGGCGGCGACGGCGCCCGGATCGACAGCAGGAACGAGGCGACGCGTACGGTCGCGGCCGTGCCCGGCACGGAGGTCACCGACCCGACCGGCGGCGGTGACGCGTTCCGCGCCGGCTTCTTCGCGGCCGTGAGCGCGAAGCTGCCGCTGGAGGCGGCGGCCCGGCTCGGCTGTGTGACCGCCGCCTCCGCCCTGGGCGCCGTCGGCTCGCAGGCGTACGGCCTCGACCGTGACGCCCTGCTCGCCACGGTCTCGCGGGCCTACGGGAGCGAGGCCGCCCAGGAGATCGCACCGGCTCTCCATGACATGCCGTGAGCGGTGACGCGGTACCCACCAGACCTTTCAGAACCCGAGGAGCAGCACGCATGCCCGTTCAGCCGAACGTCGCCTTCACCGACTTCAAGGTCGCCGACCTCTCACTCGCGGCTTTCGGCCGTAAGGAGATCACCCTCGCCGAGCACGAGATGCCCGGTCTGATGTCGATCCGCGAGGAGTACGCCGCCGCCCAGCCGCTGGCCGGTGCCCGGATCATGGGCTCGCTGCACATGACCGTGCAGACGGCGGTGCTGATCGAGACCCTGGTCGCGCTCGGCGCCGAGGTCCGCTGGGTGTCCTGCAACATCTTCTCCACCCAGGACCACGCGGCGGCCGCCATCGCGGTCGGCCCGGACGGCACCCCGGACGCCCCGGCGGGTGTCCCCGTCTTCGCCTGGAAGGGGGAGACGCTGGAGGAGTACTGGTGGTGCACGGAGCAGGCCCTGACCTGGCCCGGCCACACGGGTCCGAACATGATCCTGGACGACGGCGGCGACGCCACCCTCCTGGTCCACAAGGGCGTCGAGTACCGGAAGACGGGCGAGCTGCCCACCGCCGACAACGAGGAACTGGCCGTCGTCCGCGCCGTGCTGGAGAACAGCGGCCTGGACTGGACGGCCCTCGCCTCCGGGATCCGTGGGGTCACCGAGGAGACCACGACCGGTGTGCACCGGCTCTACGAGATGCACCGCGAGGGGTCGCTCCTGTTCCCGGCGATCAATGTGAACGACGCGGTGACGAAGTCGAAGTTCGACAACAAGTACGGCTGCCGTCACTCGCTGATCGACGGCATCAACCGGGCCACGGACGTGCTGATCGGCGGCAAGACGGCCGT
>NZ_KB892048.1 GCF_000373645.1 Streptomyces sp. ATexAB-D23 | reverse complement strand
TCCCAACGATCCGAAGGCACCTCACCCACCGCATCGAACCCACCGACCAGCCCCTCCCAAAACTCCCCCGGCCCACCCTCAGCACCCGGGAAACGGCACGACATACCGACAACAGCAATGGCCATGGACTCGTTCATCTGGTTCAGCCTCGATCCGTGTTCATGAGCGAGTCCACATAGCTCGCCAGCGCTTCGAAAGTGGGGTGGTCGTAGACGACCGTGGCGGGCAGGTCGACACCGGTCGACTCCATGACCTTGTTGCGGAGGTCGACCGCCATCAGGGAGGTGAAGCCCAGTTCCAGCAGCGGGGTCTCGACGTTCACCTCGGACGATGAGTCGAGGCCCATCACCTCGGCCGCGACCTCCAGCACAGTGGCCAGGATGAGCGCGGGGCGGTCCGTCGCCGGGGCCGCCGCCAGCCGGGCCTCGGTGGACGGTGCGCTGTCCTCGGGGGCCTCGTCCGCGGGCACCCGCACAGCGGCATCGGTGCGGGCGCGCCCGGGGTCGGCGGTGATCCGGGGCGCGACCTCGTCGAGCCAGTACCGGCGGTGCTGGAAGGCGTACGGGGGAAGGGCGACCGTACGGGGGGCGGAGCCGGCCGTCGCGGCCGGCCAGTGCACGGAGCGGCCGCCGACGTGCAGGCGGGCCAGGGCGGCCAGGAAGGCGAGGGGCTCCTCCTGGTCGCGGCGGGCCAGCGCGATGACACCGGCGCGGGCGCTGTCGGGGGTGTCCGCGAGGATCTCGGTGATCATCGAGGTCAGGACACTGTCCGGGCCGGCCTCCAGGAAGGTGGCGACGCCCAGTTCGACCTGCCGGCGGATACCGGAGGCGAAGCGGACGGGGCGGCGGACGTGGTCGGCCCAGTAGCCGGGGGTGAGGAGTTCGTCCCCGGCGACGTCCCCGGTGAGGTTGGAGACGACGGGAATGCTCGGCCGCTGGTAGATGAGCTGCTTGGCCACGGTCTCGAACTCGGCGAGCATCCCCTCCATGTGCGGGGAGTGGAACGCGTGGCTGACCTTGAGCAGCTTGGTGCGGCGGCCCTGCGCGGTGAAGACGGCGCCGATCTCCCGTACGGCTTCGGGGTCACCGGAGAGCACCACGGAGGAGGGGCCGTTCTCGGCGGCGAGGGAGACCTCGTGCTCCCGGCCCACGAGGAGCGGTTCCGCCTCGGCGGCGGTCGCCTCGACGGCCAGCATGGCGCCGCCGCCGGGCTGGGCCTGCATGAGGCGGCCGCGGGCGGCGACGAGGGCCGCCGCGTCGGACAGCGACCAGACACCGGCGGCATGGGCGGCCGCGAGTTCGCCGACGGAGTGGCCGGAGACGAAGTCCGGGGTGACGCCGAAGTGTTCGAGCAGGCGGTACAGGGCCACCTCGACGGCGAAGATGCCCGCCTGGGTGTAAGCGGTCTGGTGGACGAGTTCGCCGTCGACCGCCGGGTCCTCGCCGAGGAGCACCGTACGCAGGGGGATGTCGAGGTGGCGGTCGAGCTCCGCGCAGACCTTGTCGAAGGCCTGGGCGAACGCGGGGAAGCGGGCGTACAGCTCGCCGCCCATTCCGGGCCGCTGGGAGCCCTGCCCGGAGAACACCACGGCCAGCGGTGCCTTCGCGGCCGGGTCGGGGGCGCCCTTGGTGAGGCCGGCGGCACCGGCGCCTCGGGCGAGCTTCTCCAGGCCCTGGATCAGCTGGGCGGGCTCGGTGCCGACGAGTACGGCCCGGTGGGCGAAGGGGGTGCGGCCGGTGGCCAGGGTGTGGGCGACGTCGACGGGGGCGGTGGGGGTGCGGTGCAGGTGCGCGGCGAGGCGGGCGGCCTGGTCGCGCAGGGCCTTGGGGGTCCGGGCGGCGAGCGGCCAGGCGACGGCGGTGCCGCTCACGGCGGGGCGTACGTCTTCCTGCGGGGCCTCCTCCACGATCACATGGGCGTTGGTGCCGCTGATGCCGAAGGAGGAGACTCCGGCGCGGCGCGGACGCGCCGGGTCGCACGGCCAGGCGACGGGTTCCTGGAGCAGGGCGACGCTGCCGGAGCTCCAGTCGATGTGGGGGGTCGGGTTCTCGGCGTGCAGGGTGCGCGGCAGGAGCTGGTTGCGCAGGGCCATGACGGTCTTGATGACACCGCCGACGCCCGCGGCGGCCTGGCTGTGCCCGATGTTGGACTTGAGGGAGCCCAGGCGCAGCGGGCGGCCCGGCTCGCGTCCGGGGCCGTAGGCGGCCTGGATGGCCTGGCCCTCGACGGGATCGCCGAGGGTGGTGGCGGTGCCGTGGGCCTCGACGGCGTCGACCTCGCCGGGGGTGAGCCGGGCGTCGGCCAGGGCCTCCTGGATGACCCGCTCCTGGGCGGGACCGTTGGGGGCGGTCAGGCCGTTGCTGGCGCCGTCCTGGTTGACGGCGCTGCCTCGGATGACGGCGAGGACGGGGTGCCCGGCCTTCCGGGCGTCGGAGAGGCGTTCGAGGTAGAGGACGCCGACGCCCTCGGCCCAGCCGGTGCCGTCGGCCTCGGCGGAGAAGGACCGGCAGCGGCCGTCCGTGCTCAGCCCCCGCTGGCGGGCGAACTCGGTGAAGACGGTGGGGGTGGCCATGACCGTGACGCCGCCCGCGAGGGCGGAGGCGCATTCTCCGCGGCGCAGCGACTGGACGGCGAGGTGCAGGGAGACCAGGGAGGAGGAGCAGGCGGTGTCCACGGTGAGGGCGGGACCGTGCAGACCGAGGGTGTACGAGATGCGGCCGGAGGCGACGCTGGCCGCGCTGCCGCTGCCGATGTAGCCCTCGAAACCCTCGGGGGCGGGGTTCAGCCGTGCGCCGTAGTCGTTGTACATGACGCCGACGAAGACCCCGGTGCGGCTGCCGCGCAGGGACCGGGGGTCGATGCCGGCCTGTTCGACGGCCGCCCAGGCGTGTTCGAGCAGCAGTCGCTGCTGGGGGTCGATGGTGAGGGCTTCCTTGGGGGTGATCCCGAAGAGCCCGGCGTCGAAGGAGGCCGCTTCGGGCAGGAAGCCGCCGTGGCGCGTGTAGCAGGTGCCAGGGGTCTCGGGGTCGGGGTCGTAGAGGGCGTCGAGGTCCCAGCCCCGGTCGGCTGGAAAGTCTCCGACGGCGTCGGTGCCGGAGGCGACCAGCTCCCACAGGTCTTCGGGCCCGGCGACGCCTCCCGGGTAGGCGCAGGCCATGCCTACGACGGCGATCGGCTCGTGATGCCGGTCCTCCAGATCCCTGATGTGCTGCCGGGCCTCGCGCAGATCGATCGTCATCCGCTTGAGGTAGTCGAGCAGCCTGGCGTCTTCGCCGGTCGCGGTCGTCATGTCTCCCCCTTCCCTTGTGGGTGGTGCGTCACTGGTTGTTCGTCTTGCGGATGCGGGCCGCGAGCCGGGCGGGTGTCGGGTCGGCGTACAGGTCGGCCATGGCGAGGGTCGTTCCGGTGGTGTCCTCGACCCGTTGGACGAGTTGGGCGCCGAGCAGCGAGTGGCCGCCGTGCGCGAAGAAGTTGGCGTCGGCGTCGACGTCCGTGCGTTCCAGGAGTTGCTGCCAGAGGGCGATGAGCGCGACGGTGAGCTCGTCGCCCTGGTGGGAGGTGCCGCCGGTGTCCGTGCCTCGTTCGCTGCGGAGCCGGCCGGCGAGGCGTTTGAGGGCCAGGTAGTCGGTCTTCTGGCTGACGGTGGTCGGGAACGTGTCGACGGCCAGGAATTCCTGGGGGACGGCGGCGCCGGGCAGACCGGCTCGGGCGTGTTCCCACAGCAGGTCGGCGAGGGCCGCCGGGCCGGTGTCCTGGGCGGGCTCCACGAAGGCGACGAGCAGCGGACCGCCGGGGGCGTCCTCGTCGACGACGACGGCCGCTCCGCGCACCCGCGGGTGTTCCAGGAGTACGGCTTCCACCTCGCCGAGTTCGATGCGGTTGCCGCGCAGCTTGACCTGGCGGTCGGCCCGGCCGTGCAGGGCGAGGCGCCCGTCGGGGAGCCAGCAGGCGAGGTCGCCGGTGCGGTAGTAGCGGCCGTGTTCGGGGTGGGTGGCGAAGCGTTCGGCGGTCAGGTCGGGGCGGCCGTGGTAGCCGAGGGCGACCCCGGTGCCGGCTATGCACAGTTCGCCGCGGACGCCGACGGGCAGTTCGCGCCCGTCCCGGTCGGTGACGAAGGCCCGGGTGTTGTTCATGGGGCGGCCGATGTCGATGGCGGTGGCGCCGTCGGGGACAGTGCCGCAAGTGGAGTAGATGGTGGTCTCGGAGGGGGCGTAGGCGTTGCGCAGGGTGCAGCCGGCGGCGGTGATACGGCGGGCGAGCGCGGGCGGCATCGGCTCACCGCCGGTGACGCCGCGCCGGCCGGCCAGCCGGTGGCCGGCCTTGTCCGCGATGAGCCGCCAGGTGGTGGGGGTGGCCTGGATGATGCCGACGTCGTGGCGTTCGAGGAGTTCGAGGAGGGCCTGGCCGTCGCTGCGGGCCGCTTCGGGGGCGACGGCGATCCGGCCGCCGGTGACGAGGGGGAGGAAGAGTTCCAGGGCGGAGATGTCGAAGGTGAAGGTGGTCAGCCACAGCGTCACGTCGGCGGCACCGGCGCCCAGTTCCTGGCGGAAGTGGTGGATGACGTTGGCGGCGCCCCGGTGGGTGATGACGGTGCCCTTGGGCTTGCCGGTGGAGCCCGAGGTGTAGATGAGGAAGGCGGTGGCGTCGGGGCCGGGGAGGTCCACCGGTTCCTCGACGGTCGGTTCCGTGGCCCGCGGTGGCGTGGCGGGGGCCACGGCCGCCATGGGCCGCACGCTTACGGTGGAACCGGCGGCCACGTCGATGCCGGGCGCGGCGAGGACCACGGCGGCGCCGGAGTCCTCCAGCAGGTAGGCGGTGCGCTGGGCCGGGTGGTCGGGGTCCAGGGCGAGGTAGGCGGTGCCCGCCAGCCAGGCTCCGAGGACGGCGGCGGCGAGTTGCGGGCCGCGCCGGGCGGCGAGCGCGACGATGTCGCCGGGGCGGGCTCCGGCGGCGCGCAGCAGGTCCCGGTCGGCGAGCGCGGTGTCCCACAACTGCTGGTAGGTCGTGGTTTGTTCGCCGTCCTCGACGGCGACCGCGCCGGGGGTGGCGGCGGCCGTGGCGGCGACGGCCTCCAGCAGGGTGGCGGGAGTGACCTCGGTGCCGGTGGCGTTGGCGGCGTCGATGGCGGCCCGGTCCCGGGGGCCGTGCAGGGGCAGTTCGCCGAGGGGGCGGTCGGGGTCCTGTCCCAGAGCGACGAGCAGGGCGTCGTAGCGTTCCAGCAGGAACTCGGTGTCGTCGCGGGAGAGGACCTCGGTGTAGAAGACGCCGCGGATCCGGATCTCCTCGGGCGAGGCGAGGAAGAAGAACTCCAGGTCGAACTTGCTGTAGCCGTTCTCGACGAGCAGCCGCCGGGCGGGGACGCCGTCGATGTCGAAGCTGGTCTGCCCGGCGTTGGGCACGTAGTTGAACAGGTGCCGGAAGACGGTGTTGCGCCAAGTCGCGCCGGTGTGCTCGATCTCCGGAAGCAGGATGTCCACCGGCACGTCGGCGTGGGTGATGGCGCCGAAGAAGGCTTCCCGGGACTCGGCGGCCAGGGTCCGGAAACCGGCGCCCATGTCGACCCGGGCGCGCAGGGGGAGGGTGTTGACGTGGTAGCCGACGGTTCCGGCGGCGTGGGCGGGGCGGACGTTGGCGGGCGAGCCGACCACGAGGTCGGGTCCGGCGCCGTGCCGGGCGAGCAGCAGGTAGTAGGCGGCGAGGAGGACGACGGCTTCGGGGGCCCGTACCTCCCGCTGGAGGCGGCTGACGGCCTCGTGGGCCTCGGCGGACAGGGTGTGCAGGACCGAGTCGCCGGTCAGTGTGGGGTCGGGCCGGTCCTCGGTGCCGCAGTCCAGTCCGAGGGCCGAGGGGTCGAAGCCCCTCAGGTGCTCGCGCCAGTAGGCGAGGCTCTCGTCGGTGGGGGCGGCGGTGGCGAGGGCCGGCTGGGGGGCGGCGAGGTCCTCGGGCACGTCGAGGCCGGCGGCGACGGCCTCGTAGACGCGGGTGAACTCGTCGAGCAGGATCGCGGCGGAGACGGTGTCGAAGACGATGTGGTGGACGACCAGGCAGAAGACGTCCCCCTCCGGGCCCTGGAGGTGCCCGGCGCGCAGCAGCGGCTGCCCGTCGAACGTGAAGGGCCGGGCGACGAGCGCGGCCACCGCCGCTTCGGTGCCGCCGGCCGCGACCGTCATGGTGCTGACGGTGGCGGCGAATCGGTCGGCCGGGACGGTCTGCTTGACGAGTCCGCCGTCCGTACCGTGGAAGACCGTGCGCAGCGCCGGGTGCCTCCGTACCAGGGCGTCCAGGGTCTGCTGCAGCTCCCACTCCCCGAGCGGCTCCTCGGTGGTGAAGACGACCGAGAGGTTGTTGACGGCACCGGAGGGGACGAGCTTTTCGAGCAGCCACAGCGCCTGCTCCTTGCGGCTGGCCGCCGTGAGTACGGCGTGGGCCGGGCCGTTCCCCGGGGTCTGGGCTGAGGTGAGCATTCCGGATTCCTGTCTGTGACCTGGGAGAGGGAGTACGGCCGGCCGTGCGCGCGGGGTCAGGAAGCGAGCAGGAGCTCGGTGACGGCCTGGGCGACCACGGGGCTGCTGAGCAGCTCCACGTGCGGGGTGTCGAAGCGGAGCTCGTCCGCGACGAGGGCGGCCTTGTGGTCCGGGTTGAGCAGGCGGAACCCGTTGAGTCCGCTGGTCGCGGTGGCCGAGGTGATGGCCGTGGAGCGCAGCCAGGCGGCCGCCGGTTCGATCTGCTCGGCGGTCGAGAGATAGGTGAGGAACGCGCCCGCGGTCTCCGTCATCTCCGCACGGCGCCGGTCGTCCAGGCCGAGCTTGTCGCAGGCCGTCTGGGCGAGGGCGTGGTAGAGCAGGAGGAGCCGGCGGGCGAGGTCGCCGAGGCTCACGCAGGTCTCCTGAGCGCGCTGTGCCGAGTCCTGGACGCGGCCGACCTCGGCGGCGCCGACAGCGGGTTCCATCTGGCCGACGGCCTTGTGGAACTGCCAGTACATGCTGGCGGCCGCGGCCCGCTCCGGGTCGAAGAGGATCGTCTGCGGGAAGGAGCCCTGCCGCTTCTCGACCTCCTCGGCGATGGCGGCCGCGTAGACGCTGCCCGCGCAGAACGCCAGGACGGCCTTGACCCGCTTGCCGCTGGTGCGGACCTCGTCGACCCACTGCTTGACGTACGCGTCGGCGGGCAGGTCGGGGCGGGAGGCCACGGCCGCGGGAAGGGTCTCCCAGACGGTGAAGCCGGTTCCGAGGAGCGGGACAAAGTCGCTGAAACGGGCCTCGCCACGGCCGGTCGCGTCGAAGTCGACGGCGAGGACGACCTCGTCGGTGTCGCCGGCGATGAGCTCTTTCCAGGTGCTGAGGCTGGTCATGGGGTTCCGGTTCCGTTCTGTGGTGAAGGGTCGGTCGGTTCGGGTGCTACGGCCGGACACGGGCTCGTGAGCTACAAGCTCCCGCCGAACTCCTGGTCGATCAGGTCGAGGAGCTCGGTCGCGGAGGCGGACTCGATGTCGGCGGCGTCCCGGGCCGCCGCGCCGTCCTCCGCTGCCGCCCAGCCGGCGAGCAGCTCTTCCATCCGGGCCGCGACGGTGCGGCGCAGCTCGTCGCCGCCGGCATCGGCGGCCAGGCCCACGAGTGAGGCTTCGAGCCGCTCCAGGTCGGCGAGTACGGGCTGCCTGTCGACGGCGGGTTCGGCCAGCTTGTGGATGTACTCGGTGAGTTCGCGGGGGTTCGGGTGGTCGAAGACGAGGGTGGAGGGCAGGACGAGGCCGGTGGCCGCGCCGAGCCGGTTGCGTAGTTCGACGGCGGTCAGTGAGTCGAAGCCCAGGTATCTGAAGGACACGTAGTCCTTGATCCGGTCCGTGTCGGCGTGGCCGAGCACGACCGCGATGGTCGTACGGACCAACTCCCGGACGATTTCCTCCTGTGCGGGGCGGGCCAGGCCGGTCAGCCGGTCGGTGAGCCCGGTCTCGGCCGAGGTCTGCGCACCGCCGGTACGGCGGACGGGCGTACGGGCCAGGCCGCGCAGCCGGTCCGGCAGGGTGTCCGCCTCGGCCTGGGCGCGCAGTGCCGCCGCGTCGAAGCGGGCCACGACCGGTACCGGGGCCGGGGCGGCGAGCGCCGCGTCGAACAGTCCGAGCCCTTCGGCGGCGGACAGCGGCAGCAGGCCGCCGCGTCCGGCTCGGGCCAGGCCCGCCGCGTCGAGGCGGGTGGCCAGCCCGGTGCCTTCGCCCGAGGTCTCGCCCCACAGGCCCCACACCAGGGATACCGCGGGCAGCCCCTGGGTGCGGCGCTGTTCGGCGAGGGCGTCGAGGTAGGCGTTGGCGGCCGCGTAGTTGGCCTGACCGGCGTTGCCCGCTTGGCCGGCGAGCGAGGAGAAGAGGACGAAGGCGTCCAGTTCCAGGCCGGCGGTCAGCTCGTGCAGGTGGCGCGCGGCGTCGGCCTTGGGCCGCCACACCGCCGCAAAGCGTTCGCGGGTCAGCCCCTGCACGATGCCGTCGTCGAGGACGCCCGCGCTGTGCACCACCGCGGTGAGGGGGTGGTCGGTGGGCACGGCGGCCAGGAGGGCGGCGAGCGCGTCGCGGTCGGCGGTGTCGCAGGCGGCCAGGGTGACGGTCGCGCCGAGGGCTTCGAGTTCGGCGCGCAGGGTGTCGGCTCCGGGGGCCTGTGCTCCGCGTCGGCCGGCGAGCAGCAGGTGGCGGACTCCGTACGTGGTGACCAGGTGGCGGGCGAAGAGCGCGCCGAGCGCACCGGTACCGCCGGTGATCAGGACCGTGCCCTCCGGGGTGAACCGGATGGCTGCGGCAGCCTGCTCCGGACGGATCCGGGCGATGCGCGGGCGGGCCGCCGCACCGCCGCTCAGGAGCAGTTCGGGCTCCCCCGCGGCCAGGGCGGACAGCGTGCCGCGTGCGGTGTCGGTGGCCGTTTCGGTGCCGGCGCCCGTGTCGATCAGGACGACGCGGCCCGGGTTCTCGGAGCCGACGACCCTGAGCAGCCCCCACATGGCCGCCGCCACCGGGTCCGTTCCGTCAGTGGCTCCGCGGCTGAGGAGGACGAGTGTGCTCCCGCCCAGGCCGTCCTCGGCGAGCCAGTACTGGACGAGTTCCAGCAGGCGGTGCACGGCCGTGCCCGGATCCGCGTCGGCGGGCGGGGCCGTCAGGATGTATTGCGGCGCGGTGCCGCCCCCGGCGACGGCCGCCGCGAGGACCCGCATGTCGTCATACGGTTCCTGGGCGATGCCGAGCGCGCCGCGAAGCCCCGCCGGATCGGCGCCGAGCCACACGGCCCGGTCGGGGGCGCTCTCGGCGACGGGCAGCTCGACAGGCTCCCAGCGCACGTGGTGCAGCGGCAGCCGGTCGGTGCGCAGCGCGGCGAGGGCAGCCTGGTCGGTGGCCCGCACGGTGAGCGTGTCGACACCGCCGAGAGGCGTGCCCGAGGTGTCGGTGAAGAGCAGCCGGACGGTGTCGTCCCCGGTCAGGTCGAGCGTCACCCGCAGCGCCGACGGCACGGTGGCGGGTGCCGTCAGACCGGTCCAGGAGTACGGGACGCGCAGCCGCAGGCCGTCGTCGCCGGCCTCGGCCAGGGCGGTCACAACCAGTGGGTGCAGGGCCGAGTCGAGGAGCGCCGGGTGCAGGGCGTACCCGGCGGTGGCGGTGCCGGGGGCGAGTTCGACCTCGGCGTACAGCGTTCCGCCGCTCTGCCACAGAGCGGTCAGGCCCTGGAAGGCGGGACCGTACTCGTATCCCTGGTCGGCGAGCCGCCCGTAGGCGTCGGCGAGGTCCACCGGAGTGGCGCCGGCCGGAGGCCAGTCGGAGCCTGCGGGTGCCGGGTGAGCGGGCGCCTCGGCAACGAGGAGGCCCTGGGCGTGCAGGGTCCACTCGGCGGCATCGGCGTCGGAGGAGGTCTCGGGGCGGGCGTGGACGGAGAGTTCACGGCGGCCGGAGGAGTCCGGGCCGTGGACGGTGAGCTGGATCTGCACGGCTCCGGTCGCCGGGAGGGCGAGCGGAGCATGCAGCACCAGGTCGTTGACGACGCCCGCATCGAGCTGGGCCGCGGCGAACAGGGCGAGGTCGGCAAAGGCCGCACCGGGCAGCAGGACCGTGCCGGCGACCGTGTGGTCGGCGAGCCACGGATGGGTGGCCAGGGACAGTCGGCCGGTGAACAGCACCGTCTCCGACCCGGCCACGGCCACGGCCGCCCCGAGAAGGGGGTGCGTGGTGGCGGTGAGCCCTGCGGTGGACACGTTGCCAGTGGTGGGGGCGGACTCAAGCCAGTAGCGGGTGCGCTGGAAGGGATACGTGGGCAGGTCGAGCGGGCGCTGGGGCTCGGGAAGAGCTGTGGCCCAGTCAACGGGAACGCCGTGAGCCCACGCCTGACCGGCGGAGAGGAGGAACCGTTGCAGGCCGCCTTCGTCCCGGCGCAGTGACGGCACCGCGAGCGCCGCGACCGCGCCGGCGGCTTCGAAGGTCTCCTGAAGACCGATCGTCAGAACCGGGTGAGCGCTCGATTCAATGAACGTCGTGAATCCGTCGGCGAGCAACTTCCACGTCGTCTTCTCGAACTCGACCGTCTGACGCAGATTGCGATACCAGTACCCCGCATCCAGTGCCGCGCTGTCGACGACTTCGTTCGTGACGGTCGAGTAGAACGGGATCTCCGGCTTGCGCGGTACCACCGGTGCCAGGAGCTGTGCCAGCTCAGCCTGGATGGACTCCACATGAGGCGAGTGCGAGGCGTAGTCCACCGCGATACGACGCGAACGCACCCC
>NZ_KB892047.1 GCF_000373645.1 Streptomyces sp. ATexAB-D23 | reverse complement strand
CGTACGCCTTCCAGCGCGAGCGGTACTGGATGCAGGCGGAGACAGGCGGCAGCGACCCCGGCTCGCTCGGCCTGGGCGCCACCCGCCACCCGCTCCTCGGGGCGATCGTCACTCTGGCGCAGGCTGACGAGGTGGTGCTCACCGGAAGGCTGTCTCTGGCCGATCAGGCATGGATCGCCGACCACGGAGTGCTGGGCAGCGTGCTTCTTCCCGGCACGGCCTTCGTCGAGCTGGCCGTCAGGGCAGGCGACGAGGTCGGTTGCGACCTGCTGGAAGAGCTGACGTTGCAGGCGCCTCTCGTGATCCCCGAACAGGGCGGAGTCGCGATTCAGGTAGCGGTCGGCGCGGCCGATCCGGCGGGGCGTCGTGCGGTCAGCGTGTATTCACGGGATGACGGTGCCGATCACGCTCCTTGGACGCGTCACGCCGAAGGCATCCTTGCCGTGGGCGGCAGAGTCCCAGCGGCGGACCTGACTGCGTGGCCGCCGAAGGGCGCAGAGGCGATCAGCGTCGAGGGGGCCTACGAGCTCCTTTCCGAGCGTGGTTACGGCTACGGGCCGGTGTTCCAGGGACTCAAGGCTGCCTGGACATCGGGGGAGGAGCTGTACGCGGAGATCGCACTCCCCGACTCGGAGCACGACGACGCCCAGCGCTTCGGCCTGCACCCCGCTCTGCTTGACGCGGCCATGCACGTGGCGCTCATCGATGACGGTTCACGGACCGACGAATCGACCGTGCTGCCTTTCGCCTGGACCGACGTCGCCCTCCATGCGGCGGGGGCATCGGCCCTCCGTGTCCGGATTGCACCGGCAGGACAGGACAGCGTCTCGGTCCTGGTGGCCGATGGATCCGGTCAACCTGTGCTCACAGTCGGCGCGTTGGTCTCTCGACCGGTGTCGGTGGAGCAGTTGGTGGGGTCGGGTGTGGGTGGTGGGTTGCATGAGGTGGTGTGGCGGCCGTTGGTGGGTGCTGCGGGTGCTGCGGGGTCTGGTGTGGGTGCGGGTGTGGGTGGGGTGTTTGAGGTGCCGGTGTTGGTGGGTGTGGATCCGGTGGTGGGTGTGCGGTCGGTGTTGGGTGGGGTGTTGGAGGCGGTTCAGGGTTGGTTGGAGGGTGATGGGGTTGGTCCGTTGGTGGTGGTGACGCGTGGTGCGGTTGGTGTGGGTGCTGGTGTGGGTGTGGATGTGTGTGCGGCGCCGGTGTGGGGGTTGGTGCGGGCTGCGGAGGCGGAGAATCCGGGTCGGTTNGTGTTGGTGGATGTGGATCCTGCGGGTGGTTCGTTTGCTGATGTTGCGGGTGTGGTGGTGGGTTCGGGTGAGCCGGAGGTGGCGGTGCGTGGGGGTGAGGTGCTGGTTCCGCGGTTGGTCGAGGTTCCGGNCGGTGGACTGGGCCCGGTTCTTCGAGGGCACGGGCGCCCGCCGCGTCGACCTGCCCACGTACGCCTTCCAGCGCGAGCGGTACTGGATGCAGGCGGAGACAGGCGGCAGCGACCCCGGCTCGCTCGGCCTGGGCGCCACCCGCCACCCGCTCGTCGGCGCCACCGTCACGCTTCCCGGGACGGACGGACCCGTGCTCACGGGGCGGCTGTCCCTCGACAGCCAGCCATGGCTTGCCGATCACCGGATGGGCGCGTCCATCCTGTTCCCGGGGACGGGCCTGGTGGAGCTGGCGCTCTGCGCCGGCGCGCAGGTCGGATGCGATGTGCTCGACGAGCTGACCCTCCAGGCGCCCCTGGTGCTGCCGCCCCGCGGTGGCGTCCAGATCCGGGTCGTGGTGGGCGCCGACGACGGGACCGGCGCCAGGAGTGTCGCCGTGCACGCGAGGGACGAGGACGACGGAGCGGACGACGCACCGTGGACCCTGCACGCCGACGGAGTGCTGCTCCCCGAGGTACCGGCACCTGCCTCCGACGTCGCGATCTGGCCCCCGCAGGACGCATCTCCGGTGGAACTCGTAGACGTCTACGGCCAGTTGGCGGCGCAGGGATATGAGTACGGACCGGCGTTCCAGGGACTCGACGCGGTCTGGCGGCGTGGCCGCGAGATCTTCGCGGAGGTGGCCCTGCCCGGTGTGGCGGCCCCGGACGCCGAGCACTACGGCCTGCACCCCGCCCTGTTCGACGCCGCGTTGCACGCGTCACTCCTCGACGGGGCCGACGCGGCGCCCGGCGACGAGGGGACGGCACATCTCCCCTTCGCGTGGAAGAGTGTTCGCCTCCACGCCACCGGCGCGGCCCGCCTCCGGGTGAGGATCGCACCGTCCGGTGCCGACAGCGTCACCGTGGACGGAGCGGACACCGAAGGACGTCCCGTGTTCTCCGTGGGCGCCCTCGTCACCCGCCCGGTGTCCATGGACGCCACGGCCGGGACGGCGCAGCGCGGTTCCCTCTACTCCGTGCGCTGGACGCCGCTCACGCCGGCCGCCGCCCCCGAGGTCGTCGCCGTGCCCTGGGACCGGCGGAACGCCGGCCCCGTGTCCGAGACCGCCGTGCTCGTCTGGGAATGCCCGCCGCCCGTCGGTGACCCGGTGTCAGCGGCGCACGAGCTGACCGCCCGTGCGCTCGGGGTCGTACAGGAGTGGCTGACGGACGAACGGTTCGCGGCCGGCAGGCTGCTCGTGGTCACGCGGGGAGCGGTCGCCCTGCCGGGAGAGACGCTCACACATCCGGCGGCCGCGGCCGTCGCCGGGCTGGTGCGGTCCGCGCAGAGCGAGAATCCCGGGCGAATCCTGCTCACGGACACCGACGGAGACAGCGACAGCGTCGCCCCACAGGGCGTCGCCGCGGTGGTCGCCTCAGGCGAACCCGAATCGGCGCTCCGGGAAGGCGCTGTGTGGGCGCCCCGGCTGAGCCGTGTCCTCCAGGAGCGGGACACGGCGGACCGCGCACCGTTCGGCGGAGACGACGCGACCGTGCTGGTCACCGGCGGTACGGGCACGCTCGGCGCGCTCGTGGCCCGTCACCTCGTCACTGTGCACGGCGTCCGGCGGCTGGTGCTCACCGGCCGCCGCGGCCCCGACGCACCGGGAGCCACCGAGCTGCGTACCGAACTGGCGGGTCTGGGCGCCGAAGCAACCATTGCAGCGTGCGACCTGGCCGACCGGGAGGCGGCGCGCGCCCTGCTGGCCGCGCACGCCCCGACAGCGGTCGTCCACTGCGCGGGCGTGCTGGAGGACGCCACCCTCGGCTCGCTCACCGCCGGCCAACTCTCCCGCGTTCTGCGGCCGAAGATCGACGCGGCATGGAACCTGCACGAACTGACGGCCGACCTCGACCTCTCCGCGTTCGTGCTCTTCTCATCCGTCGCCGGCGTCCTCGGTAATCCGGGCCAGGCCAACTACGCCGCCGGCAACGCCTTCCTGGACGCCCTCGCCATCCAGCGGAAGGGACTGGGGCTGCCAGGGCAATCACTCGCGTGGGGGCTGTGGGCCGACGGCGACGGCATGGCCAGTGGGCTGGACGGCACCGATCTGCGACGTATGAGCCGCTCCGGCGTGGAACCCCTCGTGCCGGCCCACGCACTGGCACTGCTGGACGAGGCCGGGCAGTCGGACGACGCGCTGCTCCTTCCGGTCCGCCTCGACCTCAGGACACTGCGCGAGGTGGAGCCGCCGTCGCCCATCCTGTCCGGTCTGGTGCACCGCAAGGCGCGCGCCGCCTCCGCCGTACCGGCAGGGCAGCCCCGGTCCGCCCTGGCCGCCCTGGCGCCCAAGGAGCGGCTGCGCGCCCTGGTCGATCTCGTGCGTGCTCGGGCGGCCTCCGTGCTCGGCCACGGGTCCGCGGCCGACGTGGATCCCGACCGGGCCTTCACCGAGATCGGGTTCGACTCCCTGACCGCGATGGAGCTGCGCAACCAACTCGCCTCCACGACCGGGCTGAGACTGCCCGCCACCCTGGTCTTCGACCACCCCAGCGCCCGCGCCGTCGCCGGACACCTGGACACCCTCCTCGCGGGGGACAGCACCGCGGTCGCGGCCGTGGCCGCGCCGTCCGCCGACGACGACCCCGTCGTCATCGTGTCCATGGCCTGCCGCTACCCGGGCGGGGTGACCTCGCCCGAGGACCTGTGGCAACTCGTCGACGACGCGGTCGACGCCATCACCGAATTCCCTCGCAACCGTGGCTGGGACCTGGAACGTCTCTACGACCCCGAGTCCACCCGCCCCGGCACCTGCTACGTACGCCACGGCGGATTCCTGCACGACGCCGCCGACTTCGACCCCGGCTTCTTCGGGATCAGCCCGAACGACGCGCTGACCACCGACCCGCAGCACCGGCTGATGCTGGAGGTCGCGTGGGAGGCGATGGAGCGGGCGACGATCGATCCGCTCTCGCTCAAGGGCACCACTACCGGTGTCTTCACCGGCACGATGTACCACGACTACGCGGGCAACAGCGCCGCCGGTTCGCTGGGCCCCGGCCGTGTTTCGTACACCTTCGGTTTCGAAGGGCCCTCGCTGGCCGTCGACACCGCCTGCTCCTCGTCCCTCGTCGCGCTGCACCTGGCCGCCCAGGCCGTGCGGTCGGGCGAATGCGAACTGGCCCTGGTGGGCGGCGTGACCGTCATGTCGACCCCCGAGACGTTCATCGAGTTCGCCCGGCAGCGCGGGCTGTCCCGCGACGGCCGGTGCCGCTCGTTCTCCTCGGCCGCCGACGGCGCCGCGTGGTCCGAGGGCGCGGGCATGCTCGTCATCGAGCGGCTCTCCGACGCCCGTCGGAACGGACATCCGGTCCTGGCCGTCCTGCGCGGCAGCGCCGTCAACCAGGACGGTGCCAGCAACGGGCTCATGGCACCCAACGGCCCCTCCCAGCAGCGCGTCATCCGGCAGGCCCTGGCGAACGCGGGACTCGGCACAGCCGACGTGGACGCCGTCGAGGCCCACGGCACCGGGACCACCCTGGGCGACCCCATCGAGGCGCAGGCCCTGCTCGCCACATACGGCCAGGACCGCGCCGACGGGAAGCCGCTGTACCTGGGCTCGATCAAGTCGAACATCGGGCACGCCCAGGCAGCCGCCGGCATCGCCGGGGTGATCAAGATGGTCGAGGCGATGCGGCACGGCATCCTCCCGGCCTCCCTCCACCTGGACGAGCCCTCGTCCCAGGTCGACTGGGAGACGGGTGACGTCGCCCTGCTGTCAGAGGCGCGTCCGTGGCCCGAGCTGGACCGTCCGCGCCGCGCCGGAGTCTCCTCCTTCGGTATCAGCGGCACCAACGCCCACGTGATCATCGAGGCGCCGGCGGCCGACGCCCCGGCGGCACCGACCGCCCCCGCGGCCACCGAGCAGAACACGCCCGCCCCCGTGCCGTGGCTCCTGTCGGCCCGCGACCCCGAGGGCACGGCCCGCCAGGCCGCCAGGCTGCTGGCCCACCTGGAGTCCAGGCCCGCCGCGAGCGCACTCGACGTCGCCCACTCCCTGGCCACCACCCGCACCCCCTTGGAACAGCGCGCCGCGCTCCTGGTCACCGACCGGGCGCAGGCCATGCGCGACCTGGCCGTGCTCGCGGACGGCGCCACCACCCCCTCGCTCGTGACCGCGCAGGACCCCGGGAGGACCGGGGGCGGACCGACCGCGTTCCTCTTCTCCGGCCAGGGCTCCCAACGCCTCGGCATGGGCGGGCGGCTGCACCGCGCCCACCCCGTCTTCGCGCGGGCCTTCGACGAGGCCGTTGCCGCGCTCGACGCCCATCTCGACCGGCCGCTCGCCGACGTCGTGCGCGAGGACGAGGCCGCCCTGAACCGCACCGGATACACCCAGGCGGCGCTGTTCGCCTTCGAGGTGGCCCAGTTCAGGCTGCTGGAGTCCTGGGGCGTCCACCCCGACTTCCTCGCCGGCCACTCGATCGGCGAACTGGTCGCCGCCCACGTCAGCGGGGCCCTGTCGCTGCCGGATGCCGCACAGCTGGTCGCCGCGCGCGGCCTGCTGATGCAGGCGCTGCCGGAGGGTGGCGCCATGGCCGCCATCCGGGCGAGCGAGGACGAGGTGGCACCGCTCCTCACCGCCGAGGTCGCCGTCGCCGCCGTCAACGGCCCCGAGTCCGTCGTCGTCTCGGGCACCGCCACCGCCGTACGGGCCGTGACGGACCACTTCGCGGCGCTCGGCCGCTCGGCCAAGCCGCTGCGGGTGTCGCACGCCTTCCACTCGCCATTGATGGACCCCATGCTGGACGACTTCGCGCGCGCCGCCGCCGGGATGACGGTGACCGAACCGTCCGTCCCGCTCGTGTCCACCCTGACCGGACGCGTCGTGACGGCCGCCGACCTCGCCGACCCCCGGCACTGGGTCAGGCACGTGCGGGAATCCGTGCGGTTCGCCGATGCCGTACGCACCCTGGACGAGGCGGGTGTCACCACCTACCTGGAGATCGGCCCCGACGCGGCGCTGTCCGCCCTGGGCCCCGCCTGCCTGCCCGACACGAGCACCGCCGCGTTCCTGCCGCTGTCGCGCCGCGACCGCGACGAGGCGGCGGAGCTCGTCGCAGCCCTCGCACTCGCCCACGTACGCCATGTCCCGGTCGACTGGGCGGAGTTCTTCGCCGGGAGCGGAGCGAACCGCGTCGACCTCCCCACGTACGCGTTCCGCCACCAACCGTTCTGGGCGCTGCCCGAACGGGCCGGGGCCGAGCTCACCGCCGCCGGAATCGGCACCACGGAACACCCGCTGCTCGGCGCGGTCGTGGCGCTGCCCGACGGCGGCGCCCTCCTGACCGGCCGGCTGAACCGCGGCGAACTGCCCTGGCTCGACGACCACGACCTGCTCGGGACCCCCGTCCTGCCCGCCGCCGCGTTCGCCGACCTCGCCCTCAGCGCCGGAACGGGGGCCGGCTGCCCCCGCCTGGACGAGCTGACGGTGACGGCCCAGCTGCCGCTGGCCACCGGCTCCGGCCCCGAACTCCGGGTCACCGTCGGCGCACCCGCGGAAGACGGCCGCCGTACGGTCGAGATCCACTCCAGGAGTCAGGAGGCGCGGGCGGACGACGACGACCCGGCCTGGGTCCGGCACGCCCGGGGCGTACTCGCACCGGCCGCCGACGAACCGGCCGCGTACACGGCGGCCTGGCCGCCGCCCGGCGCCACCCCGGTGGACCCGGGCACCCTCTACGACCGGCTGCTCGCCCTCGGCCACGGACACGGCCCGGCCTTCCGCACCATCGGCTCCGCCTGGCGGAGCGGGGACGAGCTCTTCGCCGACGCCGTACTCGACGAGGACACGGCCCGGGAGCAGTGCGCGCTGCACCCGGCCCTGCTCGACGCCGCCGTCCAGCTGGCCCGCTTCGGGGCCCTGTCCGCAGGCGAGGAGCCGGGCGGCGACGCGCCGCTGAACCCCGCGGCCTGGACCGGCCTGCAGGTGCACCGCGCCGGCGCCACCGAGCTGCGGATACGGGTCGGCCCGACCGGCTCGGGCCGCGCGTCGTTCGACATCGCGGACGGCGAGGGACGGCCCGTACTGACGGCCGAGGACATCGAGTGGAAGCCCGTCACCGCCGCCGAACTGACCACCGGCACCCCCCTGGGCGCGCTGTACCGGCTGGAGTGGGCGCCCGCGCCCGTCGACATCGCCGACCTCGGATCCAGGACCGCCGTCCTCGCCGCCGCCGGGCCCCTCGACGACCCGCGCACCGGCCTTCCCTTCCCGGTCTTCGACCCGCGCGATCCGCTGGACGCGGACGCCCCCGACTTCGTCCTGCTGCCGCTGGCCGCCCCGGCCGGCGACGAGCCGGATGCCGTACGCGGGCACGCGGCCGAAGTCCTGGCCCACCTGAGGGAGTTCCTCAGCCACGTGCCGGACGGAGGGACCACCCGGCTGGCCGTCGTCACCCGGCACGCCGTCGCGGCGGGGGACGAGGCGCCGGACGTCCGGCACGCGGCCGTATGGGGTCTCGTCCGGGCCGCGCAGAGCGAACACCCCGGACGGTTCGTCCTCGCCGATGTGGACGGTCTGGACGCCTCGGCGACCGCGCTGCCGGACGCCCTCGCCACCGGAGCCGACGAACTCGCCGTCCGGGGCGGCACCGTGCTCCTGCCGAAACTGCTCCCCGCGGAACCCGGCCCCGAGACGCCCGCCCCCGCGGCGGGCGGCACGGTACTCGTCACCGGCGGACTCTCCGCGACGGGCGCCGCCCTGGTCCGCGGCCTCCTCGCCGAACTCGGCGCCGGCCACGTCCTCGTCGCCGGCGGCGGTATCACACCCGAGGAGGCGGACGCGCTCACCGCGGGCACCGATGCCGAACCGGTCGTCAGCGACTGCGACCCCGCCGACCGTGCGGCCCTGGCCGCCCTCCTGGCCGGCATCCGCGACGGCGCCCCGCTCACCGCCGTCGTCCACATGGGTCCCGCCGGGGAGAGCGCGCCGATCGGCGAACGGACCCCGCACCTCCTCGACGAGACGCTGCGGCGGCACGCCGACGCCGCGTGGAACCTGCACGAGCTGACGGCCGGCCTCGACCTGTCGGCCTTCGTCCTCCTCACCTCGGCCCGCGGTCTCGTCCATGGCGGTGGCGAGGCCCACCACGCCGCCGCGCACACCTTCCTGGACGCCCTCGCCCGGCACCGGCACACCCTCGGCCTCCCCGCGACGGCCGTCGCCCTCGCCCCCGAGGACGCCACCGTCAAAACCGGGCTGCTGCCGCTGACCGCCGAGCGCACCGCGGCACTCCTCGGCGACGCGCTGCGCACCCCGACCGCCGCACTGTTCGCCCTCCACCCCGACCAGGGCGCCCTGCGCGCCCTCGCCGGCCATCTGCCCCCCGTACTCGGCACACTGGTCCGCACGCCCGGCCGCGCCGGAACCCGTCCGGGCGCGGGCCTGTCCGCTGCCGCCGAACTGCGCGGGCGCCTAACCGGCCGGAGCGAGGAGGAGCGGGGCCGCGTTCTGCTGGAACTCGTCCGCTCACACGTCGCCACCCTGCTCGGCCACCCCACCCCCGAGGCGATCGGCGCGGACCGGGCCTTCCAGGACCTCGGCTTCGACTCACTGGCCGCCGTCGAACTCCGCCGCCGGCTCGGCAGCGCCACCGGCCTCAGCCTCCCCGCCAGCCTCGTCTTCGACTACCCGGACTCCCGCGCCGTCGCGGCGCACCTCACCGGACTGATCGACGACGGGTCCGGGGAACAGGACGCCTCCGCGAACCTGTGGGCCATGCTCGACCAGCTCGACGCGGGCCTCACCGCCGCACAGCTCGATGCCGGAGCCCGCCCGCGGATCACCTCCCGGCTCGAGGCGCTGCTGCGCCGCTGGCACGACACCCAGGGGGGCGCCGACGGCCGCACCCACGAGGAGGACGACGCACTCGACTCGGTCACCGACGACGAACTGTTCGACGTGCTGGACCAGGAGATCGGACTCCTCTAGCCCCACCGACAGGGCCCTCGGGTCGGGGCGGAGCCTCGCCCCGGCCCGAGGGCCCCTGTCACCGATACGCACTACCCGTTCGCGCACCCCGCCGGTCACGGCACCGGTACCGCCCGGCACGGCCGACACCCGCACCGAGATTGGTTGAGGTACAGATGGCAACCCAGGACAAGCTTCGCGACTACCTCCAGCGGGCCACGGCCGACCTGCGGCAGGTGAAGCGCCGTCTGCGCGAAGCCGAGGCCAGGAAACACGAGCCGATGGCCATCGTCGGTATGAGCTGCCGCTACCCCGGCGGCGTGACCTCCCCCGACGAGCTGTGGGACCTCGTGGCCGAGGGCCGGGACGGCATCACGACCTTTCCCGTCAACCGCGGCTGGGACGTGGACGGACTGTACGACCCCGAACCCGCCACACCCGGACACACGTACGCCCGCGAGGGCGGTTTCCTCCACGAGGCGGACGGGTTCGACGCCGACTTCTTCAGGATGAGCCCCAAGGACGCCCGCGAGACCGACCCCCAGCAGCGCCTGCTGCTGGAGACGTCATGGGAGGCCCTGGAACACGCCGGAGTGGACCCGCTCTCCCTCAAGGGCTCCCTCACCGGCGTGTTCGCCGGCGTCGTCTACCACGACTACGCCACCGACGGCGGCACCGGCGGCCTGGCCAGCGTCGCCTCCGGACGGGTCTCCTACACCCTCGGGCTCCAGGGCCCCGCCGTCACCGTCGACACGGCCTGCTCCTCCTCCCTCGTCGCACTCGACTGGGCCGTCAAGTCGCTGCGCACCGGTGAGTGCGACCTGGCCCTGGTCGGCGGCGTCACGGTGATGGCCACGCCCACCTCCTTCGTGGGCTTCAGCCAGGAACGTGGCCTCGCCCCCGACGGCCGCTGCAAGTCCTTCGCGGCGGCCGCCGACGGTACGGGCTGGGGCGAAGGCGCCGGCATGCTCGTCGTCGAACGGCTCAGCGACGCCCGGCGCCACGGACACCAGGTGCTCGCCGTGGTCCGGGGCAGCGCCGTCAACTCGGACGGTGCCAGTAACGGCCTCACCGCCCCCAACGGCCCGGCCCAGCAACGGCTCATCCACCAGGCCCTCGCAGCCGCCCAGCTCACCGCCGACCAGGTCGACGCGGTCGAGGCGCACGGCACCGGGACCACCCTCGGTGACCCGATCGAGGCGCAGGCCCTGCTCGCCACGTACGGCCAGGGCCGCCCCGCCGGCCGGCCGTTGTACCTGGGCTCCATCAAGTCGAACATCGGGCACGCCCAGGCCGCCGCCGGCGTCGGCGGAGTCATCAAGATGGTGCAGGCCATCCGCCACGGCATCCTGCCCCGCACCCTCCATGTGGACGGCCCGACACCGAACGTCGACTGGTCCACGGGCGATATCTCCCTGCTCACCGAAGCCATCGCCTGGCCCGACCTCGGACGCCCGCGCCGGGCCGCCGTCTCGGCCTTCGGGCTGAGTGGTACGAACGCTCACGTGATCATCGAGGAGGCGCCGGTGGTGCCGGTGGTGCCGGTGGTCGGGGATGGTGAGCCGGGTGGTCCGGTTGTGCCGTTGTCGGTTGTGCCGTTGCCGTTGTCGGCGCGGGGTGTGGTGGCGCTTCGGGAGCAGGCGGGTCGTGTGCTTGCTCATGTGGAGGCGCATGCGGGTGAGTCGTTGATGGATGTGGGTTTCTCGTTGGCGACGACGCGTGCGGTGCTGGATCAGCGTGCGGTGGTTTTGGCGGGGGATCGTGGGGATGCGGTGCGTGTGTTGTCGGATCTGGCCGCGGGCCGGGAGAGCGCGGATGTTGTCGTGTCGGCGGGTTCGTCGGTGGAGGGTCTGACGGCGTTTTTGTTCACGGGTCAGGGTGCGCAGCGTCTGGGTATGGGGCGTGAGTTGTATGGGGCGTTTCCGGTGTTCGCGGAGGCGTTCGATGCTGTGGTGGCGGAGCTGGATGTGCGGTTGGGCAGGTCGTTGCGTGAGGTGGTGTGGGGTGAGGATGCTGGTCTGCTGAGTGGGACGATGTTCGCTCAGGCGGGGTTGTTCGCGGTGGAGACGGCGTTGTTCCGGTTGGTGGAGTCGTGGGGGGTTCGGCCGGATGTGGTGGCGGGGCATTCGATTGGTGAGGTGGTTGCGGCGCATGTGGCGGGTGTGCTGTCGCTTGCGGATGCCGCGGAGTTGGTGGTGGCGCGTGGTCGGTTGATGCAGGGGTTGCCGGGTGGTGGGGTGATGGTGGCGGTGGCGGCGTCGGAGGCCGAGGTGCTTCCGTTGCTGGGTGGCGGGGTGGGGCTGGCGGCGGTGAACGGTCCGTCGGCGGTGGTGGTGTCGGGTGTGGAGAAGGAGACGTTGGCGGTCGCGGAGCACTTTGCCGCGTTGGGTCGTCGGACGAAGCGGCTCAGTGTGTCGCATGCTTTTCACTCGCCGTTGATGGAGCCCATGCTCGACGCGTTCCGGGAGGTTGTCGAGACGCTTTCGTATGCTGTGCCGTCGATGCGTGTCGTGTCCAATGTGACCGGTGCCGAGGCGACCGCGGAGCAGTTGATGTCGCCGGGGTACTGGGTGCGTCATGTCCGTGAGGCGGTCCGGTTCGCTGATGGGATCGCTCACCTCGCGGACCAGGGCGTCACCCGCTTCGTGGAACTCGGCCCCGACGCGG
>NZ_KB892046.1 GCF_000373645.1 Streptomyces sp. ATexAB-D23 | reverse complement strand
GTCGGCGGCGCGGGCGCGGGCAAGGCGACCACGGGCATGGTGATCAACAGCAACGACACGATCATCGACCACACCTGGCTGTGGCGTGCCGACCACGGCGAGGGCGTCGGCTGGGAGACCAACCGGTCCGACTACGGCCTCCAGGTCAACGGCGACAACGTCCTGGCCACCGGCCTCTTCGTGGAGCACTTCAACAAGTACGACGTCCGCTGGTCCGGCGAGAACGGCAGGACGATCTTCTACCAGAACGAGAAGGCGTACGACGCCCCGAACCAGGACGCCATCCAGAACGGTGACATCAAGGGCTTCGCGGCCTACAAGGTCGACGACTCCGTCACCACCCACGAGGCCTGGGGGCTCGGCAGCTACTGCAACTTCACCTCCGACCCCAACATCCACCAGGACCACGGCTTCCAGGCCCCGGTCAAGCCCGGCGTGAAGTTCCACGACCTGATCGTCGTCTCCCTCGGCGGCCAGGGACAGTACAACCACGTCATCAACAGCACGGGTTCGCCCACCTCGGGGACCGACACCATTCCGTCCCAGGTCGTCTCCTTCCCGTGACGGAAGGCGCATGACACCCGGTGTACGGGGTGAGTGAACGGCGCGGGGCCCGGCGGTGTGCCGGGCCCCGCGTCGCCGTCACAGGGGCCACTGGGCCGGGGGCGGGCCGCCGAGCGTCTGCTCGGACCAGATGACCTTGCCCCGGTCGGTGTACCTGGCGCCCCAGCGCTCGGCGAACTGGGCGACCAGGAAGAGGCCACGGCCGCCCTCGTCCGTCGTGGCGGCGTAGCGCAGGTGCGGGGAGGTGCTGCTGCAGTCCGACACCTCGCAGATCAGGGACCGGTCGTGGAGCAGCCGGACCTTGATGGGCTCGGAGCCGTAGCGGATGGCGTTGGTGACGAGTTCGCTCAGGATGAGTTCGGTGACGAACCCCTCCTCGTCGAGGCCCTGGTCGGACAGCCAGCGGATGGCCTGCTTGCGGACGCCCGCGACGGCGGCGGGGTCCGGGGGGACGTCCCACTGGATGCGCCGGGACGGGTCCAGCGTGCGGGTACGGGCGACCAGCAGGGCGACGTCGTCGCCGGGGTGGCTGGGCATCATGGCGTCCAGCACGTCGTCGCAGGTCTCCTCCGGCGTCCGGTCGCGGTCGGTGAGCGAGCGGCGCAGGAGTTCGAGGCCGTCGTCGATGTCGCGGTCGCGGCGCTCCACCAGGCCGTCCGTGTACAGGACCAGACGGCTTCCCTCGGGCACCTGGAACTCGGTCATCTCGAAGGGCATGCCGCCGATCCCGAGGGGCAGCCCGGCCGGCATCTCGGGGAAGCTCACCGTGCCGTCGGGCAGCACGAGCGCGGGCCCCGGGTGGCCGGCCCGAGCGATCGTGAAGCGTCCGGAGACGGCGTCGTAGATCGCGTACAGGCAGGTGGCGCCGGTGATCGCGCCGCCGCCCGTCCCCTCGTCCTGGTCCATCCTGACGACCAGCTCGTCCAGGTGGCCGAGGAGTTCGTCCGGTGCCAGGTCCAGCGTCGAGAAGTTGAGCACGGTGGTGCGCAGCCGGCCCATGGTGGCCGCGGCGTGCAGGCCGTGTCCGACGACGTCGCCGACGACCAGGGCGACCCGTGCGCCGGACAGCGGGATCACGTCGAACCAGTCGCCGCCCACGCCGGCCTGTGCCGGCAGG
Organism: Streptomyces sp. ATexAB-D23; assembly: GCF_000373645.1. Taxonomy (GTDB): domain Bacteria; phylum Actinomycetota; class Actinomycetes; order Streptomycetales; family Streptomycetaceae; genus Streptomyces; species Streptomyces castrisilvae. Next base: position 360,981 of record NZ_KB892046.1, on the reverse strand, counting down.
TAGCGGTAGGCGACGTCCAGGGCGTTCTGCTCCGGCAGCCCGCGCGGAAGGAGGCTGCGCTGAAGGGTGACGGCCATCTCGTGCTCACGGGTGTAGCGCCAGGCGTTGTCGACGCTCACGGCGGCACGGGCCACCAGTTCCTCGGCGAAGGAGAGGTCGTCCAGGTCGAAGGCCGACTCGTTCTGCGCGCGCCAGAAGTTGGCCACACCGAGGATGACGCCGCGGGCCCGCAGGGGGACGGAGAGCAGCGAGTGGAATCCGTGCTCCAGGATGCGGGCCGCGTGCTCGGGGTCGGGGTCGCGCCACCGCTGGGAGGTGGTCAGGTCGGACACGATCCAGGTGTGCCCGACGGTCGTGCCGAGGGACTCCGGGGTGGTCGGAGCGAAGCCGATGACTCGCCCGGCCGGGTAGAGCGGATGGTCGTCGCCGACGCCGCGCACGGCGGTGCGGCGCAGGTTCATGACGTCGCCGACGGGCAGCCGCGGCTCCTCGCCGCGCAGGACGGAGTCGGCGAGGTCGACCGTCACGCAGTCGGCGAATCCGGGGGCCGCGACGTCCGCGAGTTCCTGCGCCGTGGTGGTGACGTCGAGGGTGGTGCCGATCAGGGCGCCCGCCCGGTACAGCAGCGTCAGCCGCTCGCGTACGGTCTCCGCCCGTCCCGTGACGGCCCGCAGTTCCGTGGTGTCGCGCAGGGTCGCGACCATGCCGGGCTGGCCGCCGCGCTCCTCTGTGGGGCGGAGGTTGACGGCGAGCAGCCGGTCCCCCGCGGGCCGCAGCTCGTCCGTGGCGACCTGTCCGGAGGCCAGGAGTTCACCGGTCCCGGGGTCCAGGCCGAGGTCGGTGACCGCGCGGCCCTCCGCGTCCGCGGGCAGGTCGAGCAGGCGCCGTGCCTCGTCGTTGGCCAGCAGCAGCCGGTGGTCGGCGCCGATGATGAGGACGCCCTCGCGCACCGCGTGCAGCACCGCGTCGTGGTGTTCGTACATCCGGGTCATCTCGGCCGGGCCCAGGCCGCGCGTCTGGCGGCGCAGGCGGCGGCTCACCAGGGCAGCGCCGGCCGTGGTGAGGGCGAGGGCGGCCACTCCGGCGCCGATGGTGAGCGGCATGCTCGGGTACGCCAGCCGGTTCACGGCCTCGACCCTGATGCCCACGGCCACCAGCCCGGCCACCGATCCGTCCCTGCGCCGGACGGGCACGGCGGAGGCGACCGACCTGCCCCGGCTCGCCGAGACCGTACGGGTGACGGAGCGTCCCTCCAGGGCCTCCTCGTAGGGGCCGGGGATCTTCTTGCCGATGAGCGCGATGTCGCGGTGGGTGTACCGGACGCCGTTGGTGCCGGCCACGATGACGTACTCCACGCCGGTGCTCTGCCGGATCTCCTCGGCGCGCGGCTGGAGGACCTTGGTGGGGTCCTTGCTGTCCAGGGCGTCGGCGACACCGGGCGCGTGGGCGAATGCCTGCGCGACGCTCAGCGACTGGGCACGGGCCGCGCTCATGCTGTCGCGCCTGCCCTGCACCACCAGGGCGACGACGGCCGCCGAGACGAGCAGGACGACGATGCTCAGCATGAGGACGAAGAACTGGCCCGCCACCGTGCGGACACTGAACAGGGCGCGCAGCCGGCGCCCTGGCGGGGTCCGCACGTGGGGCGGTCCGGAGGGCGCGGGTTCGTCACCGCCTGGGCGGCCGCCATCGTGTCGATGCGGCCGCCGGGCGGAGCGGTGAGACCACGCCCGGAATCGACCTGTACCACCCACATATTCAGGTTTAACACGGATTACCGGAGTGCGATCGGCGTGGGTGACCCGGACCGGGCCGGGACGGGTCCGGCCGGTGCGATCGGGTGACGCGGGGCGGGCGGACGCGCGCCCGTCCGCCCCGGGCGCCGCCCGCGCCGCATGATCGGCGAAATGGTGCCTGTATTCCTGACCAAGGCGGTCGAGCTGCTGCTCGGCCGGGAGAACCGTTCGCTGCACCTCAAGGCGGCGGGCTGGGCGACGGTGCTGCTCGCCCTGACCGTGCTGGTGGGCTCCTGGGTGGTGCTGGTGGCCGAGCGGCACGCCCCGCACGCCACCATCACCTCGTACCCCAAGGCGCTGTGGTGGTCGGCGGAGACCGCGACGACCGTGGGTTACGGCGATTTCTTCCCGGTGACGTTGTGGGGGCGGATCGTCGCCGTCGCCGTGATGGGCGTCGGCATCACGACGTACGGGATGGTCACGGCGGCCCTCGCGACCTGGTTCGTGGGGCACGAGCAGCGCCGCCGCCACCGGCTCGCGCGCGGGGCCGAGCACGCCGCGCGTGCGATGCGGGACGAGACCGAGCAGCTGCTGCACGAGCGGTTCGACCGCATCGAGCGGATGCTCGCCGACGCGGGTCACGGGCCGCGGGACTGAGCGCTGCGCCGGCGGTGTGCGGCCCGCCGGACCACGCCGGCCGGCCCGGTGACGTGTGAACGGCGCCGGGCCGGGCATAGGTCCGGTTACCGACAGGAGGTGGTGGCAGTGGGCCGCATCAGAGTCGTCCGGCGTCCTCAGCTTCCGCAACGTCCGCCGCCCCTCGATCTGCGCACGCCGTCCGGGCGCCCACTGCCCTACTGACCGCGTCGCGCCGCCGCCCCTCCGTCGTCGAGCCCGCCGCACGCGGGCGGACGGACGGGCGGTTCTCGTATGCCCTTCCGATTTCCGGTGGCCCGTGGGCGGCGTTCTCCGGGACCTTGTTGATCACCCTCCCCCGGAGCGGGGCAACCCGGCAGGATGTCGGTGTACTGGGCCGTCGTCCTCGGGCGGCGGTGCCGACCGAGGAAGGGAGCCCCATGCGGGAGACGCGTGCAGAGCGGTCGCCGTCGGACGAGGAGGCCGCCGGCGGCGCGGCCGAGGAGGCACAGGTGATCGTGGTGGGGGCGGGGCCGGCCGGTTCGTCCGCCGCGTACCACCTCGCCAGGGCCGGTGTCGATGTGCTGCTGCTGGAGAAGTCCCGCTTCCCCCGCGAGAAGGTGTGCGGGGACGGTCTGACCCCGCGCGCGGTGCACCAGCTGATCCGGATGGGCGTCGACATCAAGGCCCCGGGGTGGACCCGGTCGCGGGGCATGCGCTGGGTGGCCGGTGACCGGCAGGTGCAGATCGACTGGCCCGCGCTGGGCGGCTTCCCGGATTTCGGGCTCACCCGCAGCCGGCACGACTTCGACGACATCCTGGCCCGGCACGCCGTCGCCGCCGGGGCCCGGCTGCGTACCGGTGTGAAGGTCAGGGAGCCGGTGACCGACCGGGCGGGCCGGATCACCGGGGTGACGGCCGTGTCGGAGGCCGGGCCGGTGGTGCACCGGGCGCCGGTCGTGATCGCCGCCGACGGCGCCTCGGCCCGGATCGCCCTGGCCATGGGGCTCCAGCGGGACCCCGGACGGCAGATCGCGACGGCCGCCCGGCGGTACTACCGCAGCCCCGAGCGCTCCCGGGAGGAGTTCCTCGAACTCTGGGCCGATCTGCGCTTCCCCCGCAGCGACCACTATCTGCCGGGGTACGGCTGGATCTTCCCGATGGGCGACGGCCGGGTCAACGTCGGTCTCGGCGCACTCCCCCACCGCCGCCACGGCAGCGCGGACCTGCGCGCGACGCTGGACCGGTGGCTGGCCCGTACGCCCGCGGAGTGGGGGCTGCGGGAGGAGAACGCCGAGGGCCCCGTGCGCAGTGCCGCCCTCCCGCTGGGCTTCAACCGCCATCCCCTGTACACGCGGGGGCTCCTTCTCGTCGGCGACTCCGGTGGCATGGTCAGCCCGTGGAACGGGGAGGGCATCGGGCAGGCCATGGAGGCGGGTGAAGTCGCCGCCGAGACGACGGCCCTCGCGCTCGCGCTGCCGCCGGGCCCGAGGCGGGAGCGGGCGCTGCGCCATTATCCGGCCGAGATGAACCGCCGCTGGGGCCGCTACTACCGGCTCGGCAACACGGCGGCCGACCTGGTCTTCAGCCGCTCGGGCTTCCAGCCGGTGCTCAACCGCTACGTGATGGGCTCACCGGCCCTGCTCAACACCCTGGCCCGGCTCCTGACCAACCTCACCCAGCACCCCTCGCGCGACGCGATCGACCACGTGCTGAACACGGCGGTCCGTCTCGTCCCCGCCCCCGGCCCCCGGCGCCGCTGACCGCCGCGTGGGGCCGGGCAGGCTACCCGTCCGTCCCGGGCACTTCGAGCAGTGGCCGCCCCAGGTCTTCTCCGCCTCGCTGAGCGGGACTTCGGGGCACAGCCGCTCGGGATGCCCGGTACGAGGCCGCCCTCGACGCCTTCGGGCCGGGCGCCGGCGCCGGTGCGCGGCCCGGTGCCCGACGGCATCCCGGAGAGCCCGGCGCTGACCGGCTCGGCGACCTGGGTGAAGGAGGACCGGCTCCTCGACCGCACCGGACGGGATGCGTTCAGCTTGTCGAACAGCCCTCCCCGCGGGTGGCGGGGGCAGCCGCGCGTCATGGGGAACTGCGGCAGCCCCGCGGTCCCGGTCGTCACGGTGTCGATGCTCATGCGGCCCCCAGGCGTCCGCTCCACGGCCGGCTCTCCGGGGTGTGAACCGGCATGGCCGGGAGGGCCGGTCAAGAGGTTCCGGAGCCGCCCGCGGGGCCCGTGCGCGCCGGGCCCGCCCGGCCGGCACCGGCGTCGCCGTCCCGCCCGGTCCAGCGGGCGGCGAGGAGCAGGGCGATGTCGTCGGGGCGGTCGGGGGCCTGCCGGGCCCGGCGGATCACCTGGTCCGCGGTCTCGGTGAGCGGAGCCGGGCCGAGGCCGGCGATCGTGCCGCGCAGCCGCTCGACGCCGATGTCGATGTCGGTGCCCGCCTCCTCGACGAGCCCGTCGGTGTACAGGGCGAGCAGGGCGCCCGGCTCCAGGTGCAGTTCGGTGACGGGGTAGGACGCGTCGGCGTCGACGCCGAGCACGATGCCGCCCGGCAGCTCCAGGACCTCGGCGGTGCCGCCGGGGTGGCGCAGGACGGGCTGGGGGTGTCCGGCGCGCACGGCGTGCGTGCGGCCGGTGGCCGGGTCCATCACGATGTAGCAGCAGCTCGCGAACTGCCCGGTGTCGAGGTCGATGAGCAGGCGGTTGGTGCCGCTCATGACCTCCTGCGGGTCGTGGCCGCCGAGCGCGAAGGCCCGGACGGCGCTGCGGAGCTGGCCCATGGTCGCGGCGGCGGCGACTCCGTGGCCCTGGACGTCCCCGATGACCAGGGCGAGCCGGCTGCCGGTCTCGATCACGTCGTACCAGTCGCCCCCGACGTCCATGCCCTGGGTGCCGGCGAGGTAGCGGCCCTCGGTGCCGACGCCGGGCACGACGGGCAGCCGGTGCGGCAGCAGGGCGTCCTGGAGGCCGCGGGCGAGGGCGGCCTCGGCGTCGTAGCGCTGGGCCCGCTCAAGTGCCTGCGCGATCAGTCCGGCCAGTGCGGTCAGGACCGTACGCTCCTCCGGGCTGAAGCCGCGCGGCTGGTCGAAGCCGAGGATGCAGGAGCCGACGTGGCGGCCGGAGGCGATCAGCGGCAGGAAGGCGCGGGCGCCGACGTCGGCGTCCATGGGGATGCCCGGGTAGGCGGCGGCCAGGTGCTGCATCGACTCGAAGAAGATGGGGCGCCCGGTGGTGAGGGTCTCCACGCCGGGGATGCGGGCGTCCAGGCCGACGGCGTCGAACCGGTCGAGGAAGCCCTGGGGGAAGCCCGTCTCCCACTCCAGGTAGAGGTGGCCCTCCTTGAGGAGGTAGATCGCCAGTTGCCGGCCGCCGAAGGCGGGGAGCAGCTCCTCGGTGACCACGCGGGAGACCTGCCGGGCGGTGACGGCCTCGGTGAGGGCGATGGCCAGGGCGACCGGACGGTAGAGCGCGGCGGACCGGTCGGCCGGGGAGCCGAGACCCGGGCCGGGCGCGGCGACGGAGCCGGGGGCGTAGGCCGGCTCCTCGGTGGGGGTGAGGACGGCGGTCAGCCCGTCGTGGCCGGGGTAGAGGGAGACGGCGAGCCAGGGCGGCGGGTTGCGGCGGGCCAGGAAGTGGACCGGGGCGTCGGAGATCATCGCGGCCCGGTAGTGGTCCTCGTAGGCGGGGTTCGCGAACGCGGGCAGGACCTCCCAGAACACCCGCCCGACCAGTTCGGCGCGGGCCCGGCCCAGCAGCTCCTCGGCCAGCCGGTTCAGGTAGGTGATCCGGCCGTAGCGGTCGACCGAGAAGATGCCGCGCGGCAGCCGGTCGGCGGCCTCGGGGACGACCGGGCCGATGCCCAGGTCCACCAGGAAGCCGGTCAGGTGCCCGCCGGGGCCGGCGTCCTCGTCCCGGCGCCCGGAGACCTCCAGCAGGTGGGAGCGCCCGTCCGGGCCGCGCAGCCGCATCCTGCGGACGACGGGACCCGCCGAGCCCGCCGCCTGCCGGGCGAGCGCCCACAGGCCGTACACGTCCTCGGGGGCGAGCCTGGCCGCCAGGGCCTCGATGCTGCCGGGGAAGCCGCCGTTACCGGTGCCGAGGATCGCGCCGAGGCCGTCGTCCGCCTCGACGGCGCCGGTGTCGAGGTTCCACTCGAAGCGGCCGATCCGTACCGGCGGGGAGCTCTCGGCGGGCAGCTGGACGGGCAGCGGCTCCTCCTCCCACTCCAGGCGGGTACCGCCGTCCGCCAGGCCGGTCAGGGCGGCGCCCAGCTCATCGGCGATGTCCTGGATCCGGTGGAGGTCCTCGGGCCGCACCGGCTCGTCCCCGGTCGCCGCGCGCAGGACGACCAGGACACCGATGGGTGCACGGCCGCGGAGTACGGGTACGTAGAGGGAGCCGAACGGGAAGGGCAGACCGGCCATGAGCTGCGGGAAGCGCCGCATGGCGTCCTCGGCGTCCGAGAGGTGGACGGGGCTGCCCGAGCGGAAGGCCTCGGCGACCGGGAAGGGCCGGTTCACGTGCATCCGCCACCAGGGGCGGAAGAGCGGGCCGGGCAGTCCCGCCAGGACGGCGAGCCGTAGCAGACCGGGGGTGCCGGAGCTCAGATAGACACCGCCGGCCTGTCCGCCGACGGCCCCGACGGCGTTCACGACGGACTGGGCGAGCACCAGCGACAGGTCGTCCGGTGCCCGGCCGTCCCGCAGTCTCCCGGACGGGGCGTCGCTCGGGCCGAGCGGCGTCCGCCCGGCCACGCCGTACCAGGTCACCCAGCCAGCATGCTCCCGGGGCGCCGGTCGGCGCACGTCGGACGCGTCCGGTCCGGGCGGGGGCATGGGGCGTGCGGGGGCGTGCCCGAGCGGTGGACGCCATGATCATCCGGCGTCCACCGCTCAGGGCGCCGGTGCTTACCGCTCGTCGTTGCGCGGGTGGCTGTCACCGAGTTGGTCATTGAGCTTCTTCTGGGCGGAGTCGACCTGCTTGCCGTACTTCCCGCCGGTCCTCTTGTCGACGAAGTCGCCGCCCTTCTCGACTCCCTGGCGGGCCTGGTCCGGATGCCCCTTGATCATGCCCTTGATCTTGTCGAGCATGCTCATGACTGTCCTCCTTGGAACGCTGACCATCCCAGCATCCACGCGTTGCCCCGGTGCCGCACCCCGGGGCGGGCGGTCCCGCCCGCAGCCATGCGAAAAGGGGTGGAAGGAAGCGTGTCGCTTCCTTCCACCCCTGCTCACGGCTCCGCCCCGAGCGCGGGGCCGCCGAGATCAGTAGGCGCCGAAGACGTTGTCCATCGAGCCGTAGGTGGCGGCGGCGTAGTTGCACGCGGCCGTGATGTTGGCGACCGGGTCGTAGATGTCCATCGAGGTGCCGGGCACGTGGTAGGCGTCGAAGGTGGGCTGGATCACCTGGAGCAGGCCCTTGGACGGCGTGCCGGCGACGGCGTTGGAGTCCCAGTTGTTGATGGCGAACGGGTTGCCCGAGGACTCGCGGATGATGTTGCGGTAGATCCCGTCGTAGCTGCCGGGGATGCCGTTCTCGGCCATGACGGCGAGGGATTCCTTGATCCAGCCGTCGAGGTCGTCGGTGTACGTGGTGGCCGTCTGCGTCTCGGTGGCCGCGGCGGTCTTCTCGGCGACGGGCACCGTCGTGCGCTCCGAGCGGTCGGCACGGTCGGCGCTCTCGGTCCGCGTGGTGGTGTCGGCCTTCTTCTCGGCGGTCTCCGCCTTGAATTCGCTCTTCGTCGCGGCCTTCGGTGCGGCGGCCTGCGACGTGGCACCGATGGTCAGCTTCAGACCCGGGTGAATGAGGTCGGGGTTGCTGCCGACGACGTTCCGGTTGTCCTTGTACAGGCGCTCCCAGCCACCGCTGAGGGAATGCCCCTGAGCGATCTTGTAAAGGGAATCGCCGGACACCACGGAATAGGTGGTGGGCGTGGCCTTGCGCACAGCGATTTCCTTGCCCGCGACGGACGTCGGGGTGGCGGACTTTTCGGTGACGGCGGTCTTCGCGGGGGCCGCGGAAGCCGTTCCGGCGGTCATCAGGGGGAGCGCGAGGACGGCTCCACCAGCGCTCACGGCGATGAAACCGCGGGTCAGGGACGTGGACTTGGCACGACGGTGCTTACCCGGGAAGGGCATGGCGTATTTCCTCTCCGCCGCCTGCGAGGTGAGCTGTCGGGTTCGGACTGGAGATGTCCGGCCGCACATGGCGACTTCACCCCTAGCCGCTCCGGATACCGGACCGGCGGCAAACCTGGGTCCCCCGCTCCTGCCGTACGTGAGTGGTCGGGTTCCCGGATGGCGGCAGGATTCGGCGTTCCATCCGGATTGATGACGGTGACCGTAAGCGAGAAACGACGGCCGGAACAAGCCCGGAATTGGTGATCACAATTGTTTTGCAAGATCAATCAAAGGAAATGCTCATCATCGGCGGCGCCGGCGGAAGTCAACTTTCTTGGCACGCCCGGGAACCGCGACATCGGATCATGCGTCAGGGATGACAAACGTGACGCTGGCCACTGCGCCCGAAAGGGGCGATTTACCCGGTGTTCACACCTTTAGGTACGAACAAACACCCACCGAAGTCCCCTTTTTTGCTTTTGGTCCATAAACGGGCAATTAGGGCATCACGGCGTGGCGGCCGACTGCGGTCGCGCACCCGCACGACCGCGCGGCACGACGACCGGTGAGCCGTCGACGGGGGCGCGCAGGATGTCCGTTTCGAGCCCGTACAGCTCCTTGACCAGCGCCTCGTCGACGGTCTCGCGGGGCGTGCCCTCGGCGATGACGCGACCGTCCTTCATGGCGACGAGCCGGTCGGCGTAGCGGGCGGCGGCGGCCAGGTCGTGCTGGACCATCACGATCGTGCGGCCGGTGGCGGCGACGTCGCGGACGAGTTCCAGGACCTCGACGGCGTGGCCGAGGTCGAGGGCGCTGGTGGGTTCGTCGAGCAGGATGAGCGGCGTCTGCTGGGCGAGGACCATCGCGAGCCAGCAGCGCTGGCGCTGACCGCCGGAGAGCCGGTCGACGCGTTCACCGGCCAGGGCGGTGGTGCCGGTGGCGTCGAGCGCGTCGCGTACGGCCTGCTCGTCCTCGCGCGACCACTGGCGCAGCAGGCCCTGGTGCGGGCTGCGGCCGTAGCGTACGAGCCCCGCCACGGTGATGGCCTCCGGGGCGCGCGGCGACTGGGGCAGCAGGGCCACCCGGTGCGCCGCCCGGCGCTGGCTCAGCTCCCAGATGTCCGCGCCGTCCACCAGGACCGCGCCCGAGGCGGGGCGGTGGAGCCGGGCGACGGTACGCAACAGGGTCGACTTGCCGCATCCGTTGGGGCCCACGACGGCGACGACCTGTCCGGCGGGCACGGCGAGGCCGACGTCCGCGACGACGGGGCGCCCGGGGTATCCGGCGTGCAGGGTACGGATTTCGAGGCCGGCGGCGGTGCTGTTGGCGTTCTCGGTCATCTGTTGTTCATGCCTTTCCGGCGGCCCGGTCGGGGCGCAGCAGTACCCAGAGCAGGAAGGGGCCGCCGAGGACGCTGGTGACGACTCCGACGGGCAGTTCGACGGGTGCGGCGACGCGTCCCAGCGCGTCGGCCGCGGCGATCAGCGCGGCCCCGGTCAGGGCGGAGCCGACGACCGGGACGCGGGTGGGCCCGGACAGCCGCTGGGCGAGGATGGGGGCCGCCAGGGCCACGAAGGCGATGGGGCCGCCGACGCCGACGGCTGTGCCGGCCAGGAGCACGGCGAGGGCCAGCGCGAGGGCGCGGACCCGGCGCGGGTCGGCGCCGAGCGAGCGGGCCACCTCGTCGCCGAAGCGCAGGAGTTGCAGGCGGTGGCCGGCCGCCAGGGAAAGCGGGACCAGGAAGAGCAGGACCACGGCGAGCGGCACCCCGGCGTCCCAGTCGCGTCCGTTGAGGCTGCCGACGGCCCAGAGGAACACGCCGCCCGCGGTGTTGTCGTTCTCGCGCGACATGATCAGGTCGCTGACCGCGCCGATGAACGTGGAGATGCCGATGCCCGCCACGAGCAGCCGGTAGCCGGCGCTGCCCGTACCGCCCGCGCACAGGACGACGACGGCCGCGGCGGCGATGGCACCGATGGGGCCGAGCCACCAGGAGCCGACCATGCCGGTCGCCGAGCCCGCGGCGGAGGCGACCACGGCGGCGGTGGCGCCCTCGTTGACGCCGACCAGGTCGGGTGTGGCGAGCCGGTTGCCCGCGAGGGTCTGGGTGAGGCAGCCCGCGATGCCGAGGGCGGCGCCGACGAGAAGGCCGGTGAAGACACGGGGCAGCCGGAATTCGCGCACGATCATGACGGTGCCGCGGTCGCCGGTGCCGAGCAGTCCGGAGACAGTGTCCGACAGGCTCATCCCGGTCGAACTCGCCATCACCGCGAGGGCGACGAGGAGGACGAGGAGCGGCACGAGCAGTGCGGTGGCGAGGGCGCTGCGGCGTGGCAGGAGCCAGGACAGGGTGCCGGTGCGGACGACGACGCTGTCGGGGGGTGTCACGTCCGTCATGCCGGGGCTCCGGGGGTGGACAGCCGGGAGGAGCGGGCGATCCAGACGAGCAGGGGGCCGCCCACGAAGGCGAGGAGCACGCTGACGGGGGTCTCCCAGGGGCGGATGACGACACGGGCCAGGATGTCGGCGATGATCATGACGTCGGCCGCGATGAGGGCGGACAGGACGAGTTGACCGGTCATCCGGGGGCCGGCGACCGTCCGGGCCGCGTAGGGCGCGAACAGTCCGAGGAAGGCGATGGGGCCCGCCACGGCGACGGCACACCCGGCGAGCAGCGACACGGCCGCGGCGACCACGAGCCGTATCCGGCCCGGGTGGTGGCCGAGCGAGCGGGCGCTGTCGTCGCCGAGGCCCAGCGCGGAGAGCGGCCGGGCGCAGCCGAAGGCGGTGAGCAGCCCCAGGGCGACGAGCGGGAGAAGGGGGAGCAGGTCGGAGAGCTCGACGCCGGCGAGCGAGCCGATCGTCCAGTAGCGGTAGGTGTCGAAGGTGGACCGGGTGCCCAGCAGGACGTACGAGGTGAGTCCGTGGAAGGTGGCGCCGAGCGCCGATCCGGCCAGGACGAGCCGCAGCGGTGATCCGCCGCCGCGTCCGGAGGCGGCGAAGAACAGGACCACCGCGCTGGCGAGGATGCCGCCGGCCAGCGCCCACGCAAGGAGCGCGGTGGGTGAGTCCGCGCCGAAGAAGGTGAGTCCGAGGACCACGGCGAAGGCGGCCCCCGAGTTGACGCCGAGGAGCCCTGTTTCGGCGAGCGGGTTGCGGGTGGCCGCCTGGAGGAGGCAGCCGGCGGTGCCGAGACAGGCGCCGACGAGGACGGCGGCGACGGTGCGCGGGAGGCGTACGTCCATGACGGCGAGGCGCAGTTGGGCGTCCGCGCGGGCGGCCGGGTCGCCGGTGAGGTAGTGCCAGGCGCCGCCGGGCGAGCTGGAGCCGGTGCCGATGACGAGGGAGAGCAGGACCAGGGCCGGCAGCAGGAGTGCGAGCCCGATGGCCGCCCAGCGGACGAAACGCCCTTCCTCCGGCAGGATTTCACTGGAGAGGGTCCTTGATTTGGGCCGTCCCCCTTGCACGATCGACATATGGTTAGCCTAACCTAAGTGTCCCGAGCGGATTTCGGCGGCTCCCGGGGCACATCCCTGCCCTGAGACGACGTCAATCGCTCTGTACCGCTCCCCCTGTCGGTTGCTACGGAACGCCCGCCCGGACCCATTCGCCCCTCGCATACACACGGAGATCCCAGGCCATGGCGCCGCATCCCACCCCTTCCTCCCGTCGTCTCCTCCGCCCGGCCGTGGCGGTCTCGCTGGCCGGCGTCAGCGCTCTCGCCCTGAGCGCCTGCGGATCGTCCGGCAAACCGGACGCGTCCGCCCACGCGGGCAAGGCGACGACGACTCGGGTGACCGATGCGACCGGAACCGCGGTGAAGGTCCCCTCGGCGCCGAAGCGCGTCGTCGCCCTCAGCGAGATGGACCTGGACGCGGCGCTCGCCCTGGGTGTGAAGCCGGTGGGTCTCACCGCGGGCCGCGGCCAGAAGGGGGCCCCGGGCTACCTCGCGGACGAGGCGAAGGACATCCCGGTCGTGGGCGCCGTCACCGGTCCGGACATCGAGAAGGTCGTCCAGGCCGGTCCGGACGTGATCCTGGCCGGCCAGCTCGCCGACGAACAGGTCCTCCAGCAGCTGCGGAAGATCGCGCCCACGGTCGTCACGATCGACGGCACCAAGGACTGGAAGAAGGCGCTCACGCTCACCGGCGAGGCCCTCGGCGTGAGCAACAAGGCCGAGGCGTTCCTCGCCGGCTACGAGAGCCGGGTCACCGCCCTGAAGAAGGACCTGGGCGACCGAACCGGCGCGAGCGTGTCCGTCGCCCGCTACTCCGCCAAGGGCTCGGCCGTCATGCAGCAGGGCGTCTTCATCAGCGACGTGCTGAAGGACCTCGGCTTCACCCGCCCCGGCATCCAGAACGACAGGGGCGAGGGCCACTCGACGCCGATCAGCGACGAGAACCTCAAGGAGATCGACGGCGACTGGCTCTTCATCGGCACGCTCACCTCCACCGGCTCGGACCGGGACCTCGTGGACGAACTGGCCGAGAAGCCCGCCTACCAGCAGCTCAAGGCCGTCAGCGCCAAGCAGGCGACCGTGATCGACGGCACCAAGTGGACGAGCCTGGGCGGCGCGCAGGCGGCCGTCTCCGTGCTCGACGACATCCGGAAGGCGATGGTCAAGTGAGCACCGCGCAGGAACTCACCGGCCGGCTGGCCCTCGTGACGGGAGCGGGCCGCGGCATAGGCGAAGCGGTCGTGCGGGTCCTCGTCGAACGCGGCTGCCGGGTGCTGGCGACCGACGTGGACCGCGAAGGCATCGACGCGCTCGCCCGGGAACACGGCGAGAGCGTCGTCGCGCGGGTCCTCGACGTCACGGACGCGGCGGCCGTGGAGGCCCTCGTCGCCGATGCCGAGGAGACCGTCGGCGCACTCGACATCGCGGTCAACGTCGCCGGGATACTGCGCTGTTCGCCGGTCGGCGAGCTGACGGACGAGGACTGGGCGGCGACGTTCGCCGTCAACACCAACGGGGTGTTCCACGTCTCGCGGGCCGTCTCGCGCCGGATGGCGGGGCGCGGCGCGGGCAGCATCGTCACGGTCGCCTCCAACGCGGCGGGCATACCCAGGACGACCATGGCGGCCTACGCCGCGTCGAAGGCCGCGTCCGTCATGTTCACCAAATGCCTCGGCCTGGAGCTGGCGCCCCTGGGCGTGCGGTGCAACACCGTGTCACCGGGCTCCACCCTCACCGACATGCAGCGCGGGATGTGGCCGGCCGGCGAGGAGCGGGACGACGGGCCCGCGGCCCGGCGCGTCATCGCCGGGGACCTGGCGAGCTACCGCACGGGCATACCGCTCGGCCGGATCGCCGAGCCCTCGGACATCGCCGAGGCCGTCGCCTTCCTCGTGTCCGACCGCGCCCGCCACATCACCCTGCACGACCTCTACGTCGACGGCGGCGCCACCCTGCGGGCCTGACCTGCACGCACCACGTCATTGACAGCGGCTCGCAGCCCTCCCCCACTGGAGACAACCACGATGTCTGCCTCACTGCGCGTACCCTCCGCCCCGCCCCAGGCCGCCCCACCACACTCCCCCTCGTCCGGTCCGGCCACCGCCCTCCTGGACGCCTACCGGCCCGGCACGGACCGCTTCCTCGCCTCGCCCGGCCGCACCCTGCTCGGCACCGGCACCGCCGCCGAGGTCCCGCACGACGACCGGCCGCCCGCCGTCCGCGTACAGGAGGCCCTGGACGCCGCCCGGCGGGCCGGGAACGCGGCGCCGGTCGTCATGGGTTCGCTGCCCTTCGACCCGCAGGCACCGGCCGCGCTGGCCGTCCCGCAGACCGTGCGCCGGGCATCCGCCCTGCGCGACGACCCGTTCGTCGCCCTGCCCGTCCCGGCAGCCGGGCCCGGCACCTGGCAGACCCGGGAGGTCCCCTCGGCGGCCGGTTACGGTGCCGCGGTGGACGCGGCGGTCCGGCGGATGCGGGCGGGCGAGTTCGACAAGGTCGTCCTCGCGCGCACCCTGGAACTGACCTCCTCCCAGGACCTCGATCTTCCCGCCATGCTGCGCCGGCTCGCCCGCCACGACCCGGGCGGCTACACCTTCGCCGTGCCCAGCGGCCCCGGCCGCACCCTCATCGGCGCCAGCCCCGAACTCCTCGTCGCCCGCACCGGAGGCCGGCTCACCGCCAACCCGCTGGCCGGCTCCGCGCCCCGCAGCAGCGACCTCGCCGAGGACGTGCGGCGGGCCGCCGCGCTGCTGGAGTCGCCCAAGGACCTCCACGAGCACGCCGTCGTCGTCGATGCCGTGCGCGAGGCCCTCGCCCCGTTCTGCACCGGCCTGGACGTGCCCGAACAGCCCACGCTGGCACGGACGGAGGCCATGTGGCACCTGTCCACGACCGTCACCGGAACCCTCACCGACCCCGCCACCACCTCGCTCGCCCTCGCCTCCGCACTGCACCCCACGCCCGCCGTGTGCGGCACGCCCACCGACGTGGCGCGGGCCGTCATCGCCCGGTCCGAGCCCTTCGAACGGGGCGCCTACACCGGCATGGTCGGCTGGCAGGACGCGGACGGCGACGGTGAGTGGGTGGTGACGATCCGCTGCGCCGAGGCGGAGGGCCGCTCGCTGCGGCTGTTCGCCGGGGCGGGGGTGGTCGCCGCGTCCTCGCCGGAAGCCGAGACCGCCGAGACCGGCGCCAAGTTCCGTACGTTCCTCAACGCCGTGGGAGCCGCCCTGTGAGCACCGCACCGCACGAAGACGCCCCGACCTGGCCGGCCGAGTTCGCCGCCCGCTACCGGGCGGCCGGGCACTGGCGCGGCGAGACGTTCTCCGGCATGCTGCGCGAACGGGCCGAGGCCCACGGCGACCGCGTGGCGCTGATCGACCCGGCCCCCGAGCGCCGCGCCTGGACCTATCGCGAACTGGACGAGCGCGCGGCCCGGCTCGCGGCCGGATTCCGGGCGCGCGGGATAGCCAAGGGCGACCGGGTCGTCGTCCAGCTGCCGAACATCGCCGAGTTCGCCGAGGTCGTGTTCGCCCTCTTCCGGATCGGCGCGCTGCCCGTCTACGCGCTGCCCGCCCACCGGGAGACGGAGATCGGCTACTTCTGCTCGTTCGCCGAGGCCGTCGCCTACGTGATCCCGGACCGGCACGCCGGATTCGACCACCGCGCGCTGGCGACCGCCGTACAGGAGCGAACGCCCACCCTGAAGCACGTGTTCGTCGTCGGCGACCCGGGGAAGCACACCGCCCTGTCCGACGTGCCGTGCGAGGAGACCGCGGCGCCCGAGGACGGCCCCGAGCCGCACGACCTGGCCTTCCTCCAGCTGTCCGGCGGCACCACCGGGGTCCCCAAGCTCATCCCCCGCACGCACGACGACTACATCTACTCGCTGCGCGGCTCCAACGAGATCTGCGGCGTCGACGCGGACACCCGCTACCTCGTCGTCCTGCCCGCCGCGCACAACTTCCCGATGAGTTCGCCCGGCTGGCTCGGCACGCTGTACGCCGGCGGCACCGTCGTCCTGTGCCCGCGCCCCGACCCCGCGACGGCGTTCCCCCTCGTCGAGCGGGAACGCGTGACGATGACGGGCATGGTGCCGCCGCTCGCCCTGCTGTGGACCGAGGCCGCCCCGGGCGCCGGGCAGGACCTCTCCAGCCTGGAGCTGGTCCTGGTCGGCGGCGCCAAGTACAGCGAGACGGCGGCCCGTCGCCTGGAGCCCGCGCTCGGGTGCCGGCTGATGCAGGTCTTCGGCATGGCCGAGGGCCTCGTCAACTACACCCGGCTGGACGACGACCCGGAGACCGTGGTCACCACCCAGGGCCGGCCGATCTCCGAGGACGACGAGATCCGCATCGTGGACGACGCCGGACACGAGGTGGCCGAGGGGGACTTCGGGCACCTGCTCACCCGGGGCCCGTACACGATTCGCGGCTACTGGCGCGCTCCCGGACACAACAGGTCGGCGTTCACCGAGGACGGCTTCTACCGCACGGGCGACATCGTGCGCCGCACCCCGGGCGGGCATCTCGTGGTCGAGGGCCGGGCGAAGGACCAGATCAACCGGGGCGGCGAGAAGGTCGCGCCGGAGGAGATCGAGAACATCATCCTCGCCCACCCGGCCGTGCACGACGTGTCGGTGGTCGGTGTGGCCGACGCGTACCTCGGCGAGCGCACCCTCGCCTATGTGATCCTGCGCGAGGACTCCGGACCGCTCGGGGCCCTGGCCGTGAAACGGCATGTGCGCGAGCGCGGCGTCGCCGCGTACAAGATCCCCGACCTCGTCGAGTTCGTCGACGTCTTCCCGCAGACCGGAATCGGCAAGGTCAGCAAGAAGGGCCTGCGCTCCGAATCCCCCGCCGGACCGGCCCCGTCCGCGCCCGCACCCGCCTCCCCCTCCGCCGAGCAGCACTGAGCCCGCCCCGAGCGGCACGAAAGGCCTCCTCATGGCACTCCCCGCCATCGCCCCCTACGCCCTGCCGGGCGCGGACGAACTCCCCGTGAACCGTGTCGGCTGGACCGTCGACCCGATGCGCGCCGTGCTGCTCGTACACGACCTGCAGAATCACTTCCTGAGCGCCTACCGCCCCGGCGAGCAGCCGCTGACCGGCATGCTGGAGAACACGGCGCGCATCATCGAGACCTACCGCCGCGCCGGGATCCCGGTCGTCTACTCGGCGCAGCGCGGCGGCCAGACCCCCGAGGAGCGCGGGCTCCAGCTCGACTTCTGGGGGCCGGGCGTGGCCGATGACCCGGAGGCCCTGGCGACGCCGGAAGCGGTCGCGCCCGCGCCCGGTGACACCGTCCTCACCAAGTGGAAGTACAGCGCGTTCGCCCGCACCGATCTGGAGGCGCTGATCCGCAAGGAGGAGCGCGACCAGCTGGTGATCACCGGGGTGTACGCGCACATCGGGGTGCTGATGAGCGCGGCCGACGCGTGGATGCGGGACATCCAGGCGTTCGTGGTGGCCGACGCCGTCGCGGACTTCTCGCGCGCGGACCACGACATGGCGCTGCGCTGGGCGGCGGGGCGCTGCGCGGTCGTGACGACCACCGATCTGCTTCTGAAGGAGGTCTGAGCGCCGTGGTTCCCGCCCCGACCGCGTACGCGCGGCACCGCGCCGAAGCCCGGTCCCCGCTGCCGGGGGTGGGTGTCTCATGACGGTCCTGCTCGCCGGCGAGGCGGCGGCCCGTGCGTCGAAGGCCGTACTCCCGCTGACGGCGGCCCAGTCGGGCATGTGGTACGCGCAGTCGCTCGATCCGCTGAGCCCGGCGCAGAACACCGCCGAGTACCTGGAGATCGACGGCCCGGTCGATCCCGGGGTCTTCGCGGCCGCGCTGCGCCGGGTCGTCGCCGAGACGGACGCGCTGCGCGTGTGTGTGAAGGACGGGCCCGACGGGCCCCGCCAGCACATCGCCGCCGCCGTCGGACTGCCGCTGACCGTGCGCGATCTGCGGGACGTGCCGGACGGACGGGGGCAGGCGCTGGCGTGGATGCGGGCGGATCTGGCCCGGCCGTGCGACCTGGCGGCGGGGCCGCTGTTCGGGTACGCGCTGTTCCGGCTCGGCGACGAGCGCTGGCTCTGGTACCAGCGCGTCCACCACCTCGTCGTGGACGGCTTCGGCCACTCGCTGCTCGTGCGGCGCACCGCCGAGGTGTACTCGGCGCTCGCCCGGGGCGAGGACCCCGCCCCGCGCCGCTTCGGCACACTGGCCGGTCTGGTCGCGCAGGACGCCGCGTACCGGGAGTCGGACGCGTTCGAAGCGGACCGTGCGCACTGGTCGGCCGAGTTCGCCGACGGGCCCGAGGCGCCGAGGCTCGCGGACCGGGGCGCGCTGCCCTCCCGTACGTCCCTGCGCCGCACCGCCCATCTGGGCCCGCGGGCCACCGGACGGGTGCGGGAGTTGGCCGCGCAGCTGCGCGCGACCTGGCCCGAGGTGCTGATCGCCGCGCAGGCGCTGTACGTGTCCCGGGCCACGGGCCGCCGCGATGTGGTGCTCGGGCTGCCGATGATGGGCCGGGTCGGCCCGGTGGCGCTGCGGGTTCCCGGCATGGTGACGAACGTGCTGCCGCTGCGGGTGGCCGTCGAGCCGGAGGCGGCCTTCGGTGAGCTGGTGCGCGAGGTGGTCCTCGGGATCCGCACGGTCCGCCGCCACCAGCGTTACCGCTACGAGGACATCCGCCGCGATCTGCGGCTGCTCGGCGAGAACCGGGCGCTGGTCGGCCCGCTCGTCAACGCGATGCCGTTCGTCTACGACGTGGACTTCGCCGGGGCGCGGGCCCGGTCCCGCAATCTGTCGGCCGGCCCGGTGGACGACCTGACCGTCAACATCTACGACCGCGGCGACGGCCGCGGCCTGATCATCGACCACGACGCCAATCCGGCGCTGTACGACGAGGGGGCGCTCGCCGCGCACCAGGAGCGCTTCCTGCGTCTGGTGGAGCGGCTGGCCGACGCGGGCCCCCGCACCCCGCTCGCCGCGCACGGCATCGCCACACCGGCCGAACTGGAGCTGGTCCGCGACCGGTTCGTCCGCACGGGCCGCGAGCTGCCGCCGACGACCCTGATCGGCCCGATCGAGGCGCAGGCCGTCCGCACCCCGGACGCGACCGCCCTGGTCCACGGGGATGTCTCGCTCACCTACGCGGAGCTGAACACCCGGGCCAACCGGCTGGCCCGCCATCTGCGGACCCTGGGCGCCCGGCCCGGGGCGGTGGTAGCGGTGGCGGTGCCCCGCTCGGTGGAGCTGGTCGTCTCGCTGCTCGCCGTGCTGAAGGCCGGGGCCGCCTATCTGCCGCTGGACCCGGACCACCCGTCGGAGCGGATCACGCACATGCTCCGGGACGCGGAGCCGGTCTGCGCCGTCACGGACCGCGCGGACCGCCTCCCCGCGGACACGGGGACTCCCTCGGTGGTCCTGGCGGGGCTGGACGTCTCCGGATACCCGTGGACCGATCCGCCGCGCCCGCTGACGCCCGCGCACCCGGCGTACGTCATCCACACCTCGGGCTCCACCGGCCGTCCCAAGGGCGTCGTCGTCCCGCACCGGGCGATCGACAACCGGCTGCGCTGGATGCAGGACGCCTATCCGCTGGGCCCCGGCGACCGGGTGCTGCACAAGACGCCGTCGTCGTTCGACGTGTCGGTGTGGGAGTTGTTCTGGCCGCTGCGTGCGGGGGCCGCGCTCGTCGTCGCCGAGCCCGGGGGGCACAAGGACCCCGGGTACCTGGCCCGGCTGATCCGCGAACAGTCCGTGACCGTCTGCCATTTCGTGCCGTCGATGCTCCGGGCCTTCCTGGCCGGTGCGGACGCCGGCCGGTGCGCGGGGCTGCGCCGCGTGTTCTCCAGCGGCGAGGAGCTGCCCCGGGAGACGGCCCACGCCTTCGGGCACGCCCTGCCGCACGTCGCCCTGCACAATCTGTACGGGCCGACGGAGGCCGCCGTCGATGTCACCTTCCACCCGTGCGCCCCGGACGGCGCCGGTCCGGTGCCGATCGGCCGGCCCGTGTGGAACACCCGGCCGTATGTGCTGGACGCCGCGCTGCGGCCCTGCCCGCCGGGTGTGGCGGGAGAACTCTGCCTGGGCGGGCGGCAGCTGGCCGACGGCTATCTGAACCGGCCGGCGCTCACCGCGGCCCGCTTCGTCGCCGACCCCTTCGGACCGCCCGCCGCGCGCATGTACCGCACGGGCGACCTGGCGCGCTGGACCGAGGAGGGCGAGCTCGAATTCCTCGGCCGCACCGACGACCAGGTCAAGCTGCGCGGGCAGCGCGTCGAACTCGGCGAGATCGAGGCCGCCCTGGCCGCCCACCCCGGTGTGGACGGGGCCTGTGCCCTGGTGCGCGAGGACCGGCCGGACGACCAGCGGCTGGTCGGGTACGTGACGGGGACCGCCGAGCCCTCGGACGTACGGGCCGCACTGGCGCGGCAGCTTCCGGAGCACCTGGTGCCGGCGGCGGTGGTCGCGCTCGACGCGTTCCCGCTGGGCCCCAGCGGCAAGCTGGACCGCCGGGGGCTGCCCGCCCCCGTCCACGCCGGCGGTGCCGGTGCGCGCCCGGCGAAGGGCGCCCGCGAGGAGGCGCTGAGCGCGCTGTTCGCGGAGGTGCTCGGGGTGGCGGAAGTCGGCCCGGACGACGCGTTCTTCGACCTGGGCGGCACCTCGCTGCTCGCGGTGCGGCTCGTGGCGCGGGTGCGGGAGGAGTTCGGCGCCGCGCTGACGGTCGGTTCGCTGTTCGAGGCGTCCACACCGGAGGCGCTCGCCGCCCGGATCGACGCCGCCGGGCCGGCGTCGGGGGACGCGCTGGGCGCCGTCCTGCCGCTGCGCGGGACCGGCGACCGCACTCCCCTGTTCGCCATCCACCCGGCGGGCGGCATCGCGTGGGCCTACGCCGGTCTGTCGGCCCGGCTGGGACCGGACCAGCCGGTGTACGGCATCCAGGCCCGTGGGCTGGTCCGCGGCGAACCGCTCCCGCGCACCCTGGAGGAGGAGGCCGCCGGCCACGTGGACCGCATCCGCGCGGTGCAGGGCGACGGCCCCTACCGGCTGCTCGGCTGGTCGGTCGGCGGGGTGCTCGCCCACGCGGTGGCGGTGCTGCTCCAGGAGAGCGGCCAGAAGGTCGAACTGCTGGCGCTGCTGGACGCGTTCCCCGCCGAGCAGTGGCGCGGGCGCCCGGCGCCCGCGGAGGGCGACGCCCTCACCGCGGTGCTGCGCATGGCGGGCTTCGAGCGCGGTGGTGAACGCACCCGTGGCGATGTCCTGGCCACGCTGCGCCGGGCGGGCAGTCCGCTGGCCGGTCTCGGGGACCACACGCTGTCCCGAATCGTCGACATCGTGCCCAACCACGCCCGCATGACGCGTGAGCACACGCACCGGCGGTACGAGGGCGATCTGCTGTTCTTCACCGCGGCGGCGCCCCGCGCGGAGCACTGGCTCAGCCACCGGGCCTGGCGGGCGCATGTGACGGGCACCGTGGTCAACCATGACCTGGACTGCACCCACGCGCAGGTGATGCGGGACCGGCAGCTCGACGTCATCGCTCCCGTGCTCGCGGCGCGGCTGGCGGCACCGGACGCCTGATCCGGCACCGCCGTCCCCACCCGGCACCGGGTCAGGAGGGGGCGGCGGTGCCCGGGGACAGCAGCTCCACCAGGCCGTCGGCCAGTTCCGTGCGCCAGCACAGATAGTCGTGGCCGCCGTTGAACTCCTGGTAGGTGGCGTCGTCGTAGCCGGCCGCGGTGAGCGTGTCGCGCAGCCGGCGGGCGGCGGGCAGCGCGACCCACTCCTGCTCGCCGAAGGAGAGCCGGAAGCGGACCGGCTGCCGGGGCGTCTGCGCGATCCGTGCCGTGAGCCACTCCGCCTCCGGGCCGTCGGGCCACCAGAACGAGCCGGACTGCGCGAGGACGTTGCCGAAGCGGCCGGGCTCCGAGAGGGCGGCGTAGGCGGCGGTGAGCCCGCCCAGACTCTGCCCGGCTACGACGGTGCGCGCGGGGTCGTCCGTGACGGGCAGGCGGGCCGCGGTCCACGGCAGCAGTTCGTCGGCCAGGAACGCGACGAAGCCGGGGCTGCACGCCAGGTCCGTCCACCGGGTGTCCGCGTCCACGGAGTCCGGCAGCACGGCGACGAGCGGGGGGACGCGCCCGTCCGCGATGAGGTTGTCCAGGAGGTGCGAGAGGCCGAGCCGCGGCTGCCAGTGCTCGCCGTCCAGGAGGACCAGCACGGGCAGATCCGCCACCGCCCCGTGCGCGGCCGACGGCCGGTAGAGCCAGGTGCGCCGGCTGCCGCCGAGGTGCCGCGACGGCACGTCGTACGCGGCGGTCTCCCCGTGCGGCACCCCGGTGCGCGGCAGCCAGTCGCGGGCGCTCGGCGCGGCCGGAAGCTCGTGGTAGGAAAGCGGATCGCCGCTCCAACGGCGGGGCAGCGAGGCCGGGTTCAGCGGATCGGGACGCCGCCGGGTGCGCAGCCACCGCCAGTAGCCGGCGGTGCCGGGCTCGGGTCCTTCGCCCTCGTCCACGTAGAAGTCGTAGGTGCCCCGCCAGTCGCGCCGCAGCCGCAGCGTCCAGTGCCACACGTCGGTCCCGGGGGCGCGCTCCATCAGGTTGCCCCCGGGGTCGCGGGGGTCGCCGAGCTTGTTGGGCAGCACCTGGACGGCCCGGGTTCCCGGGGCCCCGCGCCAGAGGTGGGTGACGGCCAGGTGGTCGGCGCTGCCCTGCGGGTCGGGCCCGACGAGCGGGGTGCCCCGCTCCCGCACCCCGGCCCAGAACTCCTCCACGTCCGCCGGCTCCGGGAGCGCGCAGACCGACCGGGCGAGCCGGCTCAGGGGCTCGGTCCGTGCCGTCCCGGGCGGCCGCCGGGGAGAGTCCTGGGGCGGCACGGAGTGGATCATGGGCGGGCTCCCGAACGACGAGGCGACTTACTTAGGGTTACCTTACCTTCGAGGTGCGCGGTGTCGCGCGAGCGCCCCCGCGCAAAGAGAATTCCCCGGTCCGCAATTGCGGACCGGGGAATTTCACGAGTATATTGGGAGGTTCTGTGCGCCCACAGAAAAGGCCCCTCAAGGGTGGCCACTAAGAAACACCTTAGCCGTCAGGGAGCGATTTTGTCAACTCGGGAAAGTGCCGAATTGCAGAAGGAGCAGGAATTCGTCGACCGGCTCTACGACCGTGTCGATGTGCTGCGCGGTGTCGCCGCCGAGCGGGTCCAGGACGCCCTGACGCCCGTCGGCAACGGCCTCCAGGCCCGGCTCGAACGTGATGTGCTCGTCTCCGAGCGCTCGGGTCTGCTCGCCGCTCTGAACGCGGTCGACGGCTCGCTCTGTTTCGGCCGCATCGATCTCGCGGACGGCGCCGCGCACCATATCGGCCGTATCGGAATCCGCGAGGACGACACCGAACACACGCCCATGCTGATCGACTGGCGCGCACCGGTCGCCCGTCCCTTCTACCTCGCCACCGGTCACACTCCGATGGGGCTGCGCAGGCGCCGGCACATCACCACCGAGGGCCGCACCGTCACCGAGCTGCACGACGAGATCCTCGACGTCCGGGACCGGGAGCGCACCGGCTTCGAGGACCCGAGCGGCGACACCGTCCTGCTCGCCGCCGTGAACTCCGCGCGCACCGGACGCATGGCCGACATCGTGCGGACCATCCAGGCCGAGCAGGACCGCATCATCCGCGCCCCGCACCGCGGTGTCCTCGTGGTCGAGGGCGGACCCGGCACCGGCAAGACGGCGGTGGCGCTGCACCGGGCGGCGTTCCTGCTGTACGAGCACCGCGAGCTGCTCGCCAAGCGCGCCGTCCTGATCGTGGGCCCCAATCCGGCGTTCCTGAGCTACATCGGCGAGGTGCTGCCCGCGCTCGGCGAGACCGGTGTCCTGCTCGCCACGCAGGCCGAGCTGTTCCCCGGGGTCCACGCCCGCGGCACCGACACGCCCCGTGCCGCGGCGGTGAAGGGCGCCTCGGCCATGGCCGAGGCGCTGGCGCTGGCCGTGCGCGACCGGCAGCAGCTGCCCGAACCCGGCGCGCCGCTGGTCATCGCGCACGACGACGGCGACCTGATCCTGGACTGGGAGATCGCGTACGAGGCACGGCAGGCGGCGCGCGACACCCGGCTGCCGTACAACCTCGCCCGGCCGCACTTCGCCTTCCGGATCATCGACGCGCTGACCGCGCAGCTCACCGAGCGCATCGGCGCCGACCCGTACGGCGGCCCCAACTTCCTCGGCCCCGACGACATCGCCCAGCTCGGCAAGGGCGTCGCCGTCAGCCGGGAGGTGCACGCCTCGATCGACTCGCTGTGGCCGCACCTCGACCCGGAGGGCTTCCTCGCCGACTACCTCGCCGAGCCGGTCCACCTGCCGGCCGAGGACGCCGAGGCCATCCGGCGCGCGCCCGGCGAGGGCGGCTGGACACCTGCCGACGTACCGCTGCTGGACGAGGCGGCCGAACTGCTCGGGGTGGACGACAGCGCCGAGCGGGCTGCGGCCGAGGCCGAGCGCCAGGAGCGGATCGCGTACGCCCAGGGGGTGCTGGAGCTGTCCAGGGGCTCGGAGTCCTTCGAGTTCGAGGACGAGGAGTCGGAGGTGCTCGCCGCGCACGACATCATCGACGCCGAACGGATGGCGGAGCGGCAGGAGGAGGCCGATCACCGCAGCGCGGCCGAACGCGCCGCCGCCGACCGGACCTGGGCGTTCGGGCACATCATCGTGGACGAGGCGCAGGAGCTGTCGCCGATGGCGTGGCGGCTGCTGATGCGCCGTTCCCCGACCCGGTCGCTGACCCTGGTGGGCGACCCGGCGCAGACCTCGGAGGAGGCGGGGATCGGCTCGTGGAAGGAGATCCTCGATCCGTACGTGGGGGATCGTTTCGAGCACGTCCGGCTCGGGGTCAACTACCGTACGCCCGCCGAGATCATGGAGGTCGCGGCGAAGGTGCTGCGGGCCGACGACCCCTCGTTCGAGCCGCCCGGCTCGGTGCGGTCCACCGGGGAGGTGCCGTGGGTCCGGGACGCCGGCGACGACCTGACGGGCGCGGTGGCGCGGGCGGTCGCCGAGCTGACGCCGGCGGAGGGACGCCTCGCGGTGATCGCGCCGCGTGAGCTGCACGAGGAGATCGCCGCCCCGCTGGACGGGGTCGTGGCCGGAGCCGAGCCCGATCTGACCCGGACGGTGGTCCTGCTCGGCCCCCGGCAGGCCAAGGGTCTCGAATTCGACCATGTGCTGGTCGTGGAGCCCGGCCGGTTCGGGACCAGCGATCTGTATGTGGCGCTGACCCGGGCCACACAGCGGCTGGGGATCGTGCACCGCGAGGCGCTTCCCCCCTCTCTGCGCTGACGGCCGCCGGGCAACCGGCTTCGTGGGCCGGGCTGTTGTACGCGGACAGCCCGGCCCGGACGGACGGGTTCCGGGAAGCCTTGACACCCCGGAGTCACAGGAGGAGCATCCTCACGTCGTTGACAACGTTGTCGGGGCGGCGCCGTTCCGCTGCGGCCACGACGCCCGTTCCCCGCCGCGTTGACCGTCCGTCACATACGAAGGGCAGGAACGGTGCCACAGACGCACAACCGTCGAACGCATCCCGGAATCCGGGCCGTCGGATCCGTCACCGCCGCCGCCATGGCCGTGATGGGTCTGGCGGCCGCGGCCGCCCCCGCGTCCGCCTCGCCCGGCGGGGACACCGTCAGAAACCCGGTGTCGTACGTCGACCCCCTCATCGGCTCGTCGAACGCCGGCAACACCTACCCGGGCGCGGTCCAGCCGTTCGGCATGCTGGCGTGGAGTCCCCAGAACTCACGGGGCAAGCAGGTCTCGACGCCCGCGCCCGGCGGCTATCAGTACGACGCGAAGAAGATCCGCGGCTTCAGCCTCACCCATCTCAACGGCGTCGGCTGCTCCGGCGCCAACGGCGACATCCCGGTCATGCCGTACGTGGGCGATGTGGACTCCTCCCCCACCTCGGACACCACCGACGCGAAGTACGCGAGCGACTTCTCGCACGACGACGAGACTGCGTCCGCCGGCTACTACAAGGTCGGCCTGGCCAGTGGCGCGTCGGCGGCGCTCACCACCACCGCCCGCACCGGATCGGGGCAGTTCGGCTTCCCCGCCGGCAAGCCCGCCAGCATGCTCTTCCGCACCTCCAACTCGGAGACCGGGAGCACCGGCGCCACCGTGCACATCAACCGGGCCGAGCGGACCGTGACGGGTTCGGTCACGGCGGGCAACTTCTGCGGGCCGCAGAGCGCGAACAACCGCAAGGACCTCTACACGCTGTACTTCACCGCCCACTTCGACAAGCCCTTCGCGAAGGTCGGCACCTGGAAGGACGGCACGCTCTCCCCCGGTTCCACCTCCGCCTCCGGCGGTACGGGCTACAGCGCGTCCGGCAACGCCGTGGAGGGCAAGGGCTCAGGCGCGTACGTCACGTTCGCGGACGGGACCACCCTGGCGCGCGCCAGGGTCGCCGTCTCCTACGTGAGCCAGAAGAACGCCGAGGCCAACCTCCGCGCGGAGAACGGGCCCGGCCGGAGCTTCGACTCCGTGAAGCGGCAGGCCGCCGCCAACTGGAACAAGGCGCTGAAGTCGATCGAGATCGGCGGAGGCACCGAGGCCCGGCGCACCACGTTCTACACCGCGCTCTACCACTCCATGCTGGAGCCGACCCTCACCAGCGACGTGGACGGCCGCTATCTCGGCGCCGACCGGAAACCGCACCGGCTCGCCAAGGGGCAGAAGGCGCAGTACGGCACCTTCTCCGGCTGGGACCAGTACCGGGCGCAGGTGCAGCTCATGGCCCTGCTCAACCCGAAGGCGGGCAGCGACTACGCCCAGTCCCTCTTCAACTACGCGAACCAGCGCGACGGCGAGTGGGACCGCTGGCTGCTGGAGAACGGCAGGACGAGCGTGATGTCCGGCGACCCGTCGGACGCGGCGCTCGCCGGGATCTACGCGTTCGGCGGCCGTGACTTCGACGTCAGGGGCGCGCTGAAGTCCCTGGTGAAGGCGGCGACGGTGCCGACCGCGAACGACTCGGACAGCGCGGGCTGCAACGTCGAGTGCGTGGGCCAGCGGCCCGCCCTCGACAAGTACCTGGAGCTGGGCTATGTACCGGCGGACAACTGCCACTGCTGGGGCGGTGCGGCCGAGACGCTGGAGGACGCGGCGGCCGACTTCGGCCTCGCGGAGCTCTCCCGGCGGCTGGGACGGACGGCGGACGCGAAGAGGTTCCTGGACCGGTCGGGCAACTGGACCAACGTCTTCGACGCCAACGCCACCGAGGACGGCGGCTACATACGCGACCGGAAGTCCGACGGCAGCTGGGCGGGCACCTTCACGCCGGGCACCGGCAGCGGGTTCGTCGAGGGCACCAGCGCCCGGTACACCTGGATGGTCTACTCGGACGTGGCCGGTCTCGCGGGCGCCATGGGCGGCAACGAGCGCGCGACCGAGCGGCTCGACGCGTTCTTCCGCGGCCCGGACGGCACGTTCGACTTCTCGGCGAAGGAGCCCACTCGCTACGACCCGACGAACGAGCCGGACATCAACGCGCCCTACCTGTACAACTACTTCGGCGCTCCGTACAAGACACAGGAGACGGTCCGCGCGGAGCTGGACCAGCTGTGGACCGACGGCCCCGGCGGCATCCCGGGCAACGACGACGCGGGCACCATGTCGTCCTGGTACGTCTTCTCCGCTCTGGGCATGTACCCGCAGAACCCGAGCCGCGCCGATCTGACGCTCACCGCCCCGCTGTTCCCGCACGCGGTGGTGCACACCGGGCACGGCAGGACGATCACGGTCGACGCGCCCGCGGCCTCGGCCGGCCACACGTACATCCACGGTCTGAAGGTCGACGGCCGTACGTCCACGAAGCCGTGGGTTTCGGACTCGCTCGTCACCCGGGGCGGCCACCTCGACTTCACCCTCGGCACGACGGCCGACACCACCTGGGGCAGCGCGCCGGCCGACGCCCCGCCGTCCTTCCCCGGCGGCGGGCTGAAGTACTTCACGGGCGCCTCCCCCGACCAGCTGAAGACCGAGCCGGGCTCCGAAGGCGCGCGGACGGTCGTCAAGGTGCAGAGCCTGGAGACGAAGGCGACCACCGTGCACTGGACGGCCGATCCGCCCGCCGGGATCACCGTCACCCCGTCCGAGGGCGACTTCACGGTGCCCGCACGCGGCGCGGCGCAGGCGAAACTCACCGTGTCGGCCGGGGCGGACACCGCCGAGGGCTACTACACGGTCCCGGTGACCCTGGAGTCCTCGACGGGTGAGGAGCTGCCGAAGACATCGGCGGCGGTGACGGTCGCCGAGCGCGACGGCCTGCTGTGGAACCGCAACAGCACCGGGATCTCGGCGGACGACGGGAACCCGCAGGCCGACTTCGACGGCGAGGGCTGGAGTTACTCGGCGAAGGCGCTCGCGGCGGCGGGTGCGGAGCCGGGCGGCACGGTCTCGTCGGGCGGTTTCGACTTCGTCTGGCCGCAGGTGCGTGCCGGTGACCCGGACAACATCGAGGTGGCCGGCTCGGACCCGCAGGTGCTGAACGTCCCCGCCGCGCGGGGCGACACGAAGCTCGCCTTCCTCGGGAGCGCCGCCGAGGGCGAGGCATCGGGGACGGTGACGCTGACGTACACCGACGGCACCACGCAGCAGGCGGAGATCGGCTTCAGCGACTGGACCCTGGGCGGCGGCACGCAGCAGCCGTCGTTCGGCAACACGGTCGCGGTGCACACCGAGTACCGCGATGTGCAGGGCGGCGGGAAGGACCCGGTGGGCACCGAGCTCTTCGCGACCGCGCCGATCGCCCTCCAGGCCGGTAAGCAGCTGGCGAGCGTGACGCTGCCGGGCGAGACGGAGGGCGGGATCATCCACGTGTTCGCGGTGGCCACCGCCTGACCGGACCCGTGCAGCGGTGAGGGCCGGCCCCACGCGTGGGGCCGGCCCTCACGGTGTACTCAGACCAGGTCGAACCGGTCCAGGTTCATGACCTTGTCCCAGGCGGCGACGAAGTCGCGCACGAACTTCTCCTTCGCGTCGTCGCTCGCGTAGACCTCGGCGACCGCGCGCAGTTCGGAGTTCGACCCGAAGACCAGGTCGGCGCGGGTGCCGGTCCAGCGGACCGCACCTGCGGCGTCGCGGCCCTCGAAGGCGCTCCGGTCGTCGGCGGTCGACGTCCAGGTCGTCCCCATGTCGAGCAGGTTGACGAAGAAGTCGTTGGTGAGGGTCCCCGGGGCGTCGGTGAGCACGCCGTGCGAGGTCTGCTGGTGGTTGGCGCCGAGCACGCGCAGACCGCCGACGAGGACCGTCATCTCCGGCGCGCTCAGGTTCAGCAGGTTCGCCCGGTCGAGCAGCAGGTACTCGGCGGGCAGCCGGTTGCCCTTGCCGAGGTAGTTGCGGAAGCCGTCGGCGGCCGGCTCCAGCTCGACGAAGGACTCCACGTCGGTCTGCTCCTGCGTGGCGTCGACCCGGCCCGGGGTGAACGGGACCTCGATGTCGGTGCCGGCCGCCTCGGCCGCCTTCTCGACCCCGGCGGCGCCCGCGAGGACGATCAGGTCGGCGAGGGAGACCTGCTTGCCGCCCTGCTGCGCGGAGTTGAAGGACTCCTGGACGGACTGAAGGGTGCGCAGGACGCCCGCGAGGCGGTCCGGGTCGTTGACCTCCCAGCCGTTCTGCGGTTCGAGGCGGATGCGTGCGCCGTTGGCGCCGCCGCGCTTGTCGCTGCCCCGGAAGGACGAGGCGGAGGCCCACGCGGTGGAGACCAGTTCGGACACCGACAGGTCCGTGGCGAGGACCTTCTCCTTGAGCGCGGCGATGTCCGCGGCGTCGATCAGCTCGTGGGCGCGGGCCGGCAGCGGGTCCTGCCAGACCAGGGTCTCCGCGGGGACCTCGGGGCCGAGGTAGCGGACGACCGGGCCCATGTCGCGGTGGGTCAGCTTGTACCAGGCGCGGGCGAAGGCGTCGGCGAACTCCTCGGGGTTCTCGTGGAAGCGCCGCGAGATCTGCTCGTACGCCGGGTCGAACCGGAGCGAGAGGTCGGTGGTCAGCATGGTCGGGGCGTGGCTCCTGGACGGGTCGTGCGCGTCGGGCACGGTGCCGGCGCCGCCACCGTCCTTGGGACGCCACTGGTGGGCGCCCGCGGGGCTCTTGAACAGCTCCCACTCGTACCCGAACAGGATGTTGAAGAAGCTGTTGTCCCAGGTCGTCGGGGTGTCCGTCCAGATGCCTTCGAGGCCGCTGGTGATGGCGTCGCCGCCCTTGCCCGTGCCGTAGGTGCTCTCCCAGCCGAGGCCCTGGCGTTCCATGGGGGCGGCCTCGGGGTCGGGGCCCACGTGGTCGGCGGGTCCGGCGCCGTGCGTCTTGCCGAAGGTGTGGCCGCCGGCGATCAATGCGACGGTCTCCTCGTCGTTCATCGCCATCCGGCGGAACGTCTCGCGGATGTCGCGGGCCGCGGCGATCGGGTCCGGGTTGCCGTTGGGGCCCTCGGGGTTGACGTAGATGAGGCCCATCTGCACGGCGCCGAGGGGGTTCTCCAGTTCCCGGTCGCCGGTGTACCGCTCGTCGCCGAGCCAGGTGGTCTCCGGGCCCCAGTACACGTCCTCGTCGGGCTCCCACACGTCGGCACGTCCGCCGCCGAAGCCGAAGGTCTTGAAGCCCATGGTCTCCAGGGCGACGTTGCCGGTGAGGACGAGGAGGTCGGCCCAGGAGATGTTCTTGCCGTACTTCTTCTTCACCGGCCACAGCAGGCGCCGGGCCTTGTCCAGACTCGCGTTGTCCGGCCAGCTGTTGAGCGGGGCGAAGCGCTGCTGGCCGGAGCCGGCGCCGCCGCGGCCGTCGCTGATGCGGTAGGTGCCGGCGCTGTGCCAGGCCATGCGGACCATGAAGGGGCCGTAGTTGCCGAAGTCGGCGGGCCACCAGTCCTGCGAGGTCGTCAGCACCTCGGCGATGTCCCGCTTGACGGCGGGCAGGTCAAGGGCGTTGAAGGCCTCGGCGTAGTCGAAGTCCTCGCCGAGCGGGTTGGCCACGGCGGGGTTCTTGGCAAGGATCCGCACGTTGAGCCGCTCCGGCCACCACTGGCGGTTTCCGCCGCCCTGGGTCGGGTGCGGCGCGCGACCGTGGGCGACGGGGCAGCCGCCGGCCTCCTCCGACTTGGGGTCGGTGACGATCGCGTCGTGGTTCTCAGTCATGGATTTCCTTCCGGGCGGGGCGGATCACGGCTCTCCGGGACTGCGGAGGGTGAAGCGGCCGGACCCGTCTCGGCCCTGGTGTTGTCCTGCCCTGGCATCGACCGGAACCGATCCTACGATGGACCTAATCCAAGTCAATACGACACGCACACTGGGAATGATCAGGGTCCGCACCTCCGGCGCCGCCACGGCTCTCCGGCCACCGCCGTGCATCGCCGCGCGGGAACAGGTGCGGGAAATCAGTACGTCCGGGGGCCGGCCTGCTCCGGACGGGCGGAGTCCGTCTGCTCTGCCCGGCGGGGCGACCGCTGGTTCCACCGGGCGCAGGAGTCGGGTTGGAACCGGTCGTCAGGACCGGGTCCGGCGGCTGCGCTGACGTCCGACGCGCGGAGCCCGCGGAACCGGTCGTCAGGACCGGGTCCGGCGGCTGCGGTGACGTCCGACGCGCGGAGCCCGCCTTCCCGTTCGCGCTGTGCGCGACGCTGGAGCCGTTGTCCGGCTAGGTCGTGTCCGGCCGGCGGTGGACGCTGACGGCGTAGCCGCCGCCGTCGTAAGGGGCGGCGTCCCAGGTCGCGAAGCGGTCGACCGGGGCGAGACCGGAGGCGGCGCAGCAGTCGTCGTACTCCGCGAGCGTGAGCGCGGGCTCCACGGGCAGGTGGGCCTTGTCCAGGCCGAAGCCGGCGACCAGCAGGCCGCCGGGGCGCAGGGCCGCCGACAGGCGCCGGACGACGGTGGCCTCGGTGCCGGGGGCGAGCAGCGCGAAGACGTTGCCCGCGGCGACGACGAGGTCGAAGCCCGCCTCGATGCCGAGGGCCGCCGGGTCGAACGCGGCGAGGTCGGCCCGGAACCAGGGCAGGTGCGGTGCGTGCTTCCGCGCGACGGCCAGCATCGACGGGTCGACGTCCACCCCGACGCAGTCGTACCCGAGCTCCGCGAGCCGGATCGTGACTCGCCCGGTGCCGCATCCGGCGTCCAGCACGCGCGCTCCGGAGGGCACGAGGGCCGAGCAGAACCGCGCCTCCCCGTGCATGTCCTTGCCGCTGCGGGCCAGGGCCGCGAATCGGGCGGCGTAGTCCTCCCCCGACGTGTCTCCGGTCAGCTCGGTCCAGCGGTTCATGCGGCCCACTGTAGACGGGGCGGGGCCGGCCGGAGCGGGCCGGGCTCACGGCCCCGGCCGTGGTTCGGTTTCCCGTACCGCCGATCCGGGGGCAGGCATGATCGATCCGGGCGCCCCGTCGGCCCAGGATGGGGGACATGGCTGAGACAGCGACACACACCGGGCCCCGGACCGCCGTCCGGGCGCAGGACCTGCACCGCGAGTACGGGCGCGGCACCGCCGCCGTCCGGGCGCTGCGCGGAGTCTCCGTGGGGCTCTCCCCCGGTACGTTCACGGCGGTGATGGGTCCTTCGGGCTCCGGCAAGACCACGTTGCTGCACTGCCTGGCGGGGATGGACCGGCCCACGCGGGGCTCCGTCCGGTGGGGCGGTACGGAGGTGTCCCGGCTGCCGGAGCGGCGGCTGGCGCAACTGCGGCGCGGCCGGGTCGGGTTCGTGTTCCAGGCGTTCAACCTCATGCCGGCGATGACGGTCGAGCAGAACGTCGAGCTGCCCGGCCGGCTGGCCGGTGAGCGGCCCGGCCGGGAACAGGTCCGGGACGCGCTGGCCCGGGTGGGGCTCGCCGGGCGGGAGCGGTACCGGCCGGGGCAGCTGTCCGGCGGGCAGCAGCAGCGGGTGGCGATCGCCCGAGCGCTGGTGTCGCACCCGGAGGTGCTGTTCGCGGACGAGCCGACCGGGGCGCTGGACCGGTCCACGGGGCGCGAGATCCTGGACCTGCTGCGCGCCGGGGTGGACCAGGAGGGGCAGACCTGTGTGATGGTGACCCACGATCCGGTGGCCGCCGCGTACGCGGACCGGGTGCTGCTGCTGGCCGACGGTCTGCTGGTGGACGAGCTGCTCCGGCCGACCGCCGCTCAGGTCGGCGAGCGCCTGAGCCGTCTGGGCGGCTGAGCCCGTGATCGTCCTGCTCGCTCTCGGCCGGATCCGGCGGCAGCCGGCGGCCTTCGCCGGTCTGGCGGTCGCGCTCCTTCTCGCCATCGCCACGGTGACGCTGTTCGGTTCGCTGTTCGCCACCGGTCTCGCGACGCCGGAGGCCGCCCGGGACGCGGTCGAGGGGCCCGGCCTGATGGTGATCGCCGGTGCCTTCGGGGAGATCGCGGTGCTCGTCGCGTTCTTCGTGGTGGTCAACGCGCTGGGCTTCGCGCTGCGTCAGCAGCACCGTGAGCTGGCGCTGCTGCGTACGGTCGCGGCGACGCCCCGGCAGGCGCGGCGGCTGGTCCGTTGTCAGGTCGTCGCGGTCACCGTGCTGGTGACGGTGCCGGGCTGGGCCGGGGGCGCGGTCGCGGCCCGTCTCCTCCTCGCCGAGCTGCAAGGGCGGGGGATGGCGGCGCCGGGCGTCGGGGTCCCGTGGACACCGGTGCCGATGCTGGTCGCGTCGGCCGCCGCGTTCGTCGTCGCGCTGGTGGCCTCGGCCGTCGCGGCGCGGCGTGTCACCCGGCTCGCGCCGGCCGCCGCGCTCACCGCCGGGTCGACGGAGCAGGGGCGGACGGGTGTGCCGCGGCTGCTCGCCGGAGCGGGCGCGCTGGTGGGCGGCGGGTTCCTGCTGCGGCTGGCGGCGACCCGGCCGGCCGGTGAGCTGGACAAGGCGGGGCAGGCGGCGCTGCTGGGTTCGCTGGTGCTGCTGATCGGGGTCGCCCTGGTGGGGCCGCTCGCGGCACGTGTCCTGGCGGCCGTGCTGGGTCTGCCGGTGCGGGCCCTGGCACCCCGTACGGGCTGGCCGGCCGACGCGAACCTGCGCGGATACGCGCGGCGTCTTTCGTCGGCCGTGGTGCCGGTCGCGCTGCTCGTGGGTCTGTCGGGCACCATGACGATCATGACAACCACCGCCGAGCACGCCACGGGCGCGGCCACCGGCAGCGTCACATCGGACACGGATGTCTGGCTCCGGCAGGCCGAGCTCGCCCTGCTGCTGTGTTTCGCGGCGGTGTCCACGGTCAACACCCTGGTCGCCGTGACCGCCGAGCGGCGCCGCGAGTTCGCCCTGCTGCGGCTGGTGGGTGCCACCTGGTCGCAGCTGATGCGCATGCTGACGGTGGAAGCGGTACTGACGGCCGCGGTGGGTGTCCTGCTCGGCACGGCGGTCGCGGGCGCCGCGTCGGCGGCCTTCAGCATCGCGGTGACCGGGTCGGCGGTGCCGTCCGTCCCGGGTGGCGCCGGGTGGCTCGTCGCCGGCGCGGCGGCGCTGACCGCCCCGGTGATCCTGGGCACAGGGCTGCGGGCGGTGCGCGGTCCTGCGGCGGAGCAGGCAGGCGGTGCCCGTGACTGAGCACGGCCGTGGCCCGGCGGCCGGGGCGCCCGGAGATGTGGATGGCTGAGCGGCGCCGGTACTTCCGTGTCCGGGGCGGCGAGTGGGTCTTCGCCGCCGCCGGGCTGCCGCTCGCCCTGATCGGCGGTGTCTACGCGCTGGCCGTGCTGTACGCGGGCGTACTGCTCTCGCTCACGGTGCTCGGCCTGCCGTTCGTGGCCGCCGCGCTGATGGGTGCGCGGGGTATCGGCACGCTGCACAGACGGCTGACCGCGTGGCTGCTCGGCGAGTCGGTCGAGCAGCCGGGCGGACTGCCTCGGCCGAAGGGGGTGCTCGCCCGGGGCCGTGCGGTGCTGACCGACCCGGTGGCCTGGCGGACGCTGCTGTATCTGGTGCTGCGGCTGCCGCTCGGGGTGGCCGGCTTCGTCGTCGCCGTGCTGCTCGCGCCGGCCTGCGTCTGGCTGGCCGGCTTTCCGCTGTGGGGCCGTCTGCTGGAGCCGGACGCGCGGCCCGCCGTGTGGCTGGACACCGGGGCGTTCGTGCTGGGCGTGGTGCTGCTGTGCGCGATGCCCGGTGCGCTGAGGGCGCTCAGCGGGGCGAACCGGTGGCTCGCCCGGTCGTTGCTCGGCCCGGCCCGCGCCCAGCGGCGGGTGAGGGAGCTGGAGAGCGCCCGTGCCACCCTTCTCGTGGGGAACAGCGACCGGCTCCGCCGCCTGGAGCGCGATCTGCACGACGGCACCCAGGCCCGGCTGGTCGCCCTGGCCATCACGCTCTCCCTGACCGAGGACGCGCTCGCCCCCGCCGCCGGACCGGATGTGGGGCGGCTGCGCTCCCTGCTGGGCCGGGCCCGCGACCAGACCGACGAGACCATCACCGAGCTGCGCCGGCTCACCCGGGGCATCCACCCCGTGGCGCTGGACGGCGGCCTCGGTCAGGCACTGCCCGCCCTCACGGCCACCTCGCCGGTGCCGGTCACCGTCCGCCTGGAGCTGCGGGAGCGCCCGGACCAGGTGATCGAACAGGCCGTCTACTTCTGCGCCGCCGAGTTGCTCACCAATGTCGCCAAGCACAGCGGTGCCCGCTCGGCCGAACTCACGGCGCTCGCGTCCGACGGCCGTATCCGGCTGACCGTGCGCGACGACGGGCGGGGCGGTGCGGCGCCCGGCGCGGGCACCGGCCTGACCGGGCTGGCCGAACGGCTCGCGGCGGTGGACGGGGCGTTGCGGATCGACAGCCCGGCGGGCGGCCCGACCGCGGTCACCGCCGAGCTGCCCACGCACGTGTGACGGCGGCCGGGCCGGGTCAGGCCGCGCCCAGCCCCAGGTAGGCCAGGACCGCCTTCACCCGGCGGTTGTCGGTGGCCGTCGCCCGCAGCCCGAACTTGGTGAAGACGGCGGCGACGTGTTTCTCCACCGCCCGTTCCGACACCACGAGCCGGGTGGCGATGGAGCGGTTGGAGTGCCCTTGCGCCATCAGCTCCAGCACCTCGCGTTCGCGCGCTGTCAGGGCGTCCACCCGATCGCGCCGCCCGCCCCGCATCAGTCCGGTGACGACCTCCGGGTCGAGGGCCGTGCCCCCGGCGGCGACCCGGTGCAGGGCGTCCACGAGGTCGGAGGTCCGGGCGACGCGTTCCTTCAGGAGATATCCGATGCCCGCCGCGCCGCCGGCCAGCAGCCGGGCGGCGAGGGCGGTCTCGATGTGCTGGGAGAAGACCAGGATGCCGGTCGCGGGCGTACGCTCACGGATCTCGACGGCAGCGCGGATGCCCTCGTCGGTGTGGGTGGGCGGCATCCGGATGTCCACCACGGCCACATCGGGCCGGTGTTCGGCCACCGCCGCGAGCAGTTCGGGCGCCGTCCCGGCGGTGGCCGCCACCTCGCAGCCGCGGGCTCCGAGCAGCTCGACCATGCCGTCGCGCAGGACGACGGAGTCCTCGGCCAGCACCACGCGCAGTCGCCTGTTGATCACGCCCCCATTATCGGGTATCGGGGCAGGCACCCGCGGTCCCGTACCCGCCCGCCCCTGCGTCAGCCCGGCTTCGGCGGGTTCCGCGCGTCGAACGCGAAGACGGTGTTGCCGGCCGCCGCCACGATCAGCGCGCCCCCCGCGACGGCCACGCGCGGGCTCGCGCCCTGCTCGCCGGTCAGCCCGTCGGCCTGCGGGTCGGTCGTCCACAGCGATGTGCCGTCGGCCGGCGACAGCGCCACGACCCGGCCGCTGGCGGAGCTGAAGTACAGCGCCCCGTCTCCCGCTGCGGGGCCCGACGCGCCCTCCACGCTCGTCTGCCGGGACCACTTCTTCCGGCCGGTCGCGGGGTCGAGCGCCGTGACGAGACCGGTCTGCCCGCTCACGTACACGGTGCCGCCCGCCATACCGGGCGTTCCCCCGTACGTCGTGGACAGGCGGGTGTAGGCGGCCTTCCCCGACGCCGGGTCGACGCGCACCACCCCGTCGTACCCGGTCATCGCCGCCCCCTCCCAGTGTTCCTGGAGGAGGACGAGCCTGCCGTCCGCGTCGCCCATCGGCACGGCGGGCCCGTCGACCTCGATGGCCTCGCCCCAGGTCCCCGAGGTGCGGTCGACCGGGTAGAGAGTGGGGTGGCGTACGGACAAGGCGGACAGCTCCGCGTCCGTCGCGCACATCGCGAGGAGCTCGGCGCCCATCGGGACGGGAGCGCACCGCTCACCGGCGGGGAACGGCTGCGTCCAGGCGATCTCGCCGCTGTGCGCGTCCCGGGCCTCGAAGGCGGTGTCGGTCGCGTCGACCGTCACGACGGCGTCGCCCATCAGCACGGCGTCCTCGGTCCGGCCCGTGACAGCGGTCGACTGGCCGCCGGCCGGGGCGGACCACAGCTCCCGGCCGCTGTCCGCGTCGATGGCCACCACCTCGGTGTCCGGGTCCTGCGGGGCGTCCTCGGCGGCGAACCGGTAGCCGAGGACCGTGTCGTCGGTGGCGCCCACCAGGTGCATGCCCTGGACGGGGATGCCGGGGCTCAGAGCCGTCCACGCGCGGGAGCCGTCCACGGCGCTGATCCGGGCCGCGACGACGCCCCCGCCCCCGCAGAACACCCCGTCGCCCCGTGCGACGCACCGCAGCTCGTCGGGAATGTCCTTGCGCCCGCCCAGCACGGTCTTGTGCCAGGGCGCGAAGCCGTCCGGCAGCGCGGCCCCCGGCGCCGCGGTCGTCGTGTTGCCGTGGTCCTCGGTGTCACTGCCGCCGATACCGCCCGCCTGCAACGCGGTGACTCCCCCGCCGATCGCCGCCACGGCGACGGCGGCCGCGAGCACGGGCCGCCACCGGCCGCGCAGCCGCCGGCCGATGGCGGTGCGGGAGTTTCCGGCGCCGGAGACGTCCGTGTCCGGCGCCTTCGGCGCGGGGGTGTCCCGTGTCGCGAGGTGGTGCTCGGTGAGGACGTCGCGGGTACGGCCGGCCGCCGCCCCGGGCCCGTCCGCCACGCTCTCGCCCAGCTCGGACGGCAGGTCCCGCAGCAGTTCGAGGAGTTCGTCCGCCGAGGGGCGGCCCTCGGGCTCCTTGCCCAGACACGGTTCGACGACCGTCCGCAGAGCGGCCGGTACGGCGTCCAGCGACGGTTCCTCGTGGACGACCTGATAGGCGGTCAGGTAGGGGCTGTCCGCGTCGAAGGGTCCGCGTCCCGTCGCCGCGTACACCAGCAGCGTCGCCAGCGAGAAGACGTCGGAGCGCGGCCCCACACCCCTGGGCGCCTGCAACTGCTCGGGCGACATGAAGGGCGGGGTGCCGATGACGCGTCCGGTCATCGTGAGCGTCTGCTGGTCGGCGGCGCGCGAGATGCCGAAGTCGATGACGCGCGGCCCCTCGGCGGAGAGCACGACGTTCGACGGCTTCAGGTCGCGGTGGACGACGCCCACCCGGTGGATGTCGCGCAGCGCCTCCGCGAGACCGATGGCGAGGCTCCGCAGCCCGGCACCGCGCAGCGGGCCGTCGTCGGCGATGCGCTGTGCGAGCGTCGGCCCCTCGATGTACGCCGTCGCCATCCATGGATGGTCGGCCTCGGGGGCAGCGTCGACCACGGCGGCGGTGAACGCCCCGCTCACCCTTCTCGCCGCCGCGACCTCCTGACGGAAGCGGATGCGGAATTCGCTGTCACTCGCGAACTGCTGGTGGATCAGCTTGATCGCGACGGGCCGCCCCGAACTCGTACGGGCCAGAAAGACGGTGCCCATGCCTCCCGAGCCGAGGCGCGCCTCAAGCGGATAACCACCGATCTCCGCCGGATCGCCTGCGCGCAGCGACACTCTTCCCGACCTCTCGTCCCCCGGGCACCTCTGCCGCCCCGGGCCTGCGTACATGTCCTGGACCCAAACTAGTCGCAGGTCGGTCCGGCCGAGCAAAGCGGGTGACATCCCCATCCGGCGACGGGGCGGGCCGGCGCGCCCTCCCGCGCCGGCCGGGCCCTCCGGGGCGCCCTTCAGCAGGCGCCGAGGTCTTCCCAGACCCCCCATTCACCCGTACTGCCGGGCGTCTCGTTCTGCGTCCACCACTTGGCCTTCCAGGTGTGGCCGCCGTACGAGACGGTGTCGCCGCCCGTGTAGACGGCGCCGCTGTTCCACGCGCCCGCGGCGCAGTCGCCGCCGGTCGGGGGCGGGGTGGTCGGCGGAGTGGTGGTCGGCGGGGTGACGCCGGCGAACTTCACCGAGAACTTCGCGAAGTCCCAGTCCGACTGGGCCACGCTGCTGCACGTGCCGGAGGTCTTGCCGTTGTTGTCCGGCGGGGTGCACTGCCGGTCGCGGTTGAGCGACCAGAAGGTGAAGCGGTCCATGTGGTGGCTGGTGGCGAAGTCCAGCACGGTCTGGAAGTCGGCCTGGGTGAAGTACTCACCGGTGTCGCTGCGGCCGTTCATCCCGGAGAAGCCCTCGTGCGCGTACGCGGTCGCCGCGTCCCAGCCGAAGGTGGACTGGAGGACGGTGTTGAAGTTCGTCAGGGCGCTCGTCTGCGCGGCCGCCCCGTTGAACCCGCCGTCGAACGGCATGATCGAGAAGTTGTTCGGCGTGAAGCCCTGCGCCTTGGCCTCGTTGAGCATCTGCTTGCCGAACCAGCCGGTGCCGTCGGCGGTCCCGGCCGTGGTGACCGAGACGTAGAGGCCGGGGTTGTTCTGCTGGAGGATCTTGGCCGCGCCGATCTCACGGGCGATGGCGGCCGTGTTCTCGTACTCCGGCTCCTCCAGGTCGAAGTCGATGGCCTTCAGCTGGTACTTGGTGATGACCTGCTGGTAGGCGGCGGCGGTGGAGGCGGCGTCGGAGCAGGTCTGGCCGAGCTTGGTGCCCCCGTATCCGCCGATGGAGACCGAGACGTCGCCGCCCTTGGCGCGGATCGCGCTGATGACGGACCCCACGGCGGTGTCCGACGAGACCGGCGACGTACCGTCCCAGGTCGGGCTGCACCCTCCGCCGTCGGGCGCGAGGATGAAGGCGAGCTGGAACGCCTTCAGACCGGTGGCGTCCATGATGGCGCCCGCGTCCGGCGGGTTGTTGTCGTGCGGCATCAGATAGGGCGCCGCGGCGTACCAGCGGTCGCTGAGCGCGGTGGCGCCGGCGGGCGCGCCGGAAGCCTGCTGCGCGGCGAAGGCGGCGAGTCCCGCGGTGGCCAGGGCGGCGGTGGCCGCACCGCAGAGCAGAGCGCGAAAACGCTTCATGGAGACTCCTGACGGGAGAAGGTGCCGCCAAGAATCGAAGGGTGACGCATTCACGTCAATGCGTTGGCCTAGACCATTGCATTCTCTTGAACGTTGCCCGGCCGGCCCGCCGGCCCCGGACACGGCCGCTCAGAGCCGGAACCAGCGCTCCTCGCCCGGCCGGACGGCGAACCGGCGCCCGTCCGGCAGGACGACGGGAAGCGGACCCCCCGGCGAGTCCGGCACCTGGATGGCCAGGCGCCCGGGGAGCATGCGCACGCGCACGCCCCGGTGGCCGCGGAAGCAGACCGTGAAGGAGAACCGGGGGATCTGCGCCAGGGCCACCGGCTCCACGTGCAGCCCTTCCGGCACCGCCTCCAGACCGGTGATCCCCCGCTCCACCAGGTCGACCGTGCCCGCCATCGCCCCGAGGTGGATGCCCTCGCCCGTCGTACCGCCCTGGAGGTCGGCCACATCGCCGAGCAGCGCCTCCTCGCAGAAACGCCAGGCGTCGGCGCCCTTCCCCCGGGCCTCCACCCAGCCGTGGACGAGGCTGCTGAGCGTCGATCCGTGGCTGGTGCGGCGCAGGTGGTACGCGACGGTGGCGCGCCAGGTCTCGTCGTCCAGGGGACAGCCGAGCCGGGCGAACAGCTCGCGCAGTTCCCTGGGCCGGAAGAGGTAGCCGAGCATCAGCGTGTCGGCCTGCTTGGAGGCCTGGTAGCGGTTGACGGTGTCGCCTTCCGCCTCCAGGATCCGGTCGAGCCTGCGGATGTCGCCGTAACGCTCCCGATACCCCTCCCAGTCGAGTTCCGCCAGGTCGCCCCAGCCGTCGAACTGGCTGATCACCCCCTGGTGGTAGGGGATGTGGAGACGGCGGGACACCTCCTCCCAGCGCCCCAGTTCCTCGTCGTCCAGCGACAGGTCCTCGCGCAGTTCCGCCTTCCGCGCGGGCGGCAGCTCGTCCAGGAGGTCGAGGCCCCGGGCGAGGACCCAGGCGGCGGTCACGTTCGTGTACGCGTTGTCGTCGATGCCCGGTTCCGCCGCGTCGGGATAGGCGTCGTGGTACTCGTCGGGGCCGACGACCCCGCGAATCCGGTAGCGCCGCAGTCCCGGGTCGAAGGCGGCGGCCCCGGCCCAGAAGCGGGCGACCTCCAGGAGGATCTCGGCCCCCTCCGCGTGCAGGAACCCTCGGTCCCCGGTGGTCTGCGCGTACCGCCACACGTTGTAGGCGATGGCCGAGCCGACGTGGCGCTGGAGCCGTGAGTTGTCCGGGAGCCAGCGCCCCGAGCGGGGGTTGAGGTGCAGTTCCTGTGTCTCCTCCCGGCCCGAACTCGCGCTCTGCCACGGGTACATGGCCCCTTGGCCCCCGGCCTCGCGGGCCGCCGCGCGGGCGGCCGGGAGGCGGCGGTGGCGGTACATGAGCAGGGCCCGCGCCACTTCGGGGAAGTGCAGGTTCAGGTGCGGCAGGACGAACAGCTCGTCCCAGAAGATGTGCCCCCGGTAGGCCTCACCGTGCAGGCCGCGCGCCGGGACCCCGGCATCGAGCTCCGCGGTGTGCGGCGAAAGCGTCTGCAGGAGGTGGAAGAGGTGCAGGCGCAGGATGCGCCCCTCCTCGCCGGGGACGTCCAGTTCGCCCTGCTCCCACAGGCGCCGCCAGGACGCCTCGTGCGTGGCGAGCAGTCGGGGGAAGTCCGGTGTCCGGGTGAGCGCGTCGCAGGCCTCCGCCCGCGGATCGCCGTCGGGCCGGTCCATCGAGGTGTGCAGGGCCATCGTCTTCACCACGGACACCGAGCGGCGCGGGACGACGGGGAGGCGGTAGGTCTGGACGGTGCGGGTCGGCGCCGCGGTCCGGGCGGCGGGCACCTCGGGGGCGGTGACGGTACGGACGGCCAGCGCGAGACGGATACCGGGATCGTACGTGCGGCAGGAGAGCCAGGCGGTCCCGTCGGGCTCGTATCCGCTCGCGTGGTCCGTGAGGTGGTTCCTCTCCAGGTCCCGGTACCGCTCCACTCCGGCGTTGCTGACCGCGCCGTCCAGGACGGACTCCACCTCGACGGCGCCGCTCCATCCGTAGGCGCGGAACGTGCTGCGCTGGGCCGCGAGGTGCGGGTCCCCCATGTGCACGATCCGCGTGTGTCCGACGCGCAGCCCGCGCCCCTGCGCGTCCCGGAAGTACAGCTGCCGGGTGAGCGTTCCGGCCCGCAGGTCGAGCCCTGCGCCGTAGTGCCGCAGGTCCTCGGAGTCGGGCGTCAGCCAGTCGCCGGGCGGCCCGTCGTCGGGGAGGCAGCGGTAGCGCAGGAGCGTCCAGTTGGGCAGGTTGACCATGTCCTCGTTCTCGACGCTCCGGCCGGCGACGGCCGAGGTCCGCCGGTCGAAGCAGCCGGCCAGGTACGTACCCGGGTAGTGGACGGGGTCGGCCGGGCACTCCGGGGCGGAGCCCCGGGTGGCGAACCTGCCGTTGCCGAGCGTGCAGAGCGACTCGACCAGCCGCTCGCGCTCCGGCTCGTACCGCCTGTAGCCCCACGTCCATCCGGCGGTCATCGCGCCTCTCCCCAGATGTGCCGCACCATCGCCATGAGGTCGGGGACCACCAGGTCGGCGCCCTCCTGCCGCAGGGCCTGTGAGCCGTTCCCGTCCGGGCTGCGGTCCACACCGGTCACGCATCCGAAGCCTCCGCGATGGGCCGCCCGCACTCCGGCGAGCGCGTCCTCCACCACCGCGGTGTCACCGGGGAGGGTGCCGAGGTGGTCGGCGGCGTGCAGGAAGAGCGCCGGGTCCGGCTTTCCGGGAAGCGCGAGCCGGGCGGCGTCCTCGCCGTCCACGACGGCTGCCAGGAACTGGTCGAGTCCGGTGTACGCGAGCAGCGTCCGGGCGTGCCGGGACGCCGAGACGGCGACGCAGGGGACGCCGCGCGTGCGCAGGGCGGCCAGTGCCTCCTCGGCGTCCGGGAACGCGACGACGGCGCCGTCGGCCAGGGCGTTGCGGAACTCCGCTTCCTTGCGGGCGGCAACGGCCCAGACGGTGTCGCAGCCGGGCGGGTCGTCGGGGTGCCCGGGTGGGAGGTGGATGTCCCGGGAGGCCAGGAACGCCTCGGCCCCGTCGTACCGGGACTTGCCGTCGACGAAGCGGCGGTATTCGGCGTCCGTGTCGAAGGGGGTCCAGGCCGCCCCCGGTCCCTCCGACGCCGGCCCGGCGAGGCAGGCGTCGAACGCGGTCTTCCACGCGGCGGCGTGGACGACGGCCGAGTCGAGGAGCACCCCGTCGGTGTCGAGGACGACCGCGCGCGGCGGCCCGGACCGGTCGCGGAGCCCGTTCATGCTGCGACCGGAGGGCCGGGGACCCGCGCGCCCGCCGGCCGCGGCCCGCCGGGCGCGTGCATGGGGGCCTGTGTGCCGATGGTCCGGCCGGGACCGTGCGGCCCCGTTTCTCGGAGGGTGACGAGATCGCCCCGCACGATCAGGTCACCCGCGTCCCGCCGGGCACCGCTGCCCGGTCCCGCGAAGACGGCAGCCTTCATGCTGCCCACCCACTTCCTGTACGGCGCTCGGGTGCCTTTCCACCTCGGCCTCGGCCGCGACCGCCTCGCGTCGAGCGAGGTGGTCACGGCT
This sequence comes from Streptomyces sp. ATexAB-D23, assembly GCF_000373645.1. GTDB lineage: Bacteria > Actinomycetota > Actinomycetes > Streptomycetales > Streptomycetaceae > Streptomyces > Streptomyces castrisilvae. The sequence continues at coordinate 317,231 of NZ_KB892046.1, read as the reverse complement.
CTTCCAGCGTGGCGTGTACCCGTGGCACCGCAACCGGGGGCGAGCGCGCCGGGTCCTCGCGGGCACCCCCGGCCGTCAGCAGCCAACCGGTGTCGAGCCGACGACCACGTCGTCGAACCAGAGGGTGTCGTCGCCGGTTCCGTAGCTCTCCCAGCCCAGCCGCAGCGCGGTGGGACGCGGCGGCGTGGTCCGGGAGAGCCACTGGGCGTCGATGTCCTGCGTCGGCACTCCGTCGGCGTGCAGTCCCGGCACCTGCTCGTCGTCGAGCCAGGTGTCGAGTCCCGGCGCCGAGGTGTCGACCGCGAACCGCAGGCACTGCCAGCTGTCCGTCGGCAGGGGCCTGCTCAGCCCCACTCCGACCGGGCTCTGCGCCGGGAGCGTGGCGTCGTCGGTCTCCCGGTTCCACTGGAGGGCGCCGTTCTGCCCGCCGATCCGCAGCGCCTTGCCGTCCTGGGAGCTGTCGGGCATCGATACGAAGGTGACGTGCGCGGCCGGGAGCGGGGTGGTGTGCCGCACCCACATGCGGACGTACAGCACGGGGCCGACCGACGACAGGTCCGCGGTGGAGGCCACGAAGGCGTGGTTGCAGTAGCCGGCCTGCCCGTCGAGCCGCAGCGACCGGGTGCCGCTGTGCGCGATCTGCGTGTCGACGGCGGCCGTGCCCGTGCCCTGGCAGTCGGGCGCGGTGAACTGCCAGTCGCCCGCGGGGGCCGGACCCGTCTGGTTCTCGAAGTCCTCGCAGACGGCGGCATCCCCGCACTCCGCGGAGGGCGGGGCGGTGGGCGGCGGGGTGGTGGGCGGGGTGGTGGGCGGCGAGGTGCCGTCACCGCCGCAGGACACGCCGTTGAGCGCGAAGTCGGTGGGCACCGGCCCGGCGGTCCGCCCGGTCCCCTGCACGCCGAAGTCGACGGTGCCGCCACTGGCCAGAGCCCCGTTCCAGGCGGCGTTGACGGCGGTCACCGCGTGGCCGTCCTGGGTGACGGTGGCGCCCCAGGCCGACGTGACCTGCCGGTCGTCGTCGTACGTCCAGGTCAGACGCCAGCTGTCGAGGTCGGGACCGGTGTTGGTGAGGCGCACCTCGGCGGTGTAGCCGCCGGTCCACTCGTTGACGGTGTAGTCGGCCCGGCATCCGGACGCCAGGTCCGAGCCACTGGCGGGCACCGCGGCGAAGAGGGACAGGGCCAGCGCGAGGGCGGCACCGGCCGCTGTCCAGGGTCTGCGCGGTAAACGCGGGGAGGTGATCGGCATGTGCGTCTCCTCGAAGGTCGGAAACCGGGGGGGCGATGTGATGAATGGGAGCGCTCCCATTCATCACATCGCCTTGACGGCGCACTGTCAATAAGAGGGCCGGAACAGGGCGACCAGCTTCGAAAGTTTCGGACCGTCACCACCCCACCATCAGGCGGGAATTCACCGGCCCATCACCCACCCACCGGTCAGAGGAGTCACAAGTACCACCTGAACTGGAATGCAGCCCTACGGCGAGCGACGCATCCCGATCGAAGATTTCGAAATACATGCCGAAACTATTGACAGCCACCGAGGCCGACCGAAAACTCGGCACCGCTCCCCCGGCCACCGCCCGGCCGGCCGCCCTACCGGCGCGGCCGGACCCGGCACCCCGTCACCAGGAGGACCCCCGATGCGCTTCCGTCTCCGTCGCCGCCCGGCCGCCCTGGCAGTGGGCCTCGCTCTCGCCACCACGAGTTCGATGGGCCTGACCGCCACGGCCACCGCCCCCGCGCAGGCCGCCGCCTGCACCGGCTATGTGGGCCTCACCTTCGACGACGGCCCCTCCAACGACCACACCCCCGCCCTGCTCAACGCCCTGAGGCAGAACGGCTTACGGGCCACCATGTTCAACGAGGGCCAGTTCGCGGCCTCGTACCCGGGCCAGGTGCAGGCGGAGATCAACGCCGGCATGTGGGTCGGCAACCACAGCTACACCCACCCCCACCTCATCCAGCAGAGCCGGGCGCAGATGGACTCGGAGATCTCCCGGACCCAGCAGGCCATCGCCGGCGCGGGCGGCGGGACACCGAAGCTGTTCCGCCCGCCGTACGGGGAGACCGACTCCACCCTCAAGGCCGTCGAAGCCGCGTACGGACTCACGGAAGTGATCTGGGACGTCGACTCGCAGGACTGGAACGGCGCGAGCACCGACGCGATCGTGCAGGCCGTGGGCCGGCTCTCCGACGGCCAGGTCATCCTGATGCACGAGTGGCCGGACAACACGCTCGCCGCGATCCCCCGGATCGCCCAGTCACTCGCCTCCCGCGGCCTGTGCTCGGGCATGATCTCCCCGCAGACCGGGCGGGCCGTCGCACCCGACGGCAGCAGCGGCGGAGGCGGCGGGAACACCGGCAGCTGCACGGCGACCCTGTCCGCCGGACAGCAGTGGGGCGACCGCTACAACCTCGACGTGTCCGTCACCGGCTCCGCCGACTGGACCGTCACCATGCGGCTCCCCGCCCCCGAGAAGGTCCTCACCACCTGGAACATCAGCGCCGCCTACCCCAGCGCCCAGGTCCTCACCGCGAAGCCCAACGGCAACGGAAACACCTGGGGGGTGACGATCCGGACCAACGGCAACTGGACCTGGCCGACGGTGTCGTGCGCGACGCCCTGACCACCCGGAACGCCGGTTCCGCAACGCCCCGGGCCGGTGTGCGAGGCGCACACCGGCCCCCTCTACGCTGCTGCACATGACGCTGAACCCGATAGACCTGGTGATCTTCGACTGTGACGGCGTACTGGTGGACAGCGAGAAACTGTGCGTCAAGGTGGACGCGCTGATCATGGCCGATCTGGGGTGTTCGTTCACCGAGGCCGAGATCATCGAGCGGTTCGTCGGCTCATCCGTCGAGGTGTACACGGCCGCCATCGAGGAACGGCTCGGGCGGAGCCTGGAGAAGGGCTGGCAGAACCAGTACGAGCATCTGTACGACGCGGCGTTCGAGGCCGAGCTGGCCGCCGTCGACGGCATCGGCGAGGTCCTGGACGGCCTCACCACCGGCACCTGCGTCGCGTCGAACAGCAGCCACACCGGCATCCGGCGAAGCCTGGAGATCACCGGCCTGAGGCACCACTTCGCGGACCGGATCTTCAGCGCGAACGACGTCAGACGGGGCAAGCCCGCCCCCGACCTCTTCGAGCACGCCGCACGCTCCATGGGGGTGCGCCCGGAGCGGTGCGCGGTGATCGAGGACAGCGCGTACGGGGTCGCGGCGGCCCGGTCCGCGGGCATGCGCGCCTTCGGGTACTGCGGCGGCCTCACTCCGGCCGCACGGCTGGAGGGGCCCGGCACGGTCGTGTTCAACGACATGCGCGACCTGCCGGAGCTGCTGGCCGCCGCCGCCCGCTGAACGCACCCACCCCGTCGTCCGGGGCCCCGGATGTCACCGGGCCGAGGGAGCGTCCCGGTGACATCCACCGGTCGTGCGCTGTGCGTGGTCATGCGAAGCTCGTTCCGTGGATCCGATGAAAACGGATATATAGCCATGTAAGTGGAGCCGGTGGTTTCACGCCGCGCCGCGGCCCTTCGCGGGCACCCCGGCCCACCGCCCGTTTCTCGGAGCAACGGACCCCGGGTTTCCGCGGTGAAACCCCTCAGCCTCTGACCAGGAGCTTCGGCATGTCGATGGCGTTCGGTTCACCTCTCGGTTCCTCCGATCCGTTCAGCGAGATGCTGAACCGGTTCTTCGGCATGTCACCGGCCTCCTCACCCCCGGCCGTGCAGCGCGTGCCCATCGGAAGGCTGCTCACGGAGTCCTCGCACGAGCTGCTCGGCCTGGCCACCCGCAAGGCGGCCGAGGACGGGACGTCCGACCTCGACACCGAGCACCTGCTGTGGGCCGCCACCCGGGTCGAGCCCTCCCGCCGGATCCTCGCCCAGGGCGGCGTGGACCCCGACACCCTCGCGGACCGGATCGCCGAGGTGCTGCCCGCACAGTCCGCCGAGCCGTCCTCGGAGCCCGGCCTCACCCCGGCCGCCAAGCGCACCCTCGCTCTCGCCCACGCCCGCTCGCAGGCCGCCGGTGTGTCCTACATCGGCCCCGAGCACATCCTCGGCGCCCTCCTGGGCGACCCCGACTCCGGGGCCTCCCGCTTCCTGCGCGCCGAGGACCTGGACGTCTCGAAGCTGCGCGGCGCCGCCGACCAGGGGGCCTTCGGCCCGGAGGGAGCCGCTCCGGCCCCGAAGGAACCGGCCACCACCCTCGACGAGTTCGGCCGGGACCTCACCGAGGAGGCGAAGGCGGGGAAGCTCGACCCCGTGGTCGGGCGGGCCGAGGAGATCGAGCAGACCATCGAGATCCTCTCCCGGCGTTCCAAGAACAACCCGGTCCTCATCGGTGAGCCCGGCGTCGGCAAGACCGCGATCGTGGAGGGCCTCGCGCAGCGCATCGTGGCGGGCGAGGTTCCCGACACCCTCAAGGACAAGCGGGTCGTCTCCCTCGACCTGTCCGGGCTGGTGGCCGGTGCGCAGTACCGGGGTCAGTTCGAGGAGCGCCTGAAGAAGGTCATCGAGGACGTCCAGAAGGCTCAGGGCGACATCATCCTGTTCATCGACGAGCTGCACACGGTCGTCGGTGCCGGCGCGACCGGCGAGGGCTCGATGGACGCCGGCAACATGCTCAAGCCCGCCCTCGCCCGTGGCGAACTGCACGTGGTCGGCGCGACCACCATCGACGAGTACCGCAAGCACATCGAGAAGGATGCCGCCCTCGAACGCCGCTTCCAGCCGGTCCTGATCCCGGAGCCGACCGTCGAGGAGACCGTGCAGATCCTCGAAGGGCTGCGGGACGCGTACGAGGCGCACCACCAGGTCCGCTTCGCCGACGGCGCCCTCACGGCGGCGGCGGAGCTCTCCGACCGCTACGTCAGCGACCGCTTCCTCCCCGACAAGGCGATCGACCTGATGGACCAGGCCGGAGCCCGGGTGCGGCTGCGCAGCGCCGGCCGCTCCACCGAGGTGATCAGCCGGGAGGACCGGCTCGCGAAGCTGCGACGGGAGAAGGACGAGGCCGTCGCGGGCGAGGAGTTCGAGAAGGCCTCCGACCTCAAGCGGCAGATCGCACAGGCCGAGGGCGAGCTCGCGGGCGTCGAGGAGCGGCGCGAGGGCGTCGTCTCCGTCACGGCCGCCGACATCGCGGACATCGTGTCCCGCCGTACCGGCATTCCCGTCTCCCAGCTGACCGCCAGCGAGAAGGAGAAGCTCCTCCGGCTGGAGGAGGAGATGCACTCCAGGATCGTCGGCCAGAACGAGGCGGTCACGGCGGTGTCCGAGGCCGTGCGCCGCAACCGGGCCGGCATGGGCGACCCGGACCGCCCCGTGGGCTCCTTCCTCTTCCTCGGACCCACCGGCGTCGGCAAGACCGAACTCGCCAAGACGCTCGCCGCTCTGCTCTTCGGCGACGAGGACCGGATGATCCGGTTCGACATGAGCGAGTTCCAGGAGAAACACACCGTCGCCCGGCTCGTCGGGGCGCCTCCCGGGTACGTCGGTTACGAGGAGGCCGGCCAGCTCACCGAGAAGGTCCGCCGGCAGCCGTACAGCGTGGTGCTGTTCGACGAGATCGAGAAGGCACACCCGGACGTCTTCAACACCCTGCTCCAGATCCTGGACGACGGGCGCCTCACGGACGGGCAGGGCCGCACGGTCGACTTCCGGCACTGCGTCGTCATCATGACGTCCAACATCGGCGCCCACCGCATCCTCGACCACGAGGGCGACGCGGCCGAGCTCAAGGACCAGCTGATGGACGAGCTGCGGGGACGTTTCCTGCCGGAGTTCCTCAACCGCATCGACGACATCATCGTCTTCCACAGCCTCACCGAGGAGGACCTGTCGGAGATCGTCGACCACCTCCTGGACCGCAGCAAGCACCGCGTCCACGCACAGGGCATGACGCTGGAGGTCACCGAGGCGGCGAAGAAGCTCGTCGTCGCCCACGGCTACCAGCCGGCCTTCGGTGCCCGGCCGCTGCGCCGCACGATCCAGACGGAACTGGACAACCGGGTCGCGTCCCTGCTGCTCGGCGGCGACGCCGAGCCCGGCGACACGATCGTCGCCGACGTGGTGAACGACTCGCTCCACTGCACGGTCCGCAAGGGTGAGGCCGCCACGGAGCCGGACCCGGCGGCTCCCCCGGCCTGATCCGGGGAAAGACCCCGCCCGCACGCCACCGAAGCCGGCGTGCGGCCGGGGAGGCCCTGTCGTTGCTGGTTGCTATCGTTCCCTGACGAATCGCGAGTGGGGCGCAGCAACGAACGGGGGAGGTTCCATGGGGCTGTTCGACAGCATCCGCGGGGAATTCATCGACATCATCGAGTGGACCGACGACAGCCGGGACACCATCGTGTGGCGGTTCCCGCGTCACGACAACGAGATCAAGATGGGCGCCAAGCTCGTCGTACGGGAGTCGCAGACCGCGGTCTTCGTCAACGAGGGCCGGATAGCGGACGTCTTCCAGCCGGGCACGTACACCCTCCAGACGCAGAACATGCCGCTGCTGTCCACGCTGAAGGGCTGGAAGTACGGCTTCGACTCGCCGTTCAAGGCAGAGGTGTACTTCGTCACCACCCGCCAGTTCACGGACATGAAGTGGGGTACGCAGAACCCCGTCATCGTCCGCGACCCCGAGTTCGGCATGGTGCGGCTGCGGGCCTTCGGCGCCTACGCGGCGCAGGTGGTCGACCCGGCGGCGCTGCTGCGCGAACTGGCGGGTACGGACCCGCAGTTCCGCACCGAGGAGGTGCAGCAGTATCTGCGCCAGTTGATCGTCGGCAAGCTGGGCAGCGCACTCGCGACGGCGGGTGTGCCGATGCTGGATCTGGCCACCCAGCAGGAGGCCATCGGCACCAGGCTCGCGGGGGTGCTCTCCGAGGAGCTGAAGCCGGTCGGTATCGCCGTCCCCAAGTTCATCATCGAGAACATCTCGCTGCCTCCGGAGGTCGAGGAGGCCATCGACACCCGTTCCCGGATGGGGATCGCGGGCAATCTCGACCAGTACACCCAGTTCCGGGCGGCCGACGCGCTCTCCACCGCCGCGGGCACGCCGGGCAACGGTGTCGGCGAGGGCATGGGCCTGGGGCTCGGGATGGCCGCGGGCCAGCGGATGGCCGCCGCTCTCACCCCGCAGCCGCAGCCCGCGGCTCCCGCGCCCGCCCCTGCTCCCGCCCCGGCGGCGGGCCCGCCGCCGCTGCCCGTGCAGGAGCAGTGGTTCATCGGTGTCAACGGCACCCAGCAGGGGCCCTACGACCGTGCGGCGCTGTCCGGTCTGGTGAGCGCGGGCACCCTGACCAGGGCGACGCTGATCTGGAAGGACGGCATGTCCGGCTGGCTGCCCGCCGAACAGATACCCGACGTGGGCGGGCTCTTCGCGGCCGTTCCTCCGCCGCTTCCGCCACAGGCCTGAGGGAGGGACGACGTTGAACACCGAAGAGCAGGACGCCGGGGCCGCCGGCACGGGTTCCCGTTCCTACCCCTGCCAGGCGTGCGGCGCCACGGTGGAGTTCGCACCGGGCTCCGACGCCATGCGCTGTCCGTACTGCGGTCACGAGCAGGCGGTGGCCACGGCGGCGCGCGAGGTCCGCGAGCACAGTTTCGACGAGCTGGCCGCGCTGCCCGCCAAGCCGCGGAGCCCCGTCGCGGGCGGCATACGGACCTATCTCTGTCCGGGCTGCGGCGCCCACACCGAGAGCGACGACCTCTCCGTGAACTGCCAGTTCTGTGCCACGGCGCTGGTCGCGGACCCGGAGGCCGCGGAGCGGGTACAGCCGGAGGCCGTGGTCCCCTTCGGCCTGGACCGGGACGCGGCCCGGGACGCGCTGCGCTCATGGACGTCGTCCCGCTGGTTCGCGCCCTCGCGGCTGAAGAAGGTCAGCGAGGCGGAGACGTTCAAGGGCAGCTATCTGCCGCACTGGACGTACGACGCGCAGACGGTCACCAGCTACCGGGGCCAGCGTGGTACCCACTACTACGTCACCGAGACGTACACCACCACGGAGGACGGCAAGAGCGTCACCAAGACCCGCCAGGTGCGCCGCACCCGCTGGTCCAACGTCTCCGGAATGGTGAGCCGCGCCTTCGACGACGTCCTCGTCGCCGGGACCAGCCACGTCGGCCACGAGCAGCTGGACAAGCTCACGCCCTGGCCGCTGGAGGAGGCGAAGCCGTTCCAGCCGGAGTACCTGGCGGGCTTCCGGACCGTACGGTACGACGTGGAGCCCGAGGCCGGGCTGGTGACGGCCAAGGAGCGGATGGCCACCGTCATCAAGTCCGACTGCCGGTCGGACATCGGCGGTGACGAGCAACGGGTCACCTCGCTGGACACGGAGTACTCCGCGCTCACGTTCAAGCTCATGCTGCTGCCCGTGTGGTTCCTGACCTATCTGTACGCGGGCACCAGCTGGCAGGTCATGGTGAACGCCCGCACCGCCGAGGTCATCGGCGAACGCCCGTACAGCAAGGCCAAGATCGCCGCGGCGGTGGTGAGCGGGCTGGTCATCGCCGCGCTGATCGTCCTCCTGGTGATGCGCAAGTAGAGGCGCGGTGTCCTGGCCGGCCTCGACCGGCGACGCGCTGCCCCGCCGGATCGTTCCGGCGGGGGCTGTCGCATCCTGCCGGGCGGTCAGCGCAGTCCGGCGAAGAGGTCGTTCTCGGGTACGGCCGCTCCGGTGGTGTCCTTGACGCGTACGAACGCCTCCACGCCCATCAACGCGCCGAACCTCTCCTTGCCCATCTTGAGGAAGAAGATGTTCTCCCCCTGACTCGCGTGCGCGGCCAGCGCGTCGAACTTCCGGCCGCTGAACTCCGAGGTGTCCACCCATGTGGTGATCTCGTCGTCGGGGAGCCCGATCTCGGCCATCGCGGCCGCCTCGGCGGGATCCGGCTCGGGCACGTCCGCGCCGAACTCGCGCATGGTCTCCCCGAAGCGCTGCATCATCGAGCGCGGTGCCGTCGTCCAGTACACCTTCGGCGTCAGGTCGGTCATCTCCAGCGCCGCCGTCGTGATGCGGTTGGCCTGGATGTGGTCGGGGTGACCGTAGAAACCGTTCTCGTCGTAGGTGACGACCACATCGGGCCGGTAGTGGCGCATGAGCTCCGCGAGCCGGGCGGCGCCTTCCGCCACGGGGGTCTGCCAGAAGGAGCCGGGGGCGTCGTTGCCGGGCCAGCCGGCCATCCCCGAGTCCGCGTAGTCCAGCATCTCCAGATCGCTGACCTTCAGGACTTCACAGCTCGCCGCCAGTTCCTCGCGCCGCATCCGGGCGACGGCGGCCGGGTCGTGACCGGGCTCGCCGGGCTTGACGCCCCCCGGCCCGTCACCGCAACCGCCGTCGGTACATGTCACAAGAACCGTGCGGATTCCTTCCGCCGCGTACCGCGCGAGGATCCCTCCCGTTCCGGTCGCCTCGTCGTCGGGGTGGGCGTGCACTGCCATGAGCGTCAACGGCCGGTCATTCATGACACAGTCCTCCTGCGGAAATACGTCAAAGTCCGAGTGCGCGGCGGGCGCCGCGCGATCGTGGGGTCCGGATGCCCGGCGGGCGGACGACCTCGCGGTCTCCGTGCTCCCCGCCCGTGCGGCGCCGGCCCTCGGTCCATGCAACCGCCCCGCCCGGACCCCCTGTTCCCGCCACGGCCGATTCGTCTCCCGCAGCGGCCAGGAATCCGTCCTCGATGTCGCGGCACTCAGTCGCGGCACCCGGCGGCCATGGCTCGAAAGCGATCACCAGATCGTGTGCCTCAGGCGGTGTTCAACGGTGCTTCCGGAGGATTCCCCCCAGGCTGAGGGCGCCCGGCTCAGGACCTCGGAAGGACGTGTCCCATGACCGTAACCGTGCAGGATGCCACCGGTGGAGGCAGCGCGTCGCGCTGCGAGGGAGTGCTGCTCCTCGATGTCGGACACGGTCCGGGAAATGTGGTGTCCCGGTGAACGAGCAATCAGCCGCACTTGCTGCCGGTGGCGCTGAGAACCTCCTGATGGAGCGCCCCCTCGCACCGCACGAGGCTGCCATCGCCGCAGCGGGAGTCCAGCTCGTACTGCACTGCGACGTCGAGGGCGAAGCGGACGAGGTCCTTCTGGCTCAGGCGCTGTACCGGCTGCGGGAGTGCTACCCCCTGCTCGATGGCAGGATCCTCTCCCAGGACGGGAGCGCGCCGTTCGTCCGGATCGATACGACGGCCTCGGGCGCCGGACTCGGGCGGGCTTCGGATTTCGACGAGGAGGTGAGCACCCCACCGGCATGGGACCGCGAACCGCTGCTACGGCTGACGATGCTGCCTCGGCGCGGCGGGCACCGGTTGGTGATGACGTTGCCGCGGGCGTTCGCCGACGCGATGAGCTATCTGGCGGTGCACAGGAGCCTCTGGGCCGCCTACACCGGGCTGTCGTCCACGGGCCGGCCGCTCCCCGCCGAGCGAGTCGAGCCCGCGCTCCCGCCTGCACTGGACGACGTGCTCGGGGCCCTCTTCACCCCCGGGCAACTGCACGAGTTCGTCGCCGAACGCGCCCGCATGGACGCCGAGGCCGCACCGGCGCTGCTGCCGGCCCTCGCCTCTGTCGACGGCGGCCCGGGCCCCGACCTGAGCTTCGGCATCGTGCCCGTCGAAGCCGCCCCCGAGCGCTGTGAGCGGCTGGTCCAACGGGCCCGGGACGCCTCGCTCACCCTCAACTCCCTGGTGTCGGGCGTCTTGCTGACGAGTCTGCGCTCCGTGCTTCCCGTGCCGGACGGCCCGGCACGGCTGCTGTGCACCACAGCCGTGGACATGCGCCGCAGGCTCTCCCCGCCGCTGTCTCCCGAGGTCCTGCAGTCGGCGGCGACCACCACCTCCATCCGGCTGGACGTGGACGAGCGCGCCGACCCGGTCGATGTCGGACACGATCTGGCCGCCCGACTACAGGCCGATCTGGACAGCGGGGCGGCGGCGATGGAGCTGGCCGCCTTCCCCTACATGCTCGACCAGCACCCGCCCAGCCTGGTCATCACCAACGTGGGAATCATCACCGAGCCGGAGCTACCGGACGGGCTGAGCATCACCGACGTACGCCTCGCCCCACTCGGTCACGTGCCCATGCTCTTCGCGGTCGTCGGCCGCTACCAGGGCCGCCTGGCCGTCGACCTGACCTACAGCAGGGCCTGGTACACGGACGCGCAGATCCACACGCTCGCGGACCGGGTGTCCGCCGCCCTGGAGGAAGTGGCCCGGTGACGGCCGCTCCCGCACAGGGCCGCCGCCTCCAGGAAGACGCGCCGGGCCGACTGCCGGCCTGCCGCACAGCAGGGCCGCGGTCGGCCCGAGTCCGCTTCGCACCCGCTTGCGTGCCGTGTACAGCGTTCGCTTAAGGTAAGCCTCGCCTAAATCTTCAAAGGTAAATCACAGCTAGGGGTCACTCTCATGTCACATCGGCGCCGCGGTACAGCCGCAGTCGCTCTCGCCGTCGCCGCCGCACTGTCACTGGCCGCGTGCGGCGCCGATTCCTCGGGGAGCGGCTCATCCGCCCAGGGGTCGGGGACGAAGGACTCGAAGTCGGTCGCCAAGGGCGGCAAGGACTTCGGTGACGCGGCGGCGAAGACCGCGGCGCTCGGCACGGACGCCGAGCCGGGTCAGTGGCCCCGCACGGTCAAGCACGCCATGGGCAGCACCGAGATCAAGGCGCGGCCCGAGCGTGTGGTCGTGCTGGACGTCGGTGAGCTCGACAACGTCGTCTCGCTCGGTGTGAAGCCGGTCGGCCTCGCCCCGACCGAGGGTTCACCGGAACTCCCGTCGTACCTCAAGAAGGACGCGGGCTCGCCGAAGAACATCGGCACCATCAACAGCCTCAACCTGGAGGCCATCGCCGCGCTCAAGCCCGACCTGATCCTGGGCAGCCAGCTGCGCGCCGCCAACTCCTACGACGAGCTGTCCAAGATCGCGCCCACCGTCTTCTCCATCCGCCCCGGCTTCACCTGGAAGGAGAACTACCTCCTCAACGCCGCGGCACTGGACAGGACGGCGCAGGCCGAGGCGAACCTCGCCTCGTACAAGAAGAAGGCCGAGGCCCTCGGGGACAAGCTGGGGGCCGACAAGCCGACCGTGTCGATGGTCCGCTATCTGCCCGACGGTGTGATCCGGCTCTACGCCAACGCCTCGTTCATCGGCACGATCCTCAAGGACGTCGGCATCCCGCGCCCCAAGAACCAGGACATCGCGGACCTGGCCGCCGAGGTCAGCGCCGAGAACATCGACCAGGCCGACGCCGACTACATCTTCACGGGCGTCTACGGCGAGGCGAAGGCCACCGACAAGAGCAAGGCGCAGGCCAATCCCCTGTGGAAGAACCTGAAGGCGGTCAAGGACGGGCACGCCTATGACGTGCCGGACGAGACCTGGTACCTGGGTCTCGGCGTCACCGCCGCCGACGAGGTGCTCGACGACCTCCAGAAGCGCCTGACGGACTGACGGCAGAGCATCGCTTGAGGACCGGGAAGAGTGGAACAGAGAGTGAGTACGGCGCATGCCAGTCCCTGACCCCCGCCGGCGGGCGGGCTGGCTGCTGGCCGGTGCGGTGATGCTGCTGGCCGCCGTCCTTCTGAGCCTCACCGTGGGCAGCCGCCAGATCGCGCCCGGCGACGCGCTCCAGGCCCTGTTCCACAGCGGCGGCAGCGACGATGCCCAGGTGGTCCGGGCCCTGCGGGTGCCCCGGACGGTCATCGGTGTCCTCGCGGGCGCCGCGCTCGCCCTCGCGGGGACGGTCATGCAGGGCATCACCCGCAACCCCATCGCGGAGCCGGGCATCCTCGGCGTCAGCCAGGGCGCGTCGGTGGGCGTGGTGGCCGCCATCGCGTTCTTCGGTGTGCACTCGCTGGGCGGTTACGTGTGGTTCGCGTTCGCCGGCGCGGCCCTGGCCGGGGTCGGTGTGTACGCGGTCGCCAGCGGCGGGCGGGGCGGGGCGTCGCCGATCAAACTCGCGCTCGCGGGTGCGGCGATGAACGCGTTCCTCGCCTCGCTCGTGTCGGGGATCGCCACCACCAACGCGCGCGCTCTCGACGAGTTCCGCTTCTGGCAGGTCGGCTCGATCAGCGGGCGTGACGGCGAAGTGATCGGCCAGGTATGGCCGTTCATCCTGGCCGGCATCGTCCTGGTCGCCGCGATGGCACGGGGCCTGGACGCCCTCGCGCTGGGTGACGACGCCGCCCGGAACCTCGGCAACAACGTGGCGCTGCTGCGGGCGCTGGGGGCGCTCGGAGCGACTGTGCTCACCGGCGCCGCGGTGGCCTCGGTCGGCCCGATCGCGTTCACCGGCCTGGCCGTCCCGCACATCGCCCGCGCGCTGGTGGGCACGGCCCACCGCTGGGTTCTGCCCCTGGCGGCCATGCTGGGCCCGGTGATGATCCTCGGCTCCGACGTGCTCGGCCGGATCCTCTTTCCGCCCTCGGAGGTACCGGTGGCCGTCATGACCGCCCTGATCGGCGTACCGTTCCTGATCGCGCTGGTCCGGCGCCGATCGGTGGTGGCCGCGTGAGCCACTCCGAAGCCGTCGCCACCACCCGCCTGCGCCCCGCCGGGCACGCGGTGCTGCGGCGCGGACGCGTGAGCTTCCTCGTTCACCGCCGGACCGTCCTCGTCGCCGTGACCCTGACGGTGCTGCTCGCTTGCGCGGTCGTGGCGTACCTGTGCGTGGGTGAATCGTTCGTCGCACCGGCGGAGGTCGTCCGCGTCCTGTTCGGCCGCCCCAGTCCCGACGAACTCGTGGTGGGCACGCTGCGGCTGCCCCGGCTGGTCGTGGGGCTGCTCGCGGGGGCCGCGTTCGGCGTCGCGGGGGCGCTCGTGCAGACCGTCGCCCGCAACCCGCTGGCCAGCCCCGACGTCATCGGCGTCACACACGGGGCGGGGGCGGCCACGGTGGCCGCGCTCAGCTTCAACGCCGTCGCCGCCGACGCGCTGCCCTACGTCTCCGTCGCCGGTGGCATGGCAGCGGCCCTGTTCGTGTACGTGTTCGCGTGGCGCGGCGGGCTGCACTCCTCACGCTTCGTGCTGGTCGGCATCGGTGTGTCGGTCGCGCTCGGTTCGCTGACCCAGCTGCTGCTGACCAAGGGCGACTATCTGGTGGCCCAGCAGGCCAAGGTCTGGCTGACCGGCTCGCTCAACAGCCGTGGCTACGAGGAGGCGGGACCGCTCGTCCTCGTACTCCTGGTCGGTGTGCCGGCGGCCGTATGGGCAGCGCGGGCACAGCGCAGCGCGTCCTTCGACGACGACACCGCGACCTCGCTCGGTGTACGTCTGGGCCGGTCCCGGCTCGGGCTGACCGCGCTCGGCGTGGTCCTGGCCTCGGTGGCCACCGGCGCCGTGGGACCGGTCGACTTCGTCGCACTGCTCGCCCCGCAGATCGCGCGCCGGCTCACCCGCACCGCTCAGACCCCGCTGCTGTCCTCGGCGCTGGCGGGCGCGCTGATCGTCGTGGTCGCGGACCTGCTGGCCCGCCGTCTGTTCTCCCCGATCGAGCTGCCGACCGGCGTCCTCACCGCCGTGGTGGGTGCCCCGTACCTGATGTGGCTCATCGTCCGTACCCGCAGCCGTTCCGGAGGCACCGCGTCATGAGCCGCCCGTCCGCCAGCCGCCTCTCGGCGCACGATCTGACCCTGGCCTACGAGGACCGCACCGTCGTCGAGGGCCTGGACCTGGAGATACCCGATGGCAAGGTCACCATCGTCGTCGGGCCCAACGCCTGCGGCAAGTCCACCCTCCTGCGGGCGCTCGGCCGCCTCCTCAAGCCGCGGCGCGGCGCCGTGCTGCTGGACGGTTGCGAACTGACCGGCTTCCCCGCCAAGCAGATCGCCCGGACCATCGGTGTCCTGCCGCAGTCCCCCACGCCGCCCGACGGCATCACCGTCGCCGACCTCGTCGCACGCGGCCGCCAGCCGCACCAGAAGTGGTGGCAGCAGTGGTCGGAAGCCGACGAGCACGCCGTGGCGGATGCTCTGGAGCGTACGAACACGGCCGGCCTCGCCGACCGGCCGGTGGACGAGCTGTCCGGCGGTCAGCGCCAGCGCGTGTGGATCGCCATGGCCCTGGCGCAGGACACCGAGCTGCTGCTGCTCGACGAGCCCACGACGTACCTGGACGTCGCCCACCAGGTGGAAGTCCTGGACCTCGTGCGCCGTCTCAACCTCGAACGCGGACGCACGGTCGTCGCCGTCCTCCACGACCTCAACCAGGCCATCCGCTACGCCGACCACCTGGTCGCCATGAAGGACGGCCGCATCGTCGCCGAGGGGGCGCCCGACGAGGTCGTCACCACCGACATGGTCCAGGAGGTCTTCGGGCTGTCGTCCGTCATCATCCCGGACCCCATCACCGGTGGCCGTCTCGTCGTCCCCGGCTACAGCTGGCAGCCCGCCCCGGCGGAGAAGACGCACGCCCGCTGAAGCGAAGCCCCCGCCGGGACGCGAACGCCGGCCGTACCGTGGGCTTCCTGATGTGCGCGGAAGCGGCGGACCGCGCCAGGAGCACGCTCGTGGGAGGGCGACGAGGAGGCAGCCGGCGACCGCGCCGGGTTCAGGCCCGGCCGGGCCCCGCTCCGCCGGGCCCGCCCACCACTGTGAGCAGGTCCACGACGAAGACCAGGGTCGAGCCCGGCGGGATCGAGGCGGTGGGTGACTGCTTGCCGTAGCCGAGACGCGGGGGCACGATGATCTCGCGCCGGCCCCCGGCCTTCATTCCCCTCACGCCCCGGTCGAGGCCCTTGATGGCCTTGCCGCCGCCCACGGCGAACTTGAACGGCCGGTCGCCCTCCCAGGAGGAGTCGAACTCCCTCCCGGACGCGAACGTGACCCCCACGTAGTGGATCTGGACCACCCTGCCCGGCTGCGCCTCGGGACCGTCCCCGACCACGAGGTCCCGGATCACCGGCTCCGTGGGCGCGGCGCCCTGCGGAACCACGACTACGGGCTTGGTCGGTTCGCTCATCGCGGCCCTCTCGCTCGCCACCGGAAGCCCTCGTGCGGCCGGCCGGACACATGGACGTTCCATGCGGCAGGTGATCACGCTACCGGCCGTGCGGGACAGCCCACCGTCCGCCGCACGGTCAGGCGGTGCGGAGCCAGGCGCTGCTGTCGGGCGGCAGGAGTCCGTCGCTGAGGGGGTGAGAGGTGATGAGTACCCGGACATGCTCGGGGAGTTCGGCCGGGGTCGCGGACAGGTTGACGACGCACGCGAAGTCGTCGCCGCGGGTGAAGGCGAGGACTCCCGGCGGGAAGTCGAGCCAGTTCACCGGTCCGTCACCGAGGGCGGGTTCCGCCGCGCGCAGGGCGAGGGCCTTTCGGTAGAGGTTCAGCATGGAGTCGGGGTCGTTCTCCTGAGCGGCGACACTGAGCTGTGCCCACGAGGCCGGCTGGGGCAGCCAGGGGCCGGCCGTCGTATCGGGGCTGAATCCGTAGGGCTCCTGGCCGCCGCTCCACGGCAGCGGGACGCGGCAGCCGTCGCGGCCGGGGTCCTCGCCGTTCGTGCGGTGGTAGATCGGGTCGTCGCGCCGGTCCGCGGGGATGCCCTCGGCTTCCGGGAGGCCGAGTTCGTCGCCCTGGTAGATGTAGACGGCTCCGGGGAGGGCCATGGTGAGCAGAGCCGCAGCGCGGGCACGGTGGCGGCCGAGGTCCTCGTCGACGACCGGGTTGTACTGGCGGATGCCGCCGGCGGTGCTGGTGTCGGGGCGGCCGTAGCGGGTGACGTGCCGGGTGACGTCGTGGTTGGACAGCACCCAGGTGCTGGGGGCGCCCACATCCGCGTGGGCCGCGAGGGTCTGGTCGATGCACGCGCGCAGGGCATCCGCGTCCCAGCGGCACCCGAGGAAGTCGAAATTGAACGCGGTGTGCAGTTCGTCGGGGCGCAGGTAGTGGGCGAACCGGACGGGGTCGGCGAGCCAGACCTCTCCGATCAGTGCGCGGGGCTCGGTGTAGGAGTCGGCCACGGCGCGCCAGCCGCGGTAGATGTCGTGGTTCTCGTCGAGGTCGACGTAGGGATGGGGGTGGGGGAAGACGCTGTGGTCGTAGTCGGGCAGCGCGGGGTCCTTGCTGCACATGGCGGCCGAGTCGACTCGGATGCCGTCGACGCCGCGGTCGAACCAGAAGCGCAGGACATCCTCGTACTCGGCGCGTACGAGAGGGCTGCGCCAGTTGAGGTCGGGCTGTTCGGGAGCGAAGAGGTGCAGGTACCACTGGCCGTCGGGAAGACGGGTCCAGGCAGGGCCGCCGAAGATGGACTGCCACTCGTTGGGCGGCAGTTCGCCGTGCTCGCCCCGTCCCTCGCGGAACCAGAACAGGTCGCGTTCCGGTGAGCCGGGTGGGGACTGGAGGGCCGCCTCGAACCAGGCGTGCTCGTTCGAGACGTGGTTGGGGACGATGTCGACGATGATGCGGATGCCCAGCTCGTGGGCTTCGCCGATGAGCTTCTCGGCTTCGGCGAGGGTGCCGAAGCGGGGGTCGATGCGGCGGAAGTCGGTGACGTCGTAGCCGGCGTCCGCCATGGGGGTCAGGTACCAGGGGGAGAACCAGATGGCCTCGACGCCCAGGCGCTGGAGGTAGCCCAGCCGGGAGCGCACGCCGGCCAGGTCGCCTGTGCCGTCGCCGTTGCCGTCGGCGAAACTGCGCGGGTAGACCTGGTAGATGGCTGCGTGACGCCACCATTCGGTGGTGCGCGGGGTCATGATGCCTGCCTTCGTGGGTGGTGCGAACAGTGCGCGGGCCCGGTCGTCGGACCGGGCCGGGCCCGCGGCTCTCGAATCGTGGTGGCCGCGGGCCCGGCCGGTCGGGGAGGCGTGCCGGGCCCGCGGTCGGTCAGGGGTTACCAGCCGGAGTTGCCGCTTCCGCGCTGGATCGTGAAGCCGCCGGTCATGTTGAGAGGGGCGCCGGCGGTTCCGCTGATCTTGGTGTTGGCGAAGGTTCCGTTGCCCGCGGCGTTGCCCTCGATGCCGTTCGCGCCGGCCCTGTTGATGGTGAGTCCGTCCACGCGCAGGTCGGAGACCTGCTTCTGCCAGGTGACGAGCAGTCCGCTGTAGGTGGAGTCCTCGACGGTGTTGTCCGTCAGGACGACGGGCTGGGTGATGTCGTGGACGTCGGCGTAGATCCACAGGGCGCCGAGCTGGGAGTTCCAGTTCACCTCCATGCTGCCGGTGCGGCGCAGGTGGTTGCCGGAGACGGTGGTGGTGCCGCTGAAGGGTTCGCCGAAGCGGGTGGAGACGGCGATACCGGCTGCCGCGACGACGGTGTCGGAGATGAGGTTGTTCTCGACACTGTTGCCGCTTCCTCCGTAGACGGCGGCGCCATTGGCGAGCATGGGCAACTGCACGGTGTTGTTGCGGAACGCGCTGTTGGTCACCGCCGCTCCGTCCGACCACATGGCCAGGGCGTCGTCGCCGGTGCCTCGGATGCTGCTGTTGGCGACGACCGTGTCCTTCACCGCACCGTGCAGGTTCACACCGTCGGCGTAGGTGTTGCGGATGCGCAGGTCGGTGGCGCGGAGGCCGGTGGTGGGTCCGGAGATCCACAGGCCGACCTTGGTGTGCTGGATCCACACGTTCTTGATGGTTGAGCCGGTGCCGAAGTCGCCCTCGATGGCGGCCTGCCCGCCGGCGTCGTCGCGGACGGTGTTCCTGCCGTCGATCATGAGGTCTTCGATCGTGCTGGTGCCGCCCTGGCCGAACAGTCCGCCCTTGAGCCCGGTGCCGCGGAGAACGGTGTGCCACACGCCTGCGCCGCGCAGCTTCACCCCGGTGAGGTTGACGTGGTCGGAGATGACGTAGGTTCCGGCGGGCAGGAAGAGGCCCTTGTCCTGGCTCTTCGCCTGTTGCAGCGCGCTGTTGAGGGCGGCCGTGACGTCCTGGCTGCCCGGCGTGACGCCGAGGTCCTCGGCGGACACGTAGCCGCTGGGCAGGGCGGCGGGCGCCTCGGTCCGCTCCGCCTCCAGGAGGTCGATGGTGTAGGAGGCGGCCGTGTCCGTGGCGTCCTTCTGCAGGCGCAGGACGGTACCCGCCGGCAGGGTGCGGCCGAAGTGGGTGCGGGTTTCGTCGAAGAAGCGGTGGGCCTGCCCCTCGCCGGGGCTGTTGGTGTAGGGGTAGGCGCCGTACACCCAGGCGTAGCGGGAGGTCAGCTGGAGGTCGGGCAGGGCCTCGCCGTCGGCGTAGACGCTGAGGGTGGCGTCGATGCCCTTGCCGTCGCTGCTGTCGGGCAGGGAGTAGCGCAGGTTGATGGCGTCGGCGGGCTCGGTGAGTTCGATCTCGACGTAGTCGCCGGTCCGGGCCAGCTCGACGGCCTTGCGGCCGGAGGCTTCGGAGGCGACGGTGAGGTAGGTGCGGTCGGGGCCGCTGGTCGAGCCGTTGGTGGTGCCGGCTTCGGCCTCGTACGTGGTGAACGGCAGGGAGGCGCCGACGCCGCCCGGGTCCGGTTCGCCCGGACCGCCGGGGTCGGTGGGGGCCTCGGGGGTGGTCCCCTTGAGGTGGTCGATGTTGACGTTGCCGCTGTCGTTGTCGGTGAAGGCCAGGGTCAGGGTGTTGGTTCCCTGGGTGAAGGTGACCGGCACATCGATGGTGGACCAGCTCCCCCAGTCGCTGGTCGCCGGCAGGGAGATCTGCTGGGACGTCCCGCCCGCGGTCAGGGTCAGCGTCTTGGCCGAACCGGTGCCGTTGGCGTAGCGGACGGTCACGGTCCCGGCTCCGGCGTACGCGGACCGGAGCCCGGCGGCGATGGCCGCGCGGCCCTTGTTGCCGTCGGTCAGCCCGCCGACGTAGCCACTGCCGGTGTACCCGGCGTGCTCCTGCTCGGCGACGGCGCCACCGGACAGGGTGGCGGACTCCGCCTCCAGCGTGGAGGTGGCCGCGTAGGCGGGTGGCGGGGTCGCCAGGCTGTAGGAGACGGCGCCCGTCAGGGCCAGCAGCATGGCAGCGGATATGGCGGCGGTGGGCTTGAGGAACCTTGCGGTGCGGAATTCGGGCACGGCGGTGTGTCCTTCCAGGAAGGTATGGGGGGCCTGGTCCGTGGGGGTTGTTGTCGGGCGTGGAGGGGTGCGGACCCGGCGGTGGCGGATCAGCCCTTGAGGCTGCCCGCGGTGAGGCCCGCGATGATGTGCCGCTGGAAGATCAGGAAGATCACCAGCAGCGG
This sequence comes from Streptomyces sp. ATexAB-D23, assembly GCF_000373645.1. GTDB lineage: Bacteria > Actinomycetota > Actinomycetes > Streptomycetales > Streptomycetaceae > Streptomyces > Streptomyces castrisilvae. The sequence continues at coordinate 297,098 of NZ_KB892046.1, read as the reverse complement.
GATCGAGGCCATGACCATGCCGGCCAGGAGCTGGTTGGCGGGCATGAACTCGGCGAGCCGGTTGAGTGCGACGGTGATGGGCTGGCGTGCCGGGTCCGGGAGCACCAGCAGCGGCCAGAGGAAGTCCTTCCACACCCCGACGACGGCGAAGATCGACACCACTGCCAGTACCGGCCGGGACAGCGGCAGGACGACGGACACCAGGACGCGCAGCGGTCCGGCGCCGTCCATGCGTGCGGAGTCGAGGAGTTCGGTGGGAATCTGGTCGAAGAAGCGTTTCAGGATGAAGATGTTGAACGCGTTCGCGCAGGCCGGCAGCCAGATCGCCCAGGGCGTATTGATCAGGTTGACGCCGAACAGCGGCACGTCGGTGACGGTCAGGTACGTCGGTACCAGCAGGGCGGAGACCGGCAGCATGAGGGTGGCCAGCATCATGCCCAGGACGATGTTGCCGAGGGCCGGGCGCAGCTTGGACAGGGCGTAGGCCGCGGCCACGTCGACGAGCAGCTGGGTGAGCCAGGCGCCGGCGGCCAGGAGCAGGGTGTTGAGGAAGTATTCACTCAGGCCCACGTTCGCCCATGCCTCGGAGTAGGACTCCGGGTGCCAGCTGTGCGGGACGAGGGTGGGGTTCGGGTCGGCCAGTTCGGAGGAGGACTTGAGCGCTCCGCCGGCCATCCAGTACAGGGGGAAGACGAAAGCGAGGGTGAAACCGATGACGGTCGAGCACAGCACGAACCAGTAGAGGAAGCGGCCGGTGCGCCGGTTCATCTCGGCGGGGGCGATGAGAGTGCGTTCGCGGGATTCGGGCATGGTCGTTCCTTTCAGCCCTTGCCGCGGGTCAGCCGGAGGTAGACCGCCGCGAAGAGTCCGAGGACGATGAAGAGCACGGTGCTCATGGCGCTGGCCATGCCGAAGTCGTTGTAGACGAACGCGTAGCGGTAGAGCAGCAGCAGGACCGTCACCGTGGCGTCGTCGGGTCCGCCGCCGGTGAGTACGTACGGTTCGATGAAGACCTGCATGGTGCCGATGACCTGGAGCAGCAGGGTGATCATGAGGATGAACCGCATCTGCGGGATCGTCACGTGCCACAGCCGCTGGCGGATGGAGGCGCCGTCGAGCTCGGCCGCCTCGTACACCTCACCGGGGATCGAGCCGAGTGCCGCGAGGTAGATGAGGGTCGTGGTTCCCATGTTGGCCCAGGTGGAGACCAGCACGAGGGAGATCATCGAAATGTTCTCCGACTCGAGCCACTGCTGGGCCGGCAGGTGGAAGGTCTCCAGAACGTTGTTGAAGAGTCCTGGGCCCGGGTCGTAGAACCAGCGCCAGAGCAGCATGGTGACGATGGGCGGCAGCATGACCGGGAGGTAGACGGTCATGCGCAGGTAGGAACGCGCGTGGCGGAACTCGTTGAGGACGACCGCGGTGAGGAAGGGGGCGGCGAACCCGAAGACGAGGGCGAGGAGGGTGAAGTACCCGGTGTTCTTCCACGCCGTCACGAAGAGCGGGTCGTCGAAGAGCCGGCGGTAGTTGTCCCAGCCCACCCAGGTGGCGGGCTGGGAGAACGTCACTTCCTGGAAGCCGAGCAGCCAGCCGCGGACGATCGGGTACCAGGAGAAGAGTGCGAAGCAGAGTACGCCCGCACCGAGGAAACCGTAGGCAACGAGGTGCTCGCTGAGGCGGCGCCGACGCCTGCTCGGGTTGTTCATGCCGGTCTTCCGCGGCGTCGGAGGGGACTTCGGTTCCCGGGTGAGGGTCGGAGCCGCCATGTCAACGGACCGTCGCGAGGATGGTGTCGACCTTCTTGGACGCGTCCACGAGAAGCTGGTCGAGATCGGCGTCCTTCTTGGTCAGGACCGCCTGCATGACTCCGTCGAGGACGGTGTAGATCTGCTGCGCGTTCGGCGGTTCGACCTTCTGGTCCAGCAGTGCGTTCCGCTCGACGAACGGCTCGTAGTTCTCCTGCGGCACGTTGGCGTACTTCTCGTGTGCGCGGTCCTGCTCGGTTTCGGCCGCGCCGTTGAAGAGGCGGTCCAGGGGCAGCCCGATGGGCACATCATTTCCGGAGGCCCGCTCGTCCTCGAACTCCGTGCGGTCCGGGTTGAGGTACTTCCACAGGACCCACTCGATGCCGGCCTCTATCTTCTCGGGGGACGCCTTGGGGTTGAACATGAAGCCGTTGCCGCCGCCGAGGGTGGCCTTGCCGGGCATGGCGGCCACGCCGTACTCGCTGTACTCGCGCTCGAACTGCTTGACGATCGTGGGGATGTTGTCCGGCCCCGCCATGTACATACCGAGCTTGCCCGAACCCATCATCTTCTGGACGTCATCGATCTGCAGCAGTTGCCGTGTCCCCATGGAGTTGTCGGTCCAGCGCATGTCGTGCAGCGTCTGGAGCGCGTCGCGGCCGGCCTTGCTGTCGAAGGCCGCCTTCCACTTCCCGTCCTTCTGGGTGGCGATGTCACCCCCCATCGAGTAGACCCACGACGTGAAGTGCCAGCCGCCCTGGTTGTTCTTGCTGTAGTCGGCGTATCCGACGGTCCCGTCGCCCAGCGCGGTGATCTTCTTGGCGGCCGCACGGACCCCTTCCCATGTGGTGGGCGGCTTGTCCGGGTCGAGGCCGGCCTTCTTGAACAGGGCGCGGTTGTAGATCAGACCGAGCGAGTACTGCCCGTTCGGCAGCCCGTACAGCTTCCCGTCGGGCCCGGTGAACACCTTCAGGTACTCGGGCTTGATGTCCTTGACGCGCGGCGTGTTCTTGACGTAGTCGGTGATCGCCGCGCCCTGGCGCCGCTGGATGAGACCCGCGGGGTCGGTGAAGTAGACGTAGTAGACGTCCTCCAGCTGACCCCCGGCGAGCTTCGCGGAGAAGGTCTTGGGGTCCATCTGCCCCTCGCGGGCATCGATCTTGATCTTCGGGTGTTCCTTCTCGAAGGCCTTGACGTCGTCCTCGAAGTACTTGCGGTCCACCGGCTGGGTCTTGGGCGGCATGCCGTTCACCGAGATGGTGACCACTCCGTCCTTGCCGCCCGAGGACGTCGAGCCACCGCAAGCGGCAAGCCCTCCGGTGAGGACGCAGGCTATGCCCACGCCGATGAGTCTGCGGCGACTCCGCGTTCCGCCCATGACAGTTCTGCCTTCCTTGGATGCGCTGCGCTCGCGACCCGGTCAACCGAAGCGCCAGCGGATACGCAGAAGGTAGAAGTCGCTCATGTAAAAAGTCAATGACAAGTTGCAAAACATTGATAATTACGCCCGTGACCTGGCATCACTCGGTCTCGCGGTGGACGACCGGACGATCAGCTCCGCCTGGAACAGGGTCAGACCGGGCGCGGTCCGGCGGTTCTGGATCTGCTCCGTGAGAGCCCCGACGGCAGCTTCGGCCATCGCGGCGACCGGCTGCCGGCACGTGGTCAGCGGCGGATCGACCGCGCTCATGAAGGCGGAGTCGTCGAAACCCACCACCGACAGATCCTCCGGGACCCGCAGCCCCTCCCGGCGAGCACCCCGCACAACCCCCAGCGCAAGCGTGTCACTTCCGCAAACCACTGCGGTCACCCCCTGGCCCAGGAGGTCGGAGATGGCACGGGCACCCGCCTCCAGCGAGAACAGCGTGTGCCCGACCCAGGGCAGCCACCGCTTCCGGTCCACTCCCCTGGCCTGCCAGAACTGCGCGAACCCGCGCAGCTTGCGGACGGACGGCACATGGCCGCCGGGACCGATCACGAGCCCGATGCGCTCATGCCCCATGCCTTCCAGGTGCAGCATTGCCTGTTGAACGGCTTGTGTGTCATCGGCCGAGATCTGCACCAGATCCGGATTCTCATCGGCGACATTGACCAGCACCATCGGCACCTGCCGCTCCTTCAGCGCCGCACCCTGCTCCGCGCCGACGTCCGTGTAGCTGGAACCGACAAACACGATCCCGCCGATGTTCTGCGCCAGCAGCATCTCGACATAGTTGGCCTCGGACACACCATCTGCTGTGCGTGTGCAAAGAACTGGCACATATCCACGCTTGTTCAGGCGCCCCGCCAGGGCCTCCACGAAGGACGGAAACACCGGGTTCTGAAGGTCCGGGACCACGAGGCCCACCAGGGGCGAACGCTCGTTCGCCGCAGCCGCCGGACGCTGCAGCCCCAGGACGTCCAACGCCCGCAGAACCCGCTCCCGCGTCGCCGGGGCCACACTCGGGCTGCTGTTCAGCACGCGTCGGACCGTCAACTGGCTCACGCCGGCGAACTCTGCCACCTGGATCAACTTCGTTGTCATGAGAGCACGATACAACGAGCCCGCAAAAAATTATCAAGCCAACGCAAACTTACGATGACGCTGTCGCCTCGCCGTCATCGCACCCTGCGCGGCTATGGCCTCGCCGCAGACGCGCCCCGGCCGCTGCTGAACCGTGGCCATCAACTCGCAGCCCAGCCGCGCGTACAGTGCTGCCGCCGCATCCGATGCGACGACGTCGAGCACACCGGATGCGGGCCACGGCGCCCGGCGAGCGGCTGCCACACGGCCGCTGCTGGGCTCCTGAAGCACTTTGGTACCCGCCTCAGCCGGCGTGCAGGACGAAGAACAGGAAGCACAGGAAGCGCGGTTTGGCCGCGACAGCTTCGGGGAACAGCTCGCGGGCAGCTGAATCAGGCTCTGGCTCGCTGATGACCGTTATCCGGAAGCCTGCCGAGGTGAAGGCCTCGATCATCGCGTGCAGCGGCCTGTGCCAGAAGCTCATCAGGGCGGTCCGGCCGCCCATGGTCCACTCTTCGGTCCAGTTGGTGGTGCTGAAATAGTCGTACTCGGCCTCGCGGCCGGCCTGGCGGTGCATGAGGTTGATGGCGAAGGGATGGTCGACGGAGGCGATCAGGCGACCGCCTGGCTTGAGTACGCGTCGCAGTTCGGCCAGTGCCGGCCCCCAGTCCTCCAGGTAGTGCAGCACCAGGGACGCGACCACATCGTCGAATGTGTCGTCGGGGTAGGGAAGCGGGCTGCCCAGGTCGGCCACCCGCAGGTCCGCACCGTCGCCGAGCCGCCTTCGGGCCAGCTCCAGCATCCCGGCGCTCGCGTCGAACCCGCTCACGATGGCGCCACGGTCGCGCAGCGCCGCGGACAGGGGCCCGGAGCCGCAGCCGGCGTCCAGAATCCGCCGGCCGGCCACGTCTCCGGCGAGGGCCAGCATCGCGGGCCGCTCGTAGTGGCCGTTGAGCAGGTTGGTTTCGTTATCGGCCGAGTACGTCTCGGCGAAGCTGTTGTAGTCGTTGACCGTCGGCAGCTCCACGGACACGGCGGACTGCGAGCTGAGCCCGGCGGAGGTCGCATGCCCCTGTGGCTCGTCAGAAGTCATGGTGCGAGAGACGTGTGCTCCATCTGTTCGGTTCCTGCTGGACGTTGGAGCCGCAGGAACACGCGGAGGCCGGTCGCCCCGGCACCCCGGTCGACAGGACGACCGCCAGACGGAAAACGGAAGACGGAAGACGGAAGAACGATCCGGATCGCCTGTTGCCTCGTGTGTGTGCTGAGGACGGTGGAGAGGCGGCTCTCCGTCGAACGGGAGGAAGAGCAGACGTGGATGTGTATGAGGCCGTGGACAGCCGCCGGGCTGTACGGGCGTTCAGCGATGCGCCGGCACCCGAGGACACACTCGAACGCGTGCTGGCCGCGGCGACGCGGGCCCCGTCCAGTGGAAACCACCTCCAGCCGTGGCAGCAGTATGCCGTGACCGGCGAGCCCCTGGCCGAGCTGAGGAGCCGCGCTACGGCCAGGGCACTGGCGGGAGAACCGGGAGGCGAGCGGCAGTATCCGATGTACCCGGCTGAACCCCATGCTCGGATGCCGGCAGCCGTGTCCGATCGACTGGGCAGCGCCCTGCACGGGCCACTCAAGCAAGCCGCTCGCGGAGTCCCTTGGGGCCGCAGTTGTGCCTACCGTCCCCGCACCCGCGACCACTTCGCCCAGCTCTTCGGAGTCAACACCACCACTGTCACCGGGGCCGTTCACCAAGTCCGGCCTCTCCCGACCGAGCACGGCTGCACCATTCCACCCTCGACGGCCAGGTTCCGGTCACCCGCTGACATCACCGCGTTCCTCGCCAACAGCAGGGCCCCGAAGATCAAAACAGCATGTTGGTTCTCTACGGCCCTTATTCTTGCCGGTGGTGACGACGATGCGCTTGGTGATGTCGCACAGAGCGCGGAGAAGACCAGAGAGAAACTGGAATGCCCGGATCAGCGCAGGACAGGGACACCGTTGATTTTCCGTTCCGTACCACGGCACCCCGAATGCCCCGGGACAGCGATGACCCGGCCTGATGACCCCGATCGGATGGCCACGGCGGGCGGATGGCACGGCACGACCCTGCTGCAACCCGGTTGGCTGGCATTCACCGGCGCGGCCGGCACCACCGATTCGCACGCCCACGCCGCCGTGCAGGTCCTCATCGTCACCGACGGCGTGGTGGAGCTGACCGACCCCCACCAAGTCCGCCGCCCGGTCCAGGCCGCGATCATCCCGACCCGGGTCCGGCACGCCCTGCACGCCGGCCCGAGCGCGCGAGCCACCATGCTCTACCTCGACCCCTCCAGCAGCGCCGGCCGCCGCCTGACCGCCCACCTGACCGGCCCGCACCACGACCGCGTCGAGCAGTGGGAGGCTGCCGCCCGCGCCCTGCTCCCACCCGCCGGCCTCCGCGCGACCGACCCGACCGGCGATCCGGCGCGAGACCCGGCCACGCTGGTGCGTGGCTGGAGCACACCCTCCCGGGGTGGGCACCCAGCGCTGCAACACGCTGTGCAGGCGCTGCCACAGCTGCTGCACGGACCGGTCCGGCTCACCGGCCTGGCCGGCACGGCCGGGATCTCGGCCAGCCGCTTGGGGCACCTGTTCACCACCGAGCTCGCCTTGCCGTTCCCCGCCTACCTGCGCTGGGCCCGGCTGCGCCGCGCCATCGAGCTGGCGGCGGACGGTGCCAGCCTCACTCAGGCCGCGCACGGCGCAGGCTTCGTCGATAGCTCCCACCTGACCCGCGTCACCCGGGAGATGTTCGGCCTGGCCCCGTCGCAGCTGCTCGCCGCCCTGCCCTGCAACAGACCCTGAGCGCAACCGGGCAGCGCACCCCGGCAAGTTCAGCGGATCCGTCCAAGCCTGTCGGCCCCCGTCTCCGTCAGCCTGGACGGCATGTATCGCACCTTGATCCGCTATGGCTACGTGCCGTTCATGCTCCTCGGCGTCAACGGCGCCGGTATCGCCCTGGCCGCCGCCGGTGCCTCCAAGGCCTGGCTGCTCGGCCTGCTGCTCCTGGCCGTCGGCTGCTCGTTCGCCGCCGAACGCCTGCTGCCCTATGAGGACGCCTGGAACTCCCCGCTGTCCGGGGACGGGCGCCGCGACGTCGCGCACGCTTTCGTCAACGAGGGCCTGCTACTCATCAGTGTGGCAGCCATCCCGCTGCTTGCTGCGCTGGTCACGGTGGGCGACCTGTGGCCCCGCTCCTGGCCATTCGCCGTACAGGTGGCGGCCGCCGTGCTCATCGCCGATCTGGGGATCACCCTGGTTCACTTCGCCAGCCACAAGATCGGCGCGCTGTGGCGCTTCCACGCGGTCCACCACTCCGTCAAACGCTTCTACGGCCTCAACGGGCTGATGAAACACCCCCTGCATCAAACCCTGGAGATGAGTGCCGGAGTCGCCCCACTGCTGTTGATCGGTATGCCCGTCGATGTGGCCTCCGCGCTCGCCCTGGCCGTGGCCGTGCAGCTGCTTCTGCAGCACTCCAACGCCGACTACCGCATCGGAGCGCTCAAGCAGGTACTGGCCCTGAACGAAGGCCATCGGTTCCACCACCTCAAATGGGCCGGGATCGGCGATGTCAACTTCGGCCTGTTCACCCTCATCTGGGACCACCTGCTCGGCACCTTCTCTTATGACCCCACCCGCCGATTCTCATCGGACCAACTCGGCATGGCTGCCAAACCGAACTACCCCATCGCCTACCTGGACCAGCTTGCCGAACCCTTTCGCCCCTCGGGCGCCTGCAACTCCGAGCCGTCCCAGCCTGAGGCCGACCTCGTGGAGCGGCAAGCACCAGCGTGACGGGTTCGCAGCGACTCGCCGCGTTCGCCGCCGGCCGGCGGAGTTCTGATCGCGAGTGGAAACCGGGCCCTGCCTCCGGGAGAAGCTTTCCAACCCGGTCCCCGGCGAACCGGACGGCCACGTGCACCGGTACCGCCGGGTTCCACAGCGCCCTCCACACAGGGTCACTCGCGCAACCATGGTCAGAGCAGGGGCGGGCTCTCACTTGGTACAGCCGGAAATCACCCCTACGGTCGTGACCGCCCCGGAGCTACCCGAGGAACGACAACCGCACCTGCCTGTCGGCATTGCTGATGTTTGTATCCACCAGGCACACCGACTGCCAGGTTCCCAGCTCCAGGCGTCCCGCGATCACCGGCAGCGTCGCGTGTGGGGGGATCAGGGCCGGGACCACGTGGTCCCGGCCGTGGCCCGGGGTGCCGTGGCGGTGCTGCCAGCGGTCGTCGGCGGGGAGCAGCGTGTGCAGGGCCGCCAGGAGGTCGTCGTCGCTGCCCGCTCCGGTCTCCAGGATGGCGATTCCGGCGGTGGCGTGCGGGACGAAGATGTTGAGGAGGCCGTCGCGGCCGGCGGCCGCGCGAGTGAGGAACTGCTCGCAGTCCGATGTCAGGTCGGTGACGGTCTCCGTCGAGCCCGTGGTGAGGTGCAGGACGGTGGTGGTGAAGGGAGAGGACATGGCGCCCATCCTGCCGCTCTCCGGGCCCGATGCCGCCGATCGCGTGTGCGCGTCGGTGCTTCGCGGCCGTGGCCGGCCCGTCGTGGGAAGTTCCGGCGGGCTTCCGGAGTTGGTAGAAGCGTGAACGATTTCGGGATGCGCTCGGTGGACGTCGTAGTGATCGGCGCCGGGCAGGCGGGGCTGTCCGGTGCCTATCACCTGCGACGCGGCGGACTGGAGCCGGACCGTGACTTCGTGGTCCTCGACCATGCCCCGGCTCCGGGCGGTGCGTGGCAGTTCCGGTGGCCGTCGCTCACCTACGGCAAGGTGCACGGCATGCACTCGCTGCCGGGGATGGAGCTGACCGGCGCGGACGACGAGCGGCCCTCGTCCGAGGTGATCGGCGAGTATTTCGCGCGGTACGAGCGCACGTTCGGGCTGCGGGTGCACCGGCCGGTCGAGGTGAGCGCCGTACGTGAGGGGGAGGGCGGGCGGCTGCTCGTGGAGACCTCCGAAGGCACGTACGCGACGCGGTCCCTGATCAACGCCACGGGCACATGGGACCGTCCGTTCTGGCCTCGCTACCCCGGGCAGGAGACGTTCCGGGGCCGGCAACTGCATACGGCCGGCTACCCGGGGCCCGCCGAGTTCGCCGGGCAGCGAGTCGTCGTCGTGGGCGGCGGAGCCTCCGGTACGCAGCATCTGATGGAGATCGCCGAGGTGGCGGCCCAGACGTACTGGGTGACGCGTCGGCCGCCGGTGTTCCGGGACGGGCCGTTCGGCGCGGAGCAGGGACGGGCCGCCGTGGCGATGGTGGAGGAACGGGTGCGGCGCGGGCTGCCACCGCAGAGCGTGGTGAGCGTCACCGGGCTGCCCGTCACCGACGCCGTCCGGCACGCCCGTGAGTCCGGAGTGCTCGACCGGCTGCCGATGTTCGACCGGATCACGCCGGACGGCGTCGCCTGGGACGGTGGCCGCGCTGTCGAGGCCGATGTCATCCTCTGGGCGACCGGCTTCCGCGCCGCCGTCGACCATCTCGCCCCGCTGCGGCTGCGGGAGCGCGGGGGCGGTATCCGGGTCGAGGGCACGCGAGCCGTGCGGGACGAGCGCGTCCACCTCGTCGGGTACGGGCCGTCCGCCAGCACCATCGGCGCCAACCGCGCCGGACGAGCCGCCGTCCGGGCCATCGGGGACCTGCTCCGGCGGGAGAGGGAACGGGAACAGGAGGGCGCGGGAGCGGCGGACGGGGTCGGGGCCGGGGCCGAGGTCGCGTCGGCCGCGTGAATCCCGGCGTTCCCCGTCAGCCCTCCCCCTCACTCCTGCGGTTGCGGTTGAACTCCGCCACGTTGCGCTGCTGCTCCGCGTAGTCGTCGGTGAAACGGGTGTCGCCGGGGGCCACCGTCACGAAGTACAGCCAGGGGCCGGGGGTCGGGCCGATCGCCGATGTCATCGCCTGCTCCCCCGGGTTGCCGATGGGGGTCGGCGGCAGGCCCTTGTGATCGTAGCTGTTGTAGGGGCTGTCGATCTTGGTGTCGCCCGTGGTGGTGTCCAGCGTGCTGCGGTTCATCGCGTAGTTGAGGGTGGAGTCCATCTGGAGCGGCATTCCACGGTCGAGCCGGTTGTGGATGACCCGGGCCACCTTGCCCATGTCCGCCTCGGTGTCCGCCTCGGCCTGGACGATGGAGGCGATGGTCACCGTCTGGTAGACGGTGACGTCGTTGCGCCGTGCTCCGGCCGTGATGTGGTCCGCGCCGAAGCGCTCGACCGCCGTGTCGACCATGTAGCGCAGCAGGCTCTTCGGGGTCGTCGCGGAGGTGACGGGGTATGTCGCCGGGAAGAGGTAGCCCTCGGGGTTGCCCTTCGCTTCGGCGGGGAGCGGGAGGTCCGCCGTCGCCACGGTCTTCGCGGTGGTGCCGGCGGGCCGGCCGAGGGCCTTGTCGACGGCCGCGTAGACCTGCGTGGCCCGCCGTCCCTCGGGGATGACCAGCGTGCGGGGCTGTTCGGTACGAGGTTCCCTCGTCAGCAGGGGGACGAGCACGGCGGCGGCCACCGCGAGCACGAGCACGGCGCCGATGAGCAGCACCAGACGGCCGCGCCGGGTCGGACGAAGTCTGCGGTGAGGCCGGTTGTCCGGGGTCTCGTGCGCCATGCGGGCACGCTATCCCCCGCCGGTCCCCGTAGCGGGGACCCCGCTTCTCGACGGCATGCCCCGGCACAGCACGGGCCGGGACCGGCCGCCGCCGGTCAGCCCGCTGCCACCGGGGCCGGCTCCGTGTCTCTGCGGACCAGGGCGGCGTACCGCCCGTCCTGCTGGAGCAGTTCCTCGTGGGTGCCGCGCTCCGCCGCGTGGCCGGCGTCCAGGACGACGATCTGGTCGGCGTCGCGGACGGTGGAGAGCCGGTGAGCGATGGTGATGGTGGTGCGTCCGGCGGAGAGCGCGTCGATCGCCTCCTGCACGGCGCCTTCGGTACGGGTGTCCAGCGCGCTCGTCGCTTCGTCGAGGATCAGCACCGGGGGGTCGCGCAGGATCGTGCGCGCGATGGCCAGGCGCTGCTTCTCACCTCCCGAGAAGCGGTAGCCGCGTTCACCGACGAGGGTGTCGTATCCGTCGGGCAGTGAGGCGATGTGGTCGTGGATCTGGGCCGCGCGGGCCGCCGCCTCGATCTCCTTGTCCGTCGCGTCCGGCTTCGCGAAGCGCAGGTTCTCGGCGACCGAGGCGTGGAAGAGATACGTCTCCTGGGAGACCACGCCGACCGCGCGGGCGAGGGTGTCGAAGTCCAGCTCACGGACATCGATCCCGTCGAGCGTCACCCGGCCTCCGGTCACGTCGTAGAGCCGGGGCACGAGGTAGCTGAGGGTGGACTTGCCGGAACCGGTGGCGCCGACGACGGCGAGGCCGGCACCCGCGGGCACCGTGATGTCGACGCCGCTGAGGGTCGGGCCGCTGGTCTCGTCGTAACTGAAGTCGACGTCCTCGAAGCGGACCTCGCCCCGGATCTTCTCCAGGCGCACCGGATTCTCCGGCTCCGTGATGTCCACGGTGAGGTCGAGGTACTCGAAGATCCGCTGGAAGAGCGCGAGCGACGTCTGCATCTGCACCCCGGTGGAGAGCAGGCTCACGGCCGGACGGAACAGGCCCTGCTGGAGCGAGACGAAGGCGACGAGCGTGCCGATGGAGACGGCGGGACCGCCGGACTGGAGGGCGATGCCCGCGGCCCAGTAGATGACGGCCGGCATGGCTGCCATGACGATGCCGATCGTCGACATCCGCCAGCGTCCGGCCATGCTGGAGCGCACTTCGAGGGCGACCAGCCGTTCGGACTCCTCGGTGAAGTCCCGGGTGAGTGAGTCGGAGCGGCCCATCGTGCGGCCGAGCAGGATGCCGCTGACGGAGAGCGACTCGGTGACGGTGGCCGCCATGGTGGCCATCTGCTTCTGGCGCTGGGTGGTGATCTTCTTGCGCTCGCGGCCCACCCGGCGGCTGATCCAGACGAAGACCGGCAGCAGGAGGAGCGAGACGACGGTGAGCCGCCAGTCGAGCGCCAGCATGGCGACGACGGTGGCGATGACAGCGGTGAGGTTGGAGACCAGTGAGGTGGCCGTCGAGGTGACGGTCGCCTGCATGCCCCCGATGTCGTTGGCGATCCGGGACTGGACCTCACCCGTACGGGTCCTGGTGAAGAAGGCGAGCGGCATCCGCTGCAACTGGGCGTAGACGGCGGTGCGCAGGTCGTGCATCACGCGCTGGCCGACCGTGGTCGAGATGAGGGTCTGCAGCACGCCGAAGACGCTGTTCATCACGGCGGTCAGGATCATGCCGAGGGCGAGCAGCGAGAGCAGCCCGGTCCGCCCCTGCGGGATGGCGGTGTCCAGGATCTCGCGCAGCAGGAACGGCGAGGCGACCGAGACCAGCGACGAGGCGCCGACGAGCAGTCCGACCACGGCGAGGCGGCCGCGGTACGGCCGGAAAAGGCGGAGGATGCGGCGCAGCTCGGCGGGCGGCCGGGCGGCATCCCTGGGCGGGGGTGTCCACGTGGGTTCGTCGGGTTTCATGGGCTCCTTCGTCGGGCGTGTGGCTACGGGGAGAGCGGGGCACGGCCGTCCGTGACGGTCACGCGCGTCCGCGGTGCGTGGGGGCAAAGCGGGGGCAGGGCCGTCCGGGCGCGGAAATCGCGACCCCGACGGTCGAGCCGAATGAGAGCATAGTCCATTGTTACCTCTACTCACAATGAGCAGAGTCCTGATAGTCTCCCTCCCATGGATTCTTCCGACCCCGACGGCCTTCTCGCCGAACAGCTGCTGCGGCTGACGCGCAGGCTCCAGCGCATTCAGAGCCGCCAGCTGGAGCCGATCGATATCACGCCCGCGCAGTTCCGGCTGCTGCGCACTGTGGCGCACTACGACGGTCCGCCCCGGATGGCGGATCTCGCGCAGCGCCTCGATGTCGTCCCGCGCGCCGTCACCACGTTGGTGGACGCCCTGGAGGCCGGCGGCCGGGTGCGGCGTATCCCTGATCCGGACAGTCGCAGAGTGGTCCGGATCGAGATCACGGACGAGGGCATCGCCACACTCCGTTCGCTGCGCGACGCGCGCCGGGCAGCCGCAGAAGAGATCCTGGCTCCATTGACCGCCGATCAGCGCGAGGTGCTCGGCGGACTGCTGACCGCTCTCGTCAACGGAATGCCGGAGCGCCGCTGCTGACCCACGGGACGCAGCCCCGAACCACCGAACCACCGAGGAGACCTCACCATGCCGCTGCTGGAGCCGAATCCCGGCACCCTGCGCCCCACGGCGGCACGCCCGCCGTCCCACGACCGTGTCCCCGACGGCCAGGCACAGGGCACGCCGGAGCCGCTCCGCGGCGAGCTGACCGCCCTGCTCGGCGCGCACAAGGTGCTCTGGAAGATCTCCGACCTGGTGAAGTACGCCTCCGACGCCAGCCCGTACCGTTTCGTGCCGCAGGTGGTCGTCGTCCCCGAGGACATCGACGACATCTCCGCGATCCTGTCGTACGCCCACGGCAAGGGCCGCAACGTCGTCTTCCGCGCCGCGGGGACCAGCCTCAACGGCCAGGCGCAGGGTGAGGACATCCTCGTCGACGTCCGGCGGAACTGGGCGGGCATCGAGGTCCTGGACGACGGCGCCCGTGCCCGTATCCGCCCGGGGACGACGGTGGTGCGGGCCAACGCGGCTCTCGCCCGGTACGGCCGGCTGCTCGGGCCCGACCCGGCCAGCGCCATCGCCTGCACGATCGGCGGAGTCGTCGCCAACAACGCCTCCGGGATGACCGCCGGCACCACCCGTAATTCGTACCGCACCGTCTCCTCGCTCACCTGCGTGCTGCCCAGCGGGACGGTCGTGGACACCGGCGACCCGGCGGCCGACGAGGATCTGGCCCGTGCCGAGCCGCGGCTGTGCGAGGGGCTGCTGGCGCTGAAGGCGGAGATCGAGGCCGATGCGGCGCTCACGGCCCGCATCCGGGCCAAGTACGAGATCAAGAACACCAACGGCTACCGGCTCGACGCGTTCCTCGACGGCTCGACCCCGGTGGAGATCCTGCGCGGGCTGATGGTCGGGTCCGAGGGGACGTTCGGATTCATCTCCGAGGTCGTCTTCGACACGCTGCCGCTGGACCGCCGGATCTCGACGGGGCTGCTGTTCTTCCCCTCGCTGACCGCCGCGGCCGCCGCCGTCCCGCTGTTCAACGAGGCGGGCGCCATCGCCGTCGAGGTGATGGACGGGAACACCCTGCGGGCCTCCGTCAGCGTGCAGGGGGTGCCCGCCGACTGGGCCGGGCTGCCGAAGGAGACCGCCGCGCTGCTGGTGGAGTTCCGGGCCCCGGACGACGAGGGCCAGGAGGCGTACGAGCGGGCGGCGGCCGAGGTCGTACGCCGGCTCGACCTGGTCCGTCCGGTCACCTCCGTGACCAATGAGTTCACCCGGGATGCCCGGACCATCTCCGGCTACTGGAAGGCCCGCAAGGCCTTCGTCACCGCGGTCGGCGGCTCCCGCCCCGCGGGCACGACGCTGATCACGGAGGACTTCGCCGTCCCGCCCTCCCGGCTGGCCGACGCCTGCGAGGCACTGCTCGCGCTCCAGGCCGAGCACGGCTTCGACGCCGCCGTCGCGGGCCACGCCGCGCACGGAAACCTCCATTTCCTGCTCGCCTTCGACGCGGCGCGGCCGGCGGACGTCGACCGCTACGCCGCGTTCATGGCCGATTTCTGCCGGCTGACGGTGGAGCAGTTCGACGGATCGCTCAAGGCGGAGCACGCCACGGGACGCAATATCGCCCCCTTCCTCGAACTGGAGTGGGGCCCGCGGGCGACCGAGCTGATGTGGCGTACGAAGCAGGTCATCGACCCGGACGGCATCCTGGCCCCGCGGATCGTCCTCGACCGTGATCCGAAGGCGCACCTGCGCGGTCTGAAGACGATTCCCAAGGTCGAGCCGATCGCCGACCCCTGCATCGAGTGCGGCTTCTGCGAACCGACCTGCCCCAGCCACGACCTGACCACCTCGCCGCGTCAACGCATCGTGCTGCGGCGGGAGATGATGCGCCAGTCCGGCGGCTCGCCCGTGGAGACGGGTCTGGTGGACGCCTACGGGTACGACGCCGTGGACACCTGTGCCGGTGACTCGACCTGCAAGCTCGCCTGTCCGGTCGGGATCGACACCGGCGCCATGATGAAGGACTTCCGTCATCAGCGTCACTCCCGGCGCGAGGAGCGGATCGCCGCCCTCGCCGCGAAGCATTTCCGCGCCGCGGAGACGGCGGCGCGGCTGGCCGTGGCCGCGGCGAGCCGGATCGACGACCGGCTGCTTCAGGGCGTCACGCGTCTCGCCCGCCGCGCGGTAAACCCGGATCTCGTCCCCGAGTGGCTGCCGGAAATCCCCGGGGCGGCATCCCGAAAGCTGCCGCGCACGTCCAGGGCGGGGGCGAGCGCGGTCTACTACCCGGCCTGCGTCAACCGTATCTTCGGCAGCCCGGACGGGTATCAGGGCCCTTCGCTGCCGCAGGCCGTGGTCGCTGTTTCGGCCCGTGCGGGCAAGCCGGTCTGGATCCCGGACGATGTCCATGGGACCTGCTGCGCGACCATCTGGCACTCCAAGGGGTACAACGCGGGCAACGCCGTCATGGCCAACCGGATCGTGGAGGCCGCCTGGGGCTGGACGGCGGGTGGAAAGCTGCCCCTGGTGGTCGACGCCTCCTCCTGCACGCTGGGCATCGCCCACGAGGTGGTCCCGTACCTCACCGAGGACAACCGGAAGTTGCACCGCGAGCTGACGGTGGTCGACTCCCTGGTCTGGGCGGCGGACGAGCTCCTGCCGGAGCTGACGGTGCTGCGCCGGACCGGTTCCGCCGTGCTGCACCCGACCTGCTCCATGGAGCACCTGGACGATGTGGACCGGTTGCGCGCGGTCGCGGAGGCCTGCGCGCACGAGGCCGTGATCCCCGACGATGCCGCGTGCTGCGGCTTCGCGGGCGACCGGGGGATGCTGCACGAGGAGCTGACGGCGTCCGCCACGGCGAAGGAGAGCGCTGAGGTCCGGCCCCGGGAGTACGACGCGTATCTCTCGGCCAACCGGATGTGCGAGATCGGAATGGACCGGGCGACGGGCCGTTCGTACCACTCGGCACTCATGGAGCTCGAATGGGCGACGCGCCCAGGCTCCGGCTCCGGCTCCGGCTCCGGCTCCGGCTCCGGCTCCGGCTCCGGCTCCGGCTCCGGCTCCGGCTCCGGCTGAAGCGTACGGCGGCGCCCTGTCAGGCGCTCAGGCTCGCCCGGTCGCCCATCACCACGACCGGGTGCTGCTTCGGGTCCAAGGTGCGCAGCAGCTTCTCCATGGCCGGCTTCGACACACTCACACACGCCGAAGTCCCGCTGCCGTGGTCCATGTGCAGCCAGATGCTGCCGCCCTTCGACTGGCCCTGCGGGCGCGTCGGGTCGTTGGGCGGGGTGCCCTTGACCCGGTTGTAATCGATGGCGATGACGTAGTCGAAGTCGTGCCAGTGGGACTTCGCCCAGTAGTGCGGGGCCTGGATGGACGCCGACTGCGTGTACGGGAGGAGGGCGCCGGGATCGGCCAGCACACCGCCCGCGTCGCTGAGGGTGAAGACGCCGACCGGGCTGCGCTTGTCGTCCTCGTGGTGGTTGGCCGCCCAGCCCTTCTTGCCGTTGTGCGCCTTCCAGCCGGCGACCTTGTCCCAGGTGGAGCCGGACTTGGTGTAGAGCATGACGGTGGAGTCGGCGGAGTCCTTGCCCGCGCCGTAGACGGCGACGACCTGGCGGGACTCGGCCGGGATCTGCGACTGGAGCCGGCTCCCCACATCGGGGATGCGCTTCAGGCCGGTGGTCTGCTCCTTCTGCTTGCCCTTCTCGGCGGCGGCCGACCGCCCGGCGCCGCTCTTCTTCGTGTCCTGGCTGTCGCCGCAGGACGTCAGGGTCGTGAGCAGGACACCACAGGCGGCCGCCGAGACCACCACTCGTACCGCACCGGCTATATGCATCTGCCCATGCTCGCACCTGGTGACGTGCGCCTTCGCCCGCCCGAGGGGGACCCGGCGAAAGCGTGCCGAATCTTTACCCGTCCGCGGCCGGGCCCGCACAGCCGGTCCCGTCCCCGGCCGGGACCCGATAAAAGCGTTTGCCGCGCCCCCGGTGATACGCGAGGCTTGCACGGTTTGGTTCCCCGCCTGCGAATCCCCGCGGGCGGCCCGGTGTTTCACCCGATGCGTCCCGGGGCCCCTCGCGGGTCCCGGCCTCTTTCGATTCCTTTGGGACGTCATGCACATTCGCGATCTTCCGTACCTGGATCCCGGCGATCCCGATGTCCGCTCGGGCCCTCGCTTTCTGTACTGGCTGGGCCGCAATCAGATCCGTGGGCAGCTCAAGTCCCTGCTCTGGGGCCTCCTGCACCAGTGCTCCATCGCGGGCTACCCGCTCAGCGTCGGACTGGCCGTCCAGGCGGTCATCGACCGGTCGGGCGGACGGCTCGCGCTGGCGGGCGGCCTGACCGCGCTTCTCGGCGTGCTGACCTCGGTGAGCGACACGATGCTCCACCGCAGCGCCGTCACCAACTGGATCACCGCCGCGGCCCGGGTCCAGCAGCTGCTGTCCCGCAAGACCGCCGAGCTGGGTTCGGCGCTGACCCGCAGGGTCGCCGCGGGCGAGGTGGTGGCGGTCTCCACCGGTGACGTGGAGAAGATCGGGTGGTTCGTCGAGTCCCTCTCCCGCTTCCTGGCCGCCGCGACGGTGCTGGTCGTCGTCAGCGTCGGACTCCTCCTCTACCTGCCCTCCCTGGGCATTCTCGTGGCGATCGCCATGCCCTTCCTGGCCCTGTCCGTGCTGCCGTTGCTGCCCCGCGCCACCCGCCGTGCCGACGTCCAGCGCGAAAAGGCGGGCAAGGCCACCGAGCTGGCCTCGGACACCGTGGCCGGGCTGCGCGTGCTGCGGGGCATCGGCGGCGAGGACCTGTTCCTGGACCGCTACCGGCGCGCTTCCCAGGAAGTCCGCAAGGCCGCGGTGCACAACGCCCGGATGTGGTCGCTCATCTCAGCGGTCCAGGTCCTGCTGCCGGGCGTGCTGCTGCTCGCCCTGGTCGTCTACGGGGCCTCGCTGGCGAGGGACGGCAAGGTCGAGGTCGGCCAGCTGGTCACGGTGTACAGCGCGGCGACCCTGACCCTGTTCCCGCTGCGTCACTTCGAGGAGATCGCCATGGCGTACTCCTTCTCCCGGCCCTCGGCGCAGCGGGCGGTGCGGGTGCTGTCGCTGAGCCGGACCGCTCGTGCGGCCACGGCCACCACCGTCCCGACGGGCGACCTGTACGACCCGGTCACCGGGCTGCTCGCGCCCCAGGGGCTGTTCACCGCCGTGGTCTGCGGCGATCCCGACGAGGCGGGCCGGCTGGCGGAGCGGCTCGGCGGGCACGCCCAGCCCGAGGAGCGGGAAGAGTCGGGCGAGGACACGGCAGCCTCCGGGCCGCCGTCCGTCCTGCTGGGCGGCGTACCCCTGGACGAGCTGGACCTGGACGCGGCGCGGGCCGCCGTCCTGGTCCAGGACAAGGATCCGGTGCTGCTCTCGGGCACCCTGCGTGAGCTGCTGGACGTGCCGTCGTCCGGCAGGGTCGCGGCTCGGGCCGCCCTGTCGGCCGCCCAGTGCGACGACGTCCTGGCCGCCCTGGCGCAGGCGTCCCCCGGCTCGGACGGCGAGCCGCTGGACACCCGGATCACCGAACGCGGCCGGTCGCTCTCCGGCGGACAGCGTCAGCGGCTCGCGCTGGCCCGGTCGTTGATCACCGACCCGGACACCCTCGTCCTCGACGAGCCCACGTCCGCCGTCGACTCACACACCGAGGCGCGGGTCGCCGCGGGCGTGAAGGCGCTGCGCACGGACCGTACGACCGTCGCCTTCTCCTCGTCGCCGCTGCTGCTGGACCTGGCGGACCGGGTGGCGCTGGTCCACGGGGGCTCGGTGGTGGCCGCCGGTACACACCGTGAGCTGCTGCTCTCCGAGAAGCGGTACCGGGACGTCGTCACACGCGATACCGGCGAGGAGCCGGCGGCCGCGGCGGGCCGCGACGAAGAGATCGGCACGAGCGAGGAAATCGAGGAGCGGGCATGATCGGCATGGCCCCACCGGCCCACGACCCGGCGGCCCCTGAGTCGGCCACGACCCTGCCGGTCGGCAGCCCCGCGACGGTACGTGCCTATGTGCGGGGGCTGATCCGCCGCCACCGGCGCCCGTTCATCGTGGTGACCCTGCTCAACACGCTCGCGGTGACCGCCTCGATCGTCGGTCCGTACCTGCTGGGCGGGCTCGTCGAGGATCTGTCCGAGGGCGCCACCGACCTGCATCTGGAGCGCACGGCTGCCGTCTTCGCGGTCGCGCTGGTCGTTCAGACGGTGGCCACCCGCATGATGCGGCTGCGCAGCGCGATGCTGGGTGAGGAGATGCTCGCCGATCTGCGCGAGGACTTCCTCGTGCGCTCGGTGCGGCTGCCCCCGGGCGTGCTGGAGCGGGCCGGCACGGGTGACCTGCTGTCCCGGATCACGACGGACATCGACCGGCTCGCCAACGCGATGCGCGAGGCGGTGCCGCAGCTGACCATCGGCGTGGTGTGGGCGGGCCTGCTCATCGCCGCCCTCACCATCACGGCTCCCCCGCTGGCGCTTGCGGTGCTCGTGGCGTTGCCGGCGTTGCTGATCGGCTGCCGCTGGTACTTCCGCCGGGCGCCCTCGGCGTACCGCTCGGAGGCCGCCGGCTACGCGGCGGTCGCGGCTGCGCTCGCGGAGACGGTGGACGCGGGGCGGACCGTGGAGGCGCACCGGCTGGGCGCGCGCCGGATCGCCCTGTCTGACCGGCGCGTCAAGGAGTGGACCGCCTGGGAGCGTTGTACGTTTACCATTCTCTCGGGGGGGGGCATACAAAAGCCCCGCCCCTCCGAAGAGAGACGGGGCCCTGGGCGGCCGGGGTGGCTGTCGACCTCCCCCTGACCGCCCGCCGCACGCCGTGGAGTGACGTCCCTAGCGTGCGGGGTCTTCCTCGCCGTCACGGACGACGAACGCGAAGCCGGTGACGACCCGCCGGAACCCGCGGTGATTCGCACGGCCGGCATGGCGCAGGCATTCGGTGTTCACCTTCTCGCCGTCCGTCGACTTCGAACTCCACTCACACGACAGGCACAGCCCCTCGTACGTGACGTCGGTGTCGGGGTGCTGGACGATGTGGTGCGTCACGGGGCGGATGACAGCGCGTGGACTCATCGCCGCCCCCTCTTCCCGTGGGGGTGGCGCCCCAGTTCCACATTGCAGTCAGAGACCGTGGAGGCATCCCCTTGCCGCCTGGCGTCGGCCCGCTGCCGCGCGAGCGACGCACAGACGTCGCAGCCGGCGACGGGGACGGGTTCGAGTAACAGGGCGGGGTCGCTCAGATGTACCGGTTCGGTAAGGTCAGGCATGTCGACGCTCCTTCAAAGCGTTGGCCACGCCCCGGGACCGGTCGCACGGTCGCCGGGGTCTTGTCGTCATGGTATCGCCTTGTATCTCTACGTAGCGAGACGTATCCCAATGAACCTCGTCAGAGGCGGTCGTCTAGCTTGTTGATCATGGTCGCCAAGCCCGATGACGAGATTGATCCCGGAGCCCCGCTGACGCCGTACAGGCAGTTGGCGGAGATCCTCCGCGCTCGCATCTTGCGAGGCGACTGGGCACCTGGCCGGCGCATGTCGAGCGAGACCCAACTCGTGCAGCAGTACGGGCTTGCGCGGTCCACGGTGCGACGCGCCATTGCTGTACTCGTTGACGACGGAGACGTGTTCGTCGTCCCGCAGCGCGGCACCTTCGTGTCCAACCCACCGGCCGACAAGACGCCGTAGATCAGGCGTGCGCTTCGACCCGCATCAGGTCGTGGGCCCGCTGAATCACGTCGGGGTCCTCCAGCGTCAGCGTGCCGACGTAGGCGCCCCGCCACCCGTACGCAGTCGTTCCGTACTGGTGGGGCCGGATCTCCGACAGGGTGTTGCGCACGTCGAATGTCCAGGGAACCCCGTCGACCTCAATCCACGCGTTCCGAGGGCTCATGGTACGGGCCCAGCCCGAACACAGACACCAGCGGCCGATCTCCTCTGCCGACGCCCCCAGGGAGCAGTGCCGCGCTGCCACGGACCACAGGTCGGGCATCCGCCCTTCCGCGTCGGCCACCGTCCCGACCACACCCATGCCCTCATGTCCGCGGTGGGCGTAGGCAAGGAGTAGGTAGTCCTGGTGGTGCCAGTCGTACAGGAATCGACCGATGACAAGGCGCGAGTCGCCTTTGATCTGCTGGGGCATGCCGTTGACCCTATCCAAGTACGGGCGGGCCCCCGGGCCGAAACCGAGGACCCGCCCTAGCTCACTTCACCTGCCGGCGTCAGTGACCCGGGGAGCCGCTACCGCCGTTGCCGTCGCCACCCTCGATGTCGGTGTTGTCCGACCCGTGGCCGCCGTTGTCGTCGTCCCCGCCGTGGAGGATGATGCCGAGCGCGTGTCGCATGATGACTGACCCTTTCCGTTGAAGAGCCGGCGCTGATTGCGTCGTGTCATCAAGATGTCGCTCTCTGTTGGACACTCCTACGGCATTCCGGGGACACAGCGGACAGTCCGCGCTATCGTCCAGAGTGTCCACAACGTCCGGGGGTGGAGCATTGAACACCGCGCTGCGATCCGCTATGGACGAGGCCAATATGACGGTGGGTCGTTTAGCCCGCACCGTCGGAGTAGACCCCCGGACTGTCGACCGGTGGCTGTCCAACCCGCTACGAGCACCGCGCACCACCATTCGCGCCGACGTAGCCCGTGCACTAGGAGTAAGTGACGCCGTGCTGTGGCCCAAGGTTGCCAGGAGCGCCATAAAGACGGGCGCCGATCGCGAGATCCTCGCCGCCCACCCCTACCGAAACGCCTGCCCAACGTCGGTATGGGCCGGGCTGATTGACGAAGCGTCGACATCGATCGTCTTCGCCGGCTACACGAACTACTTCCTCTGGCAGGAACATCCGCGGCTGGCGGAGCGACTCAAGGCCAAGGCGTCGGCCGGCTGCTCGATCCGCTTCCTGCTTGGCGACCCGGAGTCCGACGTCACCCGGCGGCGCGAGGAGATCGAAGGCGTCCCGCTCACCGTTACGACGCGCATCAACATCACCCTGGACGCGCTGAAGCGCATGGGCGACGCTCCGGGCGTCGACGTGCGGTTCTCGGACGGGCACATCGCACTGTCGGTCTTCAGCTTCGACGACGAGATGTTGGTGACGCCGCACCTTTCGTCGCTCCTCGGTCACGAATCCCCCATGCTGCATCTGCGCCGGCTCGGGGATGACGGGCTGTACGATCGGTTCGCCTCACACGTGGCGGCGCTCTGGGAGGGCGGACGCGCGGCGTAGGTCCGGAAACGCCAAAAAGCCCCCGCCGCGGGATGCGACGAGGGCTCTTGGTAGTGCTCAGTACAGCCACATCTTCTGCGTGGTCCCGTGGCGTGTGTCCTCGGGTCGGAGGCCTCTCCGGGCCACGTTGACGGCCTGCGTGCGGCTCACGTTCATGCCCAGGTTCTTGCCGTCCATCTGCTCCAGCTCTTCGGCGACTTTGTTGCGGACCGCCTGCTCTATGTCGACGGGCTCCACGTCCTCCGCCTCGTCCGCGGCCCGAAGGAGAGCGGCAGCCAGCTCGCGGGCCTGGGCGGGGGTGGGGAACATCCGGTCGACGCCTTCGACCATTATCAAACCTTCGGGGCCATAGCTCTCCGCCCCGGTGGCGATGGTGGCGGACTCGAAGGGGCCCATTCCTCCATCGAGATCCTCGATCTTGAACTCCATCGTTCTCTCCTCAAACGCCGACGGAACGCCGGCTGGGGTTGAATACATCGTGACACTCGCGGATGTCAACGAGCACGGAGCTGGGCGTTGCCCCGGGGAACTTCCTGATCCGCGGCGTTGGCCCGTTGGCGGCACCCCTGATCGTCACAACGCTCAGCCCCAGGTCTTCGGCTGCTTCGGCGTACGTTACGAGGACGGGCTTGTAAGAGGCTTCCAGGGGCTCCAGGACCTCTTCCTCCTCCGGCTCCTCCGCAGGCTCCACAGCGGGCCCCTGGGGCGCCTCTGCGGGTGCCTCATGCTCCTCGTTGTCGTCTTCCTCTGCCGGCGGGTCGATGTGCAGCACGTGGGCGGCGACCAACGGCGGAACGGCCGACACAACGACGACCACCCAGAGCGTTGGGCCGAAGACGGTTGCGGTGATCACGTGTTCCGTCACCTGTGCCGCCGTTGCCATAAGGAGAGCGAGGAGAGCGCCGAACGTTGCGTTTCGGGAACGGCGTTGGGCGTCGCGTTCCTTCGACGTTCCGACGGCAACGCGCGCCGCCTCCTTCTGCGCCTTGGCGACGCTCGCCCCGATCGCCGCGTAGAGGGACATGACGGCCGGCATCAGCCAGGCGAAGCGTGAGTCCCAGCCGGCCATCTGCGCGAGCGCGTACTCACCGGGGGCGGAGAGCGCCAGGGCGGCGTACAGGACGGCGGTCTGACCGTACTTGCGGGCCAGTCTGACGTGCAGGGGCGTTCTCGGCATGGCTCCTCGTTCGTGTGCGGTGGTCGGGGGGTCGGATGGAGCCCCCACCCGTGCGATTGGCAGGGGCTCCAGGTGTCACGCTGCGATCGTGATGGGAGCGGTGATGTCGGCGTGGCGACGGATAGCGGCGACGATCATCACGACCTTCGGGTCCGTCGGGATCACGGCGTGGCCACCGGCGGTGTAGCGGTAGGCATCTGTGGCCCAGGCGTGCATGAACGCCTCGTACTCGTCCTGACTGAAATGCCCGGACCGGTACCACGACTCCACCGTGTCGACGTTCATCTTCGCCATGCGGAACGCATTGCAGTCGACACAGTGAGCAGTCATGCAGTGGATGTTGCCCGGCTCGGCAAGCACGGGGCATCCGGCGGGGACGTCAACAGTGACGGGGGCCAGCTCCACGGCCGGTTCTTCGACGACCGTCACAGACTCCGCAGCGGATTGTACCTCCCGGTACGCGCGGATGGCCGCTCCCGACAGCCGAACGGTCGACACACCGGCCAGCTCCGCGGCCTTGTGCAGATCCGTCGTTCCGTAGTGCTCCAGGTACCAGCCGGCCAGGAACTCCGTCTGCGCCGCCCACGCCGCGCGGCGGTCCGCGTCCCGACGGGCCCGATCCTCGTCCTTCGCAGCCTTGACGCCAGCGTTGACCTCCCGGACCGTCCAGCCGGCCGCCTTGGCGGCGCACGAAGTGCCGAAGTACGAGACGTCCCCGTCCTCGTTGCCGTCGACGTCTAGGGGCATCAGCATGACCGTGCCCTTCAGCTCCTGCTTACCGCACAGTTCGCAGGTAGTGACCTCGTCCGTGGTCCCCTTGACCTTGTAAGCCTTCATGTTCTGCTCCTCCGTGAGTCTCTGGCGTGGCTTCACTATGACACAGTTGTGTTGCGCAACACAACACCTGACGCCGATCCCGCGTAAGTCGACTCACGCAGCAGCGCCACAAGCCCTCCCCCTGGCAGCGTCACTACCCATCCACCGCGCACCCGGGTCCGGTCGCAGCCGGCGTCAGCCGCCTGGCGGAGGATGCGGCGTGCGGTCACGTCGTCGGCCCGCCCCGTCGCGCCGTTCTCCAGGGTCACGCGGTAGCGCACGGGGTGTTCCTGACGGGCCGGCGAACGTCGATGAAGGCGTCCTTCGACAGCCAGGCCGCTCCCCCGCCCTCCAGCGGGACGACTGCGGAGCCGTACTCGCCGACGCCCGGGGAGCCGGCGGCCACTCGCGTACGGCGGTGGAGGGTGAACTCGTCGCCACGGCGGATCATGCGGGCGGGGATGGAGAGGTTGAGGTGGGTCGTCGGCTGGTCCATGGCGTACCTCCGTCAGCGCCTAGCGGATGTTGCGGTTCAGGTTGGCGAGCATCTTGTTGAGGTGCACGTCGTGGATCAGGTACTCCCCCAGCCGGCCCGTAGTGGCGCCGGGGAAGCGCTGGAGCAGCTCCCATGCCCGCTGCCGGGCGACGGGGAGAGGGATCTCGGGGTACGCCTCGCGGAGCCGGCGGGCGGCTCGGTTGGCTTTCAGGTGGCGGAACATCAGCGCGCCACTCGGAAGTAGTACCGGTACGCCACGCCGTCACGCTCCGCCTTGCTGTTCTCCTGCCGTACCCGGAAGTCGGCGAGGAACTGCCCCCGCTCGGTTCCGATCACGTCGTGCGGTCCGGTCTCGCCCGGACGGTGGCATACGATTTCGTACACGGCGTCTCCTGACGTCGAAGTGATGGAGTGCCACCGCCGCGGATTCGAACCGCGCGCCCTGGCGGTGGGGGTGCCGGGGCTTGCCTATGCGGGGCGGGTGGAGCTAGCCGACGATCGTCACGTCGTCGTCAACCCGGAACACCCGCTCCTCACCCGACGAGAACACAACGAGCACCGTGTCCCCCGCGCCCGTCACGCTGTCGACCAGGTGCGGCATGTCGTTCGGGTCGAGAATCACGCGATCGTTGCGGTACAGCGCGTCAGCGGTGATGGTGTCGGTCATTTCTCCTCCTACGGCCTGCCTCATCAGCGCGGGTAGGCCAGTCCCCGCGGAAGCCCCGGAGGGCGTTTCGGCTGTCAGGCTCCGGATGCCAGGGTCACCAGGCGCCGGAAGGACCGCAGCGCGTCGCCCCGGTTGCGGGTGGTGAGTGATACGACGCCACCCTGACGAACGCGGTACCAGGTGCCCGGCACCGCAGCCATCTGCCGGCGGTGGTCGTACGCCGAATCGAGCGCGATCCCCGAGCGAAGCGTCTCCGCGGTCCAGTTCATGATGTCCTCCCCTGCCGGACCCTCCGTGAGTCCCTGGCGATGTCTCGACTATGACAGGTTATGTTGCGCAACACAACCCCAGTGGGGGAGTTCCGTGAGTCGACTTGCGGAACTCCCCCGAGCCGGCCTACTCCCCGGTCAGGAACGCCGCCATCCGGATGATGTCGGCTGCGGTGTGATCGGTGCCGGCCAGGAGTTCCTTGGCGCGGATGACGAGGGTGTCCCGGGAGGGACCGGCGCCCGCCCCCGCGAACGGATCGACCGGCGTCACCACCTCCACGGCGTGAGCCCAGACCTTTTCCCACGACGGCTCTCCGTCACCCTGGACCCGGTACGGCAGGTTCGAGTCGTCGGGGTCGACCTCCACCAGCGTGCCGGTCATGCCGGCGAAGTAGCCGGGGGCGTATTTGTATCCCTGGGTGATGCGGACTCGGTCGCCGACCTTGGGGGCGCTCATGCGTTCTCTCCTGCCAGGAAGCGGGCCACGGCGAGCAGCTGCGGGACGTCACGGGAGCCGACCAGCCGGCGAGCCTCCTCCAGGAAGGCCACGCGGGGTGACGGGTTGGGGGTGGGCTTCGTGGGAGCCTCCACTTCGTACGCCCACACGATCTCGCCACCGGGCAGGCGGACCCGGTACTTGCAGTCCGTGTTGTCGGTTCTGGTCAGCACCCCGATACCCCCCACGTGCTCGGGGTCGCAGGCGCTCTCCGGGCAAACGATCCGCACGACGTCACCAACCGCCGGGAACATGGTCGTCTCCGCCTCTCCCCCGTCGACCCCGTCGGCCAGGGCCAGGATGCCGCGGGCGAAGGTGCGGGCGTCGGCCGGCGTGAGGGCGACGTTGGCAACTCCAGGCTCCAGCCAGACGACCTTGTCCTCCACGCGAGCCTTGATGGTGTCCGAACGGTTGTATCGGCACTGTGCGATGTACTCGGTCATGATCTCTCCTCTGTCGTGGTGGGCACTTCCGTGAGTCGACTCACGGAACTCAGTCGGTGAACTCCGCGTCGAAGATCCAGGCGTCCGCCAGGTCGTCAACGGCGGCGATGATGTCGGCGCCCCACAGGGCGGCTTCGTCGGGACGGACACCCTGAAGGTCGTAGGCGTCAAGGGAGGGGTACATAGCAGACTCTCTTTCGGTCGGTTGATGAGTGACTTACGCAGCCAGCGTGATGTGGTGGCCGGCGGCGACGTTACGGGCACTCTCCAGTCCGCGACTCCGGAGCTTGCGCAGGGCCTGGCAGCTTCGGTGGGAGCTGATGCCCATCTCGTCGCTGGTCTGCTCGTCGGACTGGCGCAGCCCTCCGATGCCGTAGAAGGCGCGCAGTGCGTACGCCTGACGGGGCGGGACCTGGGTGAGCAGCCAGCGGGCCAGGTCCCGACGCTCCGTGGTGGCGGTGAAGTCGGCGGAGGTGTCGGGGGTGAGGTCCGCCCACGTCAGGCCGCTGTCCCCGCCCGGAGCCGGAGCGTCCAGGCTGCCCGTGTCCGCAAGTGCCTCACACACGCTCACAAATGCTTCACGCGAGATGCGGTGCGTCACGTCGGGGTAGGTCGATACGATCGTCCAGGCGCGGTCAACGTCGCCCGCTGCCTCCCACAGGGCCCGTCGAACCCGGATCACCATCACCGGGTTGACCGTGACGGCGCTGGACATCCGGACCCACTCCTCCGCAACGGTGCGGCGCAGTGCCCGGTAGGCGAATGAAGAGAGGGACGCGGAGTCGGCCTCCGTGGAGTACTCGCGGATGTGCTGGATGAGCACGATCCGGGCCTCCTGGAGCAGATCCTCCGCCTGGTCCTCGTTCGCGGCCGGCGCGACGGACCGAACGGTGCTTCGGATCAGCGGCTCGTAGGCGGAGACGATGTCCCACATCGCCGTCTCGTCCCCGCCCTGTGCGGCCAGGATCTGAGTGTTGGTCACGGTGGTCTGAGACATGTCGGCTCCTCGTGAATGACTGGTGTACCTGGGTTATGGGGCGATAGCTCAAAGATGTGACGCGACTCTTTTGTGGCCTGGGTCACATGTAGTGCCGTGCTTCAGGGCGCACCCGCCCCAGCTCCTGTCGGAACGGGTGCGCCGGGGGTCCGTGAGTCGACTTGCGGAGCTTAGATGTCTTCGACCGTCAGGCCGTAGGACTCCGCGATCGTGACGTCAGCCACGGCCAGGGGGCAGAACTCCCAGCCGGCCGCGCGGTAGAGGGTCGTGGCGTCGATGAGCGTCACGACGTCAGTGCGGTGCAGGAGCGACAGCTCCGTCAGCGTCGCCAACTCCAGCAAGCTGGCTGCCTGGGCCGGCGTCGAGCGAGGCCCCGTCAGTACGTTCACTGCATCCCCCCGGGATCTGGACCTCCTCCCCCTCCCATCGGGCAAGGGACCGGTCCATTGATGCTGTGGCACCCCGCACATACGCCAGTGCGCGAGTCACGTACGAGATGCCGGTTTCCAATTGTTCCAGTAGCTCCGCACGGGAGCTGTCCAGGGCGATGTTCTCGGTCGGACGGGAGGGGTCCGCGGTCATCCGCCGGCCTGTCCCGTCCGGGTCCACGTCGGGACGCCGCCCCGGCATGGTCACTGCGTCGTCGTAGATCGACACCATCTGACGGAGTTCGATCAGGTCACGATCCAGCGTGTCCAGAAGGTTCATCAGGTGCTGTCCGTCTGCGACGTGATTTGGACTGTAGGTCACTGCTCCCCCACGGGCAATCGTCGTGCGCACGTGGCGCGAGTGGCGTTACCGCCGGTATGTCATGGTTTGGGGTCTCGGTATGCACCCTGAGTAAGTACGACTTATGTTGCGCAACAGAGCTGACCTGCGGTTCTGTCGCGCGACATAGACCAGTGCAATCTTGAACGGTGTTATGGATTCGTTACCGATGTGAAGGTGGTGTGTGCGTGGCGAGACGGCCGAACAACTCAGCGCGTAACCGTAACCTCGCGCTCCGTGTCCAACTGACCAGCAAGAATGCGGAGCCAGTCGGACATGTCCAGATCACCCTTGGCTCGGTTGCACTCCGCGCACGCCGGCGCGAGGTTGAACGACTCGTGAACGCCCCCTCTCGCAAGAGGAGTCATGTGGTCCACTTCCGCTACAACCATCGGGCCGAACGAAGCGTCACAGTAGATGCATGACCACTCGTCCGCCTCCTCCCACCGTCGCAGAGTGTCACGCCGTGACGGGCCGTGAGACGGCTCAGGTGCACGCATAGGGGGCAGAATGGGACAGGGTCGGGGCACCGGGTGCCTGGCGGTGGACGGTCGGGAACCGGCCACGGGGGACCGGTCAACTCCGGTCGCCCTGCGGACGGCTGGAACGGGGAGACGGGCGGTCATGCTGCCACCGGCTGGGCTGCGTACCACTCGTCGTGCGCCGCCCTCTGGTCGCCGGGCAGGTACAGCGAGCCCCAGCTCCTCCCTCCGATCTCCGGGTCGGACTCGATGGGCACCCCGAAGAGATCGAACGTCATGCACTCCCCGATCGCCCTGCCGATCTCCTCCGCCTCCGCTGCCGGCGCCGACGCGATGATCTCGTCGTGTACGGGCAAGCGGAGATACGACAGCAGCCCGGCGGCCTCCATGTTGATCAGCGCCTGCCCCAGGCAGTCCCGTGCGGCACTTTGAACCTGGTAGTTCGTCACGGCGTACGTCCTGTCGCGGTCCAGGGGCAGGCGCCGGCCGGTCACCGACGTCGTCACCATGCCGTTCGAGAACGCCTCACGCTGCCATCGGTTCGCCGCCCGTCGCACCTCCGGGTAGGTCCGGTGGTAGGCGGCGACGGCCCTCTTGACCTCCTCCAGCGGGGCGCCGGTCTGACGCTGGATCGTGGCAGCGCCACCGCCGTAGACCACCCCGAAGCCGATGGCCTTACTGATCTTGCGGTGCTTCGGCGTGAAGTCGGGACCGAAAACCAGCTCCGCGGTGAACGAGTGAAGGTCTCGCCCGGCGTTGATCGCCTCCTTCATCCGTGCCACGCCGGCCAGTGCCGCCAGGACACGAAGCTCCACGGCCTGGAAGTCGACGGAGATGATCCGCTCCCCCGGCTCGGCCAGGAAACACCGCCGGATCTTCCAGTCACCCGACGGCAGCGTCTGAACGGCAGGGTTCGTCACGGACATGCGCCCGGTCCGTGCCTGCATGGTCCGGATGCCCGGGTGAATGCGCCCGGTGCGGTCCAGCGACGTCAGGAAGTTGTCCGCGTAGGCCGACTTCCACTTGCCGGCACGCTTCGCCTTGATGACGGCGACGGCGAGCGGGTTGGGCGTGCGGACTCCCAGGCGGTTGCCGTACAAGTCCATGTCCGCCAGGGCGGAGAGAACGCTCTTGTCGGCCTTGACCGCCCCGCCGGCTGTGCGCTCCGTCAGTGCCTCACCCATGCCGATGAGTGCTTCGGCGATCTGGGCGGGGCTGCCCAGCTTCTCCACGCCGTACGAGCGGACGATGGCGGTCTGGGTCTCCTCCTCCTCCCCCAGCTCATCAGCCAGACGTCGTGTGTAGTCCTGGTCCAGGAGCAGGCCGCGGATCTGCATGTGGCCGCAGATGCGGGCCACCTCGTGCTCGTAGTCGACAAGGCGCTGCGGGACGCCCAGGGTGCGGAGCTTCTCCTCCAGCTTGGGGCGGAGACGGGCGGTCAGGAGTACGTCGCCCCCGCCGTAGCTCTGGTACACCGGGTGCCACAGGTCGATCCGGCTGAAGCCGTTCGCCTTCACGAGTCCGAGCGACCGGAAAACCGCAGTGAGATCCCCCTGCGTGTCGGCCGCCGTCGGGTCGATGTAGTGGTCCGACAGAGGCTTGAGGCTGGAGCCGATGCCACCTTCCTGAACTGCCCGTGGGTCGACGAGCTTGGAGCACAGCATCGTGTCGACGGCGTTCTTGCACAGGTCGTCGTACGGGATGCCCAGATGAACGTGCAGGGCCGGCGCATCGAAGCCGTGCCAGTTGTGGCCGGTGATGCCGACGCCGTCAATCAGGATGCGCAACGCCGTACGGGCTGCCTCCTTGAACGGCGCCCCCAGCTCGGTCGGGATGTTCCACGCCTCGTCCTGGCTGCCGAACTGGACGAGACGGACGTACTCCGGGTCGCCAGAGAGAACGCTCAGCCCATGAGTCTCCGTGTCAACGGCGACAGGCTGCAGCTGGCGGGAGAGCCAGGCAATGAAGTGGGCCAGGTCCTCCGGCCGCTCGGGTACCGAGACGGGGAACTCGCGCCCCAGAAGGGGGAAGGTAAATTGCCTCATGCTGCCTCCTGTCCGAAGATGTCTGAGCCGGCTGGTGCGTCGGCGAGTTCCTGCTCTGCTGCGTTGGCGACCTGGATCTCCTCATCCGTCTTCAGCCGCAACCCGTCGAAGCCCCAAGCACCCTTGCGCTTGGCCTTCTTGAAGCCGCGGGACTCCAGCTCGACCGCGAGAGCCCAGCCGCTGAGCTTCTCCTTGCGGTCCAGGCCGGCGTCCTCCGCCCACTCCGCGTAGGCCCTGCGAATCGCCATGGGGGCAACCCGGACGTCTCCGGAGCGGACACACCGGGCGTTCAGGAACTCAGCGAGCCGGTCCTCCGACTCCCGGTACGCCTGGGTTGCGGTGGCGACGGAGGACGGCTCACTCAGCCCGTCCGCGTACCACTCCACGGCGCCGGCCACGGCCCACGCGAGGATGCCCTCCGCCTCGTCACGGAGCTTGGCGGGGAGCGTGGTGTCCTTGTTGCCCAGTGCGTTGGAGAACGTCGCGTCGAAGGGGATCAACTTGACCCGGCGCCACGTCCCCTCGTCCTGCGACAGGATGGCCGGCTTGAAGTTGCCGGCGACGAGGAGCAAGAAGCTGGGCACGTAGGTGAACGGGTTCTGGTTCAGGAACCTGCACGTGATCGGGTCGCCACCGGTCAACTGCTTGACCAGGGCCTCCGCCAGGCGGCTGTACTTCTCGGTCTCCGACGCCGTCACGAGCCGTGCACCGCGGAGGGAGGCCAGCTCGGGCGACGCCTGGCCGACGTTCACGGACTTCTCAAAGGTGGAGAACTGCGTCGCCTGGGTGACGCCCTTGAAGACGTGGATCAGGGCGTCCAGGAAGACGCTCTTCCCGTTGCTCCCCTGCCCGTGCATGAAGGCGAAGCAGTGTTCCGACGTCGACCCGGTGATGCCGTAGCCCACCAGCCGGCGCATGAAGTCCGGAAGGTCGGGGTGTTCGGGGAACACCTCCGTCAGGAACTGGTTCCACCGGTCGGCCGGGGCGCCGGGGTAGTAGGCGACGTCGAGCCGCTTGGTGATCATGTCTGCCGGCGTGTGCGGGTGGAGCTTGCCGGTGCGGAGGTCGACCGTCCCGTTCGCCACGGACAGCAGATCGTGACGGGCGTCGAAGTCGCTTGCCTTTACCGGCACCCCAGGAGCGCTCGGCAGCTCCTTCATCACGGCGTCGATGGACCGGTTCGTCAGCGCCTTGAGCGCCAGGCGGCGCTTCGAGTCGTCGGCCGACGCGATCAGCTCCGCCCCCATCAGGTGCAGGGACTCGCGCACCTTGTCGCCTCCCGGCGCCCACACCTTGCCGTCCCAGACGAGGAAGCCGAGCCCCTTGGCGTAGCGCACTCCCCCGCCGTTGCGGGCGATGAAGTCGCGGAGCATGACGGCAATGCCGACGTCTGTGCTGTCGAACGCCTGCCGCGAGGAAAGGTCCATCGACTCCAGGGCGGCGTCAGTAGCGGGCATGTCGATCTCCTCCTTCACGGGCTCGGGAACGGGTGCCGACGTCAGGTCGACGACCGGGGCGGAACGGACGGCGGTGTGCAGCTCACTGGCGAACGTCTCCGGTGTCCTCTCCCGCCAGGCGGTCAGGTCCTCCTTGACGTTCGGGAACTGGAGCTGACGCGGGGCGTTGCCGTCCTCCGTCAGCGCTGCCGACAGAACCGCGATGCCCCGTGCTCCCGCGTCGTCCGGGTCGAAGGCGAACACGACATCACGGCCGCGGAGAACGGTGACCAGTTCCGCCACGAGGGCTGCGTTCCGAGCCACACCAGCGCCCCGGATGAGGAGCGCGTCGTAGCC
The DNA here is from genome assembly GCF_000373645.1 of Streptomyces sp. ATexAB-D23. Lineage (GTDB taxonomy): Bacteria > Actinomycetota > Actinomycetes > Streptomycetales > Streptomycetaceae > Streptomyces > Streptomyces castrisilvae. The sequence goes on along the minus strand of NZ_KB892046.1, from coordinate 263,995 downwards.
CACGCCGACCGACGTCAGACCATCTCCTGGCCCCTCCGTGACGAGGATCGTGTCGTAGCCCGTGCCGGCGGAGAGCAGGCCGTACTTCGACCACATGCGACCCTCCGGGTTGGCTAGGGACACCCAGCGTGCCGGGCAGCGTCCGCCGATATCGCGTCCCTGTAGGCCCCGTGCGACGCCATCGGCGCCGTAGAGCGGGACGGTGATGCGCGGGTGCCTCGTGAAGCCGCGAGAAAGCCACGGCTGTGGGCGGTCTCCCGGTGCCGCGTATCCGACGCCCAGGTCTTCCGCCTGGTCGACGGAAAGGCCGAAGCGACGGGCTAGGTACGCCACCGCCTCCGGGGAGTCAGCCAGGGCGGCCGACGTCTCGTCGACAAACATCTTCAGGCCGGCGATCTCTCCGGGGCCGACGGTCTCCGGCGCCTTGGCGGAGATGGTCTTCATACCCTGGCTGTCGACGTTGAAGAAGTCGGACGGATGCAGCCCCAGCTCCTTCATCTTGGCGCCCACGTCCGTCTGAGTGCAGCCGGCCCGGCAGACGTAGAGGAGCTGTCCGCTCTCCTTGAGCGTCAGCTTCAGGCTGGGCGTGGTGCGGTCTCGGTGGGCTGGGCAGTACGCAAGATGACCGTCGTGGTCGTCGACGACCCCGCTCAGGCGCCCCAGAATTTCGGTCAGTCGCACGGCTCTCCTCTCGTCGTGGGCGGTCTCCTACGCCGAAAGCCCCCTGCTCCGGAGAGTCAGGGGGCTAGGGCCTTGCGTGAGTCGACTTACGTGGGCTACTCGTCGGGGAGGGCGCCGGCGGCGCAGTAGTGGTCGCCCTCGTGACACAGGTAGAGCACGTCGTCTACGAAGTGGAATTCCGGGACGCCCTCGTCGCTCTCGTCGCCGTCCTTGCCGACGTAGATCACGCTGCCTCCCTGTGCAGTCGGTCCAGCTCTGCGTATGCCTCAGGTGCGAAGCTCTGTAGCGCCGACTCCATGACCCTCAGCCGGTTCATCAGCCGCACGTCCGTCGCCACGTCGCGTACCACGTAGCCGTCCGCGGTGCCCTTCATCCGTCGCTTGACGACCGCGCAGCCGAACGGCTGGCCGGCATGGACGGCTTCCTTGTTGGCCTGCGCGATGTAGTCGGAGAGAGTGATGGTCTTCTCCGCCTTCGCCTCCAGGGCGTGTAGGTAGTAGCCGTCGATGTCGCCGATGTCCTTCGACCCCATCTGGACGTTCCGGCGGGCGCCAGGGTTGTGCTGCTCGCGGAGGTAGGCGACGAGGGCGGACTCCCAGGTTGTACCCTTAGCCTTGCTAGAGTTGGCCACCGTCACCTCCACGTCAGATAGGCGTAGAAGCGTCCGACGACAACGCCGAAGCCGACGCGCTTGCCGTCCCGCCGCACCCACTCCGGCGTCACTCCGTAGTACCAGTCGGGAGCACAGGCTCCCGACGTCCATCTGAGCTTCATGACGACTCCTTCCTCCACGGCAGATCCGCAAGCCGCGTCCCCGACTCCACGCGGTACACCAACTCCCAGCCGTCAGCGGTTCGGCCGTAGATCTCGCCTCCGCGCGCTCCCTTGAACTCCTCGTAGCCGACGGCCAGCTTCGCCAGCCCGATGCCGGCATGGAGCTTCACCTCCGGCCGGCGGTCGGGGACGATGGAGGCGAACGGCTCGGCCTTGAGCTTGGCGCGGTACGGGGCGCACTGATCTTCCATCGTCATGACGCTCCCTCCCGCAGCTCCCGTGCCTTGGCCGTGAAGGTGTTGGCGATCCACGCACAGTCCGCCGACACGAAGCGCCTGCGGTTTGCTTCGTTCGCCATGTCCTCCAGCACGCCGGCCAGGAGAGCACGGACGTCGACGTCGGGGCGGATCTCGGTGAGGGGGCCGTGAAGGTCACGGACGTCTTCGATCGACGTCGGAGACGGGTCCGGAGCCACGTAGGCGCTGCTGACGATCTTCGTCAGCTCCAGCATTCCCGGTGCGGTCTCCGTCCACGTGTCGCCGTCGCAGTCCTTGAACTGTCGGTTGCTCATTCGTTCTCCCCTCTCGGTGCGTTCAGGTGTGCGTAGAGCCGTGAGAGCGCCGGCCAGAACGACGGGTCGACGGTCCGCCGCAGCTCTTCGAGGAGCCGCTCACGCTCCTCGGTGGTGAGGTAGACGCAGTACTGGTGGTGCGTGGCCGTCTTGCGGTAGGCCCTCACTGCTCCTCCAACTCCCTCATGAACTCGTCCGTCAGCCAGGGCCAGCGGGCCATCACCGCGCGGGAGACCGGCTCCACGGGCTCTTCGTCGGGAGCGGCCCGGACGACGCGGAGGGTGGGGTCGTGGCTCACGTCGCCTCCCCAGCCACGTGCGCGGGTACGCTGCCGTCCGCCTTGCGGAGGACGAGCACGTTCGAGCCGACCTCACTGCGCTTCGCTCCGCGGTCCCAGTTGGAGTTCGTGACCTCCATCATCGGACGGCCCGACGGGGCGAAGTAGACGACGCCCAGCTTGAAGTAGCTGGAGGACGATGCGGCGGAGAGGACGTAGTCCCCCTCTTCGATGGGTGTTCCGAACGAGTCGTTCACTCGACGACCTCCCACCCCGTCGGTCGGATCTCCACGAGGGGGCCGAAGCGCTCGGCTATCTCCTCCGGGTCCATCGCCAGCCCCACCGACGGAACGTCGTCTTCCACGGTCGGGTCTGAGACGCAGAAGATCTTGCGTGCTCGGTGGTCCGAGATCCAGACGGCACCACCAGCGTCCCTGTAGAACGGCATCAGCTCTCCTCCTGGTTCCTCACGTCGACCACGGCGCCGCGCACGAACGCGACACCGACGGCCTCCCAGTACTTCGCGAAGTCCTTGCGCTCTGCGGCGCTCCTGCGGACGCGGATGACGTCGTCCTTGCCGGCCGCCCGGACATCGCCCAGGGCGGGTGCGTTGGCGGCGTCGATGGTGTGGATGGTCATGCGTCGACAACCTTGGTGAGAGGGCCCCAGCCACGGTTGACGCTGACGATGGTGTCGGCCGTGTTGTTGGACCCCTCGTACATCGTCACGTACGGGATGCCCTCCGGGTCCCGACGACCAGTGAACGACCAGACGTCGGCCTCGGTGTCCCGGTACTTGGCGCTCAGGTCGTACATCACACCGCCGTACTCGAACGTGTCGGCTGGCGGAGCGGGGCTCACGGGGTGTCGCAGTGCCTCCAACAGGCGCTGCATGCAGTCACTGTCAGCGGCGTCGTAGAGCAGTCGCCCCGCCAGCTCCTCCGCCTCGTCTTCCGTCAGCCGGAGGACGACGAACGTCTCTTCCACCGTGCGTGTGCGGGTCTCGTACTGTGCCTCAGCCATGCTCTCTCCTCATGTCAGTAGGTGCGAAGGCGCTTAACGTCGTCAGCCATGGAGTGCAGGACGTACCGCGCGCTCTCCCACCCCAGTCCGGTTCGTCGTTGGGGGTCGGCTACCTCGTCTGCCGCCTCGTTCAGCACCGACGCGCGGTACGTGGCGAGGCCGTTGTGGATCTGCTCGTCTGTCCAGCCGGCGGCCCGGAGGGCATAGCGAATCGAGCCCTCCGCAGCCGCACGCATCTCTCGATGACTTGCCATGCTCTCTCCTCATCTCGGCTGTACTCCTACGCACTCAGCCCCCGGGCCACGTGGGCGCCGGGGGCGGGGTGGTTACTTCTCCAGGGGGCCGAAGTTGCCGACGACGTAGGCGATCGACTCGCCCTGCGACCACGATCCCGAGTCGGAGATGGGCTGGTCGCTACCGCGGGATCGCTCGAACGTCCAGGGGTCGCCGTCGCGGTCGATGTATGTCACGCCGTACTCGTAGGTGACGCCCTCGTACTCGAACGTGTCGGCTGGTGCGTCCTTGACGGGGGTGACTTCGGCGGCGTAGATGCGGCTGCCATCCTCGAAGTCCACGATGTACACGTGGGCGTCGTCGGGCGCGCGGAAGGTACCGACGTTGTACGTCACCGTGCCTACCTGCCCGTGGCGATACTCCGCGTACTTCGCCCGGTCCACCCGGACTCGCGTGCCGACGGGGACGAGGGCGGGCACCTTCTCCATCCAGCGGTCCAGCACCGTGAACGTTTGGGGGTTGTCGTCGGAGGGCTTGTCCACCAGCTTGACGACGTAGACGCCCCCGTCGTCGAACGGGCCGTACTCCACAGTCGCGCGGGCGCCCCGCTTGCGGGTCGTCAGGGTGACTGTGTCGCCGACAGCGAACTTCGCGGGCAGCGGCTCCAGGTCGCTCGCCTTGAATGCCCGCTCGTCGTCGCCGTCCTGCTTGACGACGTACAGCTTGTAGCTGCTGAAGGCGCTGTTCACCGGGCCGTAGGTGACGATGCCTTCGCCGCCGGCCAGGACCCGCACCTTGTCGTCTACCTCGAACTCCGTCATGCTCTCTCCTCCATGCCAAGCGGAAGGCCCCCGCATCGTCGATGTGCGGGGGCCGATGGTGCGTCGGTCAGGCGGTCGGGGCGTCGCCGATGACGACGACGTGTTCGGCGCCGATGGTGCGCAGCCCGAGCGTCTTGCGGGCGGAGATGCCGGACTCGCGGCCCGTGGGGCGGACGGTCAGGACCGGCACCACCCTGCCGGCCGCGCGGTTCGTCTTGGTCTCCACGACCACGGCCTCCGTGACCCGGACCCGGTTCCCGCGTCGGGTGGAGAAGGTGATCAGCTTGCCGGGGCGGATCTCGGCTCCGGTGAAGTCGGTGAGCGGCGTGCGTGCCATGTTCTCTCCTCTGTGGGTGGGTATAGTCGTGACCACGCAGCCCCTTCCGATCTCTACTCGGAAGGGGCTGCGTATGTGTGCCGTGCGGTGGGTCAGGCAGCCGCAGGAAGGTCAGCCGGCTGGGCGGCCTCCGCGACCCCCAGCACCTTGATGACCGGCATGTTGTATGCGACGTCGCGCCCGGCCTTGGTCGTGTACGCCACGTGCTCGATGGTCAGCGTCGCCCGCACCGGACGGCCCTTGTCGGTCACCTTGCCGTCCGCATCCTCCTGCCGGCCGCCCACGGTGTCGATGGCCTCAATGACCTCGTGGAGCACGTTGACGAGGCTCCAGCCACCGGAGTTGAAGCGGAACTTGCCCAGCTCCGGGTGAGCGGCGAGGGCGAACGTCAGGTCGATGCTCGGCTTCGGCCCCTTGCCGCTCTTCGCGCGGGCCTTGCGCTCCTCCAGGAGCGCCGGGCAGCCGCACAGGGTACCGACCAGGGTCGGGTCCTCGTCGGACAGGTACTTGACCCCGTCGCAGTGGTGGGTGAGGCCGGAGAAGCCGAAGAGCTTCATCGAGGCGTCGATGGCGTCGCTGTTCTCGATGATGATCTCCACCGACGCCGACTCGGTGAGCACCTGGAGGTTGTCCTCCTTGTCGGTGTCCCACTCCTCCTTGACGCCGCCCATCAGAGCCGCGATGGTGTCGGCGACGCTCGGGTCCCCGGTGGTGACGCGCCACTCGTTCAGGCTCTCCGGCTGCTTGCCGACGAGCCGGCCGGACCGGAAGCGGCCCACAACGTCGTTGGCGAAGTTCTGCTTCGGACGGGGCTTGGCGTCGGGGTCGGTCTCGAAGATGGAGCGGAGGTTGTTCGCCATGTGTGAGTGCCTCTCGTTGGGTTTGCGTGATGCGGGTCGTTGTCCCCCGCTGCCTTAGTTATGGGGCGATGGCCGCCGGATGTGACGCGCGACTTTCAGGGACTTTTGAGCCGGTAGACGTCGCCGTCCTCGTCGGTGCCCATGTACTCCAGGCGGGGTGCGTGAGTCGACTCACGGAGGTCGGGGTGCTGCGCCTTGTCGGCCAGTTCCTGTGCAGCGTCGGTGTCGCCACCCGCCGCTCGGACGTGCAGGGGGAGGTCCAGCCACACGTCCCCCAGCCAGCCGGTGGCCCACTCGTCGCCGCTTTTGTGCGCGCGGTCCATGTCCTCGTGAATGAAGCGGAGTCCGTCAACGAGGGGCTGCTGAAGGGCTCGGAGTTCCTGGATGGTGGCCCGGTTGGCGCGCAGCCGCTCCAGCTCCGCATTCTTCAGCTCCAGCGCCTCCATGCCGAAGTTCGCTTCGTCCGCGGCACGCCGACGGGCGGACAGCCAGGCGAGCCGGTAGCGATCGCGCTGCTGCCCCGCCTCGTTCATGAACTGAATCGAGCGGACGGCGGTCCACGCTGCGATGTCCTCACTCATTCGCCAGCCTCCACAGGTCTCGGTCCGTCGATGTCACGCGCTTGGGGTTGAGCAGCTTCCACAGGTCCCCCGGCGTGACGTCGCCCGGCAACCGCCCGTCGTCGAAGAGGTGCACGCCGGCTCGGAGGTAGACCTCGTCAACGAGCTGGGAGCAGATCAGATGCCCACTGTTCGCCACCCGGTCCCGCACCCATGCCGGCCGGACATGCCAGGCGGCCAGGCCGAGCGAGACATAGTCCAGGTAGCTGTACGGGGTGCCGTGGAGTACGAGCGCTTGCGTGCAGATCTCAAAGCGCTGCTCGTCCGTCAGCGGGATCTTCCCCGTCGACCATTCCACGGCGGGGCTGGCGTCCTCCAGGGCGATAATCTCCGCCCCACCCGGCATAGCCTGGACGATCATGTTGTCCCGGATGTACACGAACGCGTGCTGGACCGGAGCGGCGTCGCCGATGAGCGCTTGACCGGCAGCGACGAGCTTCCCCGTGATGCCGCCGATCTTGGTCAGGGCGAAGTCACCCGGGAGCGGGGTTACTGCCATCTCTCCTCCTCAATCTCAGAATGCGTGTGTGCCTTGCTGAGCGCCTCCGCGATGACCGGCGCCCACTGCTTCCGACGGGCCTCCACGAGGCGCCTCCAGGGGGCCTCATAGGCTTCGAAGGCGTCGGCCGACGTCGGACCGCCGGCAGCGACAAGATCAGATATACTCATCTCGTCACCTCCAGGTCCGCCAGGAGCGCACGGGCCGGGTCCATATCGTCGGTGTTGCCGTAGTTGTGGACGAGCCCCAGCGCACGGCGGACGAGTTCCAGCTCCGCGAACGTCAGCTCCACATCGACGATGCCTGTGCTCTTGATCTGTGCCACTAGCTGATCTCCACTTCGTGTATGCCGGGCTTCCCTTCCAGGAACCGCGCCACCTGGAGCACGTCGTACACGCCCACGGTGTCGCCCCACTCCAGGTCGGTGACCAGCGCGTGTGCCCTGCGGAACAGGTCGATGCGCTGGAGCTGAGTCTCGGTCTCTGCCGCTTCGGGCGACAGGTCGCCGGCGTCGATGGTGGCCATCAGGACTCCTCCACGTCGGGGTCGATCAGGTCGGCCACTGCCGCACGCGCCTGCCGAATCCTCCGGGCAGCGTCAGACATGCCTTCCCACTCATCGACGCCCACGTCACGAATCTTCCGCGCCGCCCGACGGAGCGTCTCCTCCTGCACCTCCACCAGCGCGCGGTTGCACAGCTCCAACCACCCGTCGGAGCCGTCGGCGTTGACGAGGTCCATCCATGCGCTCATGCCGCCAGCTCCTTGTACGTCTCGACCAGCAGCGCGTTGACGTCGTCCGCAGTCATCACAACCGTGCTGATCGTCTCGCCCCGGGCGTTCCGGGTCTCAAGGTCGAACTCGATCCCGCGCCGGCGGATGGTGACGGTCGAGCCGTCGGCGGTGTGGATGGTTCGTGAGGTCTTCATGCGGCTGTCTCCCAGGTGAGTTGTTGTCCGCTGTTGTTGACCCGCCGCACCCACGCGAGGCACTTGGGCAGGTTGATGTCAGGGCCGAACGCCACATACGTGCCGTCCGCTGACTGACACCCGATGTCGTGCGCGTACTTCAGCCGCTTGTAGGAGTTCACGCGCCCCATGTGCACCCACTTCCCGCGCCGGCGAGCTTCGGCTGTCAGCGCTCGTGCGTGGCTGCCCAGCTTCCATTCCGTGTCACCGCCCAGGAACAGAACGTCGAAGTCATCCCACGGGACTACAAGGCCCTCCAAGCCGTTCTGCCCGACAAGCGCCGCCGGATAGCCGCGCTTACGTATCTCCGGCAGGAACGGGAGAGACCGGGGGAGCGTCTTCGCTGCGTCGCCCACGACGTCAGGAGCAGTGGCGAAAAGGCAGTCCTTCGCTCGGTCGCCGTACTCGTCCAGGAACCGCAGGTAGCCATCGTCACCGGGATACCCACGGCCGAAGCACCCGTTGTCGGCGCCCCAGACCTGCCCACGCGGCAGCTTGTTCCCCTGTGCCGGCGTCTGCATCCACCCCAGGAGGCCCGCCGCCATAGCAGCGCGCACCTTCTCCCCGGACGGGGTCGTCAGGTAGGTGATCACCGTCGCGACCACTTCCAGGCCCGCGCGCCCAGCACCGGGGCAACCACGGCCAACGTTGCCCACCCCTTGCCGACCAACTGGCCGGAGACCGCGAGGGCAGTGACCGGGAAGCCAGCAGCCATCAGGAACACGAAGGTGTCCACGATGGCGCCGACAAGGTTGGACACCGCAGCTGCTCGTAGCCAACCCTTCTCGCGCAGCTTCGTGTAGACGATCATGTCCAGCAGTTCCGCCAGACCGAAGGCGGCAGCGGACGCCACAGCCAGGGTCGGTGTCGCCATCAGAGCTGACACCGCACACCCGACAGCCAGAGCGACAAGGGCCAGCTGTCGCCCGCCCACCTCCTGGACTGCGTCACGCAGCACGAACGACGCACCCGCCAGTACCGTACCTGCGGTTGCCATGAGTCCGAAGCCGACCGGCCACAGGCCGTTGCTCGCCGTAAGTACGTTGGCGGCCACAACGCCAGCGACGTATCCGCCGGCCGCCAGACCTGCGCGCACCTTGATCATCTGTGCTCTCCTCTGCTCGGTGGGTACACGCCCAAAGCCCCCGGCGCCGAAGCAACCGGGGGCTGGGGACTTGCGTGAGTCGACTTACGGAGCTAGTGCTTTGCCCACTCTCTGGCGCAGGCGTCACACAGGCGCATGTCCGCGACCTCCGGGACGTAGCTCTCCCCGGCTTCCGGGCCGCCCATGATGAGATCAACCCCGCCTCTCCACCGATGTGGGTAGGCGTCGTAGCTGCACAGGGTCACGCCCCAGCAGGTGTCGGGGTATATCCACTCACCGGATCCATCACCCCACGTATGCCACGTGTAGCGGAGCAGGCATGCCCGGTAGAGCGTTGGATCGGTGCGCCCGTTGGTGTACCCGGTGAACGCACGCATCGGGTCGGGCTCGTCAGGGCGGGTCCTGAACGGATCGGGCAGTCGACGGCCGAACTCTCGTAGGTTCGTCATCAGCCCTCCTCAGTGCGGCCCGGGGCACTGGCTGGACGGGCAGCCGTGGGAGTGGCACCAGTCGGGCGACCGCATCTCTTCTTCGGTGGCGCTCAGGGTGTGTCTCATGCTGCTGCCTCCCACTTGCCGGCGTCGTTGGCGTCCAGGGTGACCTTGAAGACGCTGCGGGTCTGCGTGTGGTACACACAGATGCCCTCGGGGTTCATGAAACCAGGGGCGGCGTAGGAGCCGTTCTCACGCAGCTCCTTCATCAGGTCGTCGATCATGTCCTGGTCGAAGACTCCTCGGTACAGGATCGGCACGGCGTCGACCTGACCGACCAAGCTCGACTGCGCCGCGCGGGACCCCATGGTCGTCCCGTCCTCGTCCTTCTGCGTGGACCAGCGAACGACGTTGAAGAGGCTGAACCGCTTCTCCGTCATCCCGTATCGACGCTGAATGCCCTGACCCCACCACTCGCCGAAGTGCAGCCCCGGGCCGAAGATGTGGGCCAGCTCGTCGGCGTTCTCTGCCGCCCACCGGGCGAAGCCGTAGTTGTCGGACTCCGGCGTGATGATGCGCTTCCGGGACTGCGCCACGACCTGGCCGTCCTCGCTGATGTGCAGGCCGGCGTTCGTGCCGTCGATCTTCTCCGTGATCACGATCTCGCGGAAGAGCCGCGGGGTCTTGGGCCACTCGCGGAACTCGGGGGTGAAGGTGTCGTTCATGCTCTCTCCTCTGCGCGTGCCAAGGAGGGGCGCCCACGTCGGACGCCCCTCGTGTGTGCCTTGCGTTACTTGCGGAACTTCTTCGCCACGTACGCCAGGGCGTCCGCCCCGATGACGAGGAGGACCGTCGTTCCGTAGCCGATCGCGGGAACGGCCGGCGCGAAGCCGTGGGCGGCACCGACGGCGAGCATGAGGACGAGGGCGACCAGCGGGAGGAGGGCCAGGTCCGTGGCGAGCTTGACGGCGCTCTGCTGGAACGCCTCCCGCTGCCTCTGCTCCTTCGCGCGGGCGCGGTTCTCCGCCGGCGTGGCCGGGTGGTTGGTGGTCATGCGCTCTCCCCCTTGAGTCGCGCGATCTCCCGCGCCTGGCTGATGATGATGTTCTTCAGGTCGTCGATCAGGGACCCGCCAGGGGCGGTGGCGCCCCAGTAGTCTGCGGACGTCTCCAGGCCGGCCAGGCGTTCCCGCAGCGCCTCGCACTCCTTGGACTTCTCATCGAAGTGCTCGTCCGCTACCTCCTCACGACGGATGGCGGCGTTGGCGCGCTCGTACTCGGATCGGAGGAGATCGACCGTGGTGGCGTGCTTGGCAACCAACTCGTCGCGCTCCTCGCGCAGGAGCCGCGCAGCCTCCACCACTCGCTGCATGTGGTCGGCGTCCCAGCGGTGCCCTGGGCCGGCGTCGATGTCGGTCCCGAGGACCCGGGCGAGGTCAGCAACGACCTGACGCGCCTCACCGGCGCGCTCGTTCTCTGCGTAGACGGTGTCCAGGGCAACGCGTTGCAGCTTACGAAACAACTCGCGGTGCTCGGGGTGCACCCGCTCTGCGTCGGCGTAGGCGCTAATCAGTTCGGTGAGCCTCACGCTGCCCTCCGCTCGGTCCCGGTGAGGCGCACCCCGCCCGACGCGATCGGCTTGCCGACGACGCCCTTCTTCCCCTCGCGGTCCCACTCGAACACGGCGCGCAGCGCCTTGAAGGTCTCGTGGACCTCCGGCCCGCACTCGATCGGGTGGAAGGCCCATGCCTCCGGGCGAACGTGGAGGACGGCGCCGCCAGTGATCTCCGGCATCGGGATGGACTTCCCGGTGTCCGCCAGGATGATACGGCTGGCGTAGCGGTAGGCGCTGAGCTGGAGTGCCACGGACTCGTAGACTGCCTTGGATGTCTTCCAGTCGATGATCACGATCTCGCCGTCCACCTTGGCGATCGCGTCGAACGAGCCGGCCACAGCCAGGTCGTCATCCCAGACGGTCTCCTCGAAGTACAGGAACTCCGGCTGGATCTCGTCCAGGAACTCGCGGAAGTGCTTCACGTGGGGCTGTACGTCGGCATGCACGTGGCGGAGATTGATCTCCTCGCCCCGCGCGAGCCGCTCGAAGTACGTGTGTGCGGACGACCCCAGGTCGCTCGCCGCCTTGCTCTTGCGACGATGCGCGTTCTTGAGGTAGTCCATCGCGCCGGCCGGGTCCCGCTCGACAAGCTTGTTGACGATGTCCCAGTTGTCGATCGCCGCCTGCGCCGCCTCCTTCGCCGCCCAGAACACCAGGAACGGCTTGGGCTCCATCCCCACCACCGACGTCACACCCGGGACCTTGATCCGTGAGTCATCCGGGTTGACGTAGAAGCGGCTTCCGCCGCGCTTGATTGTGCTTACCCCGGCCATCTGGCCTCCACCTCGTCGTGTCCTGCTTACGACTTAGTTATGGGGCGATGGCCGCCGGATGTGACGCGAGGCTACCAAGATCTTTCTAGCCTCCGCCCCCCGGACAGACCGAGGACAGAATGGCAAACTAGACCCTTATTTTCATCTAGACCCCACGCGTTAAGGAGAGATGAAAATAAGGGTCTAGTTCGCCATTTTGGCCAGACTCTGTCCTGGGGCGGAGGAGGATGCCGGCTGACGTCAGGCGACGACGAGGCCACTCACCTGGGCTTCTGTGTCAGCTTCCGGAGAGACGCGATCTTCTTCTCCATGGCGGACAGTTCCGCGTCCAGTTTGGCTCGCTGCCCGTCCGTCATGTGCTTCTTGATCACGGTTCGGTCCATCTTGCCTAGAATGTCCCGGGCAACGTCGGCGAGGCGGAGGTGGTCCGCGGTCGCCTTGACGGGCTGACCGGGCACCGCAGGCTCACCGGCCGCCTTCTTCGCCGGCTTCGGGGTGGATTCCTCCACTGCCGTCGTCGCACGAGCGGCACGGATGATGGACGCGTTGACCTTCCGGTTGTCCTGGAGCCGCTCCAGGGCCGACGTGGGCTGAAGGTTGTGGGCCTCCAGCTCTCGCGGTGTCATGTGGCGTCGCAGAACGTTGCTTACGTGCCAACGGACGGCGGCCTGCATCGTCTCCGCCCGCTCTGGGGACAGGCCCATGGACCGGTACATGTCCTTGACGATGGTCCGGTACTCGTGTGACGTCCCCCGCATGTCGCCCAGCTTGACCCGCAGGGCGACTTGCGTCACCGCCAGGTTCTTAAGCAGCGCGGTTGCTTTGCCCTGGATCGCTGCGTACTCGCGGGCGTATGCCTGGCCCCGGGCAACGAGCGCCTGCTCCGTTTCACCCGCCAAGTCCTCCAGCTCCAGCGTCGGCAATGCGCTGTGAGCATCGACGGCGATCTCTCCCGTGGCGGGGCGGGTCAGGTCGCTGGAGGACATGGGGGTACCTCTCACATCACGTGTTCAGCTTGGCGGGTGTCGATCATCGTAGCGTAAGGAGCTGCTGTTAGCCATACCTTACTGACGTCACGACGTCACGACGTCGCAAACGGCTCCCCACAGACGCCGCAGATGACCGGGCCCTTCGCGGCCACTGTGGGAGACATCTGCATCTTGCGCGGCTCGTCGCAGCCGCACTGAAGAGTCAGCCGGTTCGCCGGCCGACGCCGTGCGGGGGTGGCCGGGACGACAAGGTGCGGGAGGACGAGCGGGATGGCGGCGTCCAGGGCCTTCACATCGTCGGCATGGCGCTCCAGTGCGGCAGGGTCCGAGGCAGGGTCGGGGTACCCCTTGGTCTCGGACCGTGGGCGTCCCGGTGACCAGACGAGGCCCACCTCCTCTCCCGCCTCCAGAAACGTGGCGGTGTGGTAAACGCCCCACGACGACGTGTCCTGCTCTCCTCGCACCCAGCAGAGAACGTGAGCGGCCTCGTGGAGTACACAGTCCAGCGTTGCCAGTGCGCCGGCTGCCAGGGTCTCAGCGGAGATGACGAGACCCGTCACTGTCTCGCCCTCCCTCGCCCATCGGTCCTGGCCGTGCCGCGGAGAGGATGGCAGCGGGGACAGCGCTATGCGCATAGGCGGTAGCTCTGGAACATGCTTGCGAACGGTCACCCACGTGGCGTCAAGCGCCTTGAGGAGCGGTCCGGGGGAGGTCGACATGCCCCGACTGTGACATGCCTCTGTTGCGCAACACAAACATCGGTGTACCAGACCGCGAGTCGACTCACGGGTCCCGGGAACGCAAAAGGGCCCCTACCTGCCTGTTACGGCGGGTAGGGGCCCGGGTGGTGGCTGTGAAGTTTTACCTAGAGGTCGGTCGGCGTGACCTTCTTCCGGGCGCTCTCCCCCACTGCGAGGGGGAGCACCACGGCGATCACACCTGCGACGCTCTGTGCGGTCTCCTGCGACGCCAGGGCGGGGATGAGGACGCCCAGTGCCAGGAGGATGCTCGTGAGTGCCGCACGGAGACGTACAGGCTCGGTGGCCGCGAACACCTGGAGCGCGACGATGCCGCGGAGGGTGAGGTCGTTGAGGTATGCGATGAGTCGCTTCATGCGGGGCCCTTCGTCAGAGGCGGTTGGAGTGCCGGCGGGACTCGTCGGCGTAGATGTGCGCGACGGCGATCTGAAGCTTCGCGAGGAACAGCTCGCGGGTGCCGTCGTTCGTCAGGGCGTAGTCGGCGTCAGAGGCCGTCAGGGCGCCTTCCGACTCGTGGTTCAGCTGGGCGACGCCGGGCCGGTCGATGTGCAGGAGGTGGAAGCCGGCGCGCTTCAGGGCTGCCGCCTCGTTGGGGTAGCGGACGTCGGTGATGACGGCCGGGACGCCAGCCTCGTTCGCCTTCTGGACCCGCGCCAGGGCGGCCCGGAGCCAGAAGTCCTCGTCGATGGCTCGGATGGAGGCGCCCAGTTCCTGGAGGATGCGACGGGCGTCCGGAAACTCGTCCTTGGCGTACTCCCAGCCGTCTTCACGCACCACATCGGCCAGGTAGTGCCCGCAACCACTGACGCGCGGATTGATCTTCAGCGCCGCTTCCTTCAGCGGGTCAGCGAACCCGATCCGTCGGTACCCGCGGTTGTCAACGAGCCACTGGCCGGCGGTGTCCTTGCCGACCCGGGCCCGCCCCAGGATGCCGATGTTGCCCATGCGCCCCACTCCCCTTCGGTTGGTGTACCTGGGTTATGGGGCGACTGGACGCTGATGTGACGCGGAGGCCACATGATTTACTTACGGGACGGTAACCCGCACGTTCCGCCAGTGCGGCTTGTTCGCCGTTGACGTCACGGAGCCGGTCGACAGGTGGAAGTACCCGCCTCGGAACGCCGTGTTGGCGACGGTGATCACCGCCGGCGTCTCCAGATCGGTCCTGGTCACCGTGACGTTGGAGGACGTCATCTGAACCTCGAACGACATCCACTCGCCCGCCACCGGGGCAGCCGTGGGAACGGTGCTGCCGATCTGCGTCCCGGAGGTGACTCCCGCAGCGTGCGTGTACAGCTGCATGTCCCCGTTGCCACGGAGCGCCATGTGGTAGCCGCCGCTCGCGTTGACCTGGGAGAAGCGGTAACTGTCGTCCGACGCCTTGCCGAACGCGACGCCGGCGTGCTCCGTCGCCCCGGGGACGCCCTCGTACATCATGTTGAAGTGGATTGTGTATGTGTCCGGCGGCGTCGGGTTGCTCAGCGACCCCATGAGGACGGACCGCTGGGGCAGGGCGTTGATGTAGGCGCTGCCGCCCTCGTCGTCGAACTTGAGAGCCGACGCCTGGTCGTAGTTGATCGTCCCCAGGTCGCCCGGTGCCTTCACCTGCGTCGCGAAGTCGTCGCTCGTGCGGCTCGGTGCGCTGCGCCTGACGTAGATCAGCTGGGCACACATCATCCCCTGAACGCCCAGGGCGACCAGTCGGTCACGCTCGGAGCGTCGGTGGATCTCCCAGGCGATGACGGGCTTCCCACGGGCGACGATGGCCGTCACGCGGGCGTCAGCCGTGTTCGTTGGGACGCCCCACATGTCGATCAGGGACTGATCCAGCGCGTTCATTTGGGCGTCGGTGGTGGCTGCGTCGACGTAGGCCCAGGTCTTGAAGCCGTTCGCCTTCGCCCACGGCCAGGAGGTGGCCAGGTAGTAGTTCTTCCAGACGACGGAGTCCTTCGCCTGCGGGTAGAAGTCCGTCAGGATCTGCTGGACGACCGGCACCGAGGGGTTGCTCTTGGCCTCCAGGAAGATCACGACACGGCCTAGGAAGCGGTCCAGGACCTCCCGCAGCGTCGGGATGGGAGCGTCTGCCCGCCCCTGCCCCAGCATGAGCCGGCCGTTCGTCAGGACCTTGTACTTGAGGGCTGCGTAGTTCCAGTCACTGACGTTGCCCGTGGCGTAGGTTGTGCGTGAGAGGTCCTCGTCGTGGATGCAGACCGGGACGCCGTCGGCCGTCAGCCTGACGGACACCTCGATCGCCCTTGCGCCGGCTGCTACGGCGGCCTCGTAGGCTTCGAGGGTGTGCTCCGGAAACTCCCCGCCGCTCCCTCGGTGCGCGATGTAGAAGGGGGACATCTCCAGCAGCTTGCTGACCGGAACGACGGCCCGGGGCAGTGCGCCGACGTCAGCCGCGGACAGCGTGACTGTGCCTGTCTGACCGTTGACGGAGGAGAGGAGTCCTCCGCCTCCCAGCGCCACGCCCTCCGCCGGCCAGGCTCCTAGTGCCTTCGGGCCGTAGAGCCTGACGTCTCCTGCGGTCTGGTCGACGTACATGTCTCCGTCGCTGCCCAGGAGCGGCGAGGGGGCGCCGGCACCCGTCAGAATGCTCGTCCCTGCCGGCCCTTCCGGTCCAGGGACAAGGACGTACTGGCCGGTCGAAGGGTCGGACGGCGCGATGTCGGCAATGGAGACGACCGGGACCGCGGAGGGGAGACGGATTGCGTAGGTCCGGGACGCGATGTCCTGGAACTTCTCGCAGACCTGGTAGGCCCAGTCGGTGGGCTGCATGTCCATCTGGTCTGTGGCGATCAGGAGGACGGAGAACCCGCCCGTCTCGTCCAGGGTCACCGACGCGGAGCCGGCGCTGACGGTGTTGGCACCCGGTAACGTCACGAGGGACGGTGCGGTGATGGTGACGGACCCCTTCAGCGGGGTGCCGTCGGGTCTTAAGTAGCGCCCCGTCAGCGTGACTGTGGCGATGCCTGCGGGCATGGTCATGTGGTGTCTCCCCCTGTCCGTGGCCGGCTGATGATGTGCTCCGCGTCGTGACCGGCCTGCCACTCCCGGACGCGCGTGATGTCCTCACGGACGTTGTCAATGTCGTCGCGGACGTCGTCGATGCGGGCGTTGAACCGGGCTTCCAGGCGCGTCCCCATGGTGCTCAGGGCATCCAGGGTGGCCGTGCGGGTGGCGTCTCCGTCTTCCTGCACGGCGTTCTGGGCGTGGCGCTTGAGGGCACGAAGGGCGGGCAGGGCCGCCACCACCGCAGCCCCCAGAACGGAGACTGCGGTGATGATGGCGACGAGAATCTCAGGGCTCATCGGCTCACGCCTTGACCTTGAAGCCGCGCTTGGCGCCCAGCTTCTCCAGCGATGCCTTGCCCGGGATGCCGTCGGCCGCGGAACCGGTGTAGCCGCACTTGCGCTGCCAGGCGGCGTAGGCCGTGACCGTGGTGGAGCCGAAGGAACCGTCCGCGGCGTAGGTGGCACTGAGCAGTCCCTCCGCCTTGAGCGCCGCCTCCACGACCTTCACGTCAGCGGGGTGGGTCGTCCCGCCCTGCTTGAGACCGGGGTCACGACGGGCTGCGGCGATGAGGTTCGACAGGTCGACCGTGGGGACGGCAACGGTGGATGCCGGCTTCGTCGCGGGGCCGGACCCGGCAAGGCCAGGCAGGGTGCCCATCAGCTTCTTCAGCGACGTCTCACCGGGAACGCCGTCGGCGTCGGAGCCGGAGTACCCGCACTTGATCTGCCACTTCTGGTAGCTCTTGGTGTCGGCGTCCGTCCACGTCGGCCCGGGGCCTTCGACGTAGGCAGAGCAGCCCTGGGTGACGAGTGCTTTGCCGACGGCCGTCACGTGAGCGCCAGTCGCACCGTAGCCGTACTTCAGGCCGTTGATGGTGACGGTCGCGCGAGAGACGGACGGTGACGAGCTGCCACCGGAGACGGTGCCTGTTCCCGGGGCCGCCTTCAGGATGGCTGACGTGTCAATGGCGCCCGGGTCCCAGTGGTCGTTGCCGGGGACGTGGCAGTGACCGTAGTGGCCGCCCTTCGTCGCCCAGGTGGTGCGGTTCCGCGGGGCGCCCGGGGCACAGCCACCTGCCGGCCAGGAGTCCGGGACGCCCCAGGAGCGGATCGCCCGCATGAGGGCCTTGAAGTTCGGGCCCGGCTTCCAATAACCGGTGAAGGGCGTCGCGGCACGAGCCAGTACCTCAACCTGGATACAGACCTTGCCGGTGCGGTTGGTGCGGGTCACCCCGTCGTTCTTCAGCGCCCGCGCCGACTGGTTGAGCGGCCCGTACTGACCCAGCCGGTCCGTGGTCGGGTCGTAGAGGATGTGCGGCTCCGACGCCACCGACGTCAGGTACTTGCCGACGTTGGTGAACGAGGCGTCACCGTGGCCGCTCTCCGTGGTGTGCCAGACGACACGACCGGGAGCGCCCGGGGAGTCCATGGCGCCTCCGATGCTGCCGCCTCCGAGCCGCTCGGCTTCCTTGATCCAGATTTCACCCATGTGGTGATCCCTCCCAGGCATGAAAGATGCCCCGGCGCTGCGGGGCGATGGTCTGTGTGCGCGAGTCGACTTGCGCGGGTCTTAGTCGATGGAGAACCGGACCGAGTCCAGGCTCAGCCAGGTGCACTTGGTGTCGTTGGGCATCATGTAGATGAGCGAGCCGGCTGACGTCACCGAGACGCGCGCGAGGAAATAGTTCTTCCCTGACGTGGTGTTCCAGTCCCCCGCCACTGGGAAATAGCGGTAATCGCTGCCTCCGGGGCGCGCTTCCGATGGCAGCGTTGCGAAGGTGATCTCAGCGTCCGTCGTCAGAACGGCGCCCGTTGTCCGGCGGAACGTCCCGCGGAGTTGGACCTCGTTGTTCAGGACTCGGTACGCCGGCGAACCACTCTGCGCGGTGTAACCCGTTGCATAGGACAACGGCTTCCAAACGCTGGGGGACAACGGCCTCCAAACGCCGTCCCCGTCCCTCCGGTCGAATCGGTCTTCCGCGATGAGGTACGTAATCATCCCGGGAACGGGCTTGTACGATCCCGTCAACGTCGCTGCCCGCTCGTTGGCGTTGGCGAAACGCATGGTCGTCAGCGGAACGACGCCGTTTACGAGGGACTGGAGCGCGGTCTCGATGTTGGGGGCGTCGGAAAGGACGGGGTACTGGACGTGTTGTCCGTAGCTATCCGGCTTAGGCATTCTGGCTACTCCTCGGAATTCTCAGGGTGCAAGTGCGCCGACGACAATCCAATTGCCGTCCGGGTTGAAATCGACCTTCACCACGTCGCCGACGGCGGGGGCGGTGTAGGACTTCAGCCGGCGCACCTTTGCGACGGCTCCGCGGGCGGTGCTGATGTCGACGGTGCCGTCCGTATAGGTGGCCGTCACAGAGGCCAGGCACCAGCCGCTGGACTCCTGGACCACCGTGCGGCTGGCAGCCCGCTGTACGGCATCTGCGAGCCTCTGACGAGGGTTCACTCGTCGTCCTCCTTCCCTCCACGCAGCACTAGCGCTGCTGAGCCCTCCGCAGTGAGGGGCGTCGTCACGGACTGCACGATGAACAGCTCCCGGCGGCCGGCGTAGGAGACCCGGATGCAGTCACCGCCTTCCAGAGCGGCGTTCGGGATTGCCTCGATCGTCGTCGAGATGTTCGGGGCAATGGCATCGAATAGGGCGTAGTCCGCAGCCGCCTGGCAGGCTCCGGTCGTTATCCAGAGGGCGGAGGAGATGAATTTCGGGACGTGACCGAAAGGACCGTTCCATCTCGTCGGGCTAAGCGGCCCGTTGTCGTACGCAACGGCGCTGACCGGGGCCACACTGGAGGCGGTATTCTCGCCGCTTGCCACGACGGCGTTGTAAACGGCGGTGCGTGACATCTGCCGGGCGGCAGACATAAGCGTTCCGCCTTCTCCCTCCGCGATGTCCCAGACAACGCGGGATGACAACACCTCCGGAACGTCGGCGATCACGAACCGGTCCAGGGCATCGACGTAAACCTCTGCCTGCATCGCTAGGGCGATCTCCTGAACGGCGTCCCAACGGTCTGAGTTCGCGTTCCAGGTGGCAATCGCACAGCTCGGATTCCGGGCTCCCGCCGTTGCGTTGACGATCGTGGCACTTGGGAGCGTTTGACGGATCAGGTACTCAATGGCGTCAACGCATGTGTTGTAACCACGGGTCGACGTCGGCGCCATGAATTTGTCGTCGATGATGTAGCACTCCGACGACTGGCCGGTCAGAGTGCCGGGCCCCAAAAGGGTGTCGCCGCTCGGCTCGTTGATGCGGAACGTTCCGAGGGGAACCATTTCCGTCACGCCGCCGGCGTAGCGGATTCCGCGGGAGACGACGAGCGTTTGCCCGTAGACCGCCAGGGGGTCCAGCGCCCCCCAGGGAAGCCGCCGGGGGTCGGAGACCGTCAGCGAGAGGGAGCGCCGGACCTTGCTTCCCCGGTCCACCGTGACCGAGCCGTCCGAGATACGGAGGTCGGCCACGGTGGTGGCGCCGTCGTACATGGCCCGCACGTTCGTCACCATGGAGTGCGACGTCGTCAGGGTTTCCAGGAAGCGCGGTGTCACGTCCTGCATGCCTAGCCTCCGTTCACTCCGGTGTATACGTCTAGCCAGCTAGTGGCGTTAGTAAGGACCGCCAGCCAGTCCGGGTTGGTGTCGTTGACGGTCTGCCAGGTACGGCCGGCGCTGCCGACAGAGCCGCCGATGGGGCGGTCCACCTCGATCAGGGGGACGGTCCACGAGCGATCCTGGTACTCCGCGAAGTCAACGATGGGCGCCTCCGTGACATCGCCGATCTGCACGTAGGCGTCAGGTTCCTCAAAGAGGCTGGGCCACTGGACGAGCAGCGTGTTCCCTGTCTCCAGGAGCCACCACACGTTGTCCCGGTCCTGACCTGTCTCAGTTACGAGGGTCATCGTTCCTTCGCGCGATGTCCGCACGTCGGAAATGATGACCGGGCGCACCCTGCCCCGGATCTCGTTGACGCCCTGGCGGGCCTTGCGGGTCCATTGGGGCTGCCCACCAGCGGCCACGACTGCCGTCGTCTGCCTGGCCGGAAGGCCGGGGTCCTTGAGCACGACCTCCGTAGGAGGCGGCTCGGGGATGACGATCGCCGATGACGTCGTCGACTGGTAGGCCGAGGACGTCGTCCATAGCTTCAGGTAGTAGCTGACCTGTACACCTAGGGGGGCCTCGTAGTCCTCCGCCACTGCCGTGTCACCCGTCACGAGTACCTGCGAAAGGTCACCGACCGGGCCGCGGACGGCAGTCATGGAACCGTCGCCTTCCATCCGCCACAAGCCCCAGTACGTGTAACCGCCGGTCGTCAGACCCTGGAGCGCGATCGAGGCGCCGAACCGCTCAGGGACGACGTCGGCTATCACGGCCATGCCCCCGGGTACCAAGGAGACGGCGTCGATGTGGATCGACTCCCCCGGGTCCGGAGACTGGATTCGGAACGAGATGCTCAGCCCAGCGGCACCCGTCGGAGCGACTGCGCTTGTCTGGAACGTGTACCAGCCGGCCGTTGACGGGGGGTCAACGGCCCATCGTCGGTCCACGTACTCCAGGGCTCCGTCCGCGGCGTCGTACCAGGAGTACCGCGTGGTGACGTAGCGGGTCGACGACGAGGCCGCCAGACGTATCCGTGGAGTCACCTGGTATGCCTGACGAGGAGCCACCGGGGCGTGCGTCGTGGTCTCCACCGTGGCGTCCGTGGTGCTGCCTGTCGGAGTGACGGCCAGGGACGCGATGCCTTCGTAGGCGTAGGCGGTACTCCGGGCTGCCGTGCAGCCTGAAACCGCCGTCCAGCCGGAGGCATCGACTTCCATCGACGACGTGTTGTAGGGGAGCACCTCCGCGGCCAACCGGGGCGTCACCATCAACGCCACCTGATCCAGGTGCCACGTCTGTCCTGCGGCGGTGGCCATGTGTGCCGGCTGAAGTCTCACCGTCACGGCTCCGGGCGGAGCAGTACGGACGATTGCCAGGCGCGACCATGCTCCGGCGGTCAGCGTGACGGTCTCGGTCTCCAGGGAGATGAGGGCCCCGCCGGCGTCGTACCACTTCAGCATGATGCGGTATTCGCCGGCGGTCACCGCCCGGTACCAGCCGTAGCCGAGGTACTCCGTCCCCACCGTCACAGGGACCGGGGAGGAGGGCCCCACGACCGCCAGGCCGGCGGCCGACGAGGTGACGAGTAGCGAGTACCACCCCTCGAAGGACTGCGCCGACGAGACCGCATAGGTGCAGTTGCCGTACCCCGACCAGCCGCTTGAGCCCACCTCCAGGGACTGGAGGGCATACGACAACAGGTTGCCGGTCAGCACCGCCGGCAGGCCGAAGCTCACCACGTCCGCCACCACCGCAGCCCCAAGCGTCAGCCCGGTGACCGTAAGCGTCACAGAGGCGTAGGCCGCCCCTGCCGGTGCTGTGGCGATCAGGATGGGAGGCGGCTCGGACCATGCCGTTGAGTTCGGCAGGGTCAGGGCCGTCGCCGTAGAGGAGCTGATTGCCGTCCCGCCGGATACCGCGGACCACCAGTCGACGCGAACCGTCGCCGTCCGTCCGGAGGCAGCGACGACGTTAGCGAAGTAGGCGTAGGCCGTGTACTCCTTGGCGGCCGTCACGGCGACCCGGGCTGCTGTGGTTGCGGAGACGGAGCCGGCAGCGGCAGCCGTCATGGAGAGGCTGCCGCTGCCGGCGTACCAGCGGGTGTTGGACCGGGCAATCGTGGTGTTCGCGCCTGCCGTCCACCCGCTGGCGTCGGTGTCGATGCCGGAGGTGTTGGTCCCGAGAAGGTTGGTCGCGACGCTCATCCGCCGTCACCTCCGCTGCCGTCCCCGCCACCGTCGCCTCCCCCGCCGTCACCCTCGCCCCGTCGCTGATGGGCGTCGGGGTTGTAGGGGTCGGGCTCGGGAGGCGGTGCGGTGTACGTCGGGCCCGGGGTCGGGTCGGGCTGTTCGGGGCTGGCCTCGCTCATCAGATCCACCGTCCTGTCTCAATGGCCGAAGCCGTGGTTGCGTCGTGTGCGATGACCTCCGTCCGCACGATGTCGGTGATCTCGCGGTCACCGACGTAAACCCGGACGTCAGCCTGGATCGTCGTCGGGCCCCCACCGCTCTTCTGGCCGGCGGCCTCACGGAACATGCTGCGCGTGTCCGTGTTGCTGATGACCTGAGCCGGGGAGCTGAAGTACGCCAGCTCCGGGCCGTTCTCGCCGACCATCGAGAAGTGCCCGACCGGCGGGTAACCGCCGTTGGCGTAGCCCCCTGGTCGTCCATACGCCTTCGCGATGTTGCCGTAGGCAGCCTTCGCGTAGCGCATGGAGGAGTAGACGTTTGCCAAGGGGTCGATACTGACCCCGTTCAGGAACGGGCCCTTCTTCAGCATGGAGCCGGCGTAGGACTGGAACGTCGGCCGGATGACCTGCATGAGGCCGGTCGACGGGTAGCCGGAACGGGCGTTGCTGTCCCAGTTGTTGACCGCGCGGGGGTTGCCGCCCGACTCCTGGTTCATGCGAGCCAGCGTCACGTTCGCGTACGACGAGGGGTTGCCCGTCAGGCGCAGAGCCTGGTTGACCACTCCGCGCCAGCGAGCAACGCCAGCGCCCACGTTGCCGCCTCCGCCGCTGCCCTCCAGGTAACCCATGGGGTCGACCGTCTTCCCGTTGAGCCGTGCCTCCAGGTGGAGGTGCGGCCCGGTGACGTTGCCGGTGGCTCCGACACGGCCGATCACCTGGCCCTGCTTCACGGTGTCACCGACGTGCATGAGGATCTTACTCATGTGCGCGTACAGCGACTGGAGGCCGCCACCGTGGTTGATCATCCCGTGGATGCCGTACGGGCCGCCGCTCGTCGACTGCGTCACCTTGCCGTCAGCGACTGCCTTGATGGCGGTGCCGACAGCTGCGGGGAAGTCAAGCCCGGTGTGGTGCCCGGAGGACCACAGGGAGCCGGCCTTGCCGAAGCGTGTGCCGAAGGCTGCGTTGACCGGCTTGACCCACTGACCGTTACCCCCGTCGCTCCCGCCCCCGAAGACGTCGAGGAGGGAGAGCGCCTTGTCCTTCAGGCTGGACAGCATTTCGATAGGCATCTTCGCCACCGACGTGGCCCAGGGGCTCGTCAGAATGGGCTTCATCTGGTCGGTGATAGCGGTCTTCGCCTTGTCGAATATCTTCGACGGGTTGAGGTAGTCGGTGGCGCCAGTTATGGCGTCCCCGACGTCCTTGCCGCGATCCTTGAACCAGCCCCATGTCTTCCCCACGACCCCGCCGTCCTTGAACGCCGGCATGCCGTTGGAAATCGCCTTCTGAACGCCTCCAACGCCGCCTGAACGGGCAGCGGCATTCCACTCATTGATCCGGTCGGCACCGATTGCCCGGGTCCACTCAGGGCGCATGATGGCCTCACCACCACCAACGGCGATGACCCGGTCGTCACGGCCCGGAGAATAGCCGGACATGATGCCGCCCGTGTGGAACCCTTCCAGGTCCATCTTCTTGAGCTTGTCGGCGCCGGTCACGCCTGCCACGCCATTCCAAAGGGGCACGATGCCCTTGTTGTAGACGTGGTCGATGATGAACTTGACCGGCTTCTTGGCGATGTCCTGAAGCTGGTCCCAATGCTTCTTGATCAGGTCCTTGGCGGCGCGGAATCCGTCGGCGATCTTGTCCAGACCCTCACCGATGAGATCGAAGGAGGGCTTCAGCGCCTTCTTCCAGAGCCATTCCGCCTTGTCCCCGATCCAGCCGAAAACGGGCTTGATCACCTTGTCCCAGAGCCACCGGGCTGCAATGCCTAGTGCGTCCAGCTGCTTCTTCGCCTCGCCGAAGGCGGGCTTGATCGCCTTCTCCCAGAGCCACTTGGCCTTGTCGCCTATCCAGCCGAAGGCTGGCTTGATCGCCTTCTCCCAGAGCCAGACAGCCGCCTTGCCAATGGCGTCGAAAGCGGGCTTGATGACGTCCCACACCCACTTCGCGTGAGCCGCCAGGAGCTTGAACATGGCGATCACTGGAGCGAGAAGGACCACCACCAGAGCCGTGAACAGGAGCTGAGCGGCGTCAGCGATGAAGTCGAAGGACGGCTTGATCGCCTCCTCCCACAGCCAGACAGCGACGTCGCCGACGCCCTTGATCACGGTCCAGATCAGGGAGAAGGTGGGCTTCAAGATCCGGTCCCACAGGAACTTGACTGCGGTGCCGATTCCCTTTGCCGCCCCGTCCACCGCGTTCCGGAACCAGTCCCAATGGGTGTAGGCGTATATGACGCCGGCAACGAGGAGCGCGACGACGATGATGATTGCCCGGATGACCGGGACGATTCCCGTCGCGTTGATCGCCACCGCCCATCCGGACGTCACCAGAGTGGCACCGGCAATAGCGATCTCATAGAGGGCCATCGCCGCTCCGAATGCCGCCATGCCCAGGGCGATAGCCTTCTGGGCGAAGTACAGGCCCCAGAGAGTCTGGATAAACCCTGGAGCGTTCGTAGAGAGCCAGGAGATAGCGTCGAAAACTGTGCCGACGACCGCGAACATCTGCTGTGACAGGGGTGCCAGCGCCTTTGATACGTCCAGCATCGCCCGGAATATGTCACCTATGAAGGCTGCCAGGCCCGGGGATGTCGTCTTGACGTAGGCGAGGAACTTCTCGAAATCAGGCGAGCCCTTCAGGCTGCTGCCCCATTTGGCGAATCGCCCCGTGATGCGGTCGGAGTTCTCAACGATCCCTCCCATGTGGGGGAGGAAAGCGTCGATCATCCCGGCAATGCCCTTGAGGACGTTACCGAATGCCGTGCCGAAGCCGACCACGGCCGGCTCAACGTTCTCTTTCAGGTCTGCTTTGAAGCTCTCCCAGAAGGGAGTCTTCATCTGCGCCGACGCCTTGTCCATCAGCGTCTGAATTCCGGAGGCGGCGCCCTTGACCAGCGGCGTCAGACCAGGCAGGGAGTTCTTCATCCCGTCGACGCCGCGCGTGAAGATCGGCAGTACGTCGGGGTGCAGGGTCTTTTGCCAGTCGTCGAACGCCTTCTTCAACCCCCGGGGGCCGGCGATTGCCTCGAAGAGATCCCGCTGCGGACCGCTGAGCTTCGCGAGTGCCTTACGGTACTCCTCCTGCTTGCTGATCGCCTTCGTCGTGGTGTCGATCCCGGAGAGGCGGGCGGACTCCACGCCACGCTCCGCGGAGGAGATGGACTCCGCGGCCGACACCTGAGCGTCAGCCACGCCCTGGACGGCGTCAGCAAGGTTCCGCTGCGCGTCGGCCACGGACTGGGCCGCTTCGATCTGAGCGCGGGCGGCAGCCTTCTGGGCGTCCGCGACGGCCTTTGTGTTGTCCTTGACGTTGCGCTGGGCGTCGGCCAGGCGCTCGGTGGCGTCCTTGACCGCATCCGCCCCATCGACGCCGGCCTTGCGCTGTTTGGTTGCCTCCTTCTGGAGGTCGGCGTAGTCCTGCTTCTGCTCCTTGGCGTTCTGCTTGGCCCGGTCGAACGCCAGCTGAGCGGCGTCGACGTCCAGATCCGACGCCTGCCCGACCTCGGCCTTGGCAAGCGTCTCGTTGAGAGACTCCTGTGCCTGCTGGACACGGAGGGTTGCCTCGCGCTGATCCAGGGCACCGTCAAGGAGTTTGTCGTTCAGGTCGGCGAGCTGCCTCGCAGCATCCTTACGTGCATCGGTCAGCGCCTCTTCGGCCCGCCGCGCATCGCGCTGGGAGTCGGCGAGGGAGCGCTCAGCCCGCTCGACCGCCTCCGTGGCCTGACGCCGCTGGTCCATGGCCCGGATGCCGGCCTGAGCGAGGGACCGCTCTGCGTTCTCCACCGACCGGTTGGCCGACGCGATGGAGCGAGCAGCGTTGCGGTGAGCGGAGGCAAGCGACGCTTGTGCGCTGGTCATCTGAAGGGCCCGCTGGGCGGCCTGGACGGTTGCCTTGGCGCCGTTGTCCGTCGCCTTCGCAGCGTCGTCCTCCGCAGCCTTCTTCGCCGCCAGGGCTTCGGTGATGCCCTTGATGGCTGGAATGGCCACCAGTGCGAGCGCACCGACACCTGCGCCGGCAGTTGTCGCCAGGGCTGCGATGGCACCGAGACCCGCCAGAAGCGGCGGGGCGACGGGGATAGCAGCAAGGACCGCAACCTGGATCGCCAGGTGCATCAGCGCGTTTGTAGCCTGCCGGGTATCCGCGACGGCCTTGATGTTGAAGACCGCCGTGTTGTCGGCCATGGCCCGCAGGGCGGCCAGCTGAGCAGCTGCACGGCCGGCGTCAACCCGGACGTCGATGTCGTGCTTCTGGATACTCAGGACTGCAAGACGCGCCTGGATTTCCTCGATCTCCGCCATGGCGGCCTTGGCGTCGATGTCGATACCGACGCGGGCGTCAGCCAGGGCGTCCAGGCGGACCCGGAGTCGCTGGATCTCAGCACGGGCGGGCGACGTGTCGGCGTCGATGTTGATCTCAGGAAGCGACGCCTGAGCCTGTGCGACGACCGCCCGGAGCTTAGCTCCGAAGGCGCCGTCCACCTCCAGCTCAATGGTGCCCGGCCGACGGGTCAGAGCGGCAATCTCCGCCCTGATCTCCGCAAGGGCCGCACGAGCTGTTGCGGTGTCGGCCCTGACAGCGATATTCGGATGGGCGGCACCGAGCCGGCGGAGCTGCTCCTCCAGCTTGGTGACCTCTGCCTGTGCGGCTTCCGCGCTGACGTCAATGCCGATGCGCTTGTTGGAAAGCTGCTCCAGCTTGGCGCGGATGCGGGCGAGTTCAGCGTCAACACCCTCATCGGAGAGCTTCACGTCCAGCTTCGGCATCGCCTTGAACGCAGCTTCCAGCTTGCGCCGGATGGAGCGTGCGAACGCACCGCCCGCGTCGTCACCCTGCTTGCCCGCGACCCGGACACCGGCCTTGCCGCCCTGGTTAATGGCGTCGGGGATGGAGATGACGATGTTCTTCGAAATCGCCTCCCCCATCCGACGGCCTGCTTCCTCGCCCACCTTGTCGGCGATGGGGAGGACGAGGGCCTTCAGCTTGGTGTGGAACTGGGGGATGACAGGTACGACGTCGACCGCCGCACCACCGACGATATCCAGGTCCGGCATGCGCCTACGCCTCCTTCGGCTGGTTTCTCAGCCGCGGGTCAAGCGCGCGGCGCTGCTCGTCGGACAGCCGCTTGGCAGATGCCGACGTCGGGGGGACCCCAGGTCTCGGGGTGGGCTGGAACTCAGGCGGACTTCCGCCGGCTGCTGCTATGGCAACGCCCCGGGTCAGGACCAGTTGGTCCTTGATGTCCGCGAGGAGCATCATTTCGCTGCTCCAGGCCGCCTTGTCCGGGCGGTACTCCGGTGCCGGAGCCGATGAATCGGCCTCCGGTGCGGCGTTCCGCAGGGCCGTCTTCGTAGCCGACTCCGGGGGCAGGTGCTGAATCCAGACCCGCAGAGTTCGGAGGGACACTGTCCCGCGGTATACGTCAAGCACTCGCGCGCCCGGGTAGTACCGCGGGATGTCAGCCTCTAGCGCTTCCGCGTGGTCCTGGAGGACTTGGCACGTCCAGAAGACTTTCCCGGGGCCTCCCCGGTCGACTCCATGGCGGCCGTGGTGAACTCGTTGATCTCGTCGAAGGTGGGGTCCAGCTCCAGGAACGTGGTCACGTCGTCCTCGTGAAGTACGCCGGCCGCCCAGGTGTCGTAGTCGCCCTGGCGGAGGGCCCGGAGGTACGAGGGCCTCCAGCGGTTGCCCGGCTTGATGCGCAGGTCCACGCCGTCCAGGGGGACGGTCGCGTACTCCTCGTTCGCCTCGTTCTCCTGGGCGTCGGCAGAGGTGATGTCGGTCATGGGCGCGGGTCTCCTATGTCAGGTGGGTGCGCGAGTCGACTTGCGGAGGTGAAGCAGCGCCCCGGACCCGCGCGGAACGGGGCGCTGCTGGTAGGTGGGGCTCAGCCCTCTTCGGGGAAGAACGCGCTGACGTCAACGCCGCCGTACTTGATGGCGCGCTTGACGGCCGCGGAGTTCGAGGCACCCTTGTAGAACTTGAAGGTCATCTGGACGCTCATGACGTCCTGCGTCTGCGGCTGCTCGTCGCCCCGCTCCACGACCTTGCCGTTCGGCATGTACAGGCGCATGCGCTTGTCGCCGTCCATCGTGTCGAACACGAAGGCATAGCGCAGGTCGGCCGGCTTGTCGGGGAGCGCGTACTCCACGGTGTCCGTGGTCGGCTCCAGGGAGGCGACGGGCACGTTGTCGTACAGAGCGCGGACGAGGGGGTTCAGGCCCTCCAGGAAGGTGACCTGCGCCGACTTGACGGACTTGGTCATCAGGGTCCGGATCGGCTCCAGAGAGCCGGCCGCCTCAACGTCCTTGCTCTCCTCCTCGATCTTGAACAGCCCGCCGTCGGTCGTGACCCAGCCCAGGTTCACCCAGGGGGTTGCCGGGTCGGCAAAGGCCATCGGCATGGTGGTGTCCACGGCTGCCGCGTAGACAAGGTAGTCGGTTGCGCCGAACGTGAGATCGGCATTGCGGGTGTCCGCCATGATGCCTCCAGGGCATGCGTAGGAGGCTCCGCAAGTCGACTCACGGAGCTGGGAAGATCGGAGTTATGCGGCCCGGAGGCCCACGATGTAGGTGGCGCCACGTCGGTGGACTGCCTCGTTTGCCCAGGGCTGGCGCGTCGGGCCGGAGATGCAGCGGACGGAGCGGACGACAGCGCCGGGGACGGGACCGCTCAGGAAAACCAGTGCCTCCCGGACCTGGTCAGAAAGCGTCCGAGCCTCATCGGCGGTGGCGGCAAAGACATCGACGGCAACGGCGGGGGTCTGGCCGAAGCGTCCGTCGGCGCCGGCAACACGCTCCACGCGGATCACGGGGAGCGTGTCCTCCAAGTCCGCGGGGGTCTCAGCTGCTGCGAAGACGTTGAACCGAGCCTCCAGCCAGGGGGCCAGAACCGTTTCCACGTCAGCCATTGGCGTACGCCGCCAGGGCCGCCATGTACGCCTTGGTCAGTGGGGCGTACCGGGGGATGTTCCAGTTGCCGTACTCCACCGCCTTGGCGTGGGGTGCAGTGTTCACCACCATGGCTCCATGCCTCATACGTGGCTTCCCACGGAAAGGAATGTTCCTGTAGACGGGCTGGACACTGAAGCTGGCCCGGTACAGGCCGGGGTGAGGGTCCTGCGGAGGGTTGCCCGTTGGGGAGAAGCCCTCCGCGGAATGCATGATCCGCACGGCAGCGTCCCGGCACGGCTTGCCCATCCACGGGCGGCCGACCATGCGGCCCAAGCCGGCGTACTTGCCGGTGTACTTGGAGCGATACGACATCAGCCGGTTACCTCCTTCAGAGCGGCTTCGACTCGCGCGAGGGACGTCAGCGGCAGGACAAGCGGGCGGCCGATGACCTCCCAGACCTCTGAACCGTCCTCGCTGACGATGCGGTCAGCGGGGCGCACGTCGGTGCCGAGAGGAGCGGCGAACACGCGCCGGGTCGTCACGGTGGTTGACGCGTCGTGCTCCTCCGTTGACGACCCCACCGTCACGCCGTAGGGGCTCATAACGGCGCAGTGGTCAACCCGGATGCGAACCCGGGGACCGGGCACCCATGACCCCGTGGAGTCCCGGACCCGCTCCCCTGCCCGCTCGACATACCACGTCTGCGACAGGACGTTTGCGATCAGGCTCATGCCTGCCGCCAGGGATAGGTACTGATTCGGGACTCAGCCGGGGCAATGTCCAGCATCCCCGCCCCGGCAGCCATGCCCACTGCTCGTCGGAGCCGGCGGCGCTCGTCGTCGGACAGGACGACACCGGTCTGAGAGTCGACATAGGACTGAAGCATGCCGCCCGCCTGTTCCGACCGAAGCCCCTGGGGGTTCGTCAGGATGCGAGCGGCGACGCTCAGGGCCACCGTCTTGATGCCCCGCTGGGGAGGGGTGGCGACTCGGTCCCCTACCTCGCCCAGGATGGCATCCTCCGCCAGATCGTGGGCAAGTTGTGCCCGTTCGTCAGAGAGCGGGGTACCCAGGAGTGCGCGGAGTTCAGCCGTCAGAAACAGCACTGCCGCCCGCCTTCCTCCGAGGAGCGGCGCGCTTGGCCGGAGCCTTCTTCACGGTCGCCGCCGGGGCAGGCTCCGTGAGTCGACTTGCGGGCGGCTCCAGCCACGCCTTCGAGTTGGTGATGAGCGCCTGTGCCCACTCGGGGACGACGTCGTCAGGGCCAAACACCACGGCGCGACCCAGGTCGTCAGTCAGATGCACGTACGTCCGGAGTCGCGCCATGTCAGGCCTCCGTCAGGTCAAGGTCAGCCGTGCCGGGCGTGACGGTCATCAGGGTTGCGGGGTCCGTGACCGTGACGGTGCACGTGCCCTCCTTACCCTGGGCCGCCGCCTTGATCACGGCGGTACCTACTGCTACTGCCGTCACGAGACCGCCGGCGGAGACCGTAGCAACCGCCGGGGTCGCGCTGGTCCAGGTAGCCGTACTGGTGACGGTCTGCTTGGCGCCGCTGGTCAGCGTAAGTTCAGCCGCCAACTGCTGGGTCTTAGCCATTCATCCTCTTCTGTAGTCATCAGACTGGTCACAGGTGCCGCCTCAACCCAGCGTCAGGGCTGCGGTTCCCGGCGACACCGTCAGGGAGAAGGGACGTCAAGCACCGTGGCTCGGAAGGTCAGGTCCGGGGCCCCCACGACCGGAAGGACGATGGCCGTTGCACGGGTCCACACGGTCTGCGGGTCCTCCGACTTGTAGCCGCCCACCGCGATACCGGCAGAGTCGCCAGCCAGGCCGTACCGAGGATCGTTCGCTTCCACCGGGACACCCCACAGGGTCCTGCCCGCAGCGTCGCCCTGCTCCGGAAGGAAAAGGATCTGGTCCTCGGGAGTGACTCGCGTGGCGGTACCTCCGACGGAGACCCTCGCGTCGTAGATCTCGACCGGCGGGATGTCGTACTGACCGAGTGCGGCGTTCAGGCCGTCACGAGTCAGGACACCCGGAGCGCCGTTCTGGCCGGCGAAGGCCAGGCCGATGATCTGCTTGTTCTTCCGCAGGGCGTTGTAGACCTTGCGGGACATCAGGGTGTACGCCGGAAGGGAGCCGTTGGTGTCGTTGTACACCTCAAGCCACGCCTGGAGCTGGTCGTACGCCGGGGCGTCCGGGTCATCCCAGCCCGCAGCCGCCGTGACGGAGTGCGTGGCGGATCGACCGAAGTCGACGCCGGCCTGCACACCGTTCTCGTTCAGGGTGACGGAGCCGTTGAAGAGCGCCTGACCGCGAGCCAGCTCGATGCGGGCCGCGATCTGCGCGACGAGCTTGACGGAGTCGGACTCCATGGCATCACGGATCTCAGCGTTCTGGGTGTCGACGTTCCGCATGCGGATCTGCTCGTACTCGCCGACGGGCATCTTGCGCGAGATGGGCGGCAGCTCGCCGCTCACACGGGCCCCGCCGGAGCGGGTCGCGATGTCCGACTCAGCGTCGAAGGCGCGGAAGTTCGCCGCCTCGGTGAGGCCGCCTCCGCCCCGGTTGAACCGGAACGTCAGGTCGTTGATGGTCTCGTTGGGGAGCCACCGGTTCAGGTTGAGCGTGTTCTCCTCGCGGAACCGGAGCGCCTCGCGGGCGTAGCCGGTGAGTTCCGCGGGAGTCGCGTACTCAGTGATCAGCTGCATGTGTCAGGGCCTCTCAGACGAAGATGATGCGGCCGGCGACATCGGTCTTCCCGGCAGCGTCGACGGCGACGGGGAGCTTCGCCTCGCGGATGAAGCAGTGGATGAGCATCGAGCCCACGACGGAGGTGGAAGCCACCTGCCGGGCGTCGACGTCCTGAGCGGTGAAGAGGAAGCCCGCGAGGGTCTGCCGGCCGTCGCTCGCAGCGTCGTCGTACGGGCCGTACTTACCGCCGGTCGTGACCTTGCCGAGCGGGATGCCGCTCTTCAGGTAGCCGTCCGGGTAGTGGGTCGCCTTCGTGAACTTGCTGACGTCCAGGGTGATCGAGACGGGGGCGTCAGTGCCGTGGGCGCTGCCGAGCCAGTCACGGCGGTCCTGGGTGAAGGACTCGACCTTGAGGTTGAGGTCCATGTTCCCTCCATGGGAAGTAGTGGTTACTTGCCGTGCTTCTGCCGGAAGCGCTCAGCTCCGGATGTCACGCCGCCAGTGCTGCCGACGTCGGACCCGCGGTCTCCGCCGACCCGGTAGGTTCCGGTGCCACCTGCGGGAGCGAAGTCCTTCAGCAGCGCGTCGGCGTCCGCCTCCAGCTCCTCCTTCGTGGAGCCCTGGAGACGCGCGGCCTGTGCCGGGGTGAGGCTCTTCGACATGGCCACTTCGAGCAGGAGCGCCTTGCGGACAGCGGCGTCAGCGTCGGCACGTGCCGTTGCGGCTGCGGCCTCTGCTGTCGCCTTCTCCGCCTGGACCCGCTCCACGTCGGACAACTCGGCCGCCTTGCGGGTGGCGAGTTCGGCGTCAGCAGCCCGGAGGCGCTCCAGCTCCGCGGCATCGGGGCCGGCCTTCGAGGCTGCCTCGTGCTTGCGGGCGTGGTGCTTCCAGTACGCCACCTGGTGCTCGGTGGACATGTCGGCGGTCGGGGTGTTGTCCGGGTAGCCGTGCTCGTTGAGCTGGGGAGCACCGCCTCCCCCGCCACCGCCGGTACCCGGCTCGCCCTCCATGAGGGTCCAGGGCTCTGCGGAGAAGGTCAGGAGGTTGCGGCGCGCGAGAGTACGACGAGGCATAGGTGTTTCCCCTGTCGGGAGTCGTCAGCCCGTGGCGGGCGTCAGGTCGGAAGGTTGATGTCCGTCTTGGATGTGAAGTGCTGGCCCTTGAAGCCCAGGACAGGACCGATCTCGCCGTGGTCGTTGGCGATGATGATCTTGCGGTAGTCCACCGCGCGGCCCCCTCGGTCGAAGGTGCCAAGCGCGTCCTCAACGGCGTCGTGGATGCGCTCCAGCTTCTCTTCGTCAATGACCTGCCCGGGGTCCTCGTCAGCTGTCACGAGCTTGACGAGGCAGTCACAGCCAGGGTGAATCGGGGCCAGGTCGCGCTTGTGGTAGCGCTGGGTGGAGGCGATCATGCAGAGAGCGCAGTCGTACTCTCCCTGTAGCTCACGGACGGTGTAACTGAAGCGGGGCATATCGTCACCCACCTCCCTCACCGTGTGGGTCCGGGCTAGCTGGAGGTCCGTCTTAGCGATGGTCTCCAGTCGGTGGGTGCCCCGGTCTAGAGCGACGTCGAAGGCGACGTCCTTGTCCAGCGCGGACCAGACCTCAACGAACGGGCGCCGGTAGACGGTCTCGGGGTCGACGTCGCGAAGCGCACGTCCGGTCACCCTGTCGAAGTCCAGGTCTACTCGCGGTGCTCGTCCGTCAACCTCGCGGTACAGCTGCTCCAGGTACGACGCCGTGAGGGCGGCAACCTGCCGCTGACCACCGAGGAGCACCGGGAGGACGGTCCGCTCGAAACGGCGGACATCGGCGTCGCGCCACGAGCCGAGGCCGGACCATGCGCGGGTGGTGCGACCAAGGGTCGTCTTCCACACGCTGCGAACTGCGGTGCCGTACTGCCGGTCAAGCCGCGTCAGGGACATCGTCCTCCTCGCGGGTGATCAGCGTCCGGGCATCACGCTTGCCCTGGAGTGACGCCGGCTCGGGGTCCTCCGTCGGCGCAGCGTTCAGGGCGTCGGCCGCGCGGTCGATCTCCATGCGGGAGATCTGCGCCGGGGTGTAGCCCATGTCCTCCATCCGCTGACGCCACGGAACGCCAGCCGAAGCCTTCTTGACGGCTGCGTCGGCGAGTTCGGAGATCGTGCGGGACTCGGGGTCACGCCAGATCGTCTCTGCGCTCCAGGTCGTGGCGCGCTCGTCGTCGCCCAGGACCCGGAAGGCCATGCGCATGACGTTCTCCCACGACTCCCCGTAGGCTCGCTGACGATCGCGAACCTTGCTGATGAGGCCGGTTTCCGCTGCCTTCAGCGCGTCGCCGGAGACGTTCACAACGGCGCCGATCAGGTAGTGCGGGGGTGTGCGACTAATGGCGGCCAGGTCCTGCACTGCGGCAGTCACGGCCTTCACGTACGGGCCCAGGTCGGTTGCCGAGAACTCCCCGAAGCGGACGTCGGGGTTGTCGGTCGTCCAGAGCTTGCGGATGTCCAGCTGGAAGGGCTGGATCGCTGCCCCGGTGAGCGGGTCCTCGTCGACCTCCAGGCCGGCGGCATACCGCTGGCGGAAGGCGCCGTACTTCATGGCGGCAATGAGGTTGATCAGCGAGAGGTTGATCCGGTTCTGGATCGAGAGGACGTCCTCGTGTTCCGCGAACCCTTCCGGCCGGCGGTTGCGACGGTTGATGAAGGGGACGAGGGGGACCATGCCCAGCTCGTTCACACGGTTGCCGTCGGGCAGATTCGGAAGCGCCAGGGCGTCCCACCCACGAAGTTCCGCGGCGCGACCGGTGAAGGCTGGGGTGCTGGTCTTCGTGGTGAACTCGTGGACCTCGGCAGGCGTCCAGAGCGTGGCTCGGGTGTTCCCGGTCCAGTCGTCGCGCCAGAGCTT
Organism: Streptomyces sp. ATexAB-D23; assembly: GCF_000373645.1. Classification (GTDB taxonomy): domain Bacteria; phylum Actinomycetota; class Actinomycetes; order Streptomycetales; family Streptomycetaceae; genus Streptomyces; species Streptomyces castrisilvae. The sequence goes on along the minus strand of NZ_KB892046.1, from coordinate 229,154 downwards.
CAGTCCGGCAGCCAGCTTGCGCCGGTTGCCCTGCTCATGCTCAACGGCCACCTGCGTGGGTGTCTCATGGGTCAGCACAGGCCGCCCGTCGTCACCCTTCTCCACGAGGACGAACGCACGTCGCTGCGACATGGCGCCGTAGTGCACCAGGGCGGAGTCAGCATCCATGCTGTTCTCCTGCCAAATCCTGTTGGCCTCCCGGTCCGCAACACGCGCATCGTCAGGGGAATCCCGGTCTGCGTCGTCGAAGCGGAAGCCGTCGACCCCCAGACGTTCGCCGGGGCTGTCGATGACGAGACTGAGCCAGTTGGTGCGGGCATCCCGCATCCACTCAACGATCTCGCGTGGGTCGACTCCTGGAACTGTCGGCAGCGCGGGCTTGCCCTCTGCGGCCTTCCGGAGGGAGGTGAGCCCGGGGGTAACCTCGTTGTCGTCGTCGATGCTGTCCTTGCGCTCGTCCAGCATCCTCTTGCCCAGCCGCTGGAGCCACCATCCCGGGGATTCCGGAACCTGTGCGTCAACCGGCATGCGTCCTCCTCCCTAGAATGCGACGAGGCGGCCAGTCCGCTTCTTTCGCTTAGTGATCCCTGCGGCAACGGCGTCAGCGCGGCACTCGTAGGCGAGCGTCGCGGACATGGCGGCGTCAATCTTCTTCGGCGACTTCGGGTGTTCCTTGCCGATGCCGATGTGGTTGCGGCCCATCGGCCGGCGCTTGGCGTTCAGTACGTGGCGGGAGAGCGTGGCGCCCTTGCGGGCGTGCTCGGTATCGGTGTCGGCAACCTTGTCCGTGCCGCACCACGAAAGGCCCTTGTCCTCCACGGCCTCCGTGAAGCGGTTGAGCGCCTGCTCCATGGCCGTCGGGCGGTTGGTCCACCACTCCAGCGGGCGGGCCTGCGTGGCGCGTACAGAAAGGTTCTCGCCGTGGTCACGGGTCCAGGCATCTACGTAGTCCTGCCAATGTGGCGGGTCGGCATAGAAGCCGCACACCTCGTACCGCTCGAAGGCTTGGGCGACGGCGGAGTCCACGGATTCGCGGTCCACCTGCCAGCCGTCCCCCTCCGGGCCCTCCGGCTTCTCCCAGACTCCGAGGAGCTGAAGATGACCGTCGGACACGCGGGCTGCGCAGAGCGAAGTGGCGTCATCTCGGATGGATCCATCGAACCCCAAGGTGATCAGCTCACCAGGTGCGATCTCCTCGTCACGCCGGCAGAGCAGCCAGGCGTCCGGGTCCATCCACGCGTCGGAGGAGGACGTCCGGGAGTTGAGGAAGTAGCGCTTGCCGTCCGCGGAGTCGTTGCGGAGGTCATAGAAGTCGTCAACGAGGGTGTCCTCGTCGATCCACTCCATGGCGTCTCCGTAGGCGTCCCGGAGAGCGGCGCGGAGTTCGTCCTCATTCTTCAGGTCCTTGCAGACGCCGTACCGGTGGTCGTACATGAGCTTCGCGCGACCGCGCTTCTTGCGGCCCTCCCGAATCGCTTCAGCCTCTTCGTACGTCCGCTCAGCAACGCTGTCCTGCCCCGGGGCGAACATCGTGGTCGTCTCCAGGTACCACGTGCCGGCGCCCTTCTTCCTCTTGCGGAGGTTTCGGGTAACGGTCGCGTACATGCGACGAAGCTCAGGGGTGTTATAGAGGTGCGTCTCGTCGAAACAGACCCACGTCTCCTTGCCGCCGTCCTTCGAGGAGGACGACGCAGTTGACGGAGTGATCTCCCCACCCTGTGGCAGGTTGATCTTCGTCAGGCCGGGGTCGATGCCCGGGATGGCGGAGAGGGGTGACGACTCGTCGGTCAGGTTGAAGTAGATCGTGTCGTACACGTTGCCGGTCTGGCCCTCTTCCGTGGCCATGATCCGGAGGTACGGCACCTTCACCGGGCGGCCCATCGGCTCGCCGGCCTCGTAGACGTACTCGAAGCCAAACCCCCAGGGGTCGCGGTAAACCTCGCCGCCTTCAGCCCAGCCGGCAAACCGGGCAGGGCCAAGGGCCTCGAAAAGGCCGATGCGGGCGCCCAGGCCCGACTTGTCGCAGCCCTTCGGGCGGGAGAAGAACGCTGAGTCGTAGAGGAGCTTGCCCTCGTCGTCATCGACCGCGTAGCAGTCCACCACGAAGCCGCTGTACTCGTCGCCGTGACGGACGGGCTCGCCCTGGACGTCACCGGGGCCGTGAACGACCATGAACTCCATCCACGCCAGCGCCAGCCAGCCGAGCGAGCGGGCTCGATCGTGGCCAGGGGCGCGTACCGTGACGTGCGGCATCAACGCCCCCTCTCTGTAGTTAGCCGGTCAGCCTCGCTCGCCGTGAGTTGATGTCTGAGACGTTGCCTGCGGGGGCCTGAGCGGGCCTCTGCGGGGCGTTCGTGGGGTCGTCGACCTTGAGCTTGAGCCGAGCCCTGTCCTCCGGTGTGGCGCCGAACTTGGCAGCCCGGAGGCGGACTTCAGCGGCCAGGGTCCATTGGCCCTTGGCCCACATCGAATGGTGCATGAGTGCCGTGTCCACGAGGAATGCCCAGTCGGTGTCCGTGAAGGTCTGCGCCTGCGCGCTCTTGCGCCAGGTGTCCCACCACGTGAGCGTCATGGGGTGCCACGCGATGAGTTCGCCAGTACTCTTGTTGACGCCCAGGACGCCTTCAGGGAGTTCGGGGCCCCGGAGTTCGTCGTCAGGGACGATCACGGTTTCGGGCTCCGCGGCGTTGCGTCGGCGTCGCTTGGATGGGTCTTTCGGTGCTGGGCCTCGTCCAGCCACTTCGGTACCTCCCATTCAGGGTCAGCAGCGCTGCCCATGCCGGGAGTTGCTGCGCAGTTAGTGGGCCCACACAGGCTTGTTGGAAGCCAACACCCGGTTGATCCACTCTTCGGGATCCATATCGCCCTTGGTTTGGTTGCACAGCGCGCAGGCGCCAGTTACGTTGGCCCTCACGTCTGCACCGCCTTTTGCCACGGGAACAATGTGGTCCAGGTGCTCAATGGGCCCGGCGCAGTACGCACAGCGGTAATCCGACTCGTCGTATACGTCGACCAGGGAGTACGTCTCATAGCCGTTCTCGGCTATGCGGGCACGCCTCCGATGCCGATGAGCCGCCACCTTGTCGGGGTTGGCCCGCCCCCACTCACGACGTGCCGTGGGGTTGTCCGCGCGGTACCGGTGCATGTACCCAGCGCGTCGATCAGCGTTGTCCGCGTTGTACGCCCGCTTGCTCTCGCGTATGCGTTCGGCGTTGGCGGCGTAGTGCTTCTGGTTAGCAGCTCGAATCCGTTCGGGGTTGGCGGCCCGGTACGCCGCCTTCTTGTCAGCAGCGCATCGCTTGCAATCCGATGCGCGACCATACTTACCTCGGGTAACCGGGCTGAACTGCTCAAGCGGCTTCATCTCGCCGCACGTCTTACAGACCTTCTCCACAGCGTCACCCCTCCAAGATGCGCGTCACCACGTCTGTCACGTCGGCTAGGGCGTTGGGGCAGTTGCGGAACCGATTACCAGTAACGGCGATGTACCGTCCGGCGCCATAAACCTCCACGGCCATCCCATCCGCTCGTCGGATGCGCCGTCCATGTCGGACGTTGGCGTAACCGAAGATGTGAAGTCCAGAGCCTGACTGGGAGATCTCCGTAAAGGTGTCTCCGGCGTCACGAACGATGGCAGCAGCCCACGCTTTCAGGCGTCCGGTCATCGGATCGACTGCATAATCAAGGTCCAAGCACACAATGTCGTCGACGTCGGAGAGAACGAAACCCGTACCGACGCCGGCCGACGATGCGACGGCGTCCTTGTAGCTGCTCCACGTCCGCGGGTCCGTCGACGAGGCAGCCATGCCGGCGACCGTCAGCGGGACCTTCGTGGACGAGCGTCGGATCCACCTGTCGCGGGTCGTCAGCTCAGCGGGGAGCGCGTTCCTCTTCGCTGCGCGGTGCGATGCCACACGGCAGCGGGTGGAACAGAAGCGGGCTCGGTGCGAGTGTCGCGCCCCGAGATGCTCCGGGCACCACTCGCAGATTCGTGTGTTCATGGCTCCAGTGTACAGCGGCGTGTAACGGTAATCCATAGGCTGACCTGGGGTTTCTGAAAGGGGCTACTCGCTGGCCGGTAACGGTAAATCCGCCTCCCGCTCCGCCTGGATACCTCCAGAAGGCCCCAGGCGGGCGCCTGACGGCCTCCCAGCCGGCCCGCCTCAACGGCGCGATGCCAGGTCCCCAGACCCGTACAGACAGCGGACACCAGCACTCTTACGGTCTTTAGACCCGATGATCTTGGGGTATCCCCCTGGGTGCAGCATACATACATGCAGCCTGAAATTACTTTATCCAGGGCAATTCAAAAGGCAATTGAAATGCAATTCGAATTCAAATGAATTCACACCGCAATTACTTATTGCATTCCCTAGTTGATCTTGGCAGTGAAGCCGGCTCGGGGCTCGCGACGATCACCGTCGGCATGCTCGCCGCGGATCTCCAGGTGAGCCGGCACGAGCGTCAGGGTGATCGTGGTGAGGTCTCGTGCACCCGCTGACCCTACGTGGATCTCGGGGGCCACATGCAGCCTGCCGACGTCGGTCCCGTTCACCCTCACGCGCGTGACCTGAAGCCCGTCTTCGCCCGTGTCGTCCGCCTCCTCCAGCACCACGTGCGCGCCGCTCATGAGCGAGCCAGGGAGCGCAGGGCCGGCACCGAGTGGCCGTCCGGGGACATGCCGATCTTGTTTGTGGGGCGGGGGTCCATCAATCCTCCAGGGCAGGGTGCGCAGGACGTGGCTTATGAATGCTCACCCGCGTGAGGGCGGCTGCTGTGCCGCCTTCCGATGACGACTTGTGCTGGTGGTGCCACGGGCACAGAAGGCGCAGGTTCACGTCCCTGTGGTCGTCTCCGGGCACGATGTGGTCCACGTCCGTCCCGGGCAGTTCGCACCGCCGGCCGTCGCTGTAGAGGGCCGTGCAGCGCCCTTCGTCGCGCCGGATGATGCGCCGCCTGATGGCCGCCCAGTTGCGTGGCAGCTGGCTGCGCCGGTCACTCCCGGACCATGCCATTCCGCCCCCACCTCCTGGTTGTTGGCCGTAGGCTGGCCGCATGTTGAAGCGGTGGCTTTCAAAACGTGGGTACGGGGCGATCGAAGACGTGGCCCGGGTGGCTTTTGATCGGGGGGACCGGGTCTTCTCGTACAAGTTCCACCCGCGGCCGGCGCGAAATGACACCGACCTGGCAGAGGCCATAGCCGGCGTCGAAGCGATCGGCTGGACGGTGACGTCACAGTTCCCGCAGGGCGAAGGGCTCCAGCGGTTCGTCAGCCTGACGTTCCACCGGCAGGGGTCGTAGCCTCCTGAAGTAGCTCAGCCCCGCCAGAGGATCGCTCCTCCCTGGCGGGGCTGCGTTTAGGGTTGGTCCATGACCGACAGCCGACCGAAGTACCGCCGCATTGCTGATGACCTGCGCTCCGAGATCGCATCAGCTCGTCTTGTCGAAGGCGATCGGCTACCCGGTGAGAACGACATCATGGAGCGGTACGGCGTGGCCCGGATGACCGCGCGCCAGGCTCTTGGAGTCCTCCAGGAGGAGGGCCTCGTCGTCGCCCGGAAAGGCGCCGGCGTCTTCGTTCGGGCCTCCTCGGTCGTCCCGCGAATCGTCAGGGCCAATCCAGCACGATCAAGCGTCTGGAGGTCGGCCTCATCACCGTGGGACAAGGAGACGGGCTCGGAGGCCCTGGTCATTGACCGGCTCAGCGTGACGATGGACTCCGCCGACGTCGTGCGGTCACGCAGGTACCTCGTCGGCGTGCGCCCGGTCATGCTCGCCGTCTCCCGCATCCCGGTGGCTCTCGCGGCCGGGACGCCCATTGCGGAGGCGGACACCGGCCCCGGAGGTATCTATGCCCGACTGGCGGACGTGGGGCACGCTCCAGTGCGGTTCAACGAGTCCGTGACGGGTCGGTTGGCGACCGGGGTTGAGCGTCAGGAGCTGAATCTCCGGAGCAGTGCTGTGGTACTGGAGGTCCGTCGGCTAGCGTTTGACGTTGATGAGCTGGTTGTTGAAGTCAGCGATCTCGTCATGGACGCCAACGCCTTCACCCTGTCGTACGACTTCGATGCGTAGTGCGGTGCGCTGTCCAGTTGCGCCACACGATCATGTGCCGTGGCGTCCCCACCAACCCACGGTCAGCCAGGGCGCCGTTCACGGCCCTGACGAATCCCTCCGCGCGGCTCCCGGTCTGCCCCGGGGCGCCGTGCGGCTCAGCAGACGTCAGAGGCTGGCTCCCGGTCGCCGATTGGCTGGCCGGCAGTGCGTGACGTCGACCTGTCCCCATTGCCGGCGAAAGGCTCTTTCAGCAAGCCGGGCTGCCCGCCGTACGTCGGACCCGACAAGCGCGCTTCTGGCCGGACTCGAACCGGCGGCTACCCGCTCGACAGGCGGGGGCTCTGACCACTGAGCTACAGGAGCTTGATCATGGCCCCGGGGCGTCGCGCCACTCGCCGTCGCTCGCCGGGGCCATGAAGTCTTATGCGGCGTACTTCTCCAGGTACGCAATTGCAGTTCGAAGCAGGTCCGGGGAGTCCTTGAACATCCCAAGCCCTGTGTTGCAGCTACCGCAGAGCAGCCCGCGGACACACTTCCCGCATGAACGGGTCCCGGAGCAGCACCCGTGGTCGTGATCCACAGCCAGCTGCCGCCCGGTCGTGTTCTCCCTGCCGCACAGGGTGCACCGTCCCCCGCTCGCCTCCCGCATGGCGGTGAGTTCCGCCTGAGTGAGTCCGTATCGGGTTGCGGTGTTGCAGGTGGAGCAGTAGGGCTGTAGACCGTCGGCGTACTGCTTCGACGAGTTGTACTCGTCGGGTACCAGCCACCGCAGGCACATTCCGCACTCTTTGCGGCCCTCGTCGTCTCGCCTCTGCGAGGCCCCAGGGCGTCGGCTGTGGGGTAGACGTCGAACGCGTCCCTTCCGCTCCATCTGCGCCTTGTGACGGCCACACATGAGGCCCTTCGGTGCGGTTCGAGCGCAGTCCGGAACTGAGCATTCGGAACGCTCCGCCGGACCGTACCTCGTCGGCGTGTCCGGGCGGATGGCCGTCTGTGTGTACCGTCGCACAGCGCAGGCGGGACAGTGCCTGCCTACCTCCGCCGCGCTGGTACATCCGGGGGACGAGCAGGTGTCCACAACAGGCACCTGCCGGTAGCTGAAGGTCTCCATCGTCTCCTCCCTCATCGGAGGGGATGATCCCCGCCACCTTAGTTATGGGGCGATGGGCAGCAGATGTGACGGTCGGCTTCGCTGCAACCGGCTCAACCGGAGGAGAGTGCGGGAGCACAGGAGCGAAGCCGACCGTTCAGGACGGCCACTAAAAGCTTCCCGTCCTAACTCTGTTATGGGGCGGCAGTTCTCGCCGGGGTGTTCTCTATATGCGCGCCTCCCCCGCCCCCTGGACAGACCGAGGACAGAATGACAAATCTGACCCTATTTTCTCTTTGACCCTTCGCGCGTTAGGGAGAGATGAAAATAAGGGTCCATCTTGTCAAAATGGCCAATCTGGCACACAGGGTGCTACGTAAGGTGAACAACTCGGGTACCACCGTCACCCTCCGCAGTTATCCACAACCACCCTGTGGACAGCGGAGGCTGCGGGCGACGAGGGGGCGGGCGACGAGGGCGGCTCGGTTTGATCGCGATGGTGCACCGCCCCGCCCAAATCCTTTGCCTGGGCTTTACCAACTAGTCCTCCTCCCCGTCGGCCCACTTGAACCGTGTCTGCTTCCACCCGTCGAACATCACGCCCCGGGACCGTGCTTTGGTCACCGTCACGCTGTCGATGGCCAGTCGGAGCAGTGTGCGCCGCAACTGACCGTCAGCCGCCTCCCACGCGCCCTCACACATGGCGGGGTCCAGGAGGAAGGACACGTCCACTCCCCGTCGCGCGGTGGTGGCCTCGACGCGCTTCTTCGCCGCCACCACGTCCTCGGTGACCTCCCGGAGCGCCGGCGCAAAGAAGGCTTCCGACGGGCCCTCGTACAGACCCGCCTTGCGGTCCGCCCAGACGCGGGACAACGCCTTCTCTGCCGCTGTCAGAGCCTCCAGGGCCGCCCGGCTCTCCTCGGTCGCCACCGGCTGCACGCGAGCCGCCCAGCGCTCCGCCACGGCGTACACGAGGGGGTCGTCGGGCTCAGCACCGGCCAGCCGTGCTTCCCAGCGATGATGTACGAAGGCATCGGCCAGGTGACGGACGACGGAGGCGGGAGCCGGACAGGTCTTGCCCGCAGCCGGCTTCCAGCACCTGTACCCCGTTCCGCTGAACGACATGGGGCCCCCACACCCGCCGCACATGAGCAGGCCGGTGAGTAGATACTTGGCGCGCGTGTCGTGCGGCCCTGCCGACGAGACTCCCCGCCCGTCGGTCCCGCGCATTGCGGCGATGGCCTCCGTCTGCTGCTCGTCGGTGAGCAGCGCCGGCCCGTGCATGACGCTGACCCTCCGCCCCGCCTCGTCGCGGAACAGGACGCGCCGGCTGCGCCCGTCCTGACGCCCCGTGGTCTGCCACCCGGCATAGGCAGGGTTGCGCACCATGTCGCGCACGGTGGCGTGTGCCCACTCACCGCCCGACGGAGAGGGGATGTGTGCCCTGTTCATCGCCTGGGCAATCGCCCGTCCGCTCTCCTTCTGCACAGGCAGTTCGTACGCCACCTTGAATGCGATGTTCGCCTTTGACGGGGCGTCGGCACCCTGTGCGGCCGGTGCGTCGTCCAGGGCAAGCTTCCGTTCGACGAGAAGGTCTCCGTCTTCATCCTCCACCTCCACCAGGACGACCTTGAGTCCGTAGGGCGCAGAGTGGTTGACCCACTCGCCGTTGGCCCGCTGGTGTGTCTTGGTGTTCCTGACTCGCTCGCTGAGTACCTCGGTCTCCTCACGTGCGTCTTCTGCCCGTCGGATCAGCTCCTTACGGTCACGTGGGTTGGAGCTGTCAAGCCCGACGCCGGGGTTGTCCGGATCGCCGTTGTCGAACAGGATGCGCCGGGGCCGCCCGTCCGCCGGCTCGATGATGCGGAGGATGGCGCCTGCCCCCCGGCGGTCCCAGCGGTCCAGTCGGAACACCCATAGCGCCCCTACCTCGCCACGCTCCAGGGCGCGCAGGGCGGCGTCCTGGTCTGTCCGTGCTTTCTTGCCGGTCCGGAACCGTGAGGCGCTGCCTACCTCCCGCCAGACGTGCCGGACCGTGAGCCCCAGACGATCGGCGATCAGCCGGCCCCGGGTTTCCTGCGCGCTGATGCTGATCTCGCGCTTCCCCTTGCTTGCCTTCGCTCGGCTCTTCCGGCAGAAGAGATCGATGAGGAGCGAAGGGTCCTCCCCCTCGGACTGAGTCATGCCCCGATCGTGCCACGTCAGACGTGGTACCGCAAATGCGCATCGCTACTGGGAGCGGTACACGATGTTCCTGCGCTCGGTCCTCTTTCCCGTCATCAACGCCACGTACGCGACGATTCTGGGCGCGGTCCTGCTGCTGGGCGGCTGGTTCGTCATCGAGGGCTATCTGACCGTCGGCCAGGTCACGACCGGTGCGCTGCTCGCCCAGATGATGGTGGACCCGATCGGTCTGATCCTGCGCTGGTACGACGAGTTGCAGGTCGCCCAGGTGTCGCTGGCGCGCCTGGTGGGTGTCCGGGAGATCGAGCCGGACGCGGGCGATGCCTCGGTGGCCCCGGACGGCGGGGACGTGCGGGCCGACGAGGTGCGGTTCGGGTACGTGGACGGGGTCGATGTGCTGCACCGGGTGTCGCTGGACGTCGCGCCGGGTACGCGGCTGGCGCTGGTCGGCCCGTCGGGTGCGGGCAAGTCGACGCTGGGGCGGCTGCTGGCGGGGATCTACGCCCCGCGGACCGGTGAGATCACGCTCGGGGGCGCGCAGCTGGCGCGCATGGCGACGGAGCGGGTCCGTTCGCATGTGGCGCTGGTCAACCAGGAGCACCATGTGTTCGTCGGTTCGCTGCGGGACAACCTGCTGCTGGCCCGTACGAACGCCGAGGACGCGGAGCTGTGGGCGTCGCTCGCGGCGGTGGACGCGGACGGCTGGGCGAGGGCCCTGGAGGCGGGGCTCGACGCCGAGGTCGGCTCGGGCGGTCTGGTGATCACACCGGCACAGGCACAGCAGATCGCGCTGGCCCGGCTGGTCCTGGCCGACCCGCACACGCTGGTCCTGGACGAGGCGACCTCGCTGCTCGATCCGCGCGCGGCCCGGCATCTGGAGCGGTCGCTGGCCCGGGTGCTGGACGGGCGTACGGTCATCGCGATCGCGCACCGGCTGCACACCGCGCACGACGCGGACGTGATCGCCGTGGTCGAGGAGGGCCGGATCAGCGAGCTGGGCAGCCATGACGAGCTGGTGGCGGCGGACGGCGCGTACGCGGCGCTGTGGCGGTCCTGGCACGGCTGACGGTCCGGGGCCCGTGGACGCTCCCGGGGGCCGGCCGACCGGCCGGCCCCCGGGGTACGGGTGTCAGATGACGTTCATCGCGAACGCCGCGCCCACTCCCCCGAGCACCATGAACACCGGCATCAACACCTTGATCTCCACCCAGCTGCCGGCCTTGAAACGCATGGCCTTCGGCGGGCCGATGGGGTACCAGCGCTTGCGGCCGACCGGGATCGGCCACAGGATCGGGCAGCCGGACACGGTCAGCGCGTCACCGATGTCGTGGATGAGGGCGCCGAGCACGATGGGCAGCCCGAGCCAGAGGTATTCCTGCCCGGGGTCGGTGAAGAGCCAGTCGGAGCCGTTGCCCGGCTGGTCGAGGATGCCGGCGAGGATCCACGCGCTGGTCGCCCCCAGCAGCCAGACCAGGACGTCGCTGGAGACCCGGGCGGCCCGCCACAGCAGGCCTTCGACGGCGAGGACCAGATGGACGAAGAGGATGCCCAGCACGGCCCAGCGGCCGCCGGTGAACGCCGCGCCGGAGGCGCCGGCGCCGATCAGGACCGCCCACGCCCAGGTGTGGGTCAGGGTGCGGTGGCCGCCGTTGCGCGTGGAGTCGCCCCGCATCCGGGTGGCCTTGTAGACGGCGTGCGAGAGCTTGTCGACGATCTCGCACAGGGTGCGTGAGACCGGCCCGAAGGCGCGCGAGATGGTCGCCGACTTGTGGTCGAGGTCGGGGGCGAGCGCCGCGCCCGCGCTGATCAGCGCGCCGACGACGAGGACGGGCCACGGCATGGGGTGGCCGGCGGCAGCCGCGGCGGCACCCACCCCCAGCCAGGCCGCTGCCCCGGACAGTGAGTGTGCCGGTCCCATCATGACTGCTGAGCCCCCCGTGGGTGTCGCCGAGTGCGCCAGGCGGTACCTGCGCGCGAGGCCCGGCCACCGCCGTTGCGGCGCGGCCGAGTTGAGAGGGCAGCGTATCGTCCGTGATCTTCCCGCTGTCGTCCGGTTCCCTCATCGGGGCCGAAGGCAGGCAAGATGGGGGCGTGACCCTTATTGATCAGCTGCCCCCGACCGACGATCCCGACGCCCTCTTCGAGGCCTTCTCGTCCTGGACCGAGACGCAGGGGATCACCCTCTACCCCGCTCAGGAGGAGGCGCTGATCGAGGTGGTCTCCGGGGCCAACGTGATCCTTTCCACGCCCACCGGGTCCGGGAAGAGCCTGGTCGCGGCGGGTGCGCACTTCACCGCCCTGGCCCAGGACAAGGTCACCTTCTACACCGCCCCGATCAAGGCGCTGGTCTCGGAGAAGTTCTTCGACCTGTGCAAGCTGTTCGGCACGGAGAACGTCGGCATGCTCACCGGGGACGCCTCGGTCAACGCCGACGCCCCGGTGATCTGCTGCACCGCCGAGGTGCTGGCCTCCATCGCGCTGCGCGACGGGAAGTACGCGGACATCGGCCAGGTCGTGATGGACGAGTTCCACTTCTACGCGGAGGCGGACCGGGGCTGGGCCTGGCAGATCCCGATCCTGGAGCTGCCGCAGGCGCAGTTCATCCTGATGTCGGCGACGCTCGGCGACGTGCGGATGTTCGAGGAGGACCTGACGCGGCGTACGGGCCGCCCCACCTCCGTGGTCCGCTCGGCGACCCGTCCGGTGCCGCTGAGCTACGAGTACCGGCTGACGCCGATCACCGAGACGCTGACCGAGCTCCTGGAGACCAGGCAGTCGCCGGTGTACATCGTGCACTTCACCCAGGCCGCCGCGGTGGAGCGGGCGCAGTCGCTGATGAGCATCAACATGTGCACCAAGGAGGAGAAGGAGAAGATCGCCGATCTGATCGGCAACTTCCGCTTCACCACCAAGTTCGGCCAGAACCTCTCGCGTTATGTGCGGCACGGCATCGGTGTGCACCACGCCGGCATGCTCCCGAAGTACCGCCGGCTGGTGGAGAAGCTGGCTCAGGCCGGTCTGCTGAAGGTGATCTGCGGTACGGACACGCTCGGCGTCGGCGTCAACGTACCCATCCGCACCGTGCTGTTCACCGCCCTCACCAAGTACGACGGCACCCGGGTGCGCACGCTGCGGGCCCGTGAGTTCCACCAGATCGCCGGCCGGGCAGGGCGGGCGGGTTTCGACACGGCGGGCTTCGTCGTCGCCCAGGCGCCCGAGCACGTCATCGAGAACGAGAAGGCGGTCAAGAAGGCCGGCGACGACCCGAAGAAGAAGCGCAAGGTCGTCCGCAAGAAGGCTCCCGAGGGCTTCGTGGCCTGGTCGGAGACCACCTTCGACAAGCTGATCCAGTCCGATCCGGAGCCTCTGACCTCCCGTTTCCGGGTCACGCACACGATGCTGCTGTCCGTGATCGCCCGGCCGGGCAACGCCTTCGAGGCCATGCGGCACCTGCTGGAGGACAACCACGAGCCGCGCCGGGCGCAGCTGCGCCACATCCGCCGGGCCATCGCGATCTACCGTTCGCTGCTGGACGGTGGCGTGGTGGAGCAGTTGGACGAGCCGGACGCGGAGGGCCGTATCGTGCGGCTGACCGTCGACCTCCAGCAGGACTTCGCGCTGAACCAGCCGCTGTCCACGTTCGCGCTCGCCGCGTTCGAGCTGCTGGACCCGGACTCGCCGTCGTACGCGCTGGACATGGTCTCGGTCGTGGAATCGACGCTGGACGACCCGCGCCAGATCCTGGCCGCGCAGCAGAACAAGGCGCGCGGCGAGGCGGTCGGGCAGATGAAGGCCGACGGGATCGAGTACGAGGAGCGGATGGAGCTGCTCCAGGAGGTGACGTACCCGAAGCCGCTGAGCGAGCTGCTGTGGCACGCGTACGACGTCTACCGGCGCAGCCACCCGTGGGTGGGCGACCATCCGGTGTCGCCGAAGTCGGTGATCCGTGACATGTATGAACGGGCCATGACGTTCACGGAGTTCACCTCCAACTACGAGCTGGCGCGCACCGAGGGGATCGTGCTGCGCTATCTGGCGAGCGCGTACAAGGCGCTGGAGCACACCATCCCGGACGACATCAAGTCCGAGGACCTGGAGGATCTGATCGCCTGGCTCGGTGAGATGGTCCGTCAGGTGGACTCCAGTCTTCTCGACGAGTGGGAGCAGTTGGCCAACCCGGAGGTCGAGACGGCCGAGCAGGCGCAGGAGCGGGCCGACGAGGTCAAGCCGGTCACGGCGAACGCCCGCGCCTTCCGGGTCCTGGTGCGCAACGCGATGTTCCGCCGGGTCGAGCTGGCCGCGCTGGACCGGGTGCGTGACCTCGGCGAGCTGGACAAGGACGCGGGCTGGGACGAGGACGCGTGGGGCGAGGCGATGGACGCGTACTGGGACGAGTACGAGGAGCTGGGCACCGGTCCCGACGCGCGCGGGCCGAAGCTGCTGAAGATCGACGAGGACGCCGAGCACGGTCTGTGGCGGGTCCGTCAGACGTTCGCCGACCCGAACGGCGACCATGACTGGGGCATCAGCGCCGAGGTCGACCTCGCGGCGTCGGACGAAGAGGGCCGGGCGGTCGTGCGGGTCACCTCCGTGGGCCAGCTGTGAGCGGACGCGCGAGGTCACCGCGAGAGTGGAGAGGAACGGCATGACGAACCCCGCCGAGAGCCTGGTCGACCTGCTCGACCTGGAGCGGATCGAGGTGAACATCTTCCGTGGCCGCAGCCCCGACGAGTCCCTGCAACGGGTCTTCGGCGGGCAGGTGGCGGGGCAGGCTCTGGTGGCCGCCGGCCGCACCACGGACGGGGACCGGCCGGTGCACTCGCTGCACGCCTATTTCCTGCGTCCGGGCCGACCGGGGGTGCCGATCGTCTACGACGTCGAGCGGGTCAGGGACGGCAGGTCGTTCACCACCCGCCGGGTGACGGCCGTGCAGCAGGGCCGGACGATCTTCAACCTGACGGCGTCGTTCCACCGCCCCGAGGAGGCGAGCTTCGAGCACCAGCTGCCGCCGGCCCGCGTCGTGCCCGGTCCCGAGGAGCTGCCGACGGTCGCCGAAGAGGTGCGCGAGCACCTGGGCGGTCTGCCGGAGGCCCTGGAGCGGATGGCGCGGCGCCAGCCGTTCGACATCCGCTACGTCGACCGGCTGCGCTGGACGCGGGAGGAGGTCGAGGGCGCCGACCCGCGCAGCGCTGTGTGGATGCGCGCGGTGGGTCCGCTGGGCGACGATCCGCTGGTGCACACGTGTGCGCTGACGTATGCGAGTGACATGACGCTGCTGGACGCGGTCCGCATCCCGGTGGAGCCGTTGTGGGGGCCGCGCGGCTTCGACATGGCGAGCCTGGACCATGCCATGTGGTTCCACAGGCCGTTCCGGGCGGACGAGTGGTTCCTGTACGACCAGGAGTCGCCGATCGCCACGGGCGGGCGGGGGCTGGCGCGCGGCCGGATCTACGACCGTGCGGGCAGTCTGCTGGTGTCGGTGGTGCAGGAGGGGCTGTTCAGGCGGCTGGGCGACGCCCCGTCCGCGTAACGCCTCAGGTGCCGGGCAGCACGTCCTGCTCGACCTCGTGCCGCCGGTGGCGGATGGCGGGCGGCGCGGGGTGCAGTTTGGCGTCGCAGGAGGGGCCGAGGCCGGTGCGGCGGGACGCTGTGCCGGTGAGCGGCCGTCCGCAGAGGCGGCAACGCACGGTGCGGGGGCCGGTGGCCGTGGCGGTGCCGGGCAGCGGCTCGGTCGCGGGGGCGGCTTCGGGTGACTCCACGTGGTCATACTCCCAGCTGTCCGGTCCTGGCCGTACGGGGTACACCCGCCCCGGGAACGCCCGGTGGCGCGAGCCCTCGTCCTCGCGCCGGTCCGTGCCACCGGAGGCCGCCCGCCCGCGCGCACTCGCGGCCCCGAGTCCGCGCCGGGTGGCACGCTCGTGCCGCCGACGCAGCCGTGAGGCGCCGTCAGGCCCTTTCTCGGCGGTCGGAGTCCGAGCACAGCGCCCAGATGATGAAGACGTCGATGGCGATGAGCACGATAGACCACAGCGGGTAGTGCGGCAGCCAGGCGAAGTTGGCGAGTGCGCCGAGTCCGGCGAGTACGACGCCCACGACCCGCGCCCACAGGGCCCCGGTGAACAGGGCGAAGCCGGCGAGCACGATGACGATGCCGAGGATGAGGTGGATCCAGCCCCAGCCCGCCAGATTGAACTGGAAGACGTAGTCGCGCGTGGCGACGAACACGTCGTCCTTGGCGATGGCGGAGATCCCCTGGAGGACCGCCATGGCCCCGCCGAAGATCATCAGGACCGCCGCGAACGCCGTCCAGCCCGCTCTGAACGGATGGTGCGGGCCGCTGGTGCCGCGGGTCGTCTGTGCTGCACTGCCGGTGCCGGCCATCTGGGGCCTCCTTTACTGGCTCGGTCACCCGGCAGGAGAGGTGTGCCCGCCGGGCGTCCCGATTCCAGCGTGGCATGGGCACGCGTGTCCGGCAGAACGGCGGGCAGTAGCTGTGCGGGGCTGCTCGCACCCGTGCCGACCTGGAGTTATGATCGCGCGGCCGCGTTGCCGGTCCGCGCGGAGGGATGGTCGAGGCGTCGACGGCGCCGCATCCCGCCGTCACCGTGAAAGGACCCGCCCCATGACCGAGATCGTCCAGGTGTCCGGACCCGAGCTGGTCACGTACGCCGATGAGCTGGCCGCTCTGCTGGTGGAGACCGTCGAGGGCGGTTCGTCGGTGGGTTTCCTCGCGCCCCTGGACCGGGGTGCCGCCGCGGACTGGTGGCGGGAGCGGGCCGCCGCCGTGGACGCCGGACGGCTGCAGGTGTGGCTGGCCCGGGACGGGGAACGCATCGCCGGAACGGTCGGCCTGGTCAGGGCGCCCCTGCCCAATGCCCGCCACCGCGCGGAGGTGACCAAGCTGATGGTCCGCCCGTCCGCCCGCGGCCGCGGTCTCGGCCGGGAGCTGCTGGACGCCGTCGAGCGCGCGGCCGGTGAGGACGGCATCACGCTGCTGGTCCTGGACACGGAGAGCGGGGGCCTGGCGGAGGGGCTGTACCGGTCGGCCGGCTGGACGGAGTGCGGGTCCGTCCCGGACTACGCGGCGGACCCGGCCGGGGTCCTGAAGCCGACGACCTTCTACTACAAGGCGGCCGGCTTCGCACCCCGGGAGCCCCGGGCGTAAGAATGGGCGGGAAGACACCGACGAGGAGACCTTCATGACGCTGTACGACATCCCGCTCCGCACCCTCAGCGGCGAGCCGACCACCCTGGGCGCCTACAGCGGCCGGGCCGTGCTGCTGGTGAACGTCGCATCGCAGTGCGGTCTGACCCCGCAGTACGCCGGGCTGGAGCGCCTCCAGAAGGAGTACGGGGACCGCGGTCTGACCGTGCTCGGCGTGCCGTGCAACCAGTTCGCCGGCCAGGAGCCGGGGAGCGCGGAGGAGATCCGGACGTTCTGCTCGACGACGTACGGGGTGACCTTCCCGCTGCTGGAGAAGACCGACGTCAACGGCGCCGGCCGGCACCCGCTGTACGCGGAGCTGACGCGGCTCGCGGACGCGGACGGCGAGGCCGGGGACGTCCAGTGGAATTTCGAGAAGTTCCTGATCTCGCCGGCCGGTGAGCCGGTGGCCCGTATCCGCCCGCGTACGGAGCCGGAGGCCCCGGAGCTGGTGGCCGCGATCGAGGCGCAGCTCCCGGCTTGAGGCACGGCTCCCTGTTCAGGGGGCGCGGGCCTCAGGCGCGGCTCAGCAGCAGGGAGCCCTTGGGGTAGGTGGCACCACCGTTCACGTTCGCCACCTGGACGCGGACGGGGGTGCCCTCCTTGATGTTGCCGGTCTTCCACGACGTGCAGTAGGGCGCGGTGTGGCCACGGGTGGTGGCGATGCGGTCCCAGGTGCCGTCCCCGCCGATGTCGAGCTTCACCTCGATGCTCCAGCCGTCGGCCGAGGTGTCGCAGGCGCGGATCGAGTCGCCGGGGGCGCCGCCGTAGGGGTCGGCGTTCCATTCCCCGTAGCCGCCGAATGTCGCGTCGACCGTCCGGGGCGCGGCGGACGCCGTTCCCTGGGCGGTGACGACGAGCCCGAACGCCGCAGCGACGGCCGCCGCGAGCCGTATTCCACCGGTCCCCACCATGCTCTGCCCCCTCCATCACCCGGTCACGATCTCCACGGGGAATCTACAGGTACATGGCAGGTGCACACCATCGTGAGCGGTACACGCGACCCGGCCCCCGCCCCCTGCACGTGGTGCCGGGGGCGGGGGCCGGGTCGCGTTCCGGGCCGCTGAGGGCCGTCAGCGGATCGGCATGCCGGAGAGGGTGCGGGCGATGACCAGGCGCTGGATCTCGCTCGTTCCCTCGAAGATCGTGTAGATCGCGGCGTCCCGGTGCATGCGCTCGACCGGGTATTCACGGGTGTAGCCGTTGCCGCCGAGGATCTGGATCGCCTGGGCTGTGACCTTCTTGGCGGTCTCGCTCGCGTACAGCTTGGACATGGAGCCCTCGGCGGACTCGAAGGGCTTGCCGGCGGTGGCCATCCAGGAGGCGCGCCAGACCAGGAGGCGGGCCGCGTCGATCTGGGTGCGCATGTCGGCGAGCTGGAAGGCGACGCCCTGGTTGTCGATGATCGGCCGGCCGAACTGGGTCCGGGTCCTGGCGTAGTCCAGCGCCACCTCGTACGCGGCACGGGCGGTACCGACGGCCATGGCGCCGACGGCCGGGCGGGAGGCCTCGAAGGTGGCCATCGCCGCGTTCTTCACACGCTCGCCGCCGGAGGCGGCACGCTCGCGGGCGCGGGCGAGGCGCTGGTCGAGCTTCTCCTTGCCGCCGAGCAGGCAGTGGCCGGGGACGCGCACGTCCTCAAGGACGACTTCGGCGGTGTGCGAGGCGCGGATGCCGTGTTTCTTGAACTTCTGGCCCTGCGACAGGCCGGGGGTGTCCGGCGGGACGATGAAGGAGGCGTGCCCCTTGGAGCCGAGTTCGGGGTCGACGACGGCGACGACCACGTGGACGTTGGCGATGCCGCCGTTGGTCGCCCAGGTCTTGGTGCCGTTGAGCACCCACTCGTCCTTGGCCTGGTCGTAGACCGCGCGGGTGCGCATCGAGGCGACGTCGGAGCCGGCGTCGGGCTCGGAGGAGCAGAAGGCCGCGACCTTGACGTCGTCGGCGTCGCCGTACATCTGCGGGATCCAGGTGCCGATCTGCTCCTCGGTGCCGTTGGCGAGGACGCCGACGGCCGCCAGCCCCGTACCGACGATCGACAGGGCGATGCCGGCGTCGCCCCAGAACAGTTCCTCCATGGCCATCGGGATGCCGAGCCCCGTAGGATCGAAGAACTGCTGGGCGTAGAAGTCGAGGGAGTAGATCCCGACCTTCGCCGCCTCCTGGATGACGGGCCAGGGCGTTTCCTCACGCTCGTCCCACTCCGAAGCGGCCGGACGGATCACGTCAGCGGCAAAGCCGTGAAGCCAGTCACGGACCTCCTTCTGGTCATCGTTGAGTTCGAGCGTGAACTCGGCCATGTTCCCCTCCACGTGCTGCCTCGAAACGCCTCGTTACTTGCGGTAACAACAGTCTGTTACCGGCAAGTAGCCTCTGTCAACCACGTGAGACGCCATCCGCGCCGCGCCGGACAGGGTGTTACGTTGCGCAGGCAGGACGGACAGGCACGGCCAGGGGTGGGAGAAACGACATGGAGACCACACGACAGGCGGAGCGCCAGCGGACCTCGGCGGAGCGCCGCCGCCGTGAGCTGCTCGAAGCCGCCGACCGCGTGGTACTCAGGGACGGCCCCGGGGCCTCGATGAACGCCATCGCGGCCGAGGCGGGAATCACCAAGCCCATCCTCTACCGGCACTTCGGCGACAAGGGCGGCCTCTACCGCGCCCTCGCCAAGCGGCACACCGACGCCTTGCTGAGCGCCCTGCGCGCCGCCCTCGACGCACCCGCCGACCGCCGCGAACGGGTCGAGTCGACCCTCGACACCTATCTCGCGGCCATCGAGGCACGCCCTCAGGTCTACCGCTTCCTGATGCACCCGTCCGACGACGCCACCCCTTCTCCCGAGCAGGGTTTCGACGTCGGACGGCACTCCGCGCCGCTGCTGCGCCGCCTGGGCGAGGAGCTCGCGGCCGTCATCGCCGAGCGGGTGGACCTCGGCCCGGACAGTCAGGCGATGGCCCGCATCTGGGGCCATGGCATCGTCGGCATGATGCACGCGGCGGGCGACTGGTGGCTGGGCGAACGCCCGTGCTCCCGCGAGCAGTTGGTGCGGAGCCTGGCCGATCTCCTCTGGGGCAGGCTGGCCGCCGCCGGCGACCGCACGGGCGGCCCCGGCTTCTGACGAGCCACCGGTCAGCCGGTCAGCCGGTGCGCCCCCAGGGTGCCCGGCGGGCGGCGCGCAGCACCCGAGCCCGGCGCAGACCGGTCAGCCGGTCGGTGTAGACCCGGCCGTCGAGGTGGTCGCACTCGTGCTGGAGGCAGCGCGCGAAGAAGCCGGTCCCGGCGATCCGCACCGGCTCGCCACCCACCGTCACCCCCTCCACCACGGCGTGGTCGAAGCGCGGTGTGCCGGCCTCCAGGCCCGGGAGCGAGAGGCAGCCCTCGGGTCCGCGCACGGTGACACCGTCCGCCTCCACCAGTACGGGGTTGACCACGTGGCCCAGGTGGCGCACGTCCTCGTCGTCGGGGCAGTCGAAGACGAACACCCTTGACGGCACACCGATCTGGTTCGCGGCGAGCCCGACGCCCCGCGCCTCGTACATCGTGGCGTACATGTCCTCGACGAGCCGGGCGAGCGCGGGACCGAAGTCCGTGACCGGTTCGCACGCCGCGTGCAGGACCGGGTCGCCGAGCAGGCTCATGGTCCGGACGATTCCGGAAGTGCCGGGGATCGGGCGGTTTCGCATGGCGGCCATCGTACGTTCCGCACGACCGCCCGGACACGCCGGGCACCCCGCCCCCGACCCCCGTCAACTCCCGCGCTCCGGTCACCCGGCCGGACTCCGGGCACGACCCCGGGGCCGCCTACGTGACGCGTGACGCGGGTGCCGAACGTGAGCGGTTCGGGCGCTCAGCGACTCCCCCGCGTTCACGTCCATGACCAACGCACACATGCATGACCGTTGACGTGCCCATGGCACCACTCTACGGTCGATGGAAAGCGCTTGCACCGGGCCGGGCGCAAGTCCGCGCCCTACCCTCCCCCCACCTGGAGTCGAACGATGCAGATCAAAACTGTTCTCGCATGTGCCGGCCTGCTGGCCGGCTCGCTCGCCACCCTGGGCGCCACCGCGCAGGCCGCCCCGACGCACGAGACGGCCTCCGTGCGAGCGGCCGCGGCGGCGCTGTACGTGGCGCCGGACGGTACCGCCGACGCGGCGGGCACGGAGTCGGACCCCACCACGCTGTCCTCGGCGATCGGCCGGGTCGACTCCGGAGGGACGATCTACCTGCGCGGCGGCACGTACCACTACGGGCAGACGGTCACCATCGAGCCGGGCAACGACGGCACGTCGGGCGCCCGCACCACGATGGCCGCCTACCCGGGCGAGCAACCGGTGCTGAACTTCTCGGAGATGAGCGAGGACCCTGCCAACCGCGGGCTCGCGGTGAACGGCGCCTACTGGCACATCGACGGCATCACGGTCGAGCACGCCGGTGACAACGGCATCTTCGTCGGCGGCAGCAACAACGTCATCGAGCACGTCGTGACGCGCTTCAACCACGACTCGGGCCTGCAGATCTCGCGGATCTCCTCCAGCACCCCCGACGACGAGTGGCCCGCCGACAACCTCATCCTGAGCTCGGAGTCGCACGACAACGCCGACTCCGACGGCGAGGACGCCGACGGCTTCGCGTCCAAGCTCACCTCGGGCCCCGGCAACGTCTTCCGCTACACCGTCTCCCACAACAACATCGACGACGGCTGGGACCTCTACACCAAGAAGGACACCGGCCCCATCGGTCCGGTGACCATCGAGGACTCGCTCTCCTACGACAACGGAACCCTCTCCGACGGGACCGTGAACGACGACGGCGACCGCAACGGCTTCAAGCTCGGCGGCGACGGCATCGAGGTGGACCACATCGTGCGGCGCAACATCGCCTACAACAACGGGCACCACGGGTTCACGTACAACAGCAACCCCGGCTCGATGACCGTGTCGGACAACATCGGCATCGACAACGAGGAGCGCAACTTCTCCTTCGACAAGGGCACTTCGGTGTTCCGCGACAACACCTCCTGCCGTAGCGGCAGCGGCTCCAACGACAAGACCGTCGGGGACGCGGACAGCTCCAACCAGTTCTGGTCGGGATCGAACGGCTCCCGGTGCTCCGCGTACGAGGGCGCCATGCAGTGGTCGTTCGCCTCGGACGGCCGCCTCGTGGTGTCGTTCGGCGGGAACATCGTCACGCCGTGACCGGCCGCGGTGCCGGGGGTACGGCATACCCCCGGCACCGCTCCCCCTCACCCCTCCCGCAGGCTCGTGATCAGGTCGCGCGGCAGACCGTGCGTGTCGTGGAGGTAGTGGAAGTCCTCGTCGGTCAGCGGCCCTCGGAAGCGGGGCCGGGCGAGCACCTGACGGCCCCGCTCCAGGAGCCCGGCGAACCGGCGCTCCTCCTCGGCCAGTACCCGCGGCACCACACCGGGGTCCAGGTCCTGCCGGAAGTGGTCCAGGGTGTGCCGGACCAGTTCGGGCGGCAGGTCCCCGAGGGTGCGCGAGGGATCGTCGCGCCGGAGCACGGTCAGCACCCGCCGCAGCAGGCGCCGCAGCACGTACCCCCGCCCGGTGGCGGCCGGGCGCACCCCGTCCCCGATGACGACGACCGCGGACCGCAGATGGTCGCAGACCAGCCGCAGCGACACCTCGTCCAGCGGCCACAGGCCCGGCACGAGGCGGCGCCAGGGGTCGAAGGCGTCGCACTCGAAGACCGACCGCCTGCCCTGGAGCAGCGTGGCCAGCCGCTCAAGACCGAGCCCGGTGTCGACATTGCGCCGGGGCAGTGGCACGAGCGAGCCGTCGTCGAGCCGGCGGTGGCTCATCGTGACGTGGTTCCACACCTCCACCCACCGCTCGTCCCGGGTGGGGGTGGAGACGGGCGGGCCCTCGCCGTTCCACAGGAAGATCTCCGAGTCGGGGCCGCAGGGCCCGACCGGGCCGTTGGACCACCAGTTGTCCTCCACGGTGAGCTCGACGGGGACACCGAGGGCCTGCCACAGCCGCAGGGAGGCCATGTCCCGCTCGGTCCGGTCGTCACCCGCGTACACCGTGGCGTGCAGCCGTCCGGGGTCGACCCCCAGCCCCTCGGTGAGCAGGCCGTATCCCCAGTCGAGGCTGCGCGGGCCGTCGTAGTCGCCCAGCGACCAGGTGCCGAGCATCTCGAAGACGGTCAGGTGGGTGGCGTCCCCGACCTCGTCCAGGTCGGTGGTCCGCAGACAGCGCTGTACGTTGACGAGCCGGCTGCCCCCGGGGTGGGGGCGGCCCTCCAGGTACGGGGTGAGCGGGTGCATGCCGGACGTGGTGAAGAGCACGGGGTCGCCGGGCGGCGGCAGCAGGGTCGAGCCGACGACGCGGTGGTGGCCGCGGTCCTCGAAGTACTCGACGAACGTGCGGGCCAGCTGTTCCGTATCCATGGGGATGACTCCTTCGCATCGCAGCGGGGAGGCACCGGAGAACGGGACCCGTTCAGTCACCCGGCCGGGGCACGAATACCGCGGCACTGCCGACGGACCGTTTCCGGTCGCCGGGGGAGGGGAATGTCAGACGGCGGCAACCGGCGAGCCGGGCGCTCGCGCGGTCGCGGTGGTGATCGGGCCGATGACGTTCATATCGGCGACGGTAACGCGCTCCCGGCCGCCGGCGCACCCGGAATTCCGGGCCGGCGCACCCGCGGACCACGCGATGGCGCTCCCGCGCGCCGCGCATT
This sequence comes from Streptomyces sp. ATexAB-D23, assembly GCF_000373645.1. GTDB lineage: Bacteria > Actinomycetota > Actinomycetes > Streptomycetales > Streptomycetaceae > Streptomyces > Streptomyces castrisilvae. Next base: position 205,911 of record NZ_KB892046.1, on the reverse strand, counting down.
CCACGGGAACTCCACGTGCCGGACGGTGCCGCGGTGCCGTCACCGCGCCGGACATCGATAGGCTGGGCGGCGGACCGATGCAAGGAGGATCTAGGACGATGGCAGGCAACACGGAGCCGTTGTCGCCGCGGGCCAAGCTGGCCGTGACGGCGGGCAAGGCCGCTGCGGCGGTGTCGCGGGCGGCCGGGCGGGGCAGCGGATCGGTGATCGGCGGCCGGGTGGCGCTCAAGCTCGACCCCGACCTGCTCGGGCGGCTGGCGCAGCACCTGGACGTGATCCTCGTGTCGGCGACGAACGGCAAGACGACCACCACACGGCTGATCGCCGAGGCGCTGCGGGCCGCGGGCCCGGTCGTCTCGAACGCGCTGGGCGCCAACATGCCCGCGGGCATCACCTCGGCCCTGGCCGGCGGCTCCGACGCGCAGTACGGCGTGATCGAGGTCGACGAGAAGTACCTCGCGGGGGTCGCCCGCGACACGACGCCCAAGGTGATCGCGCTGCTCAACCTCTCGCGCGACCAGCTGGACCGGGCCGCCGAGACGCGGATGCTGGCCGAGAAGTGGCGCGAGGGGCTGTCCGGCTCCAAGGCCGTGATCGTCGCCAACGCCGACGACCCGCTGATCGTCTGGGCGGCCTCCTCCTCCCCCAATGTGGTGTGGGTGGCAGCCGGCCAGGCGTGGAAGGACGACGCCTGGTCCTGCCCGTCCTGCGGCGGCGTGATGCAGCGCCCCGGCGACGACTGGTTCTGCGGCGAGTGCGGCTTCCGCCGCCCGCCGCCCAGCTGGGTTCTGCACGGGGACTACGTGCTCGACCCGCACGGTTCGGCGTGGCCGATCCACCTCCAGCTCCCCGGCCGCGCCAACAAGGCCAACGCGACGAGTTCGGCGGCCGTCGCCGCCGTCTTCGGTGTGCCGCCCCAGGTGGCCCTGGAGCGCATGTACCAGGTGCAGGCCGTCGCCGGCCGCTACGACGTGGTGGGCTTCCTCGGCCGTGAGCTGCGGCTCCTGCTGGCGAAGAACCCGGCGGGCTGGCTGGAGACGTTCTCCCTGATCGACCCGCCGCCCACCCCGGTGATCCTGTCGGTCAACGCGCGCGGCGCGGACGGCACGGACACCTCCTGGCTCTGGGACGTCGACTACACCCAGCTCGCGGGCCACCCGATCTTCGTGCTCGGCGACCGCAAGCTGGACCTCGCGGTCCGGCTCGAAGTGGCCGGGCTCGACTTCCGGGTCTGCGAGAACCTCGATGAGGCCGTGCAGCAGGCACCGCCGGGACGCATCGAGGTCATCGCCAACTACACCGCCTTCCAGGATCTGCGCCGTCGTGTCGGCAACTGACCCCGGCCCCGGCCCCCTCCGGAGAGGACGAAGCATGAGCAACAACAGCCTGCGGCTGGTGTGGGTCTACCCGGACCTGCTGAGCACCTACGGCGATCAGGGCAACGCCCTGGTGGTGGAGCGCCGGGCCCGTCAGCGCGGTCTCGACGTGTCGCGCGTCGATGTCCGCAGCGACCAGCCGGTCCCCACGTCCGGGGACATCTATCTGATCGGCGGCGGCGAGGACCGGCCGCAGCGGCTCGCGGCGGAGCGGCTGCGGCGTGACGGCGGCCTCAGCCGGGCCGCGTCCAACGGCGCGATCATCTTCTCGGTCTGCGCCGGCTACCAGATCCTCGGCCACGAGTTCGTGAACGACCTCGGTGAGCGCGAGCAGGGTCTCGGACTGCTCGACGTGGTCTCGACCCGCGGCGAGGGTGAGCGGTGCGTCGGCGACGTGCTGGGGGACATCGACCCGCAGCTCGGTCTTCCGCCGCTGACCGGCTTCGAGAACCACCAGGGCGTCACGCATCTCGGCCCGACGGCACGGCCGTTCGCGCGGGTGCGGTTCGGCCGGGGCAACGGCACGGGCGACGGCACGGAGGGCGCGTACAACGACACGGTCTTCGGCACCTACATGCACGGTCCCGTGATGGCGCGGAACCCGCTGATCGCGGATCTGCTGCTGAAGCTGGCGCTCGATGTGAACGCTCTTCCGCCCACCGACGACCGGTGGTACGAGGCGCTGCGCGCGGAGCGCGTCGCGGCCGCCACACAGCCCGCCTGACCAGGCCTTTTCTGATCGGTCCGATGAGGTCGATCGGGCTCAGTTGAGCGGAGTCCAGCAGGCGGACGCCCGGTTCGGTCCCGCCACCCTGCGCCGGTAGGGTGGCGGGGATCCAACCGGACGACGTGGTCCGGTCGTCGGCCCACGTTGCAAAGGTTTCCCGGGCAATGCGAATTGGTGTGCTCACCTCCGGCGGCGACTGCCCCGGCCTCAATGCGGTCATCCGGTCCGTCGTCCACCGTGCTGTGGTCGACCACGGCGACGAGGTCATCGGCTTCCACGACGGCTGGCGGGGCCTCCTGGAGTGCGACTACCGCAAGCTCGACCTGGACGCGGTCGGCGGCATCCTCGCCCGCGGCGGCACCATCCTCGGCTCCTCCCGGGTCCAGCCCGCGCATCTGCGCGGCGGCATCGAGCAGGCCAGGGGCCACGTCCGGGATCTCGGTCTCGACGCGATCATTCCGATCGGCGGCGAGGGCACCCTCAAGGCGGCGAACCTGCTGTCCGAGGCAGGGCTGCCGATCGTCGGCGTACCGAAGACCATCGACAACGACATCGCCTCCACCGACGTCACCTTCGGCTTCGACACCGCCGTCGGAGTCGCCACCGAGGCGCTCGACCGGCTGAAGACCACCGCCGAGTCGCACCAGCGGGTCATGATCGTCGAGGTCATGGGCCGGCACACCGGCTGGATCGCCCTGCACTCGGGCATGGCGGCGGGTGCGCACGCCGTCGTCGTCCCCGAGCGCCCCTTCGACATCGACGAGCTGACGGAGCTGGTGGGCCGCCGCTTCTCGGCCGGCAAGAAGTTCGCGATCGTGGTGGTCGCCGAGGGCGCGAAGCCGCGCGAGGGCTCCATGGAGTTCGAGTCGGGCGTCAAGGACATCTACGGGCACGAGCGCTTCACGGGCGTGGCGACCCAGCTCTCCATCGAGCTGGAACAGCGGCTCGGCAAGGAGGCCCGGCCGGTGATCCTCGGCCATGTGCAGCGCGGCGGCACCCCGACCGCGTACGACAGGGTCCTCGCGACCCGCTTCGGCTGGCACGCGGTGGAGGCCGCGCACCGCGGCGAGTTCGGCATGATGACGGCGCTGCGCGGCACGGACATCGTCATGGTCCCGCTGGCGCATGCCGTGGAGACGCTGAAGACGGTGCCCGCCGAGCGGTACGCCGAGGTGGAGTGCGTGCTCTGAGCGACACCACGACCCGAGACTGCCCCCGGCCGCATCCGCGGCCGGGGGCAGTTCTACTCTGGTCGGGACAACCAGCACGAAACAGGGACGTCCCGGCGTTCCCATCGGGAGTGAACAGATGGATCACAGCGGGCACGGCATGAACATGGACCTGCCGCCGTTCACGCTGGGACGGGGGCTCCACCTCTCCGCGGACCCGTTCTTCCTGACCGGCTGCGTCCTCGCCGTGCTCCTGTACGGGTACGGGGTGCTGCGGCTGCGCAGACGCGGGGACGAGTGGCCGGTGGCGCGCACGGTCCTCTTCGTCGTCGGGGTGCTGACCATCGCCCTGGTGATGTGCACCCGGCTCAACGACTACGGCATGGTCATGTTCAGCGTGCACATGGTGCAGCACATGGTGATCAGCATGCTGTCGCCGATCCTGCTGCTGCTGGGCGCTCCCGTGACGCTCGCGCTGCGTGCGCTCCCGGTGGCGCGGCGTGGTTCGAAGGGGCCGCGCGAGCTGCTCCTGATGCTGCTGCACAGCCGGTACATGAAGGTCGTCACGCATCCCGCGTTCACGATCCCGCTGTTCATCGCCAGCCTGTACGCGCTGTACTTCACCCCGCTCTTCGACTATCTGATGGGCTCGACGGCCGGGCATCTGGGAATGATGGTCCACTTCCTGGCGGTCGGTCTGGTCTTCTTCTGGCCGATCATGGGCGTCGACCCCGGACCGCACCGGCCGGGGTATGTGATGCGGATGCTGGAGCTGTTCGCCGGGATGCCGTTCCACGCCTTCTTCGGGATCGCGCTCATGATGGCGTCCCAGCCGATGGTGGAGGTGTACAAGAACCCTCCGGCCTCGCTCGGCATCGACGCGCTGTCCGACCAGAGCGCGGCGGGCGGCATCGCCTGGGCGTTCAGCGAGATCCCCTCGGTGCTGGTTCTGGTGGCCCTGGTGTTCCAGTGGTACCGCTCGGAGCAGCGGACGGCGAAGCGCTCGGACCGGGCCGCGGACCGGGACGGCGATCAGGAGCTCCAGGCGTACAACGCGTATCTCGCGTCGTTGCAGGCGCGCGGACAGTAGCGGCGGAGGCGCCATCCGGGTGACGATGGAGTCACGGCCGCGCGGCCGATGAGGTCCTGTCCGGAGTTCCCCCGTCGTCCGCGCGGAGCGCGGGCGCGACGGCGGTCGGAGCGTGTGTGCCGGACGGCGGGGCGCGGACGGGGAACTCCGGACGGTACCTAGGAGGGTGCGCGCATGTCCGGATCCACGAAGACGATGGGAATGCTCACCGCAGGCGCTCTGGTGGCGGTGACCGCCTACACGGTGGCACTGGGAAGCAACGGCTGGCTCTGGTTCGGCTGGGTGCTGCTGGGACTGATCACGATAGGGATGGCCGCGACCCGGGAGACCTGACCTGGAGAGCGGTTCCGACACCTCCTGGGGCCTGTCCGGCGGAGCACGACCGGACAGGCCCTTGGCGCGGGCGGCGCATCCGGCCCGCCCGCGAGGGTGGTGTGCGCGTGATCGGCCGCCTCCGCGACGGCGTCCGTGGCCGCGCGGTCGCTGGCCCGCGCCGCATGACGCCGGGGTGAACGGCCGTATACGGTGCCCGCCCGGAGGCGCCCGAATCCATCCGTCGCGCCCCCGCGGACGCCGCCTGCGGACCCGCTCGCGGGCGCCCCGGCGAGGCTCTCCGATCGCCTCGCGGGCCCGGCATGGCCGTGGGCGCGGTGTCCGCCCACGTACGCCTTCGCGTACGGCGACAGCGGCTTCCGGGCACCGCGAAGGGCTCGCTCATCCCTCGGGCATCACCCCTCACTTCGGCCACTTTCCGTTACCACCCGTACACGGACGGCCGCCGCGGGCCGTGGGCGCGAGAGCCGCGGTCGGGCCTCTCGTCGGCGCTCAGGGCGTCGTTCTCCTGCCGCTTCGCGCCCGGTCCGGGAGTGCGGGCACCCCGCCCCGCACCGGTACGGCGGCGGCGGTCGGCCTCACCGTCCGTCACGGCACGTGCACGTCGGTGCTTCCGTGCCCCGGCCCCGAAGGTGCCCGCAGCCGGCCTCGCGCGTGCGATCGCGAACACGTGAAGCGGGGCCCGGCCGCCCCTTCCGCAGGCGCCCCGGGCCGGCGTCGGGCAGGGGTGGCGGCGGGCGTCCCGGCGGGCGCCGGCCGTTCCTTACCCACGCGTCAACAACGCTGCGCTACAGGCCCGTTCGACGTGTGGCCGCGTTCACGTGCCCGTAAGGCAGTTGCGATTTAACTCTTGACAGGTGCCTGTCGCCACGCCACCTTGGGAGCGCTCCCACAATCAAGACTTGCACACTCCACCCCCTCCCTTCTCCCCCAACACCGGTTGGCGGTAAGGGCGTTGCGGGGCGCAGCCGCGCACCCCGCGACGATCCACGCTGCCCGGCAGAGGAAGGCGTTCGTCATGAGCTTGGTGAAGCGCTGTAGGCCCCGTCGCACCGGAGGGCTCCCGGCCCTCCTGGTCGGCACTCTCGCCCTTGCCACCGGTCTGGTGGGCGGGCCGGCGTCAGCCGCCCCGCAGGACACACTGCACGACCTCGCCGCCGCCCAGGGCAGGTATTTCGGTTCCGCCACCGACAACCCCGAGCTGCCCGATGCCGCCTACGCGGAGATCCTGGGCTCCGAGTTCGGGCAGATCACCCCGGGCAACTCCATGAAGTGGGACACCATCGAGCCCGCACAGGGCCAGTTCGACTTCACCAAGGGCGACGTGATCACCGACTTCGCCCAGCAGCACGGCCAGACCGTGCGCGGACACACCCTGGTCTGGCACAGCCAGCTGCCCGGCTGGGTCGGCTCGCTGCCGTCCGCGCAGGTCGAGACGGCCATGACCGACCACATCACCGCGGAGGCCACCCACTACCGCGGCGAGGTGGCCGCCTGGGACGTCGTGAACGAGCCGTTCAACGAGGACGGGACCTTCCGCACGAGCCCGTTCTACACGGCCATGGGCAGTGACTACATCGCCACCGCCCTGCGCGCGGCGCACGCCGCCGACCCGGACGCCAAGCTCTATATCAACGACTACAACATCGAGGGCATGGGCGCGAAGAGCGATGCCATGTACGAGCTGGTGAGCGAGCTGCTCGACGAGGGCGTACCGCTCGACGGGGTCGGGATGCAGGCGCACCTGGCGATCCAGTACGGCTTCCCGTACCAGATGCAGGCGAACATGCAGCGCTTCGCCGATCTCGGACTCGATGTAGCCGTCACCGAACTTGACGTGCGCATGCAGCTTCCGGCCGATGCCGCCAAGCTCGCCACCCAGTCCTCGTACTACGGGCAGGTCGTCGACGCCTGCCTCGCGGTCGGGCGCTGCGTCGGCATCACCATCTGGGACTACACGGACAAGTACTCCTGGGTTCCGAGCACCTTCCCCGGCGAGGGCGCCGCCAATCTGTACGACGACGACCTGGCCCCGAAGCCCGCCTACGACGCCGTGCGCACCTCGCTGGGCGGCGAGCCGGGCGGAGGCGACGACGGCGGGGACGACGGGGGCGACGACGGTTCCACCTCCGGGACGCTGAAGGTGCAGTACCGCAGCAGCGACGCCTCGGCCGGTGACAACCAGATCAAGCCCGGTCTCCAACTCGTGAACACCGGCACCGGCGCGGTGAGCCTGCCGTCGGTGACCGTCCGCTACTGGTTCTCCGGTGACAACGGCGCCACGACGTACGGCAGTTGGTGCGACTGGTCGCCCCTCGACTGCTCCACGGTCACGCACCGGGTGGTCGCGGCGAGCACCCCGAAGGCCGGGGCCGACCACTACCTCGAAGTGGGCTTCACGAGCGGGAGCCTGGCCCCCGGAGCGTCGACCGGCGAGATCCAGCTGCGCCTGAGCAAGACGGACTGGTCGAACTTCGACGAGTCGGACGACTACAGCTACGGCGCCGGCACCTCGTACGCGGACGCCTCGAAGATCACCGTGTACGCCGGCGGCGACCTGGTCTGGGGCATCGAGCCCTGACCCCCGGGCCACCACCGGCCCCCTCTCCCCTCCCTTCCTCTGCTCCTCCCCCGCATTCACCGCACCCCCGTCCCCACGGATTCCCTCCTCCCCTCCCCCGACGACACCCGCCACTGGAGGATTTGTGTCGATATCACGGAGAACGTTCAGCAGCGCCCTGGGCGGCAGCGTGCTCGCCCTGGGCCTGGTGCAGGGCACTGCCGTCGCCAAGCCGGCCCCGGCGCAGTCCGGTACCGGCACCCGAGCCGCCGCCGCGGGCGACGACCCGTACACCCAGGCCTTCCTCACCCAGTACGGCAAGATCAAGGAAGCCGCCAACGGCTACTTCAGCCCCGACGGTCTCCCCTACCACTCGGTCGAGACCCTGATGGTCGAGGCTCCCGACCACGGCCACCAGACCACGTCGGAGGCCGTCAGCTTCTGGATGTGGCTGGAGGCGGCGTACGGTCGGGTGACGGGTGACTGGGCCCCCTTCAACGCGGCCTGGGCGGTGGCGGAGAAGACCATCATCCCGCAGCACGCCGACCAGTCCACCAGCGATTCCTACAACCCGTCGGCGCCCGCGACGTACGCGCCGGAGCACCCGCTGCCGGACGGCTACCCCTCAGCCCTGGACGGCAACGTCGCGGTGGGCACCGACCCCCTTTCGTCCGAACTCGCCTCGTCCTACGGGACGATGGACATCTACGGCATGCACTGGCTGATGGACCTGGACAACGTCTACGGCTACGGCAACAAGCCGGGAACCGGCGGCGAGTCCGGGCCCGGTGCCGGCGCCTCCTTCATCAACACCTACCAGCGCGGTGCGCAGGAGTCGGTGTGGGAGACGGTCCCGCAGCCGACCACCGACCTCTTCGAGTACGGCGGCCCCAACGGCTACCTCGACCTGTTCGTCGGGGACTCCGCCTACGCCGAGCAGTGGAAGTACACCAACGCGCCGGACGCCGACGCCCGCGCGGTGCAGGCTGCCTACTGGGCGTACCGCTGGGCCTCGGAGCAGGGCAAGGAGAGCCAGGTCGCGGACTCGGTGGCGAAGGCCGCCAAGATGGGCGACTACCTGCGCTACGCCATGTTCGACAAGTACTTCAAGCGGATCGGCGACTGCACCGACCCGAACTCCTGCCCCGCGGCGTCCGGCCGGGACTCCCAGCACTACCTGCTGTCGTGGTACTACGCCTGGGGCGGGGCCGCGGCGGGCAGCGGCGGCGGCTGGGCGTGGCGCATCGGTGACGGTGCCTCGCACCAGGGCTACCAGAACCCGCTGGCCGCGTGGGCGCTGTCCAACGTGCCGTCGCTGACCCCGAAGTCCGCGACCGCCAAATCGGACTGGTCCAAGAGCCTGACCCGGCAGCTGGAGTTCCTGACCTGGCTCCAGTCCAGCGAGGGCGCCCTCGCGGGCGGCTGCACCAACAGCTGGGAGGGCAGCTACAGCACACCGCCGGCCGGGACGCCGACCTTCTACGGGATGGCGTACGACTGGCAGCCGGTCTACCACGACCCGGCGAGCAACAACTGGTTCGGTTTCCAGGCCTGGGGCATGGAGCGGGTCGCCGCGTACTACTACGTCACCGGCAACGCGGCCGCCGAAGCGGTGCTGTCCAAGTGGGTCGCCTGGGCGTCGAGCGAGACGACGGTGGGCGCCGACGGGAGCTTCCGCTTCCCCTCCACCCTGAACTGGACCGGTCAGCCGGACACCTGGGACGCGGCCTCGCCCGGCGACAACGCCGGTCTGCACGTCTCGGTCGTCGACTACGCCAACGACGTCGGCGTGGGCGCCGCGTACGTCAAGACGCTCACCTACTACGCCGCCAAGTCGGGTGACGAGGACGCGGCGGCGCTGGCGAAGGCGCTGCTGGACGCGATGGCGCTGAACACCACGGACAAGGGCATCTCGGTCCCGGAGACGCGGCTCGACTACAACCGCTTCGACGACGAGGTGTACATCCCCTCCGGCTGGTCGGGCACCATGCCCAACGGCGACCCGATCCAGCCCGGTTCGACCTTCATCGGCATCCGCAGCTGGTACAAGGACGATCCGGACTGGCCGAAGGTGCAGGCCTATCTCGACGGCGGCGACGCCCCGACCTTCACCTACCACCGGTTCTGGGCGCAGGCGGCGCTCGCGCTCGCCTTCGCGATCTACGCGGAGCTGCTGGTGGAGGGCGGCGGCGGTGAGCCGGGCGGCGACACCGAGCCCCCCACGTCCCCGACGGGCGTCACGGTGTCCGCGACCACCAAGGACAGCGTCTCGCTCTCCTGGTCGGCCGCCACCGACAACGTGGCGGTGACCGGCTACGACGTGTACCGCAACGGTGTGCTGGCCGGCAACGCGACCGGGCCGGCGTTCACCGACACCGGGCTCGCCGCTGCCACCGAGTACACCTACGCGGTCGCGGCGCGGGACGCCGGCGGCAACACATCGGCGCTGTCCGACGCGGTCCTCGCCACCACGAAGGCGGACGGCTCGACCGGGACCGGCGCGGTCAAGGTGCAGTACAAGAACACCGACTCCGCCGCAGGCGACAACCAGATCCGGCCGGCCCTCCAGCTGGTGAACACCGGCAGCGCCCCGATCGACCTGACGACGGTGAAGCTGCGGTACTGGTTCACCGCCGACGGCGGTCCGAGCACCTTCGGCACGTACTGCGACTACGCCGCGCTCGGCTCGTCCAACATCACGCACACGGTGGTGGCCGTCCCGAGCCCGAAGGCCGGTGCGGACCGCTATCTGGAGATCGGCTTCACGGGCGGGGCGGGCACCCTGGCCGCCGGCGCCTCCACGGGCGAGATCCAGCTGCGGATCAACAAGAGCGACTGGTCGAACTTCGACGAGAGCGACGACTACAGCCGGGCCACCATCACCGCGTACGCGGACTCCTCCAAGGTCGGCGCCTACGTCGCGGGCGCCCTGGCCTGGGGAGTCGAGCCCTGACCGGCTGAGACACCGGTCACCCCACCACTCCCGATGGCGGGTCTATCACTCACCCCGCTGAGCCCGCCATCGGGCAGCACCCCCCATGAACCCGTCTGCGGGGAGTTTCCGCAGGCGTACGAGAGGAGCACGGAGCCGCATGAGTACCAGAGGCACCATCAAGCAAGGGCTACGCAGGAGGCTGGCCGCAGTCTCCGCCCTGGCCATGGGCGCAGCCCTGGCGGTGGCCATCCCCACCACCGCCGACGCGGCGGCTGCCCGGGTCGACAACCCCTACGTCGGCGCCAAGGCCTACGTGAACCCCGACTGGTCCGCCAAGGCCGCCGCCGAACCGGGCGGCGCCGCCATCGCCGACACCCCGGGCTTCGTCTGGATGGACCGTATCGCGGCCATCGGCGGCTCGTCCGAGGCGATGAGCCTGCGCGAGCACCTGGACACCGCCCTCGACCAGGGTGCGAACCTCTTCCAGGTCGTCATCTACGACCTGCCGGGGCGCGACTGCGCGGCGCTGGCGTCCAACGGCGAGCTCGGCCCCACGGAGCTCGACCGGTACAAGACGGAGTACATCGACCCGATCTCCGAGATCCTCGCCGACCCGGCCTACGCCGACCTGCGCATCGTCACGATCATCGAGCCCGACTCGCTGCCCAACCTCGTCACCAACGCGGGCGGCACCGAGGGCTCGACCGACGCCTGCGCGGTGATGAAGGCCAACGGCAACTACGAGAAGGGTGTCGGCTACGCCCTGCACACCCTGGGTGCCATTCCCAACGTCTACAACTACGTGGACGCGGCTCACCACGGCTGGCTGGGCTGGGACTCCAACATGGGCCCGGCCGCGACCGAGTTCAAGAAGGCGGCCACCTCCGAGGGCGCCACGGTCGACGACGTCGCCGGCTTCATTGTGAACACGGCCAACTACTCGGCTCTCAAGGAGCCGAACTTCGATGTCACCGACTCGGTGAACGGCACCACCGTGCGCCAGTCGAAGTGGGTCGACTGGAACTACTACGTCGATGAGCTGTCGTTCGCCCAGGCCCTGCGCACCCTGCTGGTGAGCGAGGGCTTCAACTCGAACATCGGCATGCTGATCGACACCGCCCGCAACGGCTGGGGCGGCCCCGACCGGCCCACCTCGGCGGGCCCGCTGACCAGCGTGGACGCGTATGTGGACGGTGGCCGGGTCGACCGGCGCATCCACGCCGGGAACTGGTGCAACCAGACCGGTGCCGGCATCGGTGAGCGGCCCACCACCGCCCCGGAGGCCGGGATCGACGCCTACGTGTGGGCGAAGCCCCCGGGGGAGTCGGACGGCAGCAGCCAGCCCGAGGACAACGACGAGGGCAAGGGCTTCGACCGGATGTGCGACCCCACGTACACCGGTAACGGCCGCAACGGCAACAGCATGAGCGGTGCGCTGCCGAACTCCCCGGTCGCTGGCCACTGGTTCTCCGCGCAGTTCCAGGAGCTGGTGCGCAACGCCTACCCGCCGATCGACAACAACGGCGGTGGCGACAACGGCGGCGGTGACAACGGCGGCGGCGACGATGACACCCAGGCGCCGACCGCGCCGACCGGTCTGACGGCCACGGCGAAGACCAGCAGCAGCGTCTCGCTGTCCTGGACGGCGTCGAGCGACGACACCGGCGTGACGGGCTACACCGTGTACCGCGACGGCGTCCAGGTGGGCACCTCCACCACGACCTCGTACACGGACACGGGCCTTTCGGCCTCGACCGCCTACAGCTACACGGTCAAGGCGAAGGACGCGGCCGGCAACGTCTCGGCGGCCTCCTCGGCCCTCTCGGCCACCACCTCCGCGGGTGGCGGCACCGGTACGGGCGCCCTGAAGGTCCAGTACAAGAACAATGACTCCTCCGCGACCGACAACCAGATCCGGATGGGTCTCCAGCTGGTCAACACCGGCAGCACCGCGGTCGACCTGTCCACGGTGAAGCTGCGCTACTGGTTCACCCCGGAGTCCGGTTCGTCCACCTTCGGCACCGCGTGCGACTACGCGGTCCTGGGCTGCGGCAACCTGACGCTCGGCGTGAAGACGGGCGGCTCGGAGGCAGGTGCCAGCCACTACCTGGAGGTCTCCTTCGGCAGTGGCAGCCTCGCGGCCGGTGCCTCCACCGGTGAGATGCAGCTGCGTCTGAACAAGAGTGACTGGTCCAACTTCGACGAGGCGGACGACTACAGCTACTCGACCTCCACCAGCTTCGCCGACGCCTCGAAGGTCGGCGTCTACGTGGCCGGTGCGCTCTCCTGGGGCACCGCGCCCTGAACACCCGCCGGATGATCCGGTGACTCCGTCCGGCCCCGCCACCCACGTGGCGGGGCCGGACCCATTGCGCACAAGTGATCGACCGGTTTTTGTTATGGTCCCCGCCGGGCCGCATCTCCCAGGTGTGCGTGAAGCCGGAACAGGACTCGGGAAGAGTGAGCACAGCATGGGCAAGGACCGCGAGAGGGCGTTGATCAAGGCTGCGCGGGCCGGGGACGCCGACGCCAAGGACCAGCTCGTCGCGGACTATCTGCCGCTGCTGTACAACATCGTCGGGCGTGCGCTGAACGGGCACGCCGACGTGGACGACGTCGTGCAGGAGACCGTCCTGCGCATGCTGCGCGCACTGCCCGGCCTGCGGACGCCGGAGCGTTTCCGCTCCTGGCTGGTGGCCATCGCGATGAACGAGATACGCGGGCACTGGCGGGAGCGGCAGACCGCGCCCATACCCGCCGAGCCGCTGGCCACCGGCCGTGACACCGCCGACCCCGGTGCCGATTTCGTCGATGTGACCATATTGCGGCTCGGTCTGTCCGGACAGCGCCGGCAGGTCGCCGAGGCGACCCGCTGGGTGGACGAGGACGACCGGGCACTGCTTTCGCTGTGGTGGCTCGAAGCGGCCGGGGAGCTGTCCCGGGCCGAGGTGGCGGCGGCGATGAACCTCTCCCCCGAGCACACCGCCGTGCGCGTGCAGCGGATGAAGGCGCAGCTGGACACCGCGAGGGTGGTGGTGGGCGCGCTGGCCGCGCAGCCCCGGTGCGTCCTGCTGGAGGACATCCTCGTCGGGTGGGACGGGGTGCCCTCGCCGCTGTGGCGCAAACGCATCGCGCGGCACGCCCGCGGCTGCACGGTCTGCTCGGGGTTCGGCGCGGGCCTGGTCCCGGCCGAGGGGCTGCTGGTCGGGCTGGCACTGGTGCCGCTCGCGGTGGCGGGCGCCGGACACACGGCGAGGTTCGCCGAGGTGGCGTACGCCACGCCGGTGCCCGGCCGAATGGGACGGGCCGAGCTCCGGCGCGACCAGGCGCGGCGGCGCCGGCGCAACGCCGTGGTGGCCTCGGTGGTCGCTGTGGGGGCCCTGGGCGCCGGGGGCGCGGCCGTCCATCTGTCGACGGGCGACAGCGGCGAGGCGACGCGGGTGGCGTCCGCCCCTTCGGCCGTCGCCTCCCCCACGCCGGCCTCGTCCGTCCCCTCCCCCTCGTTGTCGCCGTCCGCCTCCTCCTCGCCGTCCCCCAGCCGGAGCGCGAGCCCCACCCCCACGAAGACGAAGGCGAAGCCGAAGCCGAAGAAGACGGCCACCGCGAGCAGCCGCCCCCCGACGGCCCCGTCGTCGCCCACCACCCGTCCGGCCCCGCCCCAGCCCCCGCCGAGCCCGGCCTCCGACGCGCAGCAGGTGGTGGCGCTGGTCAACACCGAACGCGCCAAGGAGGGCTGTGGGCCGGTGAGCGGCAACGCGCAGCTGACGACCGCCGCGCAGCGGCATTCCGAGGACATGGCCGCGCACGACTACTTCTCGCACACCTCGCAGGACGGGTCGGGCCCCGGAGACCGGATCACCGCCGCCGGCTACCGGTGGAGCACGTACGGCGAGAACATAGCCAAGGGGCAGCGCACACCGGCCGATGTGATGAACTCCTGGATGAACAGCCCCGGCCACCGCGCGAACATCCTGAACTGCGCGTTCAAGGAGCTGGGCGTGGGTATCCAGAACAGCTCCGGCGGCATCGTCTGGACCCAGGACTTCGGCACGGGGCTGTGAGGGGCCCCGGCTTTCGGGCGTGAGCGCGGGGTACATGTCTCACCGGGCTACGATCGGCCGCCGCGGGCGGACCGACCGGCCGCTGCCGCTTCGCTGACCCGCTGACCCAGCAGACCGGGGAGAGACCGTGTTCTACTACGTCCTCAAGTACGTCTTCATCGGGCCGCTGTTGAGGCTGTTGTTCCGGCCGGTCATCGAGGGCGCGGAGCATATTCCGGACGACGGCGCCGCGATCGTCGCCGGCAACCACCTGTCGTTCTCCGACCACTTCCTGATGCCCTCGATCATCAAGCGGCGCATCACCTTCCTCGCCAAGGCGGAGTACTTCACCGGTCCCGGGGTGAAGGGCCGGCTGACCGCCGCGTTCTTCCGCAGCGCGGGGCAGATCCCTGTGGACCGGTCGGGCAAGGAGGCGGGGCAGGCCGCGATCCGCGAGGGGCTCGGGGTCCTGGGCCGGGGAGAGCTGCTGGGCATCTATCCGGAGGGGACCCGCTCGCACGACGGCCGGCTCTACAAGGGCAAGGTCGGCGTCGCGGTCATGGCCATCCGCGCCCAGGTGCCGGTGGTGCCGTGCGCCATGGTCGGCACCTTCGAGATCCAGCCGCCCGGCAAGGTCCTTCCCCGTATCAAGCAGGTCACCATCCGCTTCGGCGAACCGCTGGACTTCTCCCGCTACGCCGGCCTGGAGAACCAGAAGGCGGCGGTCCGCGCGGTGACCGACGAGATCATGTACGCGATCCTCGGACTCTCCGGCCAGGAGTACGTCGACGAGTACGCGGCCAAGGTGAAGGAAGCCGTCCAGGCGCGGCAGCCGGGCAGGTTCCCGAAACTGCGACGCTGAGGGCGGATTCGCGATCGGTGAACCTTCGTGGTCGCGGCCTTGGAACCGATCTAGCTTCGGTGCATGAGCAGAGGACACGCATGGGTACTGGGAGCGGCGGGACAGATCGGGCGGACCACTGTGCGCTCGCTCGTCGCGGACGGCTGGAAGGTGACGGCGGCCTCGCGCGGCGGGGGCCGTGACCAGGAGTGGGGCGAAGAGGTCCGGACGGTCGCGCTGGACCGCGACGAGGACAGCGCGCTCGCGGCGGCGCTGGGGCCGGGCTGTGACGTCCTGGTCGACATGGTGGCGTACGGGCGGCAGCACGCCCGGCAGCTGACCGGGCTCGCGGACCGGATCGGTTCGGCGGTGGTCGTCTCCAGCGGCGCGGTGTACGAGGACGGGCAGGGCCGCAGTTTCGACACCCAGGCGGAGCCGGACGGATCGCCCCGCTACCCGGTGCCGATCCCCGAGTCGCAGCCCACTGTCGCACCGGGCGAGGACACGTACGCGACCCGCAAGATCCGTCTGGAGCGCGATCTCCTCGCTGCCGGCGGCACACTGCCCGTCACCCTGCTGCGGGCCGGCGCGGTCCACGGCCCACACTGCCGCTCGCCGCGCGAGCTGTACTTCGTCAAACGGGCGCTGGACGGCCGGACCCGGCGCGTGCTGGCGTACGAGGGCAAGTCACGTTTCCATCCCGTGCACGCGGCCAACGTCGCCGAGCTGATCCGGCTGGCCGCACTCCGGCCCGGCTCCCGGGTGCTGAACTCCGCGGATCCGCAGGCGCCGACGGTCGCGGAGATCGGCGAGGCCGTGGACGCGGTGCTGGGCCGGAGCACGGAGACGGTGCTGATTCCGGGAGCGCCCCCGGCCGAGGGCGTCGGCTCGACGCCGTGGAGCGCGCCGCACCCCATCGTCTACGACATGACGGCCGCCGAGCGGGAGCTGGGGTACCGGCCGGTGACGGGGTACGCCGAGTCGCTGCCGGAGACCGTCGAATGGATCACCGCGCAGCTGGCGGGGCGTGACTGGCAGGATGCCTATCCCGCGATGGTGCGGGCGTACGGCACAGGGCTTTTCGACTACGCGGTGGAGGACGCCTGGCTGCGGGAGCACGACCGGGCGCTCTGAGCCGGTCCTCCGGCGGGGATCCTGCCGTCCGGCCCGTCTAAGGGCTGTCCCGCAATTCCTGGCGGGCGCACGACGTCAGCTACGGCACCTCGCCGCGTTGTCCAAACGCCCGAATACATCCAGTATGCGGGCGCCTCTCCGCCTTGCGATGCACCGCATCTGACGCCGCGCGCTGATCCGCCAGGAATTGCGGGACAGCCCTTAGTTGACACGCCCGACGGGCGAAACGAATTTCCTCGCTCGTTCGGCGTAGGCATCGACTCGCGCGAGCGACCGCTCGACTTGCGTGTTTCCGATGCACGGGGGCCGGGATCTTTCGCGACACCGCTGGTACGGCGACGGCCGGAAGGGGCTCGCAGAGCGGTGGAAGCCCGCCTGTCCACCCGAACGGACGATCCGTGAGGATCTTCACTTATGGCCGTTTCACCTCGGAAATCCGGCACTCGGTGAGTCAAGATCCCTGGGACGACAAGCCCCCGCCACCGCGGCGGGGCGGTCCGGGCGGACGCCGAGTCCTGCCGCCGTCCGGATGCCTGGTCGACAGGAGTGGATCGGCAGGAGTGGAGGACCCGAGCACTACGGGACGACCGGTTTTCCGGAGGTCCCTCGGGGTGAAGCCGCCTTGTGCGGCCGGGCGACTTCGCCAGCCCGAACCCGACAGGTCATCCTTCACAGGCGGCTGACGAAGGGTTGCGCATGAGTGCGCAGGTTCATGTCCCGTCTCTGCTCGTCCGGGCCACTACGGCCTCGGCCATGACGCTCGCCGCCGTCGGCGGCACGCTGTTCGTCCCCGGCGCCGCCCCCGAGGCCCAGGCCGCCGGTCATTCGATGAAGGCCCTGAACATCGCCGCGTCGAAGAAGGGGGCGCCCTACCGGTGGGGCGCCACCGGCCCCAGCCGCTTCGACTGCT
This sequence comes from Streptomyces sp. ATexAB-D23, assembly GCF_000373645.1. Classification (GTDB taxonomy): domain Bacteria; phylum Actinomycetota; class Actinomycetes; order Streptomycetales; family Streptomycetaceae; genus Streptomyces; species Streptomyces castrisilvae. The sequence continues at coordinate 188,796 of NZ_KB892046.1, read as the reverse complement.
CGGGGCTGACGCTGTACTCGTTCAAGAAGGCCGGCAAGCAACTCCCGCGCACGGCCCAGCAGCAGTACAACAAGACCCGCCACGTCTCCGCCTCCAAGCGACAGCGCGGCGACCTGGTCTTCTTCCATTCCGGCAGCAGCGTCTACCACGTGGGGATCTACGCCGGCAGCGGCAAGATCTGGCACTCGCCGAAGACCGGCGCCGTGGTCCGCCTGGAGAAGATCTGGACCAAGAGCGTCTACTACGGCCGGGTCGGCTGACGCCCGGACCCGGCCGGGCGCGTGGGCGCTTCGGACCTCAGGGCTGGACGGGGACGTGCCAGGGGAGCGCGACCCAGACGGTCTTGCCGCCGTCGGGCGCGGGCGTGACGGACAGCCGGCCGCCGTACTCCTTGGCGAGGGAGCGGATGATGACCAGGCCGCGTCCGTTGTCCTGCTGGACCGCTGCGGGCAGCCGCTGGGGCCGGCGGGGATGGCTGTCCGTCACGCCGAGGCGCAGCTGTTCCTCGCGCTCCAGCCGCAGGTCCACGGTGAACGTGGGCGAAAGACCGAACGTGTGCAGGACGGCGTTGGTGGCGAGCTCCGAGACAATGAGCCGTACGGTCTCGGCCGTCTCCGCGCCCTCGGGCAGGCCCCATTCGGCCAGGACCCGGCCCACGTACCTGCGGGCCTCGGCGACCGAGAGCGGCTCGCTCGGCAGAGTGACACGTGCTTCTTGATGGTCTGCCATGGCGAGCCGTCCCTTTCCCACCTGTTCCGGGCCGGCGAGCGGTCCGGTTGTACTTGGCGCCAGATTGCCATCGATGCTGCCCCCTGCGACGGCGATCCACCAAGATATGCATATATCTGTCGCTCAAACCGGTGAACTCTCCCCACTCGGACCCGCGCGGGCGCCACACTGTCCCCTCGGCAGGCAGCGGGAGGGAGCCATCAGATGCAGCACGGTCCTGCGGTGCGGCGCCGCAAGCTCGGGGAGGAGCTGCGGAGTCTGCGCCACGCGTCGGGTCTCACGAGCCGGGAGGCCGCGGGACTGCTCGGCTGGCACCAGTCGAAGGTGAGCCGCATCGAGACGGGCGTCAGCGGGGTGCGGCCCGAGGACGTGCAACGGCTGCTGGACGCGTACGGCATGAAGGACCCCAAGCTGCGCGAGGTGCTGGGCGCGCTCGCCGGTTCGGCGGGCGGGGGCGGCGCCGGCTGGTGGCACGCGTACCGCGGTCTCATCCCTCCGCAGTACCGCGACTTCATCAGCCTGGAGTCGCAGGCGCGCACGGCCCGCACGCTGGAGACGTCGGTGGTGCCCGGTCTGCTGCAGACGGCCGACTACGCCCGCGCGGTGACCCGGGCCTCCCTCGACGGACTTCCGGCCGGCCAGGTGGACTCACTGGTGGAGGTACGGCTGACCCGGCAGGGAGTGCTGCGCAGCGATCCGCCGCTACGGCTGAGCGCGGTGCTCGACGAGGCGGTGCTGCGCCGGGAGGTAGGGGGCCGGCGGGTGATGCGCGAGCAGCTGCGCCATCTCGCACGGGTGTCACAACTGCCACATGTCCGACTTCAGATACTGCCGTTCTCGGTCGGCGGCTATGTGAGCCTAACCAGCCCTTTCGTTATCTTTTCCTTTCCGACCGCTTCCGACCTTGACGTAGTCGTTCTTGACCACCTGACGAGTAGCCTCTATCTGGAACGGAAAGAAGACCTTGCGGCGTACAGCTCGGCCTTCCGCACCCTTCAGACACACGCGCTGTCGCCGGAGCACTCGCTGGATCTGATCGCCGCGATCGACCGCGACGATCGCTGACCCCCCACTGCCCGGAGGAATCGTCATGTCGGATTGCCCCGCACAGCAGGCGTTACGGTGGCGGCGCAGCAGCCGCAGCACGGGGATGAACAACTGCGTGGAGACCGCCCCGTTCGACAGGCGGCTGGCCGTGCGCGACTCCAAGGACGTGTCCAGGCCGTCCCTGACGTTCTCCCCCACGGCCTGGACGTCGTTCGTCACCGGTCTGAAGATCTGAGCCGAGCCCCGCCTCACGCCTCCGGAGCGGTCCGCCGTACGGTCGCCACCGCCTGCGCGATCTGCTCGTCCGTCAGGTCGGCGCGGGCGGTGAGCCGCAGCCGGGAGATGCCGTCGGGCACGGACGGCGGCCGGAAGCAGCCGACCGCCATGCCGGCCGCCCGGCAGCCGGCGGCCCAGCGGACGGCGGCGTCGGGCGAGGGCGCGCGGACCGAGACCACGGCCGCGTCGGGGCGTACGGCGGTCAGTCCGGCCGAGATCAGTCCGCCGTACAGCGCGGTGGCGACCGTACGCGCCCTGAGCGCGCGTTCCGGTTCGCGGCGCAGCAGCCGCAGTGCGCCGAGGGCCGCTCCGGCGGCGGCGGGGGCGAGCCCGGTATCGAAGATGAACGTGCGGGCGGTGTTGACGAGGTGGTCGATGACCCGGGCGGGGCCGAGGACCGCGCCGCCCTGGCTGCCCAGGGACTTGGAGAGGGTGAGCGTGGCGACGACATCGTCGCCGCCCGAGAGAAAGGCGGCGGCGAGCGCGCCTCGCCCGCCTTCCCCGAGGACCCCAAGGCCGTGCGCGTCGTCCACGAGGAGTGCGGCGTTCTCCGCGCGGCAGACGTCGGCCAGTGCGGCCAGCGGCGCGGCGTCGCCGTCGACGGAGAAGACCGAGTCGGTGACGGCGAGCTTCCTGCCCGGGTGGCCGTGCAGCGTCTTGCGGACGGCTTCGGGGTCGGCGTGCGGGACGACGGTGGTCTCGGCCCGGGAGAGCCGGCAGCCGTCGACGATGGAGGCGTGGTTGCCCGCGTCCGACGCGATCAGGGAGCCGCGGCCGGTGAGCGCGGTGAGGGCCGCGAGGTTGGCGGCGTAACCGGAGGAGAGGACGAGAGCCGCCTCGAACCCGCAGAACGCGGCGAGCTCACGTTCCAGTTCCGCGTGGAGCGCGGTCGAGCCCGTGACGAGACGGGAGCCGGTGGCTCCGCCGCCCCAGCGGCGCGCCGCCTCGGCCGCGGCGGCGGTCACCTCGGGGTGCCGGGTCAGGCCGAGGTAGTCGTTGCTCGCGAGGTCCAGGAGTTCCGCTTCGGCGTCACGGGGCCGCAGCCCGCGCACGAGCCCCGCGTCCGCGCGGCGGCGCGCCTCGTCGTCGATCCAGTCGAACGGGGTGGCGGGCATGGGCGGGTCCCTTTTGTAGGCAGCTCACAGACCCTAACCGCGGCCTCGACAAGCCACGGTGTGGCAATGCACACACCCTCGGTGAGCTCTGTTGTCCGGATCCTCCTTGGCTCCGGGTGGTGCCGTACGTCAGGATCATCGCCATGGACCTCCTGAACACGCTGGTGGACAAGGGGCTGCGGCGCGAGCTGCCGACCCGTGAAGAAGCGCTCGCCGTACTGGCGACCCCGGACGACGAACTCCTCGACGTGGTGGCCGCGGCCGGCAAGGTGCGCCGTCAGTGGTTCGGGCGGCGGGTGAAGCTGAACTATCTGGTCAATCTGAAGTCCGGGCTGTGTCCCGAGGACTGCTCGTACTGTTCGCAGCGGCTGGGTTCCAAGGCCGAGATCCTCAAGTACACCTGGCTGAAGCCCGACGAGGCGTCGAAGGCGGCCGCCGCCGGGGTGGCCGGTGGCGCCAAGCGTGTCTGCCTGGTGGCCAGCGGCCGGGGCCCGACGGACCGGGACGTCGACCGGGTGTCGCAGACGATCGAGGCCATCAAGGAGCAGAACGAGGGCGTCGAGGTGTGCGCCTGCCTCGGTCTGCTCTCCACGGGCCAGGCCGACCGGCTGCGGTCGGCGGGCGCCGACGCTTACAACCACAACCTCAACACGTCCGAGGGGACGTACGGGGAGATCACGACCACCCACACCTATGCCGACCGGGTCGACACGGTGCACCAGGCGCAGGCCGCCGGTCTCTCCGCGTGCTCCGGCCTGATCGCGGGCATGGGCGAGAGCGACGCCGATCTGGTCGATGTCGTCTTCTCGCTGCGCGAGCTGGACCCGGACTCGGTTCCGGTCAACTTCCTGATCCCGTTCGAGGGCACCCCGCTCGCCAAGGAGTGGAACCTGACGCCGCAGCGGTGTCTGCGCATCCTGGCGATGGTGCGGTTCGTCTGCCCGGACGTGGAGGTACGGCTCGCGGGCGGGCGCGAGGTGCATCTGCGCTCGATGCAGCCGCTCGCCCTGCACCTGGTCAACTCGATCTTCCTGGGTGACTATCTGACCAGTGAGGGCCAGGCCGGTCAGGCCGACCTGGACATGATCGCGGACGCCGGTTTCGAGGTCGAGGGCGCGGGTACGACGACGCTTCCCCGCCACCGTGCGGACGCGGCCGCCGGCTGCGGTTCGCACTCCGGCGGCTGTGCTCCGGAGACCGAAAGCTGCGGCTCGCACTCCGGCGGCTGCGCGCCGTGCGGCGAGGCCCCGGAGCCGGAATCCGCGCCCGCCGCCGCGCAGGAGGCCCAGGACGCGCAGGTGCCAGGGGCCCGCACGGATCTGGTGGCGGTCCGGCGCCGCGGCGCGGGTACGGATCTCGCCCCCAATGCCTGAGCCGCTCTCCCCCGGCGCGCTCCGGGACCTGGACCGGGCGCACGTCTGGCATCCGTACGGCCCGATGCCGGGCCGGCAGGAGCCGCTGGTCGTGGAATCCGCGTCCGGGGTCCGGCTCCGCCTCGCGGAACCGGCGCACGGGCAGCACGAGTTGGTCGACGGGATGTCGTCGTGGTGGTCCGCGGTGCACGGGTACAACCATCCGGTGCTGAACGACGCGGCACGCGGCCAGCTGGACCGGATGAGCCATGTGATGTTCGGCGGGCTCACGCACGAGCCCGCCGTCCGGCTGGCCACCCGGCTGGTGGAGATCACCCCGGAACCGCTGCGACACGTCTTCCTCGCCGACTCGGGCTCCGTTTCGGTCGAGGTCGCCGTGAAGATGTGCCTCCAGTACTGGCGCTCGGCCGGGCGGCCGGCCAAGAAGCGGCTGCTGACCTGGCGCGGCGGCTACCACGGGGACACCTGGCAGCCGATGTCGGTGTGCGACCCCGAGGGCGGGATGCACGAGCTGTGGTCGGGGGCGCTGCCCCGCCAGGTCTTCGCCGACGAGCCGCCGGCCGGGTACGACGCGGAGCCCGACCCGGCGTACGCGGCGCACCTGCGCGACCTGATCGAGCGGCACGCCGACGAGCTGGCCGCGGTGATCGTGGAACCGGTGGTCCAGGGGGCGGGCGGGATGCGCTTCCACTCCCCCGCGTATCTGCGCGTGCTGCGCGAGGCGTGCGACGCGTACGGCGTACTGCTCGTGTTCGACGAGATCGCGACGGGCTTCGGCCGTACGGGGAAGCTGTTCGCCGCCGGGCACGCCGGGGTGTCCCCCGATGTGATGTGCGTGGGCAAGGCGCTGACCGGCGGCTATCTGACGATGGCGGCGACACTGTGCACCGGTGAGGTGGCCGAGGGGATCTCACGCGGCGAGGTGCCGGTGCTGGCCCACGGTCCGACGTTCATGGGCAACCCCCTCGCGTCGGCGGTGGCCTGCGCCTCCATCGACCTGCTGCTCGGCCAGGACTGGGAGCAGGAGGTCAAGCGCATCGAGGCCGGCCTGCACGAAGGGCTGGCGGCGGCCCGGGAGCTGCCGGCGGTGCGCGACGTGCGGGTGCTCGGCGCCATCGGTGTCGTACAGCTCGATCACGAGGTGGACATGGCGGCGGCGACGCGGGCGGCGGTGCGCGAAGGGGTGTGGCTGCGGCCGTTCCGCGACCTCGTGTACACCATGCCGCCGTATGTGACCGGTGACGACGATGTGGCACGGATCTGCCGCGCCGTGTGCGCGGCGGCGCGGGAGGGCTGACGTGGGCGTTCTGGTGGTGACGGGCACCGGCACGGAGATCGGCAAGACGATCGTGACGGCGGCCGTGGCGGCGGCGGCCGCGGGCCGCGGGGTGGCGGTCCTCAAGCCCGCCCAGACGGGCCTGGAGCCGGGCGAGCCCGGCGATGCCGCCGAGGTGGCACGGCTGGCGGGCGGCCATGTGACGGCGGTGGAGCTGGCGCGTTTCCCCGAGCCGCTGGCGCCCGCGACGGCCGCCCGGCGGGCCGGGATGACGCCGGTACGGCCGTACGAGATCGCCGAGGCGGCCGAGAAGCTGGCGGTCGATCACGACCTGGTGCTGGTCGAGGGGGCGGGCGGGCTGCTCGTACGGTTCGACGACGAGGGCGCGACCCTGGCGGACGCGGCCCGGCTGCTGGCCGCTCCGGTCCTGGTGGTGGCCCCGGCCGGACTGGGCACGCTGAACTCCACGGCTCTGACCTCGGAGGCGCTGCGGGCCCGCGGGCTGGGCTGCCTCGGGGTGGTGATCGGCAGCATGCCGGACGATCCCGATCTGGCGGCGCGCTGCAATGTGGCGGATCTGCCGGTGGCCGCGGGCGCGCCGCTGCTGGGTGTCGTGCCGCAGGGGGCGGGGTCGCTCGCACCGGCGGACTTCCGGATGCGGTCGAGGAGTTGGCTGGCTGAGCCGCTGGGCGGGGACCGGCCCCAGGGCTGAGGGCGGGGCGGCGCTGCGGGCCCGGTCGGCGCGGCAAGGAGAAGGGGCGTCGGCGAAGGAGCGGGGCTGCCGCCTCCCGTACCGCCGAAGTATCGGGGGCATATTCGGCACCCCAGCACCCGTCTGCTCGAACAAGTGGTCATAATTCCTGGTCAGGTAGCCGAAGTCACCGCAGTCGGCCACGTCCTGGCGCCCGAGGCGCCAATCGACCAGAATTCGCGACGACTCATGGAGTGACATTGAGTACGACGACGTTCCGTTCCCGCCTCACCGCCCGGCTCGGACGCAGCTACCTGGCCAGGATCCAGAAGCACGGACTCGGGTCCTCCACGATGAAGCTGCTTCCCGAGCAGTTGCTGATGCCGCTGCGCAGGGACGGCCTCGATCCGGTGCGGGGGCTGGCCACCGCACGGGCGAACGCACCGGTCTCCAAGGTGGCGTTGCCCTTCGGCATGGACGCCTGGGTGGTGACCGGCTACGAGGAGTCGAAGGCCGTGCTCGGCTCCGCCGAGGGCTTCAGCACCGACTTCGCCCACCTGGCGGGCAACGCGGGCATAGTCGCCGAACACAGCCCCGGCGGGCTGGGGTTCAGCGATCCACCGGTGCACACGCGGCTGCGCCGCATCCTGACCCCCGAGTTCACGATGCGCAGGCTGCGCCGCCTGGCGCCCAGGATCGACGCCATCGTCGGGGAACGCCTGGACGCGATGGCGGCCGCGCCCGGACCGGTCGACCTGGTGCACGCCTTCGCGCTGCCCGTCCCCTCCCTGACCATCTGCGAACTGCTCGGAGTGCCCTACGAGGACCGGGACGACTTCCAGCAGCTGGCGATGGACCGCTTCGACCTGTTCGCCGGTACGACGGCGCCCTTCGGGGCCATGTCCGCGTCGCTCGACTACTTCCGCGGTGTCGTCAGGGCCCAGCGCCGCAACCCCGGCGACGGCCTGCTCGGCATGATCGTGCGGGAGCACGGGGACAGCGTCGACGACGAGGAACTCGCGGGCCTCGCCGACGGCGTGCTCACCGGCGGCTTCGAGACCACGGCGAGCACGATCGCGCTCGGTTCCCTCGTGCTGCTGCGCAACCCCGACGTCCTGGCCCGGCTGCGCACGGACGACAGTGTGACGGCTCCGTTCGTGGAGGAGGTGCTGCGCTACGTCTCCGCCGTGCAGATCGCCTTCCCCCGGTTCGCCCGCGAGGACATCGAGATCGCCGGGGTGGTGATTCCGCGCGGCGACATGGTGCTCTGCTCGCTGAGTGGGGCCAACCGGGACCCCGCGTATGTCACGGACGACGGGGGCTTCGACGTGGACCGGGTCACTCCGGCCGGACACCTCGCCTTCGGGCACGGCATCCACCGCTGCATCGGCGCGGAGCTGGCCCGGATGGAGCTGCGCTCCGTCTACCCGGCCCTGGCCAGGCGCTTCCCGGACATGCGGCTCGCCGTTCCGCCGCAGGACCTCACCTTCCGCAAGCTGTCGATCGTCTACGGCATCGACGCGCTGCCGGTACGTCTGCGCTGAGCTTCCCCGCCGCGGGAAGGGGAAACCGCTCGCACGAGGGAACGGCCCTCTGGTTGGCTCGCCCCATGAATGATCTCCGCATCCGCCACGCCGCCCTGCCGGACATCGATGCCGTCCTGCGGTTCTGGCGCACGGCGGCCGAAGGTACGAGCATCAGCGACGACCACGACGGGGTGGCCCGCCTCATCTCCCGCGATCCCGAGGCGCTGCTCCTCGCTGAGCGGGACGGCACGCCGGTGGGAACGGTCATCGCCGGGTTCGACGGCTGGCGGTGCTCCGCCTACCGGCTGGCCGTGCACCCGGATCACCGCCGGCAGGGCATCGCCGCCGCCCTGCTGGACGCGGCGGCGCAACGGTTCGCCGCACTGGGCGGCCGGCGGGTGGACGCCATGGTCCTGGAGAGGAACGAACGCGCGCACCATGTCTGGCAGGCGGCCGGCTACCACCGCGAGGACCACTGGCGGCGCTGGGTGAAACCGCTCTAGGAACCGGACCCACCTCCCCACTTTGCCGATCCTTTACCATGAGGTCCCAGCGTTCACGCTCCTGAATTCCCCCTCCTGACGAAAGGTGTGAGCCACCGCCCATGGGCGAGCCTCCCAGTAGCCGAACCCGCCGACGTCGCGCGGTCAGCCAGTCCCTGCCCGATCATGGGACGGAGGTGAACCGATGACCGAAGTGCTTCTGCTGCTCGTCGCCGTACTGCTCTCCCTCGCCTGTGGCGCCTTCGTCGCGGCTGAGTTCTCCCTGACCACGGTCGAGCGCGGCCAGCTGGAGAGAGCCGTCGAGCAGGGTGAACGCGGTGCCGCGAGCGCCATGAAGGCCGTGCGCAGCCTCACCTTCCAGCTGTCCGGGGCCCAGCTCGGCATCACGGTCACCAATCTGGTCGTCGGCATGCTCTCCGAATCGTCCATCGCGAAACTGATCCGGGGACCGGTCGAGGCCGTCGGGCTGTCGCCCGGTGCGGCCTCGTCCGTGGCGCTCGTCATCGGTACGGCCCTGTCCACCGTGTTCCTGATGGTCGTCGGCGAGCTGGTCCCCAAGAACTGGGCCATCTCCTCGCCGCTCGCGGTGGCGAAGACGGTCGCCACCCCGCAGCGGGCCTTCACGGCGGTGTTCCGGCCCTTCATCAGCCACCTCAACAACACGGCGAACCGGATCGTGCGCCGTTTCGGGCTCGAACCCGCCGAGGAGCTGGCCTCCGCGCGCAGCCCGCAGGAGCTGATGGCGCTGGCCAGGCACTCCGCCAAGCAGGGCGCCCTGGAGGCGGACACCGCTGAACTGTTCGTCCGTACCCTCAACCTGCCGGAGCTCACCGCGGAGAACGTGATGACCCCCCGCGTGCAGGTCACCGCGCTGGAGGTGGACGCGACCGCCGAGGACGTCGCCAACGCGACACGGGCCACCGGGCTCTCCCGCTTCCCCGTGTACCGGGGCAGCCTCGACACCGTGGTGGGCGTCGCCCACATCAAGGACGTCCTGGCGATCCCCGCCGAGCAGCGGCCCCGCAAGCGGGTCGCCGAGATGCTGCGCGAACCGGTGCTCGTCCCGGAGACGCTGACCGTGGACCGGCTGCTCGACCGGCTGTCCGGCAAGCTCGCGATGGCGGTCGTGATCGACGAGTACGGCGGCACGGCGGGTGTCGTGACGCTGGAGGACATCGTCGAGGAGGTCGTCGGGGAGGTGCGGGACGAGCACGACCCGCACGAGACACCGGACCTGGCACCGGCCGGTGAGGACGCCGACGGACGCGTCCTGTGGTCGGCCGACGGCGCCGCGCGGACCGACCAGCTGGAGCGCATCGGGCTGAGAGTCCCGGACGGACCCTACGAGACCCTCGCCGGCCTGATCGCGACTGAGGTGGGCCGCATCCCCACGGTGGGTGACTCCATCGAGCTGGGCGGCTGGCGGCTCGACGTGGTCGACGCCTCCGGACGCCGCGCCGCGCGGGCGCTGCTGCACGCACCGCTCACCGGTGCCCACGACGCGTCGGAGGATGAGCGATGACCGTCGTACAGCTTTTCATCGGCCTGCTGACGCTCGTCGTGAACGCCTTCTTCGTCGGCGCGGAATTCGCCCTCATCTCCGTACGCCGCAGCCAGATCGAGCCGCAGGCCGAGGCGGGGAACCGGCGGGCGCGCAGCGTCATCTGGGGCCTCGAACACGTCTCGGCGCTGCTCGCGGCGGCGCAGCTCGGCATCACGCTGTGCACGCTGGTCCTCGGTATCGTCGCCGAGCCCGCCATCGCGCACCTGCTGGAGCCGGTCTTCGACACCGTGGGCGTGCCGCACGGGCTGGTCCATCCGATCTCGTTCGTGATCGCGCTGTCGGTGGCGACCTATCTGCACATGCTGCTCGGCGAAATGGTGCCGAAGAACATCGCGCTGGCCGAGCCGGTGCGCTCCGCACTGCTGCTCGGGCCGCCGCTGGTGGCGCTGGCACGGGCGCTGCGTCCGGTGATCTTCGCGATCAACGCGTTCGCCAACGCGCTGCTGAAGCTCCTGCGGGTGGAGACGAGGGACGAGGTGTCGGCCACCTTCTCCGACGACGAGCTGGCCCGTCTGGTGAAGGACGCGGGCGATGCGGGTCTGGTCGACGACCGGGCGGCCGAGCGGCTGCACCATGCGCTGGAGCTGGGCCGCCGGCCGGTGCGGGACGTGGTGCTGCCGGTGGACCGGGTGATGTACATCCGGGTCGGGGCGACCCCCGAGGAGCTGGAGCGTCTCTCGTACGAGACGGGGTTCTCGCGCTTCCCCGTGATGGACGCGGAGCAGCGCATCCTCGGGTACCTCCATGTGAAGGACGCCCTCGACGTCACCCCGCGCGACATGCCGTTCCCGGTCAGCTCGATGCGGCCGATCGCCAGGATCCGGGCGGCCACACCGCTCGACGACGCGCTGACCGCGCTGCGGCGCAGCCGTACGCACCTGGCGGCGGTGCTCGACGAGGACGGCAGGCTGGCGGGCATGGTGACGATGGAGGACGTTCTGCGGGAGTTGGTGGGCCGCCCCCAGGCCCGCTGAACCCGGGTGGCTCCGGGCGCGGTGCCCGGAGCCACCCGTTCCCCCGGCAGAGCCGGAGGGCACCGCGATACGATCGCATCGCCATGGAAATGAATGCCACATACACCAGTCTTGTCGCGGTCGGCGACTCGTTCACCGAGGGCATGTCGGACCTGCTGCCCGACGGTTCGTACCGGGGCTGGGCCGATGTGCTCGCCTCCCGGCTCGCCGCCCGCACGCCCGGCTTCCGGTACGCCAATCTCGCGGTACGCGGCAAGCTCATCGGCCAGATCGTGGACGAGCAGGTGGACGTGGCGGCGGCCATGCGGGCCGATGTGGTGACGCTGGTCGGCGGCCTCAACGACACCCTGCGCCCCAAGTGCGACATGGGTATGGTCCGCGGGCGGCTGGAGGAGGCGGTGGAGCGCCTGGCGCCGTCGTGCCAGAAGCTGGTGCTGATGCGCAGCCCCGGGCGCAACGGCCCGGTGATGGAGCGGTTCCGGCCGCGCATGGAGGAGCTTTTCGCCCTGGTCGACGAGTTGGCCGCCCGGCATGACGCGGTCGTCGTCGACCTCTACGGCGCACCGGCCCTGGGCGATCCCCGTCTGTGGGACGTCGACCGGCTGCATCTGACCGCCGAGGGGCACCGCAGGGTGGCCGAGGCGGTCTGGCAGGCGCTGGGGCTGCCGCCGGAGAGCGACTGGCAGGCCGTACTGCCCACCGCCGTCCCGCCTGGCTGGGCCGCCCGGCGCGTGGACGATGTGCGCTTCGCCCGCCGGCATCTCCTGCCGTGGATCGGGAGGCGTCTGACGGGGCGCTCGTCGGGCGACGGCCGGGCGGGGGCGCAGTTCAGCGCCGAGCTGGGCCGGGCCTTCTGGGTCACCCCCGAGGAGGGCGGCGCCTCGGCTCCGGTGGGCTCGTGGCGCCGTCTGGATCACGGCGACGTGGACAGCGGCGAGCGGGGGGCGTCGGACGCGTCGCGTTCGTAGCAATCCACAAACCGGACCGCGGCGCTGAGCTGCACGAACCGCCAGTAGAATCAGGACACGTGACTGCTGTGTCTGCGAAGCCTCGCATCCCCAATGTCCTGGCCGGCCGCTACGCCTCCACGGAGCTGGCCGTCCTCTGGTCCCCCGAGCAGAAGGTGAAGCTGGAACGTCAGCTGTGGCTGGCGGTGCTGCGCGCCCAGAAGGACCTCGGGATCGAGGTACCCGACGCCGCCCTCGCCGATTACGAGCGCGTCGTCGACCAGGTCGACCTGGCCTCGATCGCCGAGCGCGAGAAGGTCACCCGGCACGACGTGAAGGCCCGGATCGAGGAGTTCAACGCCCTCGCCGGCCATGAGCACGTCCACAAGGGCATGACCTCCCGCGACCTCACCGAGAACGTCGAGCAGCTCCAGATCCGGCTCTCCCTGGAACTGATGCGCGACCGCACGGTGGCGGTCCTGGCCCGGCTCGGGAAGCTCGCGGCCGAATACCGCGAGCTGGTCGTCGCCGGCCGCTCCCACAACGTCGCCGCCCAGGCCACGACCCTCGGCAAGCGCTTCGCGACCGCGGCCGACGAGCTGCTGGTGGCCTACGGCCGGCTCGAAGACCTGCTGGAGCGCTACCCCCTCCGTGGCATCAAGGGCCCGGTCGGCACGGCGCAGGACATGCTCGACCTGCTGGGCGGCGACGCCGGGAAGCTGGCCGAGCTCGAACAGCGCATCGCCGGTCACCTGGGCTTCGCCCAGGCCTTCACCTCGGTCGGCCAGGTCTATCCCCGCTCGCTCGACTACGACGTCGTGACCGCCCTGGTCCAGCTGGCGGCGGCGCCCTCCTCGGTCGCGAAGACCATCCGGCTGATGGCCGGCCACGAGCTGGTGACCGAGGGCTTCAAGCCGGGTCAGGTCGGCTCGTCCGCGATGCCCCACAAGATGAACACCCGCTCCTGCGAGCGCGTCAACGGCCTCATGGTGATCCTTCGCGGCTACGCGTCGATGACCGGTGAGCTGGCGGGCGACCAGTGGAACGAAGGCGACGTCTCCTGCTCCGTGGTCCGCCGGGTGGCCCTGCCGGACGCGTTCTTCGCGTTCGACGGGCTGGTGGAGACGTTCCTGACGGTGCTCGACGAATTCGGCGCCTTCCCCGCCGTCGTGGCCCGCGAGCTGGACCGCTACCTTCCTTTCCTCGCCACGACCAAGGTGCTGATGGGCGCGGTGCGTGCGGGTGTCGGCCGCGAGGTCGCCCATGAGGCCATCAAGGAGAACGCCGTCGCCTCCGCCCTGGCCATGCGTGAGCAGGGCACCGAGCGCAACGAGCTGCTGGACAAGCTCGCGGCCGACGAGCGCATCCCGCTCGACCGCGCCCAGCTCGACGAGCTGATGGCGGACAAGCTCTCCTTCACCGGTGCGGCGGGCGACCAGGTCACCGCGCTCGTCTCCCGGATCGAGGAGATCGCCAAGCAGCACCCGGAGGCCGCCGGATACACCCCGGGCTCGATCCTCTGACCGTGACGACCTTCCCTGCCGGCCGATGACGCCCGAGGACCTCCAAGCTGCCCGTGACCGCGTTGTTCCCGACGTGGTCGCGGGCGGCCTGCGCGTGCTGTTCTGCGGCATCAACCCGAGCCTGACGACGGGTGCCACGGGCCACCACTTCGCCTTCCCCGGCAACCGCTTCTGGCCCGTGCTTCACCTGTCGGGTTTCACACCACGGCAGTTGCGCCCCGCCGACCAGGCCGAGCTGCTCCGGTACGGGCTGGGCATCACCAACGTCGTCGCCAGGGCCACGGCCCGAGCCGACGAACTGTCCGCCGAGGAATTCCGGGCCGGAGGACAGATCCTGGCCTCCAAGGTCGAGCGGCTGCGGCCACGGTGGCTGGCCGTGGTCGGCATCACCGCCTACCGCACGGCGTTCGGCGACCGCCGTGCCCGCATCGGCCCTCAGGAGCGGACGATAGGCGGGGCCCGCGTCTGGGCGCTGCCCAACCCCAGCGGCCTCAACGCCCACTGGACCGCTCAGACCATGGCCGAGGAGTACAAGCGCCTGCGGATGGCCGTGGACGGGGACGGCACCGCGTAGTCCGGGCGGCTGGTTCCCGTAGCCGGCACGCTCGGTCGGCTTCTGCGGGTCAGGGCGGATCGATCTCCGTCACGAGCACGCTCAGCTCGCATCCGGCACCCTCGTCCTCCAAGTAGAGCGCCAGCGCGACCCAGCGTTCCTCCTCCGTGCGCCACAGCCGCAGGTACTCGCATCCCGCCACGGTGTCGGCCCACGGGGCGGGTATCTCCTCACCGGACATCATCCGCTCCTGGGCACTCCACAGACTGATCATCTGCGGCGCACCCCAGCGGCTTCCGAGCAGCGTGACCAGTGCCTCGTGGTCCGCGAGGCACTGAGTCCGGCGCTCCAGCCGGCCGGCCTCATCGTCCTCCCAGGCGTCGTCGTCCGTGTACAGGAACGCCGTGTGGTAGCCGGGCCCGCTGACTCCCGAACCCGATCGGACACGTTCCGCCGGAAACTCTCGGGTGCGCATCCCGTCGATGAGGCGGAGGTGATGTGCGGTGGTCATGCCGTCAGTAAACCCCTCCCCACTGACAATCGGAGCTTCCCTCCGAACTTTGAGATGATTTCAGCCACCTCGTTCCCCGGTGCGAAGGAGACGAGGGGTGCCAAGGCCCCGTCAGCGAGTGACCGGGTCGTGGAGCGGCTTCTGCCACACGGAGATGTGCGACCTGCTGGACGCGGTGAAAGGTGCCTCCTTCCAGTCGGCCCACCGCTCGGACAGCTCCAGGCCGGCGAGCTGCCCCATCAAGTCGAGTTCAGAGGGCCAGACATATCGATGGGGCGACGAGAACGTGGAGCCCCGCCCGTCGGCGATCGTGTAGTGGTGCGAGACCTGCCGCTGGTTCACCAAGTCGTATGTGTCGAAACCTACGTGCTGGTCGCCGATGTGAAAGGGCCGCGCGGTCTCACCCGGCGGCAGGCGCTGCAGTTCGGGTACGAACACCTCCATCACGAAGCGGCCCCCGGGTTCGAGGTGCCTGGCCGCATTGCGGAAGCACGCGACCTGTTCCTCCTGTGTGAGCAGACAGGTGATCGAGTTGTAGACCACGTAGACAAGGCCGAAGAGGCCGGGCGCACTTGCGGTCGTCATGTCTCCGATCGTCACGGCCACGTCGTCACCGCCAGGCTTGTTGCCCAGTTCCCGAGCCATGGGTTCCGACTTCTCGATCCCCGCGACCCGAACGCCGCAGGCGCTCAGCGGAAGAGCGACCCGTCCTGTTCCGACCGCGAACTCCAGGGCTGCGTTCCCACCCGCTCGATGCTCAAGGAAGGAAACCGCGGGGCCCAGGACTTCGGGCGCGTACATGTGCGCGGACGACTCGTCGTAGCCTCGCGCCACCTGCTCGTTCCACACGTCTGCATCCATATCCGTCTCCTTGTCCATGGCCCCGAAGGCTGCCACTCCACCGGCCGGGCGGGCGACTGGGTTCCGCCCCGCCCCTTGCCTCCGGTGATCGGTGCCGGACAGGCGAGGACCGGGACGGTGGGTTCGATCAATGCGGCTGGGTGCCGACCTATGCCGACGAGGTGGTGGAGCGATTCATGATCGAGCGACGGCTGGAGCCGGCGCCTCGATCAGCACCTACCGCCGCCGCGCTGACGGTCAAGGAGCGGGATCAATGGGCCTGGGGCGGCGTCGGTCCGGTCCGGTCCGCAGCCACGGCTCGATCCGTGGCCGTTGGGCTTCGGTCAACGGCACCCATCAACCAGCGGTCAGCTCATCCGAAGGGATCCGCCGGAGTGCGCCTATGGCCTGTCCGGCGGATCTTCGTGGGTCAGCCCGCGGCGTCTGGTGCGTGCTATCGGCGTGCGCCCGAGTCGCCCTCGTACTGGACGTACTTGGGCGATCGGGTGCGCGGCGAGAGTGCGTGCCAGGCGTCGCGGGCCCGCGAAGATCCGCCGGACAGGGCAATACACCTAGGCGTCCCGGCGCCTCACCGCCCACCAGCCGGCGAGCAGGGCGACGGCGGCCCAGGCCGCGGTGACGGCCAGGCCCGTCCAGGGGCCGATGCTGCCTTCGGGGTGCTGGTGCAACACCAGCTGACCGGCTCGGTCCGGCAGGTAGTCCGCGGCGCTGCCGACGACATCACCGGCCACGAACGAGACGATGAGGATGAAGGG
Organism: Streptomyces sp. ATexAB-D23; assembly: GCF_000373645.1. Taxonomy (GTDB): domain Bacteria; phylum Actinomycetota; class Actinomycetes; order Streptomycetales; family Streptomycetaceae; genus Streptomyces; species Streptomyces castrisilvae. The sequence goes on along the minus strand of NZ_KB892046.1, from coordinate 172,572 downwards.
TATGAGCGTGCTGAGAACCGCGACCGCACTCCGCAGCAGGAACGTCAGTCCTGCCGCGAACAGGGCCATGAGCGCCAGGTAGACGCCGCCCCCGAACGCTGCCCGCAGTGCCCCCGGTGCGCTCAGCCCGATCGCGTGCTCCCCCATGAACAGCTGGCCCACGGCAAACGCGCCGAAGCTGGTGACGAGCCCGACGGCCAGCGCGGCCGCCCCGACCAGGGACACCTTGGCCACGTAGAAGAGGGTGCGGCGTGGGACCGCCGCTAGCGACATGCGCAAGGCGCCGTTCGCGTACTCGGTCGAGATCGCCGTCGCACCGAAACTGATGGCGGCGATCTGACCGAAGTTCAGGGCGTAGAAGGCACCGAAGAGGAGCTCGGTGTCGGCACCGTCCGCCTCTGCCCGGCCGACGGTGGCGGCGGTGAGAATCGTGACCGCGATCGTCACGAGCAGGACAGCCGCCAGCGGTCCGTATACGGACCGCACCGACCTGATCTTGATCCATTCCGAGCGCAGAACAGCGGTGGCCGACATGGTCATTCCTCCTGACCGCTGGTGGACGAAGGCACCGCGGGGCTCGTAGCGGCGGACGCGAATTCCGTCGTGTCGGCGGTGAGGTCCAGATAGGCCTGCTCCAGCGTGGGCCGCTCATCGACGAGCTCCACGACCGGGATGCCTTCCCTCGCGGCCATCGCTCCTATCTCCTCGGCCGTCACCTCGTCGACAGCCCAACCGTCGTCCTCGCTCTGCGCGGCTCGGTATCCCTCGCGGCGCAGCAGCGCACCGAGCCGAGCGGATTCGGTCGTGCGGATCCGCACCCGGGTCCTGCCGCGGGAGTCCAGGAACTCCCGCATCGGGAGATCGGCGAGCAGCCGGCCCCTGCCCAGAACGATCAGATGGTCGGCGAACGAGGATGTCTCGTTCATCAGATGGCTGGAGACCAGCACCGTGCGGCCCTCACGGGCAAGTCGCTTCAGCAGCTCGCGGATCCACACGATGCCTTCGGGATCCAGCCCATTCGACGGTTCGTCCAGCATGATGACTTCCGGGTCCCCGAGCAGAGCGGCCGCTATGCCCAGGCGCTGGCGCATACCGAGGGAGAACGTCTTGATCCGGCGCCCGCCCACCTTGCCGAGACCCGTGTCCTCCAGCACCTCCTCGACCCTGGGCGCGCCCAGGCCGTTGCTCGCGGCAAGGGCCAGCAGGTGGTTGCGCGCCGTCCGCGCGCCGTGGGCGGCTTGCGGATCGAGCAGGGCTCCGACGCGCCGCAGCGGGTCGGTCAGAGCCGCGTACGACTGTCCGCCGATCGTCGCCGTTCCGCTCGTGGGGCGGTCCAGGCCGAGCACCAGCCGCATGGTGGTGGATTTCCCGGCGCCGTTGGGGCCGAGGAAGCCGGTCACACGGCCGGGCCGTACCTGGAAGGCAAGGCGGTCCACAGCGCGGGTCGCGCCGTAGTCCTTGGTGAGCTCGTGGACATCGATGCTGGTCATGTCCTCAGCCTCGCCGCCGTGGCCGGCCCGGCTCCTCCCCCACGCGTGTGGATCATCTCCCTCGCTCGGGGGAGTTGCCCTGCCGGCCCCCACTGGCACGATGGCGGCATGTACCAGTTCCTTCGCCCGTTGACCGCCTCGGTCACCTACACCCGCTGGCTGCACCTGCTCATGCCCGGTGCCGTCGTGAGCGTGTGGCTGTTCATCTCGATGGACACGCCTTGGGTGCCGCTGGTTCTGGCGGCGATGGTCGGCCTGATACCGGGCATGCGCCTCGCGGAGGGTATCCAGGCTCAGCTGCTGCTCACCCCCGCGGAGCGCGGTGACCCGGCCGCCACCATCTCGGTGGCGCCGTCGGATTCGTGGTCGGAGCGCTGGAGAACCGCGCTCTGGCTCGAAGTACGGCTACTCGGTGCGGGGCTTGCCGGGCTGGCCACCGTGTTGTTGTCGACGACGGCCGTCGACCTCGTCCGGTCCTCGTTCGGTTCGGCGCCTACCGAGCAGGGGTTCGCCACCGGGCTGGGGACGCATTGGTGGGCCGCCGTCCTGTCGCCCGTACCCGTCGTGATGCTGTTCGCCGTGGTGGTGAGCTGCGGCGAGATGATCACCGCGGCGGCGCGGTGGTTGCTGGGACCGACGCCGGTACAGCGGCTGACCGCGCTGGAGGAGCGCACCGAACAGCTCCTGGAGCGCAATCGGATCGCACGCGAGCTGCACGACTCGATCGGGCACGCCCTGACCGTCGCCGTGGTGCAGGCGGGTGCGGCGCGGGCGACGCACGATCCGGACTTCACGGACCGGGCCCTGGCGGCGATCGAGGAGACGGGACGGAATGCCCTGGAGGACCTGGAGAGGGTCCTGAGAGTACTGCGCGAGGCTGATGCGCCGCCGGGGCAGCGGCCCTCGCTGATCGAGGCCGACCGGCTGCTGGACTCCGCGCGAGGGTCGGGGGCGAAGGTCGACGCGAAGGTGACCGGGGCACTGGAGCAGGTGCCGGGGCCGGTGTCCCGGGAGGGGTATCGCATCCTTCAGGAGTCCCTCACCAACGTCCTGCGGCACTCGGGGGCCGTCCCGGTCCGCGTCCGCATCCGGGTCGCGGGCGGCCGGCTGGAGCTGGAGGTGAGCAATCCGCTCACGGGCGCGGCCGGTGCTCCGGGCAGCGGGAGCGGGCTGCGGGGCATCCGGGAGCGAGCCGCTCTCCTGGGCGGAAAGGCCAGGACAGGTCCGTCCGACGGGGAATGGAGGGTGCAGGCGAGCCTTCCGCTGTACGGAATAGGCTGACGTGATGCCGGTAACCGTTCTTCTGGTCGACGACGAGCCCCTGGTCCGCACGGGGCTGCGGGCGGTCCTGGAGGCCCAGCCCGATATCGAGGTGGTGGGTGAGGCCGGCGACGGCGCCGCGGTCATCCCCCTGGTCAGGCAGCTGCGACCCGATGTAGTGGCGATGGACGTCCGCATGCCGCTCATGGACGGCATAGAGGCCACCAGGGTGGTGCTGCGCACCGTGCCTGAGCCTCCGAAGATCCTGGTGGTGACGACCTTCGAGAACGACGAGTACGTCTACGAGGCGCTGCGCGCGGGGGCGGACGGGTTCCTCCTCAAGCGGGCCCGGCCGGCCGAGATCGTCCACGCCGTACGGCTGGTGGCGGAGGGAGAGTCTCTGCTGTTTCCGGCGGCGGTCCGGCGGCTCGCCGCCGAATACGGCACGAACAGGGCGCGCGAGCTGCTGAGACGGGCCTCGCTCACCGAGCGTGAGGCCACGGTGCTGCGGCTGATGGCCCGGGGCCTGACCAATGCCGAGATCGCCGACAAACTCGTGGTGGGGGTGGAGACGGTGAAGTCTCATGTCAGCGCCGTGCTCGCGAAGTTGGGCGCGCGCGACCGCACCCAGGCGGTGATCGCCGCCTACGAGTCCGGGTTCGTCTCTCCCGGCTGATCACGGCCTTCGGGAACGGCATCGCCGCCCACGGTCGCCCTACCCCTGAGCAGCGAGTACGATCCGCCTGACATGCGCACGAGCTGGGAGGACACACCGTGGGCCGGCTGACCGGTGGGGACCCGTCGCTGTTGCGTCGGATCAATTCCGCGGTGGTACTGCATGCCCTCAGGGGCGCGTCCTCCTCGACCCTGACGGACCTGACCCGCATCACGGGGCTGTCCCGTCCAACGGTCGAGGGCGTCGTGGAGGGGCTCTTCGAAGCGGGGCTGGTGGTCGAGTGCGCTCCCGACGGGGCCGAGGCGCGCCGCCAGGGACGTCCGGCGCGGCGGTTCCGGTTCCGGGCCGAGGCGGGGTACCTGCTGGGCATCGAGATCGGCCCGCACCGGGTGTCGGCCCTGCTCTCGGGGCTGGACGGCCGGATCATCGGCGCCGGTTCCCGGGAGGTGTCGGAGACGGCGAGTGCCGACGACCGCCTGGACCGGGTACGGGCAGTGGTCGCGGACGTCCTGCGGCGCACCGGCGTGGCCCGTAGCAGCCTGCGGGCGGTGGGGGTGGGCAGTCCGGGCATCGTGGAGGCCGACGGCACCGTCCGGCTGGGTACCGCGCTGCCGGACTGGACGGGCCTGGCCCTGGGCGAGCGGCTGAGGCGCTCCTTCCGCTGCCCCGTTCTCGTGGAGAACGACGCCAACGCGGCTGCCGTCGCCGAGCACTGGAAGGGTGCGGCCACGGAGTCCGACGACATCGTGTTCGTGCTGGCGGGACTGAGCCCGGGAGCGGGTTCCCTGATCGGGGGGCGGCTGCACCGCGGCTTCGGGGGCGCGGCCGGGGAGATCGGTGCGCTGCACCTGCTGGGCCGGGACGTCACGCCGGAGCACCTGCTGTCGACGACGGACACCCCGCTGGACCCGCTGGACGAGCACGCCGTCGCCGCGGTGTTCGCGAAGGCGCGGCACGGTGACGAGCAGGCTCAGGCCGCGGTGGAGCGGTTCATTCAGCGGCTGGTCCACGACGTGGCGGCGCTGGTGCTGGCGCTCGATCCCGAGCTGGTGGTGATCGGAGGCTGGGCCGCCGGCCTGGACGGGGTCCTGGACCCGCTCCGCGGTGAGCTGGCCCGCTACTGTCTGCGGCCCCCTCGGGTGACCCTCTCGCTCCTGGGCGAGGCCGCGGTGGCGACCGGCGCGCTGCGGCTCGCGCTCGACCACGTCGAGGAAGAGCTCTTCGCCGTGGAGGGAACGGTCACGGCCCGCCGCTGAGTGCGACGGGCCGGGTGGTGCGTGCTGTGGATTGTGCGGTCCGGCGGCGCCGGACGGCTGGGCCGGTGACGGTGGGCGTCAGGAGGCCACGCGCTCCTCGGCGGAGTGGCTGATCTCCAGGTCGCCGGAGTCGCCGAAGGTGAGCCGGCAGGTGTCGGCCCGGTATGTGGCGACCGACACGGCAGCGGTGCCGCCCGCGGCGAGGTAGCGGGTGGTGACCACGAGGACGGGGGCGCCGGGAAGCCGGTCGAGCTCCTTGGCGTCGTCGGCGCGGGCGGAACCCAGCTCGACGGAGCGGTCCTGGCCGTCGAGGCCGAGCCGGTGCAGTTCGCGTACGACATTGCGGGCCCTGGCCGCGCCGGACGGGGCGTCTATGCCGGACAGCTCCGGCACGGAGGACGACGGCACGTACAGCAGCTCCGCCGCGACCACCTGGCCGTGGCTCAGCCGGATGCGGCGGACGATGTGCAGGGGCTCCTCGCCGCCCACGTTCAGCGTCGCGGCGATCGCGGCCGGGGCTGGAGCGCTCTCGCAGTCCACCGACTGCCAGGCCTCGTCGGCCTCGCCGCCGGTCCAGTCGTGCCGGCCCGTCGACACCGCGACGCCCACGCGCGGCGGGGCGACCGTGGTGCCGACGCCACGGCGGCGGTGCAGCCTGCCTTCGAGTTCGAGCTGCTCCAGAGCCTGCCGGAGCGTTGCCCTGGCGACACCGAACCGGGCGGCGAGCTCGCGCTCGTTGGGGAGGATCTCCCCCACCGCAAAGTCCGAGTCGAGTGCCTCACTGAGCACGGTCTTGAGGTGCCAGTACTTCGGCTCCTGCACCGTTTCCAGCTGCGTGGTCCCCACCCTGTCCTCCGCAATCGCCCAGCGGCTTTTCCGCGACGTTATTTATTAAAGGTTCCTGTCTTAACGTTGGAACCTTAGGACGGCACACCCCCTTGGTCAAGACCAATCCTGCGTCTGTGACGCTGTGAATAGGGGGTCTGCCGCAGAGCGTTCACAGGACGTTCGCGGACCGGAGAGCCGCGCGTAGCACAAAGCCCCACGTCGGGGCGGGTGCGTGGGGTTACTGAACAGTTCTGATTCGAATGGCTGGAATCGACCGAATCGACCGAAAGAGGCCAGAGGGCGGCCCGCATCGCGGAGCGGCGGCCGACAGTGGGAGCGGGAGAGGCTCCGGAGCGGCGAGATGCGCAGCCCCGGCGGACGGGGCCTGCAAGGGCGTGCTCGCGGCGTGCGTCCTCTTGAACTGGAAGCTACCTGACGGTAATTGTTGTTGACGCCACGTCTAAGCAGCTCGCGGGCACGGCTCCCCGTGTCGCGACCGCAACCCCCGGGAGCACCGCCATGGCCAGCACGGTCTCGTTCAGCATCGAGTCGCCCCAAGGGCCCCGGACCGTGTCCGTGGCGTACGAACGGACCGGCTCCGGGGAGCCGTTGCTGCTCCTGCACGGCATCGGTCACCACCGTCAGGCCTGGGACCCGGTGGCGTCGATCCTGGCCGTGGAGCGGGAGGTGATAGCCGTCGACCTGCCCGGTTTCGGTGCCTCCCCGGCGCTGCCCGACGGCGTTCCGTACGATCTCGCGACCGTGGCGCCGCTGCTCGGAGCCTTCTGCGCGACGCTCGACGTGGACCGCCCCCATGTGGCGGGCAACTCCCTCGGCGGGCTGCTGGCGCTGGAGATGGGGCGTCGTGATCTCGCCCGCTCGGTGACCGCGCTCTCGCCCGCGGGGTTCTGGAGCGAGCGCGAGCGCGTCTACGCGTTCGGGACCCTGCGCGCCATGCGGCTGGCCGCGCAGTCGATGCCGCTGCCCCTGATCGAGCGGCTCTCCCGCACGGCGGCCGGTCGCACGGCGCTGACCAGCACCATCTACGCCCGGCCCGGTCGCCGTTCACCACAGGCGGCGGTTTCCGAGACCCTGGCGCTGCGCGAGGCGACCGGCTTCCACCAGACCCTGGCCGTCGGCCGCGGCGTGCGGTTCACCGCCGACCTGCCCGGACTACCGGTCACCATCGCCTGGGGCGGCCGCGACCGGCTCCTCCTGCGGCGCCAGGGAATCAGGGCGAAGCACAGCATTCCCGACGCACGGATCGTCCGGCTGCCCGGCTGCGGCCATGTCCCGATGAACGACGACCCCGCGCTCGTGGCCCGGGTGATCCTCGACACCAGCCGCTGAAGCCGCCTCCCGTTCCCCGCCGCGCCGCCCCAGCACCCCCGACCCGATCGCCACACCGAGCCCGACCAGGCAGGAGCCGGCCGCCTGGGCGACACCGTAGGAGCCGGTTCCCACCAGCGGGGCGGTGAGTGCGGCGGAGACCGGGATCAGGCCGGAGAAGAGCGTGGCGCGCTCGGCGCCGATGCGCTGCATCCCCATGTACCAGCAGACGAAACCGATGACGGTCACCACGGCCGCCTGCCAGATCAGCGCCGCCGCCTCGGCTCCGGTCGGCACCCGCAGGAAGCCGCCGCCGTCCAGCACCAGCCCCAGGGCCGCCGACTCGGCCGCGGCGATCACGCAGACCGTCGCGGAGAGCAGCTTCGGGCCCAGCGGGCGCAGCACCGGTACCGCGAGGACGGCGAAGCCCACCTCACCGGCGAGCGCCCCCACGGAGCACAGGATGCCCGCCAGGTCCGTACGCCCCCAGCCCTGGACCGTAAAGGCACCCGCTGCGACCAGGGCAGCCGCGTACAGCACGGCACGAGTGGGGCGGCGGCCGTCGAGCAGAGGCACGAGCACCGCCACGAGAATCGGCGCGCAGCCGACGAAGACGCCCGGAACGGCTGGTTCCGCGGAGCGTTCGGCGGCCAGCACGGCGAGGTTGAAGCCGACCATGCCGACCGCCGCGAGCAGCGCGAGCCGCCTCCACTGGCGTCCCGAGAGCGCGCGCAGAGTGGCGACGGGCGACGGCTCCGCCTCCCGGCGGAGCAGGGGCAGGAGAAGCAGCGCCGCGAGGCCGTAGCGCAGTACCTGGCCTCCCGCGTACGGGTAGTCGCCGAGGACGCTGTTGGCGGTGAAGGAGGCACCGACGAGGAGGCAGGCGACGGCGGCCGAGAGAGCCCCGCGCACATGGGTCACGTTCATGGCACCGACGCTAGGGAGCCGGGCGGCCCGGTTTAAGGTCCACTTCCATGACGTCTTCGGGGACCAATGCGCGCACCAAGGCCGACGGCGGAGGGCGGGACCCGGCTTCCACGGCCTGGGAGTTGCTGTTGCCGGTGGCATCCGCTCCGGCCCGGGGCCGTGGCCGGGCGCTCCAGTCGGCCCTGCGCGAGGCGGTCCGTTCCGGCCGTCTGGCACCGGGGACCCGGCTGCCGTCCAGCCGTGAGCTGGCCGCCGATCTGGGGGTCTCGCGCGGCCTGGTGACCCAGGCGTACGAACAGCTGACCGCCGAAAGCTATCTGCGCAGCGGGCGTGGGGCCGGGACCTGGGTGAGCGGGTCCGCGCGGGCGGCGGCGGTCGGCGCCCGGGACCTCGCCCCGCGCGCCCTCGGCGTCCGCGTCGACTTCCGGCCGGGCACACCGGATCTCTCCCTCTTCCCGCGCAGTGCCTGGGCGGCAGCCCACCGCTCGGTGCTCGGCCGGCTGCCGCACCGCGCTCTCGGCTATCCGGACCCGCGCGGTCTCCCGGAGCTGCGCAACGCCCTCGCGGCCCTGCTGACACGGCGGCGCGGAGTCGTCGCCGATCCCGAACGGCTCCTGATCTGTTCCGGGGTGGCACAGGCGACGACGCTGCTCGGGTTCGTCCTGCACGGGCGCGGCATGCGCACGGTGGGCGTGGAGGACCCGGGGAGCCCGGAGCACGCGGCGCTTTTCGCGTCCGCCGGTATGGCGACCGCCCCGGTGCCGCTCGACGACGAGGGCCTGGCCGTGGAGCCGCTGGTGCGCTCCGGTGTGCGCGCCGTGGTCACGACCCCGGCCCATCAGTTCCCCACCGGAGTGGCCTACTCCGCCGCTCGGCGCAGCCGGCTCCTGGAGTGGGCGCGTGAGGCGGACGGGCTGGTGGTGGAGGACGACTACGACGGTGACTTCCGCTACGACCGCGCTCCCGTCGGCGCCCTTCAGGGGCTCGACCCCGAGCGCGTCGCGTACACGGGCTCGGTGAGCAAGTCGCTGGCACCCGGGCTGCGGCTGGGCTGGCTGATCGCGCCCGCCGACATGACCGGCGAACTCGTCGACCGGAAGCGGACGATGGATCTCGGCAACCCGGCTCTCGACCAGGCGGTTCTCGCCGGTTTCATGACGAGCGGGGGCTACGACCGCCAGCTGAGGCGCTGCCAGCGCGCCTACCGCGAGCGGCGGGACGTACTGACGCGGGCGCTGGCCGAGCACTTTCCCGGCACCGAGGTGAGCGGCATCGCGGCGGGCCTGCACATCATCGCCCGGCTGCCCGAACGGTGGGGGCCGGAGGAGGAGTTCGCCGCCCGCGCGGCCGATGCCGGGATCGCCGTACGCCTGCTGCGCGACTACAGGACGCGGCGGCCTGCGGACGGCTGCGTACGCCTGGTACTCGGCTACGCCCACCTGGCTCCGGCGGACATCCTCCGCGGGGTGCGCACGCTGGCCGCCTGCCCCCGGCAGAAACCCAGTTGACCTGCGACGGAGGCCGATTGTCAGTGGTGGGTCCTACCGTTTTCCCATGACCCGAACCGTGCAGGCCCTGGCCTACTCACGTCCGTCCGCCCTGGCTTCCTCACAGGCCGGGCAGTTGCTCGGCCTGGAGACCGCGGGCGGCTCCACGCCGCGTGGCTTCGAGCCCCATCCCCGGTTCTTCGAGGGCTTCCTCGCCTCGCCGCAGATCGCGGCCCGCGGGCTCCTCTGCGTGGCGGACGTCGCCGCCGCGCGCTATTACCAGCGGACCCTGCTGTCCTCGCTGGACCCGGTGGTGACGGGCAACGGCGACCGGCTGCGCTTCGAGTCGTTCTCCGGATGCTGCGGGGTGTACGCACGGCTCGACGTGCTGAGTGAGGGTTTGGAAGGGGTCGGGACGGGTCACGGCACGACCAATGTGGATGTGAACAATCCGCTGCGGGAGGCCCTTTCGCGGATAGCGGGTGACGACCCGCTGCATCTGCGGGTGGGCCCGCAGGAGATGGCGGTCACCACGATGGACGGGCCCGTCGTGGAGAAGAAGGTCCCGCTGCCGAACCGATGGCTGCGTGGCTTCGCCGAGGCCCAGGTGGCCTCCGCCGCCTTCGATCTGCGGGCGGAGCTCCCCGCCGCGGAGGCCGTACGGTTCCTGCGGTCGCTGCCCAGGTCGTCCGGACCTGCCTCGCGGGGCGCGCAGTGGGTGGTGCCGGTCGGGCAGACCCTTCGCCCCACGACCCGGCCGGTGGCCGGTGCCGTCTGCCTCCCCGGGCCCCAACGGCTGGTGACGTTGCAGCGGGTCCTTCGGTACGCGTCGGCGCTGCGCGTGTACGGGCCGGTGGCCGACGGCGCCGCCACCGCGAGTGCCTGGGAGGTGGTGCTGCCCGGAATGCGGCTGACCCTGACGCTGTCGCCCGACGCCTCGCGCGGCTTCTCCGGTGAGGGAGGGGTGCTGGAGGCGCTCGCCACGGACGACGCCTCCGCCGATGCCGAGCTGGTCTCCGTCCTGCTGACCTGGGAGCCCCGGATCGAACCGGACCGGCTGGCGGAGCAGGCGGGCCTGCCGGTGGAACGGGTACGGGCCGCGCTCGTCCGGCTGGGCACGGCAGGGCGGGTGGGGTACGACCTCGCGGACGCGGCGTACTTCCACCGCGAACTGCCCTACGACGCGGACCGCGCCGAGCGGCACAACCCGCGGCTGGTGGCCGCGCGGCAGCTGGCCCGGGAGGGCTCGGTCGTCCTGGACGGCGAGGTCGCGGCGGTGCGCTCGGGCGACCAGCGCTATCAGGTGCGAGAGCGGTCGGGTGCGCTGAGCTGCACCTGCCAGTGGTGGGCGGACTACCGGGGCCGCCGCGGCCCGTGCAAGCACGCGCTGGCCGTCCGGATGGTGCGCCGCGGCGCGACGGTCGCCGGAGGTGCGCGATGAACACGCTGATGGACGCGGTACGGGAGGGCCGCCTGGACGACATCCGCCCGCTGCTGGCCCGGTTGGACCGGGGGGAACGCAGAGCGGCGCTCGATGAGTTGAAGGTTCTGCGCAAGGAGGCACGGGGCTGGTCCTGGGGCGAGCGCACCAGAGTCCGCAAGGCCGTGCTTGTGGCCGGCGCGGCCTGCCACAACGGGGCGGCGGGCTGCGCGGCCTGGCTCGGCGCCAGGGACATGCGTGACTGGACGCATTCGCCGTACCCATGGGTGCTGGAGGTGCTCGGCGACCGCGATCCGGCCTGGCTCGCCGATCTCGCCCGGCGGCTGGCCGCGCGCGCCGTGGAGTCCGATGCCGAATACCGGCTCGTCGTGGAGCTGTCCCGCAGAGCGGACTGCCCGCTGCCCGCGTCCGACGGCATGGTCCGTGCCTGGGCCGAGCGGGTCAACAGTACGAGATGGCAGTCGGGGCCGCGGATGCCGCTCGTCGACGCCCTGCGGGCGGACACCCATCTCGACGTGCTGGTCCCGCATCTGCTGACCATGCCGGAGCTTCCGTCGGCGGTGGCCTGGGTCGACAGCCGCTCCCCCGCCGGGTACTGGCCGGCCGCGCTGACCGCTCTCGCGGCGCAGGGTGTGCTCGACCGAGGCACCTTGCTCGACAGCTGCGTCACGCGTCTGCTGCGCGGCGGGAAACCCATCGACCTGCGCTTCTGCCTGCTGGTGCTGCGTGGTCTCGAACCCACGGCCCAGGAGGAGGCGGAGCGGGCCGCCGACTGGATGGCGATGGCGGCCGACGGCCCGTCGACGGTGGCGGGACACGCTCAGGAGGTACTGGCCCGGCTCGATACGCAGGGGGCGCTCTCCGTCCGGCAGCTGGCCGAGGTCTCCGGCGCGGTGCTGTTCCGCACCGAGAAGAAGCTCGTGCGCGCCCAGCTGGTGCGGCTGGGAAAGGTCCTGCGCCGGGATCCTTCGACGGCCGACGAGCTGTTGCCGGTGATCGCCGAAGCCTTCGCGCACCCCGACACCGATACGCAGGAGCGGGCGCTCAAGCTGGTCGCCCGCGCTCTTCCCGCCGCTTCCCCGGCCGTGCGGGAGGAAGCCGCCCTGATGGCTTCGCGGCTGGGCCCGATGCAGCGGCGATCCGCCCTCGCCGTGTTCGGGGAGCTGCCCTCGGACGAATCGGCGGGCGGCGCCTACGAAGAGATCCTGCCGCCGCCCCCGGTTCCCCGCCGGCTCGGACCCGCCCCGGTCTCCCTCGCCGAGCTGACCGAGGAGGTGGTGGCCCTGCTCCGGTCGGCCTCGGACGACGTCACCACGTTCGAACGGGCGCTGGACGGCTTGATCCGGTGCGCCCACACCGGGCGGAAGGAGCTGGCCCAGGCCCTGGAGGTCGCGCTCGGCGGACAGTGGTGGGCCTCCCTCCCCCGGGACGAGGTCGACCGGCGCATGTCCCGCGACCACGACGATCTGCACATCGTCACGGCGTCCCTGCTCGGGCGGCTCTCCCAGCGAGCCGTGCGCGACGGACAGGCCGGCCGGTCGGCGGCGGGCAGCTGCTGTCACGCGGCGCTCGACGGAATCCTGTACGCACGTCTGTGGGAGGCCGCCGCCGAGATACGGACCGGCCGGCTGCCCCATCTGCTGGCCACGCCCACCTGGGACACCGGCACCATCGACGCGGCGGAGCTGGTCGAACGGCTGCGCCGTTACCAGGCGCTGGGGGTCACGGCGGGGCCCGTCGACTTCGCCCAGGCCCTGCTGCGCGTCAGGCGCACCGGCGAGGAGGCGGCTGCCACCCGGGCCGCCGCGCTCGGCACCGCCGAGGGCGACCGCCTGGCGGCCTGGCTGCGGGAGGACGAGCCCGTGGCGGCCGTGGTCCCCCGCCCGGTGGAGACGGATGTGCCCGTCGCCCGGGACTGGTTGCGGCAGACGGTGACCGAGGTGCGACGCCGGCTGATGGCCACGAGGGAGAACCGGGTCGTCCAGCAGAGGTTCCCCCGCGCCTTCCACTGGCTCGGGCGCCCGCACTCGCCCCGCAATCAGCGCTGCTACCACTGGGACGTCTGGTCGCCGCGCTGGATCGCCACCCTGCCCGAGGACGGGGAGACGCTCGCGGCCTGGCTGCTGCCCTCGGTCACGACGTGCGTGGAGGAGCAGCGGGGCGGGGGCCGGCTGCTGCCCGCACTCGCCGAGGCCGGTGGGCCCGCGGCCGGGGCGACGCATCTCGCCCTCGGATACGGGCTGGGCGCGCGGTACGCGGAGGACCGGCTCGCGGCGGTGGACGCCCTGCTGGTTCTCGCCGCCCGGGGCCGGCTCGACGCGGAGCTGCTGGGCAGCGAGCTGACCGCGCTCCTCGAAGACGAGGCGGTGAAGGCGGGGAGGTTGGCGGACGCGGCGCGTACGGCAGCCGATACGGGCGCGTACCGGACCGTGCTGTCGGTGCTGGTGGCGGTGCTGCCCGCGTTGCTGGCCCGCCGGCGGGCGCCCCGGGGCCTGAGCGATCTGCTCGCCGTGGCCGCCGACTGCGCGGAACGCTGTGGCCCGCCGGCGAGCGGCCCGGTCCCGGGTCTCGCCGCGGTCGCCGCACGGGGCGGGACGACGCAGGTGGTGCGCCAGGCGATACGCCTGGAGGCAGCCTGCACGCCGGAGGCGGCCTGACGGCGACCGACGGACGGACGGGCCGGCAGCCCGGCCGGGGGCGGCAAACCGGCCGACACCCGCAACCGCCGGGGCAGCCCCGTCCCCCGGGACGGGGTGCACCATCCCCCGAGGCGGCACCGTCCCCCGGGACGGCACCACCCGGGTGCCGCCCCGGGCAGGCATCGCGCCCGCAACCGCGCCCGCGACCGCGCCCCGCACACCCCCGCCCCTCCGCTCCGTCGAATCACCGGCCAACTCACCCCAAACCGACGATAGGCCGCTGAATGGGCACTTAACCCATCGGTCACAGAGCGTTCGTGATCAGGCAACACGGTGCGGTCACAGTGGATGCCATGACTGATGTGACATCCGCGAAGAGTGCCCGCCGCCCGCACCACTGGCGGCGGGACCTGATCGAACTCGCCGCGCTCTTCACGGCGGTGGCCGTCGCCGACGCGATCGCCAACCTGATCGGGCACCAGCCGGACGGACCGTATCTGCTCATCGCCTCCGCCGTGGCGCTGACCGCGACCGCCGCGTTCCACACCTGGTGGGCACGGCGTCACAGCCACGCGCCCCCGCCCCCGGCCGGCGCCCCGGAACCGGACCCGAACTCGGACCTGGGCCCGGATCTGGACCTGGCCGCAACCCCGGCCACAGGCCCCGGCGCGATCAGTACCGGCGTCGGCACCGCCCCCGGGGACACCGCGCTGTGGCGGATGCGGACCACCGTGCGGGACGCGCCGGGCAGCCTGGCCGCGCTGTGCACCGTGCTGGCCCGGCACGGCATCGACATCCTGACCCTCCAGACGCACCCGCTGGCACAGGGCACCGTCGACGAGTTCCTGCTGCGGGTGCCCGCCTCGCTGCCCGCCCAGCAGCTGAGCCGGGCGATCTCCGCCGCCGGGGGCCGCTCCACCTGGACCGAGCGGGCCGACGCCCACGACCTGGTCGACGCCCCCACCCGGGTGCTCGGCCTCGCCACCCGTACCGCCCTGGACGCCGCCGAACTGCCCCTCGCGCTGCGCCAGCTGCTCGGCCGGTGCACGATCCACTCACTGCCCGCCGTGTCCATCACCGGACGCGCCACGGGTGAGACCGCACCCGTGGAAGGCGTCCTGGAGGACACGTCGATGCGGCTGCGCGACCCGTCCGGCGGGGTCATCACCGTCGAGCGGCCCTACCTCCCGTTCACGCCCACGGAGTTCGCGCGGGCGCGGGCGCTGGTGGAGCTCGATGCCCGGCTCGGCCCCCGGGTCCCGCGCGGCGAGCAGGTGCTCACCCTGCCCGAGGGCAACGAGATCACCGTGCGCCGGGCGGACCGTGCCGACCTCGAAGCAGCCGTGGCCATGCACGGGCGCTGCTCCGAACAGACCCTGCGGCTGCGCTACCACGGCCCGGTCCGCGACGCCGACCGCTACCTCGACCACCTGCTGAGCCCGCGCTTCGGCCGCACCCTGGCCGTGCAGACGGCCTCCGGAAGGCTGGTGGCCCTCGGCCACCTGCTCTGGGACGGCGACGAGACCGAGGTCGCCCTGCTCGTCGAGGACGACTGGCAACGCCGGGGCATCGGATCCGAACTGCTCGCCCGGCTCGTGGCGCTCGCCGTCGAGGCAGGCTGCGACAACGTCTACGCCGTCACCCAGGCGTCGAACACCGGCATGGTCGCCGCCATGCGCGCGCTCTCGCTGCCGCTCGACTACCAGATCGAGGAGGGCACCCTCGTCATCACCGCACGCCTTGACGCGCCCCCGGCACACTCCCTGCCGCCGTACGAGCAGGCCGAGCGCTGACGCTCCCCGCCCCGGGTTCGTCGCCGCTCAGGGCCTGGCACAGGTCGGCCCACAGGTCCTCGACGTCCTCAAGGCCGACCGACATGCGCAGCAGCCGGTCGCCGACGCCGGAAGCCTGCCGGTCTCCCTCGTCCACAATGCGGTGGCTGATGGAGGCCGGGTGCTGGATGAGGGTGTCGACACTGCCGAGGCTGACGGCGGGTGTGATCAGCCGTACCCCCGCGATCACCTGGTGCGGGTCCCCGTAGACCTCGAACGAGACCATCGCACCACCCAGTTCGGGGTAGTGCACGCGGGCGATCCGCGGGTCGGCGCAGAGCCTGCGGGCGAGTTCGGCGGCGCTCGCGGAGGCGGCCCGGACGCGCACCGGCAGGGTGGCGAGGCCGCGCAGCAGCAGGTAGCCGGCCATGGGGTGCAGGACGCCGCCGGTGGCGAAGCGGACCCGGCGCAGCACGGCGGCGAACTCCTCGTCACAGGCGACGACCCCGCCCATCACATCGCCGTGACCGCCCAGGTACTTGGTCGCGCTGTGCAGCACGATCCGGGCCCCGTGCTCGACGGGCCGCTGGAGGACCGGGGTGGCGAAGGTGTTGTCGACCAGCAGCGGCACGGAGCCGCAGGAGTGCGCGACGGCCCGGATGTCCACCTCGGCGAGGGTCGGGTTGGCGGGCGTCTCCACGATCACCAGACCCGTGTCGGGCCGGATGGCGTCGGCGATGCCCGCCGGGTCCGTCCACGTCACCTCGGTGCCGAGGAGCCCCGCGCCCAGGAGGTGGTCGCTGCACCCGTACAGGGGGCGCACCGCCACCACGTGGCGCAGCCCCGCGCTCGCGCGGGCCAGCAGCACGGCGGTCAGCGCGGCCATTCCGCTGGCGAAGGACACCGCGCTCGCGGTCCCTTCGAGGCGGGCCAGTGCCGTCTCGAAACGTGCGGTCGTCGGGTTGTCGAGCCGCGCGTAGACGGGCGGTCCGTCGAGGCGGGCCCCGGTGGTGGCGAAGGTGTCGATCCTCTCCGCCTCCGCCCTGGAGTCGTACGAGGGGTAGGTGGTCGACAAGTCGATCGGCGCGGCGTGCAGGCCGAGGGCCGCGAGGTCGTCGCGCCCGGCATGCACGGCTTCGGTGGCGAGCGCCCGGGACGGGGTTGTCGTCGCGGACGGCAGCGCGGATTCGGTGTCCATGGCCGTACTCTGAACGCTCGCCGGGACGAGTGGCCCCATACCCGTGCTACGTTCGGCGAATGACCGAATCCGTCGTCCTCGACACGGTGGACCTGCATATTCTGCGGCTGTTGCAGAACGACGCCCGGACCACGTACCGGGAGCTGGCGGCCGAGGTCGGCGTCGCTCCCTCTACCTGTCTGGACCGGGTGACCCGGCTGCGCCGCACGGGTGTCATCCTCGGGCACCAGCTGCGCCTGGACCCGGCCCGGCTCGGCCGGGGTCTTGAGGCGCTGCTCTCCGTGCAGGTGCGTCCGCACCGCCGCGAGCTCATCGGGCCGTTCGTCGAACGGATCAGGTCGCTGCCCGAGTCGCGCGCCCTGTTCCATCTGACGGGCCCGGACGACTATCTGGTGCATGTGGCGGTGGCGGACACCGCGGACCTGCAGCGGCTGGTGCTGGACGAGTTCACCTCCCGCCGCGAGGTCGCCCGGGTGGAGACACGGCTGATATTCCAGCAGTGGGACTGCGGCCCGCTGCTCCCGCCCCTGCCGGAAGCGGCCGGGCAGACAGCCGGTCCGGCCGCGGGGCAGGTCCGTCCCGCCGATTGATGGTGACGTGGGCCCCCTCGCCGTACGAGGATGTCCACATGTCAGACTCTTCCAGCAGCGCGCTGCCCCGTCAGGTCGCCGACGCCTACGTCGACGCATTCATCGAACTCGACCCGATTTCCGGCACCTACCTCGGTGTCGCGGCAAGCTCGCGCCGCCTTCCCGACTTCTCCCCCGCCGGCCAGGAGCAGCTGGCCGCGCTGGCCCGGGACACCCTCGCCCGGCTCGACCGCGCGGAGCAGCTGCCCGGCGCGGCGGAGGACTCCGAGCGCCGCTGCGGCCGTCTGCTGCGCGAGCGCCTGACGGCCGAACTCGCCGTGCACGAGGCCGACGAGGCTCTGCGGGCCGTTTCCAATCTGCATTCCCCCGCCCACTCGCTCCGTGAGGTGTTCACGGTGACGCCGACCGAGACCGACGAGGACTGGGCGGCCGTCGTGGAGCGCCTGCGGGCGGTTCCGGCCGCTCTGGCCGGTTATCAGGAGTCCCTCGCGCTCGGTCTCGAGCGCAAGCTGTACGGCGGCCCGCGCGCCACCGCCACCTTCATCGGGCAGCTCGACGAGTGGGTCGGGGACGGTTCGAAGGGCTTCTTCCAGGACTTCGCCGCCGCGGGCCCGGACGCCCGGCGCGCGGAGCTGGACGAGGCCGCCGCCCAGGCGGCCGGGGCCCTGGACGGGCTGCGGCAGTGGATGCGCGAGGTGTACGCCCCCGCGGTCGAGGGCGAGCCGGACACGGTGGGCCGTGAGCGGTACGCCCGCTGGTCGCGCTACTTCAACGGCACCGACCTGGACCTGGACGAGGCGTACGCGTACGGCTGGTCGGAGTACCACCGGCTGCTCGCGGAGATGAAGACCGAGGCCGAGAAGGTGCTGCCCGGCGCCGGGCCGTGGGAGGCGCTGGCCCACCTCGATGTGCACGGCAAGCACATCGAGGGGGTGGACGAGGTGCAGGCGTGGCTCCAGGGCCTGATGGACGAGGCGATCGACGCCCTGGACGGGACGCACTTCGAACTGGCCGAGCGGGTCCGCCGGGTGGAGTCCCGGATCGCCCCGCCCGGCGGCGCCGCCGCCCCGTACTACACGGGCCCGTCCGAGGACTTCTCCCGGCCCGGCCGCACCTGGCTGCCGACCATGGGCGAGACCCGGTTCCCGGTGTACGACCTGGTGTCCACCTGGTACCACGAGGGTGTGCCCGGCCATCACCTCCAGCTCGCCCAGTGGGCGCACGTGGCGGAGAGCCTTTCGCGCTACCAGGCGTCCATCGGCATCGTCAGCGCCAACGCCGAGGGCTGGGCGCTGTACGCGGAGCGGTTGATGGACGAGCTGGGCTTCCTCCCCGACGCGGAGCGCCGGCTCGGTTATCTGGACGCGCAGATGATGCGCGCCTGCCGGGTGATCGTGGACATCGGCATGCACGTGGGTCTGGAGATCCCGGCCGATTCGCCGTTCCACCCCGGTGAGCGGTGGACGCCGGAGCTGGCCCAGGAGTTCTTCGGCAACCACAGCGGCCGGCCCGCCGACTTCGTGGAGAGCGAGCTGACCCGCTACCTCTCGATGCCGGGCCAGGCGATCGGCTACAAGCTGGGCGAGCGCGCCTGGCTGCTGGGCCGGGAGAACGCCCGCGCTGCGCACGGTGACGCCTTCGACCTCAAGGCGTGGCACATGGCGGCCCTTTCCCAGGGCCCGCTGGGTCTGGACGATCTGGTGGACGAGCTGTCGAAGCTCTGATCCGCCGGCGGCCGGTCCCCGGGCGGTGTCCGGGGACCGGCCGGCGTCAGCAGCCGCAGTGCCCGGCGCCGGCCGGGGCGGTGAGCGGATCGGCCGCGCGCCGGCCCTCGCCCTCCCGTGTCTCGTACCCGAAGCCCTCGCGCGCCCAGTACTCGAAGCCGCCGAGCATCTCCTTGACCTGGTAGCCGAGCCCGGCGAGGGCGAGTGCGGCTCGGGCGGCGCCGTTGCATCCGGGTCCCCAGCAGTAGGTGACCACCGGCACGGCGGGGTCGAGGAGGTGCGGCGCCCGTTCGGCGATGAGCGCCGTCGGCAGGTGCACCGCTCCGGGGATGTGCCCCTGGTCCCAGGACTCGGCGGAGCGGGAGTCGAGCAGGACGAAGTTGGGGTCGCCGCCGGTGTCCAGAGCGGCGGCGACGTCCGAGACGTCGGTGTGGAAGGCGAGCGAGGCCCGGAAATGGGCGACCGCCTCGGCCGGGGCGGCGGGCGGTACGCGCAGGACGGGGTGGGTGGCGGTGACGCCTGGCTGGTGGGTCATGCCGGAAATCTACGGTCGGCCGCTCCGGCCCGGAAGGCGTGATCCCCGGCACCCGTCTTGATCAGCCGTGGATTCCACGGTTGTCTGTCCCCATGAGCGACTATTCCCCGGACGCCACCGACTGGCGCATCCTCGATGTGCTCCAGCGTGAGGGGCGGGCCTCGTTCGCGGAACTCGCACGGGCGGTGGCCATGTCGCCGAGCGCCGTGACGGAGCGGGTCCGCCGGCTGGAGGAGGCCGGGATCATCAGTGGGTACGCGGCCGTGGTCGACCCGGAACGCCTCGGGCTGCCGGTCCTCGCCTTCGTACGGCTGCGGTATCCGAACGGCAACTACAAGCCGTTCCACGACCTCCTGGAGACCACGCCGGAGATCGTGGAGGCCCATCACGTCACCGGCGACGACTGCTTCGTACTGAAGGTGACGGCCCGCTCCATGCGGCATCTGGAAGCCGTCTCCGGGAAGATCGGCGCGCTCGGCTCCGTCACCACCAGCGTCGTCTACTCCTCGCCCCTGACCGGGCGCCCGGTCAGTCGCTGAGCCCGTCGGCGGCCCGCAGCCGCACGGCCGACCCGTGCCGCTCCTTCACCACTTCGAGCTGGGCGGGGATGCGGCGGCGCAGGTCCGCGACATGGCTGACGATGCCGACGCTGCGGTCCCGTTCGCGCAGCGAGTCGAGCACGTCGAGCACTTCGTCGAGGGTCTGGTCGTCGAGGCTGCCGAACCCCTCGTCGATGAAGAGGGTGTCCAGCCGTACGCCGCCGGCCTCGTCGGTGACCACGTCGGCGAGGCCCAGCGCCAGGGCCAGCGAGGCGAAGAACGTCTCGCCGCCCGAGAGCGTCGCCGTGTCGCGCTCGCGGCCGGTCCAGGCGTCGATGACGTGCAGGCCGAGCCCGGCCCTGCGGCCTCCGGTGCGGGCGTCGGAGTGCACCAGCTGGTAGCGGCCGGAGGACATGCGCCGCAACCGGGCGGTGGCGGCCGCCGCGACCTGCTCCAGCCGGGCCGCGAGCACATACGACTCCAGGCGCATCTTGCGCGCGTTGTCCGCCGACGTGCCGGCGGTGAGCCCGGCGAGCCGTGCGACCCGTTCGTGCTCCTCGCGTACGGGCCCCAGCGCGCGCACCTCGTCCGCCGCGCGGCGCGAGAGCCTGCGGAGTTCGGCGCAGCGCTCCCGGGCGGCGTCGAGGCCGGCCGCGGCCTCCCGCAGCGCCCGCTCGGCCCGGTCGTACGCCTGCCGGGCCTCTTCCCAAGCGGCCGGCGGCCGGTCGGCGGCCGCGCGTGCGTCGGTCTCGGCGAGCCGGTCGGCGACCGCGGCCGCCTCGGCCTGCCAGGCGTCGATCCGGTGCTGGAGCGTACGCTGCCCCGCCTCGTCCAGGAGCGTCGCCGCGGCGGCCCGGGGGGTGTCGAAACCGGCCCGGAACGCGGCGTCCGCGAGCCGGTCGTCGGCCTCCTTGAGCCGTGCCGCCGCGCTCTCCTCCTCGCGCACCGTGCCCGCCGCCTCCACGAGGAGGGCGACCCGTTCCTGGAGGACCGCGGTGTGCTCGGCGACGCTCGCGTAGCCGGCGCGGGCCCGGTCCAGCACCTCGTCCAGGGCGGCCTGTTCGCTGTCCAGTCCCTCGCGCCGGGAGGTGCGGGCGGCGGCGCGGCGGTCGGCCTGCTGCCGGTCGTCGGCGCGGCGGCGCTGCTCGCGTTCGGCCGCCGTCAGGGCCTCGCGCGCGGCGTGCGCCCCGGCGGCGGTGCGGTAGGCCTCGGTGTGCTCGCCGGTCAGCGCGTCCACGAGGGCGGCGAGCGCGTCCACCGTGGGCCCGGCGGCGTCCCCTTCCGTCGCGGTCTCGGCGCCGCCGGTTCCGGCGGCCTGCGCGCGGGCCGCTTCGTGCCGCTCCTGTACGACCGCGAGTGCCTGCTCCGCTTCGGCCCTGGCCCGCTCGGCGCTCCGGTGCGCGATCTCGGCCGCCTCCTCCGCCGCCCGGTCGACGTGTCCGTCGCCGGCGCGGGCCGGGTCGGGGTGGTCCGCCGAGCCGCACACCGCGCAGGGCTCGCCCTCGGTCAGGCCCCGGGCCAGTTCGGCCGCGATGCCGCGCAGCCGGCGTTCACGCAGGTCGAGCCGGTGCTCGCCGGTCCCGATGGCGTGTTCACGGGCCGCGGCGAGCCGCTCCGCCGCGGCGGTCACCTCCGTGGCGAGGGCGTCGCGGCGGCGCGCCGCGTCCAGGCGGCGGCGGGCCGGGTCGAGCCGGCGGGCCAGCGCTTCGGTACGGGTCGCGGCCTCCAGTGCCGCGTCGATGCGGGCCTGGAGGTCCTGCCGGGTGGTCTCCCAGCCGGCGAGCCAGCTCTCGGTGTCCCGGATCAGTTCGTCGTCGGCGGCGGCCTGCCTATCCAGAGCGGCGCGTTCGCTGTCGATCCCGGCGCTGCGGTGTTCGGCGCGACGCGCGGATTCCAGGCCGCCCAGCTCCTCGCGGAGCCTGCGCTCCAGGGCTGTCAGCTGTTCGGCTCCCGCGTCGGCGAGTGTGTCCGGCAGCCGCCCCCTGGAGCGGTCCCGGGCCTCGTTCGCCCTCCGGGACGCGCGCTCGGCCTCCGCGCGCAGCTCCAGCGCGGGCGCGACGAGGTCGGCCTTGCGGGCGCGCCCCAGCCGCTCCCGCGCCTCGTCGTGCGCGGCGCGCCCGGCCTCCACGGCGTCCGCGCGGCGGCGGGTCTCGGCGTACCGCTCCTGGAGCGCGGCCAGTTCCCGTGCGGCGTCCAGGGCGTGGCGGGCCGCGGTGTGCCGGCTCTCCGCCGTGGCCAGCACCGACTCGGCGATGCCGAGGCGTTCGCGGGCGCCGCAGCGGGCGGTCGCGGCCCAGCCGAGGACCGCGTCCGCGAGACCGGGTTCGCCCGGCTGGGCGTCGGGCAGCGGGGACTCGCGCGCGGCGGGGCCGGCCGCCTGGGCGATGCGCTGGGCGAGGGCGAGGATCTGGTCGTCACCGGCCCTGACCTGGGCTTCGGCGGCGCGGCGCAGTTCGGCCAGCCGTTCTTCGACGGCCGCGAAGCGGCGGGTGTCGAAGAGTCTGCCGAGGAGCCGGCCGCGTGCCTCGGCGTCGGCGCGCAGGAAGCGGGCGAAGTCGCCCTGGGGCAGGAGCACGACCTGGCAGAACTGCTCGCGGCTCATCCCGATGAGCTGGGTGATCTCCTCGCCGATCTCCTGGTGCGAGCGGCTGAGCGCCTGCCACCCGTCCTCGGGGTCGTAGGCGCGCAGCAGGCTCTGTGCCTTCTCCGTGGTGTGGCCGCCGCCGCGCTTCTTGGGGCGGGGCTGGGCGGGGCGCCGGGTGATCTCCAGGCGCCGTCCGCCGACGGTGAGTTCGAGGCGGACCTCGGTCGGCAGGTCCGCGGGGGCGTGGTCGCTGCGCAGCGAGGTGCCGGGGCCCTGCCGGGCGCCGGGGACGGCGCCGTACAGGGCGTAGCAGACGGCGTCCAGGACGGAGGTCTTCCCTGCGCCGGTCGGTCCGTGCAGGAGGAAGAGACCGGCGGTGGAAAGGGCGTCGAAGTCGATCTCCTGGACCCTTGCGAACGGGCCGAACGCGGTGATGTGAAGGGTGTGCAGCCTCACCGGTTCACCTCGCGGACGCCGTCCTCGACCCGTACGTGGTCGAAGGCGCGGCGCAACACCGCCCGCTCCCGTTCGTCGGTGCCGTACCCGCCGCGGACGTGGGCCACGAAGTCTTCCGCGATGCTCTGGTCGTCGCGTCCGCGCAGGCGGCCGGCGTAGGAGGTGTGCGGGTCCTCGGGTGCCTGCTCCGGTTCGAAGACGAGGCTGAGGGTGTGGGGGAAGCGCTCGGTGAGCCGGGCCATCGGGTCGGGCGGGCGGACGGAGTCGGTGAGCGTCGCCTCCACCCACGCCTCCTCGTGGCGGTCCAGCGCCGGGTCCTCCAGGAGGTCGTCGAGCCGGCCTCGGAGCCGGGCGAGGGAGCGGGGCACCGGACAGTCGATGCGTTGGCCGGTGACCGTGCCTTCGGCGTCCAGGTCGATGAGCCACATGGTCTTGCGGTGGCCGGCCTCGGAGAAGGAGTACGCGAGGGGGGACCCGGAGTAGCGGACCCGGTCCGTGACGGCCTGGCAGCCGTGCAGATGGCCGAGGGCGGCGTAGTCCACGCCGTCGAAGACCCCGGCGGGAACGGCGGCGACGCCGCCGACGGTGATGTCGCGTTCGCTGTCGCTGGGCTCGCCGCCGGCGACGAAGGCGTGGGCGAGGACCACGGACCGGGTGGATGCGGGACGCTCGGCGATGTCGGCGCGCACCCGGTCCATGGCGGCGCCCAGCACGGCCTCGTGCCCGGCGCGCTCCGCCTTGAACACGTCCTTGACCAGGGCGGGTTCGAGGTACGGGAGCCCGTAGAACGCCACGTCTCCGTGCGCGTCCGGAAGCAGGACGGGGGTGGCGCAGTGCGCGGGGTCGGTCCGCAGGTGGATGCCGGCCCGGCCGATGAGCCCGGCCCCGACGCCGAGCCGGCGGGCCGAGTCGTGGTTGCCGGAGATCATCACCGTCGGCACTCCGGCTTCGGCGAGCCGGTGCAGGGCGTCGTCGAAGAGCTGGACGGCTCCGAGCGGGGGCACCGCCCTGTCGTACACATCACCCGCCACGAGCACGACGTCGACCTCGTGCGCGTGCACGGTGGCCACCAGGTGGTCCAGGTAGGCGGCCTGCGCGTCGAGCAGGGGGACCCGGTGGAACGACCGGCCCAGGTGCCAGTCCGATGTGTGCAAAATCCTCAAGACCCGGCTCCGACCCGCATGGTTCGCTTCCTCCGCCCCTGTGCCCTCACGCCCCACAGTCTCCCATCACCCGGGGAGCGGCGGGGGCGGGCAGCCGCGTCAGGCGTCGCCGTACGCCTCGCCGCCCAGCTCCACCCGTGCCTCCCCCGCCGTCGCGTCGGCCAGCCAGCGGCGGAAGTCCTCGACCTCGGCCTCCGGCAGCCCGATCCCGATGCTCACCTCGGCCCCGTACCTCACCTCGCGCACGGTTCTTCCGGTGGTCCGCAGTTCGTTCTCCAGCCGGCCGGCCCGCTGGTGGCCGACCGTGACGGTGGCCAGGCGGTAGCGCCGGCGGGTACGGGTGCCGAGCGCGTCGAGTGCTTCGCCGACCACTCCCCCGTAGGCCCGGATCAGCCCGCCGGCGCCCAGTTTCACGCCGCCGTAGTAGCGGGTGACGACGGCGACGACGTAGCAGACCTCGCGGCGCGTGAGCATCTGGAGCATGGGGACGCCCGCGGTGCCTCCGGGCTCGCCGTCGTCGCTCGCCTTCTGTACGGAGGCGTCGGCGCCGATCACGTAGGCGTAGCAGTTGTGCGTGGCGGTCGGATGTTCCCTGCGGACACGGGCGACGAACTCCTGCGCCTCCTCCTCGGTGGCCGCGGGTGCGAGCGCGCAGAGGAAACGGGAGCGGTTGATCTCGCTCTCGTGCACGCCCGCGCGGGCGACGGTCCGGTACTGCTCCTGCATCCCGCCACCCTATGCGTACCTGCGGGAATGGCCGGGGCGGGCCGCCGGTTGTCCGGTTCATGTACGCAGACACGGAGACGATCCGCAGGATTCTGGAAGACAGCGGCGACACCTGGGCCGTGGTGGGGCTGTCCGCCAACCGTTCACGCGCGGCCTACGGGGTGGCCGAGGTCCTCCAGCGCTTCGGCAAGCGGGTGGTGCCGGTGCACCCCAAGGCGGAGCGGGTGCACGGCGAGAAGGGGTACGCCTCGCTGGCGGACATCCCGTTCCCGGTGGATGTGGTGGACGTCTTCGTCAACAGCGATCTGGCCGGCGCGGTGGCGGACGAGGCGGTCGCGGCCGGTGCCCGAGCCGTCTGGTTCCAGCTGGGCGTGGTCGACGAGGAGGCGTACGAACGCACCCGGGCGGCCGGGCTCGACATGGTCATGGACCGCTGCCCGGCCATCGAGATCCCGAGGCTCGGCTAAGGGCTGTCCGGCGGATCTTCGTGGATCAGCCCGCGGCGTCCGGTGCATCCCCGAGTTCTCGGCTCCGCTCGAACAGGGGAGACCCCACTCCTCGGCGTGCGCGCGAGTCGCCCTCGTACTGGACGTACTCGGGTGATTCGGGCGTGCGGCGAGAGTGCGTGCCAGGCGTCGCGGGCCCGCGAAGATCCGCCGGACAGCCCCTAGGACGCTTCCGCGCGGACGCCGAGCCCTTCGAGCACCACCGCGCCCGGCAGCGCGGCCAGCGCCTTGCCGGTGACGATGAGCTTGCCGCGCCGCGAGCCGCTGCCGATCAGGACCCACTCCTCGTCCACGACGGCGGAGTCGATCAGCAGCGGCCAGGCGGCCGGGAGGCCGATGGGGGTGATGCCGCCGTACTCCATACCGGTCTCGCCGACCGCTGTGTCCATCGAGGCGAAGCGGGCCTTGCGCAGACCGAGGTGCTTGCGCGCGACGCCGTTCACGTCGACGCGGGAGTGCGACAGGACGACGCAGGCCGCGAGCGTGACCTCGCCGCCGCGCTTGCCCGAGAGGACGACGCAGTTCGCCGAGTGGTTCAGCAGGTCGGCTCCGTGGTGCGCGACGAAGACCGCGGTGTCGGCGATCTCGGGGTCCGTGTCCACGTGGATGATCTGCTCGGCGGGGATGCCTCCCCAGCCCGTGCCCACCGCCTTCGCCACCGGGGCGGTGAGCAGGTCCTGACGGTCGGCGGCGGGGCAGGCGTTCTCGAAGGAACCGATGGGTGCGCGCATGCGCGTCACGCTAACAGCGCCGCCCGCCCGGTTGGGCCGTGTCTCATCTGACGGGCGGAATGCTGACGGCCATGGTGAGTTCGACCGGTTCGGTGCCCTCGTTGCGGTAGGCGTGCGGATGGTGGGCCTCGAACGTGGCGGAGGTGCCGGCGGCCACCGCGTACGGGGCGTCGGCGACGACGAGGGTGAGGGTGCCCGTGGTGACGTGGAGCAGTTCGACCGTGCCCTCGGGGTGCGGGTCGGACCGGCTGCCGTCGCCGGGCATCAGCCGCCAGGACCAGAGTTCGAGGGGGCCCCGGGCCTCCGTGCCGACCAGCAGGGTGGTGGCGCTGCCCGCCTCGGTCGACCACAGGCGTACGGCCTGGTCGGCGGGGACCAGGCGGACCGGCGATCCCTGTTCGTAGTCGAGCAGCGTGGTGATGCTGACGCCCAGCGCGTCGGCGAGCTTGACCGTCGTTCCGACGCTCGGGTTGGTGCGGGCCTGCTCGATCTGGATGATCATGCCGCGGCTGACCCCCGCGCGGGCGGCCAGCGCGTCCAGGGTGAAGCCGCGCTCACCGCGCCAGCGCTTGAGGTTCCGCGCGAGGGACTGGGTCAGCTGATCGAGGTCAGTCACATTCCGTCCAATATTTTGTATGCCGCAGTGAAGCATCCTGCACTACGGTGTGGTGCACCCAACCGTTCGCCGCACTGTACTGCGAGGCCCCTGATGACAGCACTGTTCGCCCTGGCCACCAGCCTCCTGTGGGGGCTGGCCGACTTCGGGGGCGGCCTGCTGACCCGGCGCGTGCCCGCGCTCACCGTCGTCGTGGTCTCGCAGCTCATGGCGGTGACGGTGCTCGGCGTGATCGTGGCCGCCACGGGCGGCTGGAGCGAGGCCGGTCCGCAGCTCTGGTTCGCGGTCGCGGCGGGTGTCGTGGGACCGGTGGCGATGCTCTGCTTCTACAAGGCGCTCGCCCTGGGCCCGATGGGAGTGGTGTCCCCGCTCGGTTCGCTCGGCGTCGCCGTCCCGGTGAGCGTGGGGCTGATCGCCGGGGAACGCCCGGGGCTCCTGCAGTTCGGCGGGGTCGCGGTCGCCGTCACGGGCATCGTGCTGGCGGGCGGCCCGCAGCTGCGCGGGGCGCCGGTGCAGCGGCGCGCGATCCTGCTGACGCTGGTGGCGGCCTTCGGCTTCGGGGCCGTGATGTCGTTGATCGCCGAGGCGTCGGCCACGGTGACCGGGCTGTTCCTCGCGCTGTTCGTGCAGCGGGTCACCAACACGGTGGTGGGTGGCTCCGCCCTGTACGCCTCGGTGCGGCACGGCGGGCGCGCACTGCCCGAAGGGGGCGGACCGGCGATCCGGGCGGCGCTGCCCGCGCTGGCGTTCGTGGGCCTCGCGGACGTCGCGGCCAACGGCACCTACTCGATGGCCGCCCACCACGGCCCGGTCACCGTCGCCGCCGTACTCGCCTCGCTCTACCCGGTGGTCACGGCCCTGGCCGCGCGGGGCTTGACCGGGGAGCGGCTGCGCGGGGTGCAGGCGGCGGGTGCCGGGCTCGCCCTGGTGGGTACGGTGCTGCTCGCGACCGGGTGAACCGGGCGGGCGGTCAGCTCTCTTCGAGCTCGGCGACGGCCAGCAGCTGTTCGGGGGTGACGCCCGCGGGGATCGGCACCGGGGCCGGCGTCCGCAGGGGCGGCTGCCAGCCCTTCTCCGGGTGCCAGCTCCGTACGACCCGGGCGGGCGCGCCGGCCACCACAGCGCGGTCGGGCACCTCGCCCCGGACCACGGCGCCCGCCGCCACGACCACGTTGCGCCCGAGGCGTGCGCCCGGGAGGATCACCGCCCCGGTCCCGATCCAGCAGCCCGGCCCGATGGACACCGGCTCCATCCGGGGCCACTGCTTGCCGACCGGCTCGTGCGGGTCGTCGTAGCTGTGGTTGGTCGAGGTGATGTAGACGTACGGCCCGCAGTACGTGTCCGAGCCGATGCCCACCGTCGTGTCGGCGACGATGTGGCTGCCGCGGCCCAGCACCACCCCGTCGCCCAGGGTCAGGATCGGTTCGGGGCCCAGGTCCAGGTCGGGCATGAGCCCGGCGGTCAGCGTGACCTGTTCGCCGATGACGCAGTGGTCGCCCAGCTCGATCCACGGCTCGCCGAAGACGGTGCCCTGCGGGAAGGCCAGCCGGGTGCCCTCGCCGATCCGGGCGAACCGCAGACGGCCGGGCTGCTCGGCGGTGACCGCGCCCGCCTCCCGCACCCAGCGCCAGCAGCGGTGGACGGCCCCGGACAGGGCGCGCCGCCGCCAGGCGGTCAGCGAGGAGAACACGTCTCTGTTCTTGGGCACGCGCTCACGGTAGTCCGCGCCCACCGGGGCGTCGGCGTCGCCGGCCTGTGATCTTCACCCCAACAGGCCGGTGGCGCCCCGGTACGTCGCATACCGTTTCCCCGGCGGACGGCCGGTTCCCACCGGGGAGCCGCGACCCAGGGCACCGGAGCACGGAGGAACGCGATGGCGGAGCAGGCGTTGATCATGGGCCTGGGCGGCAAGGAGCCGTCCATCGACGCGGACGCGTTCACCGCGCCGACCTCGGTGGCGATCGGTGACATCACCATGGCGGCGGGCTCCAGCCTCTGGTACCAGGCGGTGCTGCGCGCCGACTGCGGCCCCATCGTCATCGGCGCGGACTCCAACATCCAGGACAACTGCAGCGTCCACGTCGACCCCGGCTTCACGGTGACGGTCGGCGAGCGGGTCTCGGTCGGGCACAACGCCGTCCTGCACGGCTGCACCATCGAGGACGACGTCCTGGTCGGCATGGGGGCCACCGTCCTCAACGGCGCCCACATCGGCGCGGGCTCACTGATCGCGGCCCAGGCCCTCGTCCCGCAGGGGATGCGCGTCCCGCCGGGGTCACTGGTGGCGGGCGTACCGGCGAAGGTCAAGCGGCAGTTGACCGAGGAGGAGCTGGAGGGGGTCCGCTTCAACGCGGTCGGCTACGTGGAGCTGGCCAAGGCCCACCGCGCGGCCTTCGAGGGCTGAGGACCGGCCGCCGGGTCAGTCGGCGACCGGCACCGTTCCCGCTTCCGGCTCGGCGGCCGCCGTGGAGTGCGCGGCGGCGGCCTTCTTGGCACGGTTCTTCAGGACCAGCATCGAGGCCAGCCCGATCAGCACCGCGATGCCCAGGCCCAGGTAGGAGAACCGCTTGAGCCAGGCCTCGGCGACGACGCCCACGGAGTAGATGACGGCCGTGGTGCCGCCGGCCCAGGCGATGCCGCCGAGGACGTTGGCGATCAGGAACTTCCAGTACGGCATGTGCAGGACACCGGCCAGCGGACCGGCGAAGATGCGCAGCAGGGCGACGAAGCGGCCGAAGAACACGGCCCACATGCCCCACTTCTGGAACGAGCGCTCCGCCAGGGCGATCTGGCTCTCGCCGAAGTGCCGGGGGAACTTCCCGCCGAGCCAGGCCAGCAGTGGTCTCCCGCCCTTGCGGCCGATGGCGTAGCCGATCGAGTCGCCGATGACGGCGCCGGCCGTGGCGCAGGCACCCAGGATCCAGGGGTTGATGCCGTCGTGGCTCGCGGCCAGCAGCGCCGCGCTGATCAGGACGATCTCGCCGGGCAGCGGGATGCCCAGGCTCTCCAGTCCGATGACGACGCCCACCAGGAGGTAGACGCTGATCGCGGGGACGGTCTCCAGCCATTCCTGGATGTGCAACGCCGGTTCCTCCGTAGTGATGTCCTGTCGCCCGCCGGACAACTCATCGGCGCACCGCGGAAAGCCTACCCGGCGCCTCACGGGGCGGACAGCGCGAAGGGCCGCCCCGCCCCTGCCGGGTGCGCGGCGGCCCTTCAGCCCGTACGGGGGTCAGGAGTTCGGGCGCAGCGTCCAGATGACGGTCATCTCGCCGGTCACGGCGCCGTCCGCGCGCCGGATCTGTATGGACACCGGGAACTCGGGGCGCTCGCCGGCGTCGAGTTCGGCGACGACCTCGGCGGCGGGGCGGCCGAGGGTGGCGGTCGCGGTGACCTCGCCCATGGCCAGCTTCTTGTAGCCGATCTCGGCGCTCACCGCGAGCGGCACGGCCCGCGTCAGCTGGTCGCCGAAGGCGGCGATGACGATGGCGCCGCTCGCCGACTCCGCCAGCGTGAACATCGCTCCGGCGTGCGGGCCGCCGACGTGGTTGTGGTAGTCGGCCTGGTCCGGCATGCGGACCACCGCCCGGTCCGCGGTGGACTCCAGGAATTCGAGGTTGAGGGTCCGGACCATGGGGACGGTGGCGGCGAGCATCTCGCCCGCGGTCATCTGTTCAGCGCTCATGCGCGAGATGTTACTCATGAGTAGAACGCTTTGGCCATGCCTCGGCGGCGCAGCGGTCGCACGCGCCTTCACCGTTCGCACACGGGGGCGGGCGTAGCACCCCCGGCACGGCACCTCTATCGTTACTCGCCATGTGGCCAGGACAGCAGCCGCCCGGGGGCGAGCAGAACCCGCAGGACCAGAACCAGAACCCGTACCAGCAGCCGGGGTACCAGCAGCCGAATCCCTATCAGCAGCCGGGATATCAGCAGCCGGGCCCCGAGCAGCAGCCGGGTTACGGCTATCCGCAGCAGGGCGGACCGGGGGGCTACGGCCAGCCCAACCCGTACCAGCAGCCGACCGTTCCGCAGTACGCGGTCTCCGGTCCCGGCGCACCGCAGCCCGGCAACGACAAGAAGAAGACGACCCTGGTGGCCATCATCGCGGCGACCGCGGTCGTGGTGGCCGCGGCCGTCACCGGTGTCGTGGTGCTGAACAAGGACGACGACAAGGACGGCAAGAACGTCGCCGACGACAAGAAGTCGTCCGCGCCGGCCAAGCCGTCCGACTCGGCTTCGTCGCCCGAGGCGAACCCGCGCGGCGACGACGCGGAGGCCAAGCCGCAGATCGCGGGCTGGAAGGTCGTGACCAACCCCAAGTGGGGCACCCAGTTCGACGTGCCCGGCGACTGGGAGGTGTCCGCCCCCGGCGTCCTCTCGTACTTCGAGGACGAGGAGAAGGGCGACGGCTCGCCGCTCATCGGGTTCACCGGGGCCGCGGACCTCAAGCGGGAGTGGTGCACCGAGGACGACGACAAGGACGGCACCGAGGACAAGTACAGCCTGGCCGGCACCGGCACCCGGGGCGCGGAGGGCGCCAAGGACGCCGATGTGAACGCCCGTAACGAGGCGGGCACCTGGGCGTGGGGCGCGTTCGCGCAGCACATGCCGAAGAAGACCATCAAGATCAGCAAGGCCAAGCAGTACACCACCAAGTCGGGGCTCACGGGAAGCCTGGTCACCGCCACCGCGCCCAACGTCACCAAGAAGACGAAGTGCAGCAGCGACGGCAAGACGTACGCGTTCACCTTCAGGAACAGCTCCGGCGCGTTCTCCTCCTGGGTGCTGTACGCCGCCGCCGGGGTCGATGACGAGGTGCCGGAGGCGACGGTCCAGAAGATCCTGAGCACGGTGCGCCTGGTGGAGATCACCGAAACCGATTCCTGACCTGGCAGAAACGCATTTGCGCAACCGGGGCGCGGCCGCGATAGTCCCTGAGTGACCGACGCAGCCGCCCCCGTACCCCCCTCCGCTCATCCCGCCCCCGCGGGCCGCAATTACCGGCTGCTGACCGCCGCCTCGATCATCACGGGCCTGGGTACCCACGGCGCGCTGATCGCGGCGGCGTTCGCGGTTCTCCAGGGGGGCGGCGACGGCGGCGACGTGGGTCTCGTGGCGGCGGCCAGGACGGTGCCGCTGGTCCTCTTCCTGCTGATCGGCGGGGCCGTCGCGGACCGGCTGCCGCGCCACCGGGTGATGGTCGCGGCCAACACCCTCAACTGTGTCTCGCAGGGCCTCTTCGCCCTGCTGGTCCTGGCCGGCGACCCCCAGCTGTGGCAGATGATGGTGCTCACCGCGCTGTGCGGCACCGGGCAGGCGTTCTTCGGCCCGGCGGCCGAGGGCATGCTGATGTCGAGCGTCAGCGGTGAGCAGGCGAGCCGCGCCTTCGCCCTGTTCCGGATGTCCACCCAGGGCGCGGCCATCGGCGGTGCGGCCCTCGGCGGCGCGATGATCGCGGCGATGGACCCGGGCTGGGTACTCGCCGTGGACGCCGCCGCCTTCGCGGTGGCCGGAGCCCTGCGCGCCTTCCTCGACGTCAGCCACATCCCGCCCCGGGAGCCCGGGGGCGGGCTGCTCGCGGACCTGCGGGACGGCTGGCAGGAGTTCACCGGCCGCCCGTGGCTCTGGGCCATCGTGGCCCAGTTCTCCGTGGTGGTCGCCGCCGTCGGAGCCGCCGAGGCGGTCTACGGGCCGCTGGTCGCCCGCGACTCACTGGGCGGCGCCCGGCCCTGGGGCTTCGCACTGGCCGCGTTCGGGGCCGGCAACCTGGCCGGGGCGCTGCTGATGACGCGGTGGAAGCCGCGCCGGCTGCTGCTGGCCGGGACCCTCTGCGTCTTCCCGCTGGCCCTGCCGTCCGCCGGGCTCGCCGTGCCACTGTCCGCGGGCTGGCTCTGCGTGGTCATGTTCGTCAGCGGTACGGCGATCGAGGTGTTCGGCGTCTCCTGGATGACAGCCATGCACCAGGAGATCCCGGAGGAGAAGCTGTCGCGCGTCTCGGCCTACGACTGGTTCGGCTCGGTGGCCATGGTGCCGGTCGCCACCGCGCTGGCCGGCCCCGTCGAGTCACTGGTCGGACGCGGCCAGGCGCTGTGGGGGTGCGCGGGCCTGGTCGTCCTGGTCACGGGCGCGGTGCTGTTCGTGCCGGACGTACGGAACCTGACCCGGCGGACCGTGTCCGTCGAGGTGGCCGCCGCACCGGTCGTGGCGCCCGCGTCAGCCGAGGCTGAAGGCCCCGTCGGGCGGCTCGGGTGAGGCGACCGCCTCCTCGTCACCGACCGGCCGGGCGCCCTTGACGAACGCGGCCAGCGCGTCGCCGTACTCCACCCGCGCCGCGAACGCGTCGGCCGCGCAGCGGCGGGTGAGCGCCGCCGTGTCGAACGCGGAGCGGGAGGCGACGAGCACCACGTTGCCGAAGCGCCGGCCGCGCAGCACGCCCGGCTCCGCGATCAGCGCCAGCTCACCGAAGACGGTCGCGAAGGTGGCCAGCTGCGAGCGCAGGAAGCCGAACGGCGGTCCGTCGGCGAGATTGGCGGCGTAGATCCCGTCCGGGCGCAGCGCTCGCGCCGCCGCCCCGGCGTACGGGACGGAGGTGAGGTGGGCGGGCACCCGTGAGCCGCCGAAGACGTCCGCGACCAGAAGGTCCAGCGAGCCGGGGGCGGTCGCCTCCAGCCGGGCGCGGGCGTCCGCCGCGTGGACGGTGATGCCACTGCGGTCCGGCAGCGGCAGGTGCTCGGCGACGAGTGCGATCAGCCCCCGGTCCGCGTCCGCGACCTCCTGCCGGGAGCCGGGCCGGGTGGCCGCGACATAGCGGGGCAGCGTGAGACCGCCCCCGCCGAGGTGCAGGACGTCCAACGGCTCGCCCGGCTGGGCCGCGCAGTCCACGACGTGGCCGAGGCGCCGGGCGTACTCGAATTCCAGGTGCTCGGGCGCGTCGAGGTCCACGTACGACTGCGGTGCGCCGTCGACCGTGAGCAGCCAGGCCCGTTCCCGGTCCACGTCCGGGAGCAGTCGGGCGGTGCCGTGGTCCACGTCGCGGATGACGGGTATCGACTCGTTCACTCCCCCATTGTGCGGGCCCCGGCCGGCCGCCCCGTACGCGGGCGGGCCCGCCTCCCCCGGTTCCGGGCGAGGCGGGCCCCGAACACCCGTACGGCTCAGAGCAGTTCCGTGACGGTGCCCGCGCCGACCGTGCGGCCGCCCTCGCGGATGGCGAAGCCGAGGCCCGGCTCCAGCGGGATGTCCCGGCCCAGCTCGACGGTCATGGTGACCGTCTCGCCGGGCCGCGCGACAGCCGCTTCGCCGAGGTCCACGTCGCCGACCACGTCGGCCGTGCGGATGTAGAACTGCGGGCGGTACCCGGTGGCGACCGGGGTGGTGCGGCCGCCTTCGCGCCCCGACAGGACGTACACCCGCGCGGTGAAACGACGGCTCGGGGTGACGCTGCCCGGCGCCGCGACCACATGGCCCCGGCGCACCCGGTCGCGCTCGACGCCGCGCAGGAGCAGCGCGACGTTGTCCCCGGCCTCGGCGGACTCCATCGGCTTGCCGAACGTCTCCAGACCGGTGACGACCGTCTCGATGTCCGCGCCGAGCACCGACACCCTGTCACCGACGCGGACCGTGCCCCGTTCCACGGCTCCGGTGACGACCGTGCCCCGGCCGGTGATGGTCAGGACGTTCTCCACCGACAGCAGGAACGGCGCGTCGGTGTAGCGCACCGGCATCGGTACGTACGTGTCGACGGCGTCGAGCAGCGCCTCGATGGCCCCCGTCCAGCGCGGGTCGCCCTCCAGTGCCCGCAGGCCCGACACCCGCACGACGGGCACGGTGTCGCCGCCGTAGCCGTGTGCGGACAGCAGCTCGCGCACCTCCAGCTCGACCAGGTCGGTCAGCTCGGGGTCACCGGCGTCCGCCTTGTTCAGCGCGACGACGATGTGGTCCACGCCCACCTGGCGGGCGAGCAGCACGTGCTCCGCGGTCTGCGGCATGATCCCGTCGAGCGCGGAGACGACGAGGATCGCCCCGTCGAGCTGCGCGGCGCCCGTGACCATGTTCTTGATGTAGTCGGCGTGGCCGGGCATGTCGACGTGGGCGTAGTGCCGCGTGCCGGTCTCGTACTCGACGTGCGCGATGTTGATGGTGATGCCGCGCTGCGCCTCCTCCGGCGCACGGTCGATGCGGTCGAAGGGGACGAAGGTGCCGGTGCCCCGGTCGCTGAGGACTTTGGTGATGGCGGCGGTCAGGGTCGTCTTGCCGTGGTCGACGTGACCCATGGTGCCGATGTTGAGGTGCGGCTTGGTGCGCACGTAGGCCGTCTTGGGCATGGTTCGTTCCTTGGATGCGAAGCGTGACGTGAGGACCCCGGGGCCCGGCCGACCCTCCCCTTGCGGGGTCCGCCGGACAGTCGGGGGAGGGTCAGCTTCGGGCGCCGCCGAAGGGCGCCGCGGCAGCGGTGAGCGCTGCGGCGACTGCGACTGCGAGGGTGTTCACGGCAGCCTTCGGCGCGTCCGCGACTGCGGACCGCGCTGCGAGGAAGGTGTACCGGAACATGGCCCGATCATCTCCGACGGCCCGTCGGCCCGTCGAGCGAATTACGGCGGGGGCCAGGGGCATTGGCGGTCCGGGGGCGCCCAGCGCGCCGGGCGGTGTCCGGTGACGCGTTACGGCGATCACACACGTATGTCGGTTACTCTCCCCGAATGCTCGACCCCGTCCCCCGCCCCGCCCCCGGTCTCGCCGTGCGCTGCACGCGGGTGCTGCTCTCGCCGTGGTCCCGGCTCTCGCTGCTCGTCGCGATGTTGCTGGCCGCCACGACGGTGATGCTGCTCATGGAGCCGCAACGGCTGCTGATGTCCGGCCCGCCCGCGCGGCTGAGCGGTGGCGCCGCGACGGTCGCGCTCTTCGGACTCGCGTACGGCGTCTGCACGGTGGCCTTCGCGCCCCGGCCGCTGCTCAACCTCGCGGCGGGCGCGCTGTTCGGCTCGCAGGCCGGTCTCGCGGCCGCGCTCGCGGGCACCGTGCTGGGCGCGGGGATCTCCTTCATGCTGGGCCGGGTGCTGGGCCAGGACGCGCTGCGCACGCTGGTGCGCGGACGCTGGCTGCGGGCGGCGGACGGGCAGCTGAGCCGGCACGGCTTCCGTTCGATGCTGGCGCTGCGCCTCTTCCCCGGGGTGCCGTTCGCCGCCGCCAACTACTGTGCCGCCGTCTCCCGCATGGGCTATCCGCCGTTCCTGGTGGCCACCGGTCTGGGCTCGATCCCGAACACGGCCGCGTACGTCGTGGCGGGCAGCGAGGCCTCCTCGCCCACCTCGCCCGCCTTCCTCGTGGCGATGGGATTCATCGTGCTGACGGGCGCCGGCGCGGCCGTGATCGCGTGGCGCCGCCGTCACCGCCCGGGGCTCCGTCGCCGGCCGTGAGGGCCCCCGCGACGGGCCGGACCGCGCGGGGGGTGTCGTCGGCTGTTCACCCGGGGGCGATACGCTGCCCGCGACCGACAGACGAAGCGGGGCCCGGCGCGGCCCTGTCCTCGCACGACCGCAATCCGCCCGCCGCCGACGCCGTCGGCCGCCGCACGAGCACCCCGGGATGGCCGACGCCCCATGAGCTGGTTCGAATCATTCGTCCTCGGCCTCGTACAGGGACTGACCGAGTTCCTGCCGATCTCCTCCAGCGCCCATCTGCGGCTCACCGCGGCGTTCGCCGGCTGGCACGACCCGGGTGCGGCGTTCACCGCGATCACCCAGATCGGGACGGAGGCCGCGGTCCTCATCTACTTCCGCAAGGACATCGTCCGGATCGTCTCGGCGTGGTTCAGGTCGCTGACGAACCGTTCGATGCGCGGCGACCACGACGCGCAGATGGGCTGGCTCGTCATCGTCGGTTCCATCCCCATCGGCGTGCTCGGTGTGACGTTCAAGGACCAGATCGAGGGCCCGTTCCGCGATCTGCGGCTGATCGCCACCACGCTGATCGTCATGGGCATCGTCCTCGGCGTCGCGGACCGGCTGGCCGCCCGGGACGAGACGGGTGGCAAGCACCGCGCCATCAAGCAGCGCAAGACCCTGAAGGAACTGGGCGTCAAGGACGGCCTGATCTACGGCTTCTGCCAGGCCATGGCCCTGGTCCCGGGCGTCTCCCGCTCCGGCGCCACGATCAGCGGCGGTCTGCTGATGGGCTACACCCGTGAGGCGGCGGCGCGTTACTCGTTCCTGCTCGCCGTCCCGGCGGTGCTCGCCTCGGGCGTCTTCGAGCTGAAGGACGCGGGCGAGGGCCATGTCTCGTGGGGTCCGACCATCTTCGCGACCTTCATCGCGTTCGGTGTCGGGTACGCGGTCATCGCGTGGTTCATGAAGTTCATCACGACCAAGAGCTTCATGCCCTTCGTCATCTACCGGATCATCCTGGGCGTGCTGCTCTTCGCCCTGGTCGGCGCCGGGGCGCTCAGCCCGCACGCCGGCGAGTCGGCGGGCTGACCGGACGCCGCTGCCCCGACACCACGAGCCAGGTGCCGGGGCAGCGGCCCCGGGGGCTGTCGGGACAGTGGGGCTGGTCTCGGGTCCGGGCCATGGGCCGGTGCTCAGCGAGGTCCAAGTCCTGTTCGTCCGTCGAGCAGTTCGCGATCATCATGCATGTCATCGAAGAGACCGCGCCTCGTGGTGTCGTCAGGGGAGCATGTTCATCGGGCCACGGCAACGGCTCGGCTGCTCCGGTGACGATCTCCTGGAACCAGTACCTCTCGGCACGTCCCAGGTGTTCCATGAGTCCGAGGGGTGTCCAGCCGGAGGGCAGAACCGACGTGGTCAGTGCCTGAGTGTCAAGCCCGTCGACGATGGCCGGCAC
Source organism: Streptomyces sp. ATexAB-D23 (assembly GCF_000373645.1). GTDB lineage: Bacteria > Actinomycetota > Actinomycetes > Streptomycetales > Streptomycetaceae > Streptomyces > Streptomyces castrisilvae. The sequence continues at coordinate 135,257 of NZ_KB892046.1, read as the reverse complement.
GCTGGCTCGCTGTGCCGCGAGGAACGCCGACAGAGTCTTCTTTTCCGTGCCGTCCGAGTTCATGGGCCCATGGTTGCAGTAGCCACTGACAACCGCGGCAGCAGCCGGCGCACCGCGCGACGACGGAAGGTCGTAGCCACTCCGCGTGCGCGGTCCTGAGTACGGTGCGCAGGCCGCGGTGTTCGCGGCCCAGGTAGCCACTCCGCGTGCGCGGTCCTGAGCCCGTCGATGGCCCTGCCGCCCGGTGCCCGTGGGGCGGGTGGCAGGGCCGTGCCGCGCGACTCTCAGTCGGTCTCGGCGAACGGCGGAAGGTCGGGCTCGACGAACAGGCCCTGGTAGCGCGGTGCCGGTACGGCCTCCGCACCGCCCTGGGCGTCGGCCGCCGCGCTGTCGTCCGAGCGCCGTTGAACCTGACGCGGCGGGGTATCAGCCATCGAGTCTCCTGTTGCATCGCAGTCGGTGTGGGAGGCCCCCGGGCCGCCGGTCCGGGGACCGTGGCTGCGGGGGCGCGGCGCCGTCCCGGTCCCACGGACGCGCCGGGGCACCGGTTTTGACGGGGCCCGCAGAGACTATCCGCTGCTCCCGGTCCGGCCGTCGCCGCCGTCGCCGTGGCCGCCCGCGCATTCGCCTCCCCGGCCGATCAGTAGGTGACGGCCGCCCACGCCAGCGCGGCCGCCACGGCCAGTGCGTAAGCGCCCACGGCCGTGCGCACGGCGCGCAGCCGGGTCCGCGTGCTCCAGGAGGTGGTGTCCAGGACGCGGGCCAGCACGGGGAGCACCAGTACGGCGTGCAGGCTCACCCCGTGCAGGGGTTTGAGGGGCGCGGTGGAGGCGTAACCGGCCAACTGGTGCCCCGTACGCGTCAGATACACGCCCCGCGCGATCATGGCGGCCCCCGAGAGCAGTCCGACACCGAGGATCGCGAAGCCGGCCCGCAGGGCGAGGGCCATGCCGGCCGGTCCGTCCGGGCGGTGGGCGAACGCGGCCGCCATGAGCGTCGACAGGACGGCGACCAGCACCGCCCCGCCGAGGGCCAGCGACATCGAGACCGCGGTGTCGAAGGGGGTCTCCATGTTGAAGTGGGACGGCACCCCGCGCCAGGCCTGCACGGTGATTCCGGCGACCTCCAGCACGCAGTCGGCGGCGAACACGCCCAGCAGCACGGCCCGGAGGCGGGTGCCCATGCGCAGGTAGGAGGAGATCCACGCGACCGCGAGCAGGGTCAGGCCGAAGGAGACTCCGAAGGTGATGGGCTTGCGCCAGGAGACCGGCCCCTCCCACGGCCCCCCGTCGACGGCGAGGACGGCCAGGTGCAGGAGGCCGGAGCCGATGAGCAGGGCCCCGGTGGCGTGACAGAGGCGTTCGATCCGCGGCGTGCCCTCACGCCGGGTGCGGGAGCGGCCGGCTGCGAGGCCGGGCGGGGCGGGTGCTGGAGCGGTCCGGTGGTCCATGGTGCGGAGCATCTCCCGGGGGCCGCCCGCCCGTCGTCGTACGCGGGAAGGCGGCGGGGGTACGCCGGTCGGAGTACCCACGCCGGTCGGTCCACCGTGGTCAGAGATCCGTCTCGTCGGGGCCCTCGGCGCCGAACTGCTCGGCGCGCAGGGCCAGGTCCTGAAGCACGTCCGCCGAGGTCACGTCCATCTGCCCCGCGTCGTGCACCTGCGCCAGCATCGCGAACGCCAGCGTGAACGCGCCGACGAGCTGCTCCACCGCTCCGCCGACCTCCCGGCCGACCAGGACCACCACGTCCTCGACGGTGGCGTCCTCCGGGATCGCGATCCGCGGCATCGTCTCGTTGAGGAGGGCGGTGACGACGGTGGAATCGGTGCTGGGGTCGTCGCGGTCGGGGTTCTCCTCCAAGAGCCGGCGCATCTCTCCCGCTTCGGTGAGGATGCCGACCACACGCTTCACGACTTCGCTCTGCTCCATCCCGCGAGCATAGGTGCAGGCGGGCCCGGACGGCCTCTCCCGCCTCGGCATCCGGCCAAGGTCCGCCGTAACGTACGCAACAGGTCCGGACGGCGGAGAGGAACCCATGAGCGGCACCGAGCTTCCCGTGATCGCGGCGGTCGACGGTTCCTCGCACAGCATGGACGCGCTGGACTGGGCGGCCCGCGAGGCGGTCCTACGGGGGCTGCCGCTGCTCGTCGTGCATGTCCGGCAGCTGGGCCGGCGCACCGGGCAGGAGGTGCAGGAGCAGGAGGCGCGGGAGTTGCTGGCGGCGGCCCTGCGCCAGGTGGCCCGGACGGCTCCCGGGCTGCGGCCCTCGACGCTCGCACCGCTCGACTTCCCGTCGGCGGCGCTGGTCTCGCTGAGCCGGGACGCCTCGCTCCTGGTGCTCGGTTCGCGCGGCCTCGGCGGGTTCCGCTCCCTGATGCTGGGGTCCAACAGTCTGGCGACGGCCTCGATGGCGAAGTGCCCCGTGGTGATCGTGCACGGCGGCCGGGCCGACGACGATCCGGAGCGGGCGTCCGGCGAGGGGTTCCGGGACATCGTCGCCGGGGTGGCCGCCGACGAGAGCAGCGAAGAGGTGCTGGACTTCGCGTTCGGGACGGCGGCGGTGCGTCCGGGCGCCCGGCTGCGGATCGTGCACGGCTGGACGATGTTCTCGTCGATGCTCTCCGGCGGTCCGGTCTTCGACCGGGAGGCGGCCGCGGACGCGGCGGAGCGTTCGCTGGCCGAGCTGACCGCCGGCCGGCGCGCGGCCTACCCGCAGGTCGAGGTCATGAAGGAACCCGTCAACGGCTCCGCGACCCGCACCCTGGTCACCGCGTCAGCGACCGCCGCGCTGACCGTGATCGGGCGGCGGCGGGGCGGCGAGTCCCTGGGGCTCGGGCTCTCACCGGTGGCGCACACGACGCTCACGCACGCCATGGGTCCGGTCGCCGTGGTCCCCTGCTGACGGCCGGTCGGCCCGGTCCGCTTCCGCTGCCCCACACTGGGGAAGTAGAGCGGGACCGGACGGGGACCGACCTGCCGGGGCGGGACGAGGAGGCGCGGCATGGACTCGTGGGCCGGGTGGCGCGAGCGGGGCGCGCGGATGCTCGACCGGGCATCGTGGCGTGCGGCCGCCGCGCTGGTGGCCGGTGCGCTGCCGGCGCTCGCCTTTCCGGCGCCTTCGCTCTGGTGGTTCGCCTATGTCTGCCTGGTGCCGCTGCTGTTGCTGATCCGGTCCGCCGGTACGGCTCGCCGGGCGGCGCTCGACGGGTGGCTGGGCGGGACGGGCTACATGCTCGCCGTGCACCACTGGCTGATGCCGAGCCTCCATGTGTTCATCGTGGTCCTGGCGGCCCTGCTCGGTCTGCTGTGGGCCCCGTGGGGGCTACTGGTGGGCCGGCTGCTGCGGGGGCCGATGACCGGGGTCTCGGTGGCCGCGGCGGTGGTCGTGGTCCCGTGCGGCTGGCTGATGATCGAACTGGTCCGTTCCTGGGAGGCGCTGGGCGGCCCCTGGGGGCTGCTCGGAGCGAGCCAGTGGCAGGTGGCGCCCGCGCTCCGGCTGGCCTCGGTGGGTGGGGTGTGGCTGGTGAGCCTGCTGGTGGTGGCGGTGAACACCGCGCTCACCGTGCTGGTCGCGCACTCCGCCGCCCGCGCCGCGGCCGTCGTCTCGCTCGTGGTGGGCGCCCTGGCCGTCGGTTCGGCGTGGATGTGGGCGCCGCGGCCGGAGTGGTCGGGGACGGCCCGGATCGCCGTCGTGCAGCCCGGTGTCGTGGAGGGTCCGGGCAGTGTGCAACGCCGTCTGGCGCGCAGCGAGGAGCTGACGCGCTCGCTGGCGGGGCGGGATCTGGACCTGGTGGTGTGGGGCGAGAGCAGTCTCGGTGTCGATCCGGCCCGGCGGCCCGACGTCGCGGCCCGGCTCGCCGCGCTGTCGCGGACGGTGGGCGCCGACCTGCTGGTGAACGTGGACGCCCGGCAGACCGATGGGGCGGGGCGGACCGGGATCTTCAAGAGCGCGGTCCTGGTGGGTCCGCGCGGGCTGACCGGGGACCGTTACGACAAGATGCGGCTCGTCCCGTTCGGCGAGTACATCCCGGCCAGGCCGGCTCTCGGCTGGGCGACCTCGATGGGCCGGGCGGCGGGTGAGGACCGGCTTCGCGGCACGGGTCCGGTGACGATGCGGCTGCCCGGAGCGGACGGCCTGCGGCTCGGCCCGCTGGTCTGCTTCGAGTCCGCGTTCCCCGACATGAGCCGCCGGCTCGCCCGGGACGGGGTCCAGCTCCTGGTCGCCCAGTCCTCCACGTCGTCGTTCCAGCAGGGCTGGGCCCCCGGCCAGCACGCCTCGCTCGGCGCGCTGCGGGCGGCGGAGAGCGGCCGCCCGATGGTGCACGCCACCCTCACGGGCGTGAGCGCGGTGTACGGCCCCCGGGGCGAGGCCGTCGGCGCCCCGCTCGGTACGGACACCAGCGGCACCGCGGTGTACGGGGTGCCGCTGGCCCGGGGCACGACGCTGTACGTACGCCTGGGCGACTGGCCGCTGTACGGGGCGCTGGGCGTGCTGGCCGTGTACTGCGCGTTCGAGGGCGTACGGGCTCTGCGCGGCCGGGGGCGTACCCGGGCGGTGGGGGTGGCCGCCTCCGCCGGGTCCTGAGGAGGCCAGGGCCTGTCCGGCGGCTCTTCGCTAAGGGCTGTCCCGCAATTCCTGGCGGATCAGCGCGCGGCGTCAGATGCGGTGCATCGCAAGGCGGAGAGGCGCCCGCATACTGAATGTATTCGGGCGTTTCGACAACGCGGCGAGGTGCCGTAGCTGACGTCGTGCGCCCGCCAGGAATTGCGGGACAGCCCTTAGGCCACGTTCAGGTCGCGCAGGACTCGCTCGCACAGTTCGTGGGTCTCCAGGGCGTCCCTGGCGCTCAGCTGCCTGCCCTCGCGTACGGCGTCCAGGAATGCCAGCACGCTCTGCTCGATGCCGCGCTGGCGGGCCACCGGCACCCAGTCGCCGCGCCGCCGCACGGTCGGCCGACCCTTGTGGTCGATCACCTCCGCGAGGTTGAGGACCTCGCGCTTGGTGTCCTGCCCGGAGACCTCAAGACGCTCCTCGGTGGAGCCGCTGAGCCGGTTCATCGCGCCGATGGCGGTGAAGCCGTCACCGGACAGCTGGAGCACGACGTGGTGCAGCAGACCGTCGGCCGTCCTCCCGCTCACCACGGTGCGCTCGACCGGTCCCGGCACGAGGAAGCGCAGTGTGTCCACGACGTGGATGAAGTCGTCCAGCACCATGGCCCGGGGCTCCTCGGGGAGCCCGACCCGGTTCTTCTGCATGAGGATCAGCTCGCGCGGGTGCTCCGCGCACTGCGCGTACCCCGGTGCCAGCCGCCGGTTGAAGCCGACCGCGAGGCCGACGCCGCGTGCCTCGGCGAGCTCCACCAGGCGGGTGGACTCCTCCAGGGTGTACGCGAGGGGCTTGTCCACGTAGGTCGGGACACCCGCTTCGAGCAGCCGGCTCGCGATCTCGGGGTGCACGGCGGTCGGCGCGTGCACGAACGCCGCGTCCAGCCCTTGGGCGAGCAGCGAGTCGAGGTCCCGGTGGCACTGCCCGGCGGGGATGCGGTGGGCGGCTGCGACCGAGGCCAGGGTGGCCGGGGTGCGGGTCTGCAGATGCAGTTCGACCTCCGGCAGGGTGCCGAGTACCGGCAGGTACGCCTTCTGCGCGATGTCGCCGAGCCCGATGCAGCCGACCTTCACAGAGTCTTCCTCTCACTGGAGGGCGCCGTACGCCGCGGTCCCGTCGGCGCGCCGTCCGGCAGCATACGCGGACGCGTGATCACTCGTGCGGGCCAATCCCGGCGTTCCGGCCCACCCGGGGGCGGCTGGGCACCCAGAGTTGACCAGGTGCAGCGAACCAGAACCACCGTGAAGCTCCTGGCCGGGGTGGCGATCGCGGCCCTGTCGGGGTGTGTGTCCGTCCAGCCGCAGCCGGCCGCGCCGCCGCGTCCGGAGACCAGCCGGCCGGCCCAGGACCTCTCCCCGCAGACCGCCCGGCCCCCGGTACACGACACCCTGGAGGCGGCGCCGAAGGCGAAACCCTCCGCCGCCCCGTCCGTCGCCTCCCAGCGTCCGGCGGCGCCCCCTGCCGCGCGGCCCGGCGGGCCCGGCGCTCCGCGACAGCGGGGCGGTGCCGCGCCGGCCGAGCCCCAGCCGCCCCGGGCCGTCCCCTCCGTACCGGCCCCCGCCCTGCCCGCGCCCGTCACCGGGAACGGGGTGTGTGCCCTGGGGCGGGGGTACGGGAACTGGCCGGCGGGCAGCCCCCAGTCCCGGATCTGCGACGACACGTACGGCCGGTGACGGGAGGGCTGCGACGGGCCGCGGGAGCACGCGTCACCACTCCCGCAGCCGCCGCTCCAGCCTGCCGATGGCCGCGCGGACGCCTCCCCCGTACCCGTCGTCCGCGCCGTCGTCCGCGAGCACGTCCGAGGCCGCCCTGGCCCGGTCCAGATGGAGCCGGGCGGCCGCGGGGCGACGGAGCTTCACGTAGTCCGCCGCCAGGTTGAGGTGCAGCGAGGGGTAGAAGGCGCGCACCGCGAGCGCGTCCCGGTGTCCGGCCGCGCGCGCGTCGGTCAGGGACCGGGCGGCGGTCAGCGCCCGGAGGTCCCAGGCCAGCTCGTCGGCCGGGTCGTCCTGCGTATCGGCCAGGTAGTGCGCCAGCGTGCAGCGGTGCAGGGCGTCACCGTCCTCGCCGATCTCCGCCCAGAGCGCGCCGAAGCGGTTGCGGGCCTCTTCGCGGTCGCCGCCGTGCAGCAGCATGACCGCCTGGCCGATCCTGGTCATGAAGACGTCCTCCGACATCTCCTGCTGCTCCGTCACCACGGCCTCCTTCACGCCTCTGCGCCCGCACCCGGCCGGTCCCGGACGGTCGTCCGGTTTCGACGCCAAGGGCTGTCCCGCAATTCCTGGCGGGCGCACGACGCTCGCTACGGCACCTCGCCGCGCTGTCGAAACGCCCGAATACATCCAGTATGCGGGCGTCTCCCCGCCTTGCGGTGCACCGCATCCGACGCCGCGCGCTGATCCACCGGGAATGGCGGGACAGCCCCTTGGGCGCCGGGGCGGGCGATCACGGTGAGGCTCGACTCACGGGCGGCTCAGCCCAGGTCGGGGATGCGCCAGTCGATGGGCTGGTGGCCCTGCTGGGCGACGGCCTCGTTTATCCGGGTGAACGGGCGGGAGCCGAAGAACCTCTTCGCGGACAGCGGTGAGGGGTGGGCTCCCTTCACCACCACGTGGCGCTCGGTGTCGATGAGCGGGAGCTTCTTCTGCGCGTAGTTGCCCCAGAGCACGAAGACGGCCGGGTCGGGGCGGGCGGCGACCGCGCGGATCACCGCGTCCGTGACCTTCTCCCAGCCCTTGCCCTTGTGGGAGTTGGCCTCGCCCGCGCGGACGGTCAGCACGGCGTTGAGCAGCAGGACGCCCTGCTCGGCCCACGGCATGAGATATCCGTTGTCCGGGACGGGCAGGCCGAGCTCCTCCTTCATCTCCTTGTAGATGTTGCGCAGCGAGGGCGGCGTCTTCACACCCGGCCGGACGGAGAAGCACAGGCCGTGTCCCTGGCCCTCGCCGTGGTAGGGGTCCTGGCCGAGGACCAGGACCTTCACCTGGTCGTACGGGGTCGCGTCCAGCGCCGCGAACACCTGCTCCCGGGGCGGGTAGACCGGTCCGGCGGACCGCTCCTCCTCGACGAATTCGGTGAGCTCCTTGAAGTACGGCTTCTGCAGCTCTTCGCCGAGGACGCCGCGCCAGGACTCGGGCAGCAGGTCGGTGTCGGTCACGTGAAACAACCTCCGGTAGCGATCCGTTCTTGCTGCCAGAACCTACCGGGCGCCACTGACAACGAGGTGCGTGAGCGGGCCGGAGCCCGCTCACGCGCGGCTACCAGCTGGCCTTGCGGTACAGCTCCCACATCTGCATGACGGTCTGCGGGTCGAGCGCGCGCTCGCCGCCGCCGATGTCCTCGCCCGCCGCGACGTACAGCTTGCCCTGCCACAACGGCAGCAGCCGCACGTCGTCCACCAGGATCTTCTGGGCCCGCTCGAACTCCTCGCCGACGGCGCCGCGGTCGCTGACCTTGCGGGACTGGGGCAGCAGCTGCTTGGTGATCTCGTCCTTCACGTACGGCATGCCGGTGACGCTGTCCTTGCCGACGAACGGGGCGATGAAGTTGTCCGGGTCCGGGAAGTCGGGGAACCAGCCGCGGCCGAAGACCGGGTACTCGCCCTTGGTGAAGCCCTCCTGGAAGGTCTTCCAGGGCCTGCTCTTCAGCGTGACGCGGAACAGCCCGGAGGCATCGAGCTGGCGCTTGAGCTCGTCGAACTCGGGGGCCGTGGACGAACCGTAGCGGTCGGTCGTGAACCAGAAGGTCAGCGGGACGGGTGTGGTGATGTCCGCGTCGGCGAGGATCTGGCGGGCCTTGTCCTTGCTGGGGTTGCCGAAGGTGTCGAAGAAGCTGGTGGTGTGCCCGGCGATGCCCTTGGGGACCATCGAGTACAGCGGTTCGGCCGTGCCCCGGTAGACCTTGGCGACCAGCGCGTCACGGTCCACCAGCTGGGCTATCGCCCGGCGGACGGCCGGTTTCCCGGCGGCCGGGTCGTCCGGGTTGAAGACGAGGAAGCGGATGTCGGCGCCGACGGACTCCACGATCTGGAGCGTGCTGTCCTTGTCCTGGTTGTCCTCGATGCTGACGACGTCCTCGGCGGACAGACCGCGGTAGGTGGCGTCGATCTCGTTCTTCTTGAGCGCGGCCACCATGGCGCCGGACTCCTTGAAGTACCGGATGGTCACGGCGTCGTTCTTGCGGTCGGCGAACCCCTTGTAGTCGGGGTTCCTCACCAGCTCCGAGCGGTCGCCCTGCTTGTAGGAGTCCAGCAGGTAGGGGCCGGAGCCGGTGACCTTGCCGTCGGTGCGGATCTTGTGCTTCGAGTAGGCGCTCGGCGCCACCAGCGACATGGCCGGGGTCGCCAGGACGAACGGGAAGGTGGCGTCCGGCTTTTTCAGGTTGAAGATGACGACGTCGTCGCCCTTGGTCTCCACCCGGTCGAGCGAGCCCAGCATGCCGACCGGTCCGCCCTTGACCCCGATCTCCGAGATCCGGTCGATGGAGTACTTCACGGCCTCGGCGTCGAGCTTGTCCCCGTTGGAGAACTTCAGCCCCTTGCGGAGCCTGCACCGGTAGGCGGTGCTGGTGCGGTCGGTGAACCTGCACTCCTCCGCCGCGTCCGGCTCGGGCTTCGTACTGCCGGTGGGGAAGCTCACCAGGGTCTGGAACACGTTGCGCATCAGCTCCCAGGAGCCGTCCCACGCCGCCGCCGGATCGAGGGTCGAAGGCTCGCTCGTCGTCCCGACGGCGAGCTTCTGATCCACGTCCGAGCCGCCGCCGGGCAGCAGCCCGCAGCCGGCCAGCAAGGACAGGGACGCAAGGGCTGCAGCAGCCTGCAGACTGGCCCGGTAGAACACGTGCACGCTCCTCGATCAGCCATGGGTCGGCAGACGATACCGCAGCGCCCTGCCGGGTCAATGGAGAGGTCCGGCAGGGCACTTGAGGCAATCAGGGCCATATCGGCCCAGGCCGATCTCAGCCCACGCCGGCATTCAGGAAAATGCCGCCGTCGACCACCAGGGTCTGCCCGGTGATCCAGTCGGACTGACCGGAAGTGAGGAAGGCCGCGGCGCCGCCGATGTCCTCCGGCACCCCGAGCCTGCCCAGCGGATAGGCGGCAGCCGCCTCCGCCTCACGGCCCTCGTACAGCGCCTGGGCGAACCGGGTCTTGACGACCGCGGGCGCGATGGCGTTGACCCGGACCACCGGCGCGAACTCGTGCGCCAGCTGAAGGGTCAGGTTGACCATGGCCGCCTTGCTCATCCCGTACGCGCCGATGAAGGGCGAGGCGGAGACGCCGGCGACGGAGGCGATGTTGACGATCGCCCCGCCGTTCTCCTTCTGCCAGGCCTTCCAGGTCTGCTGGGCGAAGCCGAGCGCCGAGACGACGTTGGTCTCGAAGACCTTGCGGGCGACCCCGAGGTCGAGCTCCGCCATCGGCCCGAAGACCGGGTTGGTGCCGGCGTTGTTGACCAGGAAGTCGACCCGGCCGAACGCCTCCATGGTGCGGGCGACGGCCGCTTCCTGGTGCGCCTCGTCGTGCGCCTTGCCGGCGACGCCGATGACCCGGTCCGCGCCGAGCGCCTCGACGGCCTCCTTCAGGGCGTCCTCGCCGCGCCCGGTGATGCACACCCGGTCGCCGCGCGCGACGAGGGCCTGAGCGATGCCGTAGCCGATGCCCCGGCTCGCGCCGGTGATCAGCGCGACCTTGCCGCTGTCCTGCACAGTCATGATGTCCGCAGCCCTTCTGGTCAGTTGAGCGGTCCGCCGGCGACGTACATGACCTGGCCGGAGACGAAGCCCGCGTCGTCGCCCGTGAAGAAGGCGATGGCGTTGGCGATGTCCTCGGGGAAGCCGACGCGCTGCACCGGGATCTGGGTGGCGGCGGCCGCCTGGAACTCCTCGAAGCCCATGCCGACCCGGGCCGCGGTCTGCGCGGTCATCTCGGTGACGATGAAACCGGGCGCGACGGCGTTGGCGGTGACGCCGAACTTGCCGAGCTCCTTGGCGAGGGTCTTGGTGAAGCCCTGGAGCCCCGCCTTGACCGCCGCGTAGTTGGCCTGGCCGCGGTTGCCGAGCGCCGAGGAGGAGGACAGCGACACGATCCTGCCGAACTTGGCGTCCACCATGTGCTTCTGGACGGCCTTGGCCATCAGGAACGCGCCCTTGAGGTGCACGTTCATCACGATGTCCCAGTCGGACTCGCTCATCTTGAAGAGCAGGTTGTCCCGGAGCACACCCGCGTTGTTGACGAGGATGGTCGGGGCGCCGAGCTCGGCGGCGACCCGGGCGACGGCGGCTTCCACCTGGGCGCTGTCCGACACGTCACAGCCGACGGCGAGGGCCCTGCCCCCGGCGGCGGTGATCTTCTCGACCGTGTCCTTGCAGGCCGCCTCGTCGAGGTCGAGTACGGCGACGGCGCGGCCCTCGGCCGCCAGACGTACCGCGGTGGCGGCACCGATGCCCCGGGCCGCTCCCGTCACGATGGCTACGCGCTGCTCGCTGGTGGACATGCTTGGCTCTCCTCGCCCTTGGATCGCGGCTCAGCGGACGTCGGGACGTTCCCCGCGAGAACCGCCCCGATAACTGAGCAACCGCTTAGTACCTTCAGCAGACGAGACGCTAGAAGCCCTGGCACCCGGTGTCAACGGCCCACGGGCGCAGCGGCGCATGTCACACCCCGCCGGGCCGCCGTCACGCCCTGCGCGGACGGCGGCAACGGTGCCGTGTCAGCGCACCAGCAGGTCGAGCAGCCGCTCCACCTCGGCGGCGGGGTCGGCGGTGAGGCCGCTGTGCACGGGGCCGGGCTGTACGACGGTCGAGCGCGGCGCGATCAGCCAGCGGAACCGCCGCCCTGCGTCGTCGCCGGCCGCCTGGCCCGCGTCCCTGCCGCCGCGGCAGATCCCCTCGACGGCGTGCAGCGCGGCCCGTACCCCGGTCACGTCCGCGCCGGGGTCCAGCGCCCTCAGCTTTCCCTCGTCGAGTTCGGTGCGGGCGGCCACGAAGCCCTTCGCGCGGCAGTAGACCACCACCCCGGCGTTGAAGCACTCGCCGCGCTGGACGCGGGGCACCACGCGCAGCAGGGCGTACTCGAAGACATCGCGCTCGTTCATGCCCGGCCGCCCTGGTCGCTGTGCTCGTCGCTCTGCTGGTCGTGGCGCGGGGCCAGGCGTTCGGTGATCCAGCCCGGGGCCTGGGACGGCTTGTCGGGGGTGGGCGCGTCCAGGACGATCCGCTCGTGGATGGTGGCGGCCCGCGCGAGCAGCGCGTCCACGTAGGCCCGGCGCAGCTGGTCCGTCGAGTCGAAGCCCGGCTCGTCCACCAGCCACTCGTCGGGCACCTCGGCCGCGACCTCGGCGAGGAGTGCGGGGGTGACCAGCGGCGCCAGCTCGGCCGCGGCCGAGGCGATGTCGGGCCCGAAGGGGGCGAGCGCGTGGTCGGACGCGTTGTACGGCTTGGCGGCGGACGCCTGGGCGCCGGGCCAGTTGTGGTGCCAGATCATGGTGGCGCCGTGGTCGATGAGCCAGAGGTCGCCGTGCCAGACCAGCATGTTCGGATTGCGCCAGGACCGGTCGACGTTGTTGATCAGCGCGTCGAACCAGACGACCCGTCCGGCCTCGCGCGGGTCCACCTCGTAGGCGAGCGCGTCGAAGCCGAGCGAGCCGGGCAGGAAGTCCATCCCCAGGTTGAGGCCGCCGCTGGCCTTGAGCAGCTCCTGCACCTCCTGGTCGGGCTCGGCGAGCCCGATGACCGGGTCCAGCTGGATCCGCACGAGTTCGGGCACACGCAGCCCGAGCCGCCGCCCGAGCTGCCCGCAGATCACCTCCGCGACGAGGGTCTTGCGACCCTGTCCGGCTCCGGTGAATTTCATGACGTACGTACCGAAATCGTCGGCCTCGACGATCCCGGGGAGCGAGCCGCCTTCACGCAGGGGCGTGACATAGCGGGTCGCTACGACCTCTTCCAGCACTTTCCCAGGCCACCCATCTCTTCAGCCTTACAGTCCACGGATCGATTCTCCGGAGCGGAGCGGCAGGAATCACGGGTCAACGGCGCCGGGGAGCGTCCGGGGAGTTTCGGCCCACGAGCCGGTCTTCCCGCTCCCCAGGCAGACCGCCGATGGTGCCGCGACCCTTGCTGCCGGCTTCCGGCATGAAGTGAGCATAGTAACCGAGGGTGATCGCCGGCGGTGAGCGTCCGATCCGGCGAGCCAGGGCCAGGGCGGACTCCCCGGCCTCCGGCATGATCGGGGCGCAGGTGTGCCGAAGCACGTGGAACCCGTCCTTCGGGGCCGCCGCCCACGGCCAGGCCTTCGCCACCTCGGCACGTCGAGCACCTCGCGCAGCCGCGCGATCGGCGTGAGGTCGACGGCGGCGTCACGGGTGGCCATGGCGTGTGAAGTGCCCACTGCGACGGCCGGGGCGTCGACCGCTGTGGCCGCGGTGAAGGCGGCTGCCTCCTCGGGGTCGGTCCGTACGCCGGGAGCGTGGGCGCCGGCCTTGCCAGCGACCTCGCCGGGTTCGGCCTCGACCCGCACGTCCGCCCGGTGGCAGTACCGCGTCACCTCACGGGTGGCGGCGAGATTCTCCCCGTACGGCAGCTTGGAGGCGTCGAACATGACCGAGCTGAAGCCGAGTTCGACGGCTTCGCGGACCAGGTCCACGGATTCCGCGTGATCGAGGTGGACGGCGACCGGGACACGTGAGGAACGGGCGATGGCCAGCGAGGCGTGGCCGAGGGGCGCCAGGGCGCGAAGGTAGCGCGCGGTGTTCTCGCTGGTCTGGAGGATGACTGGCTGTCCGGCCCGTTCGGCCCCGGCCACGATGGCCTCGGCGTGTTCCGGCTGCACGACGTTGAACGCGCCAACCCCCTTCCTGCCTCGTGGGCCGGGCCGACGATGTCGTCAGTAGGTATGAGCGGCATGGATCTTCTCCAGAGCGACGTGGGTGCGGAAACGGTGATGGAGGCGGGCGCCGAAGTCGCCGGCCAGGGGGCACGGCACGGCCGCGGCGGAGAGGGCGACCGCCTCCCGCAGGACCGCCTCCCAAGTCGGGCCGTCCACCAGACCCGCGGCGAGCGCGGCCACCCGGGCGTCACCCGCGCCGGTGGGATTCCCGACAAGCGCTCCGCTGGGACGCGTGCCGGCTCCCCGTCCGCGTGACCGCGAGCAGACCCTCGGGCCCCTGGGAGACGACCACCGCCTTCGCGCCGTGCGTGCGCGGGTCGGCCGCAGCCCGGGGCCACGTCCTGCCGGCCCGTTCCTTCGAGGAGTTCGGCGGCGTTGGGTTTGACGACGTCCGGACCCGCGCTCAGGGCGGCGCCGCTGGTGTTGAGGACCGTCGCCGCGCCCGCCTGGTGGGATGCCCGGATCAGGTCGGCGTAGGCGTCGCACGGCAGTCCCGGCGGCAGGCTGCCGGAGAGCACTACGACGTGGGCGTCCTGCACGAGGCGGGGGAAGCGGTCCGCGAAGCCGTCCCATTCGGCGGTGCTCACTGTCGCCCCGGGCTCGTTGAAGACGGTCGCGTCGCAGTCCCGGCGGGAGACCACGGTGAGCGTACGGCGGGAGTCGCCCGCCACTGGCACCAGGGCGTCCGCGAGTCCGGCAGCGCAAAGATCGTCGCGGATGGCCCGGCCCGTCGGTCCGCCGGCGAAACCGGTCACGAGGGCGGGGTGACCGAGCGCGGCCGGCACTCGGGCGACGTCGGCGCCCTTGCCGCCGGCGCGCCTGTGGGGGACACCGGTCACCCTGGGCGACCCGTGCGGGATCAAGGCCTCGGCCTCGTAGGTGACGTCGAGCGCGGCGTTGAGGGTGACGGTGACGATCACGGTGTCCGGCTCCTCTCCGCCCCGCTGCCGTCGCGCACGTGACCGCTCTTCGCGACTGCGTCAGGCATGGGCGTCGAGGATCACTGAGCGGGTCAGGTCGCGGGGGCGGTCCGGGTCCAGGCCACGCGTCCGGGCGAGAGCCGCTGCGCGAGGATCGGGTCCGCCATCGGGTCCCGGCCCTCCGCCGTCTCCGCTCCGGCGAACGTGCCTCCCGCCCGGGTGACCCCGTCGGCGAGGCCGTGCGGAGCCGTGCCGAACATCCAGGTGACGCGGCCGGGGGCAGCGATGCTGATCGGCCCGTGCCGGTACGCCATGGCCGGATACGCCTCGGTCCAGGCGCCGGCGGCCTCCCGCGTCTTCAGCCCGGCCTCCGGGGCCGGGCCCCGTACATCCAGCCGGCGCCGAGGAAGGTCGACTGCCCGGCGTCGCACAGCTGCGGATCCAGCGGTGCGGCCACCGCCCGTTCCGCGTCCCGGAAGGCACGGGACGGGAGATGCGTCCCGGATGGCACGGGACGGAGGATGCGTCCCGGATGGCAGCGGGCCGGCCGACTCCGGGTGGCCGCGCAGCAGGGCCGGCACGCTGGTGGCGAGACGTGTCTGGACCACTGACTCCTCGTCCACGAAGTCCGGCACGACCACTGAGTCGGCCGCCTCCATGATCGGAGTGCCGGGGTCCGCGGTGAGGGCCACCGCGGACACCGCGCCGCCCAGCCGGGACAGCGGTTCCAGCACCTCCGAGGTGGTACCGGAACGGGTGATCGCCAGGACCCGGTTCGTAGTGCCGGCCCATGGGGAACTCCGATGCCGCGAAGGCGTCGGTCTCCCCCTGGCCGCTGCCCTCGCGCAACCGGGCGTAGGCCATGGCCATGAACCAGGACGTTCCGCAGCCGGCCACGGCCACCCGCTCAGCGGGCGGCGGCTACCGCTTGGCGGCCACGAATCCCCATTGGTCGACCGGGTCGGTGACGACCGGCTCCTCGGGGCGCCACAGGCTGATCGAGCCGAAGCCGGGCTCCACCAGTTCGAGTCCGTCCGCGAAGGTCGCCATGATCTCCTTGGGGCGCGAGATGTAGGGCATGGCGCCGCCACTGGCGTACTCGTCGGACCCGGCCCGAGTCTCCGGGGTCTCGATGGTGTCGCACAGCATCAGGTGGCTGCCCGCGGGCAGCGCGTCCAAGTAGCTGCGGAGCAGCGCCGCGGCCTCGTCGGCGTCCGCCAGATGTCCCAGCGTCGAGAGCACCATCACGGCCACCGGCCGGTCGAGGTCCAGCGTGCGGGCGGCCTCGCGGAGCACCGTCTTCGCGTCCCTCAGATCCGCGTGCACATAGTCCGTGGCCCCTTCGGGCCGACTCGTCAGCAGGGCTCGGGCGTGGGCGAGGACGATCGGGTCGTTGTCGACGTACACGATGCGTGCTGTCGGGTCGACGTCCTGGGCGACCTCGTGCGTGGCGTTCGCCGTCGGCAGGCCGGTGCCGAGGTCCAGGAACTGCCGCACCCCCGCCTCGGCGGCCAGATAGCGCACCGCGCGTGCCTGGAACGCCCGGGAGGCGCGCGCTATCTCGATGATCTGCGGGTACAGCTCCTCCATCGTCGCCCCGAGCCGGCGGTCCACCTCGTAGTTGTCCTTGCCACCCAGCCAGAAGTTCCACACCCGCGCCGAGTGCGGCGTACCCGTGTCGATTCCGTCCACCGCCATCTGAATGCCCTGCCCGTCAGTCATCGGCCCTCTTCGCGTCGTACGACGGCGGCATGGACAGACTCCGTACCGCGCATGCCCATATTTCCTCACGTGCAACATCCGCACCAGCCTGAGGGGGAGCAACTCCCCTGCGGGGCAGGGCGAAAGCCTTTGCGCGGGTGGAGGACGGCGCCGCCCCGCCGCCGCGAGTTTGCCGGAACGGCAACGCCGATCGCGCCGATTGACCGCCCGTCGCATGATCGACACGTAAGCGCGACCGCCCGCCCATGACCCGAGGAGAGACCCTTGCAGCCCGAACCGACCGCCGGCTTCCGCCACCGCACCGTCGACAGCCCGGCCGGGCGCCTGCACCTGGTGGAGCAGGGCACCGGCCCCCTGGTCCTGCTCGTGCACGGCTTTCCCGAGTCCTGGTACTCCTGGCGCCACCAGCTCCCGGCCCTCGCCGCCGCCGGCTACCGCGCGGTGGCGATCGACGTACGGGGCTACGGCCGCTCCTCCCGGCCCGCAGCGGCCGACGCCTACCGGATGCTCGATCTGGTGGAGGACAACGTCTGTGTGGTGCGCGCCCTCGGCGAGGAGAAGGCGGTGGTCGTCGGCCACGACTGGGGTTCCAACATCGCCGCCGCTTCCGCCCTGCTCCACCCCGAGGTGTTCCGCGCGGTCGGTCTGCTGAGCGTTCCGTACGCACCGCCGGGCGGTCCCCGCCCGACCGACGTCTTCGGCCGGATCGGCGGCCCCGAAGAGGAGTTCTACGTCTCCTACTTCCAGGAGCCCGGCCGCGCCGAGGCGGAGATCGAACCCGGTGTGCGCGGCTGGCTCGCCGGTTTCTACGCGGCGTTGTCCGCCGACACCATGCCGGCCCCGGGCGCCCCGGACCCGCACTTCGTCGCGCGCGGCGGCCGGCTGCGTGACCGCTTTCCGGCCGGCCGGCTGCCCGCCTGGCTGAGCGAGGACGATCTCGACGTGTACGCCGGGGAGTTCGAGCGCACCGGTCTGACGGGGGCGCTCAACCGCTACCGGAACATGGACCGTGACTGGGAGGACCTCGCGCCCCAGCGCGGAGCCCCGGTCGAGCAGCCGTCCTTGTTCATCGGCGGCACTCTGGACGCCTCCACCACGTGGATGGCGGACGCCATCGACGCGTACCCCTCCACCCTCCCCGCCCTGTCCGGTTCGCACCTGCTCGAAGGCTGCGGTCACTGGATCCAGCAGGAACGCCCCGATGAGGTCAACGGCCTGTTGACCGAATGGCTCGCGGCCCTTCCCGGCTGAGGCCGTCGGCTGTGAGGCGCTCACCCCCGGCCGGGGATCCTGCGGCCCGTCCGCCTCAGGGCGCCGTGTCCCAGGGCGCCTCCGCCTCCAGCTGGGCCGCCAGGGCCAGCAGTGTGCCCTCCGCGCCGAGCGGGGCACCGAACTGGACGCCGAGGGGCAGGCCCCGGCTGTCCCGGCCGAAGGGGACGGACATGGCCGGCATCCCGGTCACGTTGTAGACGCTGGTGAAGGCGGAACTGACGGAGGCGTGGCGGTAGATGGTCTCCGGGACCGCGGTGTCCAGGGTGCCGAGCAGCGGGGTGGGCCGGGCGAGGGTCGGGCTGAGCAGGACGTCGAAGTGGCCGAAGGCGGCCCCGGTCTCCCAGCCGATCTCCTGGGCGCGGCGCAGTGCGCGGCTGACGTCGGCCGCCGCCAGGGCCCGGTAGGTGTCGTACACGACGCGGGTGAAGGGTTCGATGTCGTCGTCGGCGAGGGGTCTGCCGAGGGCGGTGAGGCGGCTCTCGATCTGGGCGACCAGGTCCGCGCCCATCAGGACGGCGGAGGTGGCGGCCACGTCGCCGGGGCGGTAGCGGGCGGTGGTCTCGGTGACGTCGTGGCCGAGGTGTTGGCACAGGAGGGCGGCGGCGCGGGCCGCCCGCGCGCACTCCGGGTGGACCTCGGGTCCTTCGGGGAGGGCGGTGAGCAGGCCGATCCGCAGCCGGCCCGGGTCGCGGCGGGCGAGTTCGGAGAAGGGGGCCGCCGGTGCCGGGGTGGCGTAGGCGTCGCCGGGCAGGGGGCCGGCGACGACGTCGAGGAGCAGGGCGCTGTCCCGGACGGTCGTGGTGAGCGCGTGGTGGACGGAGACGAGGCCGGAGAGGGTGGTGGGGCGGGGCGCGGGCGAGACGCGTCCCCGGCTGGGCTTGAGGCCGAACAGGCCGCAGGCGGCGGCCGGGATGCGGATCGAGCCGCCGCCGTCGCTGGCGTGCGCGACGGGGACCATCCCGGCGGCGACGGCCGCCGCCGAACCGCCGCTTGAGCCGCCCGGGGAGCGCTCGGTGTCCCAGGGGTTGCGGGTGGGGCCGAAGAGGGCGGGTTCGGTGGAGGCGTTGAGCCCGAATTCGGGGGTGTTGGTGGTGCCGAGGACGACGGCTCCGGCACGCCGGTAGCGGGCCACGAGTTCGCTGTCGTGGCGGGCGGTGGCGGTGGCGAAGAGGCGGCTGCCACTGGTCGCGGGCAGGCCGGCGACGTCGGTGCCGAGGTCCTTGACCAGGACCGGGACGCCGTGCAGCGGGCCGTCGGGGAGTCCGGCCGCCACCTCGGCGCGTGCGGCGTCGAACCGGGTGTGGACCACCGCGCCCAGGCGGGGGTTGTCCTTCTCGATGCGGGCGATGGCCTGTTCGGCGACGGTGGCGGCGTCGGTGGCACCGCTGCGGACCGCTCCGGCCGTGGCGACGGCGTCCCGGCGGCTCATGACACGTACCCGGCGGGCTTGCCCCAGGTCTCGCGGCGGGTGGTGTTCCGGTCGACCAGGACGCAGCGGGTGCCGGTGAAGTTGGTCGGCATGCACTTGTTGCAGTGGATGCACAGGGAGGGTGTGGTGGCGTCGTCGTGCATGCGGTTGACCAGGTCGGGCTCGCGCAGCAGGGCGCGGGCCATCGCGACGAACTCGAAGCCCTCCCGCATGGCCAGGTCCATGACGGGCTTGGTGGTGATGCCTCCGAGCAGGATCATCGGGAGTTTCACCGCGGCCCGGATCTGGCGGGCGTCCTCCAGGAGGTAGCCGTCGCGGTAGGGGTAGCTGCGCAGGAACCGCTTGCCGACGAGCTTGACGCCGAGCTTGATGGGCTGCGGCATGATCGCGGAGAAGTCGTCCAGCGGGGCGTCGCCCTTGAAGAGGTACATCGGGTTGAGCAGGGAGCTGCCCGCGGTCATCTCCAGGGCGTCGACCGTGCCGTCCTGTTCGAGCCACTGCGTGACGGGGATGGCCTCGTCCAGCCAGAAGCCGCCGGGCACCCCGTCGTCCATGTTCATCTTGGCGATGACGGCGATCCGGCCGCCGACCGCGTCGTGGACGGCCCGCATGATCTCCCGGGCGAACCTGGCCCGGTTCTTGAGGCTGCCGCCGTAGGCGTCGGTGCGGTGGTTGACCTTGGGACTGAGGAAGGAGCTGGCCAGGTAGTTGTGGCCGAGGTGGACCTCTACGGCGTCGAAGCCCGCCTCGACGGCGCGGCGGGCGGCCTCGGCGTGGGCCTCGGTGACGCGCCGGATGTCGTCGAGGGTCGCCTCCCGGGCCCAGCTGATGGTGGTGGCGTGGAAGTGCCGGGACGGGGAGAGCGCGGGGGCGCCGTTGCCCTTGGGGTTGGCGACGGGGCCGCCGTGGCCGATCTGCGCGCTGACCGCGGCGCCCTCGGCGTGGACGGCCTCGGTGAGCGCGCGCAGGCCGGGCATCGCCTCGTCGGTCCAGTGGATCTGGTGGCGGTCGGTGCGCCCTTCCTTGGCGACGGCGCAGTAGGCGACGGTCGTCATGCCGACGCCGCCCTTGGCGTAGGCGACGTGGAAGTCGACGAGGTCCTTGGTGACCAGGGACTTGTGGCTGAGTCCTTCGTAGGTCGCGGCCTTGATGACCCGGTTGCGGAGTTTGAGCGGGCCGAGCTGGGCGGGTGCCAGGACATCGGGGGTCTCGGTGGTGGTCATGCGGGGTTCCTCTCGGGCGGGGCGTGGTGGCAGGCGATCCGGTGGCCGGGGCGGATCTCCCTGAGCGGCGGCTCCCGCTCGGCGCACCGGGCGGTGGCGAGCGGGCAGCGGGTGCGGAAGCGGCAGCCGGACGGCGGGTTCAGCGGGGACGGGAGTTCGGCGGCGGTCCCGGCCGGTCCGGGCTCGGGCGCTCCGGCCGGTTGTGGGCCGCGCTGGACCTCGGGGAGCGAGGCGAGCAGCAGCCGGGTGTAGGGGTGGACGGCCTCGTGGTGCATGCCGTCGGAGGGCAGGACCTCGCAGACCTTGCCGAGGTACATCACCATGACGCGGTCGCTGATGTTCTTCACCACGGCGACGTCGTGGGCGATGAACACCATGCTCAGCCCGCGCCGGCGCACCGTCGTCTCCAGCAGGTTGAGGATCTGCGCCTGGACGGACACGTCGAGGCTGGAGACGGGTTCGTCGCAGATCAGCACCTCGGGGTCGAGGAGCAGGGCGCGGGCGACGCAGACGCGCTGGCACTGGCCGCCGGAGAGTTCGTGCGGTCTGCGCTCGCGTACGGTCGCCGGGTCGAGGCCGACGTCGCGCAGGGCGGTGTCGATCCGCTCGTCCTTGTCGCGGG
The DNA here is from genome assembly GCF_000373645.1 of Streptomyces sp. ATexAB-D23. GTDB lineage: Bacteria > Actinomycetota > Actinomycetes > Streptomycetales > Streptomycetaceae > Streptomyces > Streptomyces castrisilvae. The sequence continues at coordinate 114,580 of NZ_KB892046.1, read as the reverse complement.
TGTCCTCGCCGCTCCCCCAGATCGAAGGGCCCTCCCACACCAGGTCCTTGACGCGGCGGCGGGGGTTCAGGGCGGAGACCGGGTCCTGCATGATGATCTGCATCCGGGCGCGGGCCCGGCGCAGCTCCCTGGGGGCGAGCCCGGTCAGGGTCACGTCGCCGAGGCGTACGGTGCCGGAGTCCGGGGGCGGCAGCTGGATCAGGGAGCGGCCGACGGTGGACTTGCCGCAGCCGGACTCGCCGAGGATGCCGAGGGTTTCGCCGGCCGCGACCTCCAGGCCGACCCCGGAGACGGCGTGCACCTTCTGTCCGCGGCCGGCCGGGTACTCCACGACGAGGTCCTCGGCGCTGAGCGCGGGCGCGGTGGGTCGGGTGCTCGTCATACGGCGGCCTCCTCGGCGGCTCCCAGGGGGTGGTGGCAGGCGACGGCGCCGGAGCCGGGGTCCCCGGTGAGCCGGGGGGACTCGGTGGCGCAGCGGTCGCTCGCGTGGCCGCAGCGGGGGGCGAAGCGGCAGCCGGGGGGCGGGTTCAGCAGATGGGGCGGGCGGCCCTCGATGGTGGGCAGCAGGGTGTGCGGGGGCTGGTCGATGCGCGGCACGGAGGCGATGAGGGCGCTGCTGTACGGGTGCCTGGGGTGGTCGAACACGGCGGCGGTGGGGGCGTATTCGACGAGGCGGCCGGCGTACATCACCGCGACCCGGTCGGTGCGGCCGGCGACCGTGGCGAGGTCGTGGCTGATCAGGATCATCGCCATGCCGAGGTCCCGGGTCAGGGCCTGGAGCAGGTCGAGGATCTGTTTCTGCACGGTGACGTCGAGCGCGGTGGTCGGTTCGTCGGCGATGAGCAGGCGCGGCCCGCAGGCCAGGGCCATGGCGATGACGACGCGCTGCCGCATCCCGCCGGAGAGTTCGTGCGGGTACTGGCGGGCGCGGCGGGCCGGTTCGGGGATGCCGACCTGCCGGAGCAGGTCGACGGCGCGTTCCCGGGCCGCCGTACGGCTCAGCCCCTGGTGCAGCCGGACGCTCTCGGACAGGTGGGTGCCGACCCTCTTCACGGGGTTGAGCGAGGTCATCGGGTCCTGGAAGACCATGGCGACCTCGGTGCCCCACAGGGCCCTGCGGCCTGCCGGTCCGAGGGCGTGGACGTCCTGGCCGCCGAGCAGGACGGTGCCGGAGACGGTGGTGGCGGGGCCGTCGGTGATCAGGCCCATGAGGGTGCGGCCGAGGACGGACTTGCCCGAGCCGGACTCCCCGACGATGCCGAGGGTCTCGCCCTCGCGCAGGGCCAGGCAGACGCCGTCGACGGCCTGCACGGGCCCCCGGTGGGTGTGGAAGACGGTCCGTACGTCGGTCGCGCTCAGCAGCGCGGGGGTTTCGGTGCCGGCGCCGGCCGGGGGCGCTGCGGACAGGGGCTCGGTGGTCACGGTTTCACGCTCCGGGAGTCCCAGCGCCCGCGAGCCTTCTCGCCGACGATGTTGAAGGCGAAGACGGTGAGGAAGAGGAACGCGCCGGGTACCAGCACGATGTGCGGGTGCTGCTCGAACACCCGGCCCTCCCCTTCGGCGATCATGTTTCCCCAGGTGGGTTCGGGTGGCTGGATGCCGAGTCCGAGGAAGCTGAGGGACGCCTCGGCGACGATGAGGACCGAGATCATGACGACGGCCAGCGACAGCAGGGGCAGCAGGACGTTGGGCAGCAGTTCGCGCAGGAGGATGCGGGAGCGGGTGGCTCCCATGGCGCGGGCGGCGACGACGAATTCGCGGTTGGCGTACGCCATGGTCGTGGCGCGGGCGAGCCGGACCATGCCGGGGATCGTGAGCAGGGCCAGCGAGAAGGCGATGTTGCGCAGGTGCGGCTGGAGGACGGTCGCCAGGGCGATGAGCAGGATCAGCGGGGGCACGGCGAGCAGCGAGTTGGTGGCCATGCCCACCACCCGGTCGGCGGCCTTCCCGAAGTAGCCGGCGGCCATGCCGATCGCGCCGCCGACGACCGTACCGATGGCGACCGCCGACAGGGAGATCAGCAGCGAGGAGCGGGCGCCGTACAGGGACCGGGCCAGCAGGTCGAGCCCGAAGGCGTTGGTGCCCAGCGGGTGGCTGCCCGCGAACACCGGTCCGCCGAAGACGGGTTCGGCGACCGTCGTCGCGACGTCCCGGTCCTCGGCGAGCGGCAGCCAGGGCGCGGCGAGCATCGCGAGGCCGAGCAGCACCAGCCAGCCCGCGCCGAACCAGAACACCACGTCGAAACCGGGCCCCGCCCACCGCTTCCCGAGCCGGGAGGCGCCGGCGAGCGTCAGACCGAGGCCGGCCAGGGCGACGGCGGTCCTGGCGAACGGGACGAGCCTGCCCGTGCGTGCCCCGTACACCAGCAGGACGAGGCCGGCGGCGGTCAGGGCCAGGGCGGTGAGCAGTTGCAGCGGGAAGGAGGTCCGCGCACGCGGAACGATCTCAGACATGAACACGTCGCGTCCTCGGGTCCAGGTAGCCGTAGGAGAGGTCGATGCCGGCGTTGATCACCACGTAGATCACGGCGATGGTGAGCACCGCGCCCTGGACCATGGGGTAGTCGCCCTGGCCCGCCGCGTTGACGATGAGCGTTCCCATGCCGGGCAGCGAGAACAGGTACTCCACGACGACGGTGCTCCCGATGAGCCGGCCCAGGCTGAGCCCGAGAAGGGTGACCAGGGAGAACGAGGAGGGGCGCAGGGCATCGGAGAACAGGACGCGCAGCGGGTTCATGCCCTTGGCGCGGGCGGCGAGGATGTAGTCCTCGCGCAGGGTGACGATGAGGTCGCCGCGCAGGACCCGGGTGAACATGGCGAGTTCGGCGAGCCCCACGGTCAGGGCCGGCAGGAAGGCGTGGTGCAGGTTGCCCGCCAGGTCTCCGTCCCCGATGCGCACCCACTCGGTGCGCGGGAACCAGCCGGCCGAGTCGACCAGCACGAGCACCAGCAGCAGACCGGCCAGGAAGCTCGGCACGGACAGCACGCCGAAGGTGCCGGCGCCGATGATCCGGTCGGCCGCCGAACCCTCCCGGTACGCCGACCACATGGCCAGCGGCACCGCGAGGACCAGGGCGATCAGCAGTCCGAGCACCGCGATCTCGAAGCTGACGGGCAGTGCGGACAGCACCCGGTCGGTGACACCGCTCTGCGGCGGTACGACGGAGTGGCCCAGGTCCCCGGTGAGGGCGTTGCCCAGCCAGTCGAAGTAGCGGGTGACGAGCGGCTGGTCGAGACCGAGGTCGTGGCGGACCTCGGCGTACTCGGCGGGCGAGTGCCCCGCCCCGAGGATGTCGACGGCCGGGTCCGACGGCATCAGGACCACCAGGGAGAACACCCCGATGCTCGCGACGAGGAGCACGCCCACCAGTTCCAGGCCCCGCAGGGCGAGGCGGCGCAGTGCGGCGGGGCTCATGGTTCCTCCAGTTCCGCCGGGGGAGGCAGGCCGGTCGACGGGGTCACTCGCTGATCCATGCCTCGCCGAAGAGGGCCATGTACTCGTCGGTCGGAACGATGCCGTGGACGTTCTTGCCCCAGGCGGTGAAGCCGGCGCTGGCTCCGAGGTTGACCAGGGGGACGTCCTCGTTGAAGAGGGTCTGGACGTCGTCCAGAATCCGCTGGGTCTCCGCGTCCGAGTCGGCGGCCTGCAACTCGACGAGCAGCGCGTCCATCTTCTTGTTGGCGTATCCGCCGGGGTTGCCGTAGCTCTCGGAGTTCAGGACGCTCTGGAGGCGGTGGTAGGGGTCGCTCTCGGAGATGCTGGCCGCGCCCCGGCTGATGTCGAAGTCGTGGTCCACATAGGTCTTCGCGACCCGGTCCGCGATGGAGGGGACCATGTCGAGCTTCACCTCGAAGCCGACGCGTTCCAGCATCGCCTTGGTGACGACGGCCTTGGACCGGGAGACGGGGTCGGTGCCGTCCATGTAGGTGAGCTTGCCGTCGTAGCCGTCCTTCCTGGCCTCGGCGAGGAGCTTCTTCGCCTGTTCGAGGTCGATGCCGAGGGGCTCGGTCTTCGAGTGCAGGCGTGATTCGGGCGGGAAGATCTCCTGGCCCGGCAGGCCCTTGCCGTCGTAGGCGCGTTCGGTGTCGAGCTTCGGGTCGAGCGCCAGCGCCATCGCCTTGCGGACGCGCAGGTCGCTGCCCGGCCGGCCGCTGCGGGTGTTGATGGTGATCATGTTGCCGAGGCCGGTGAGGGTCAGCTCCCCCGGGTGGCCCTCCTTCACGGCGTCGTCCACGACGTCGGGGCTGCGCATGTACGTCACGTCGGCGGTGCCGTCGTTCAGCGCCTCCAGCTTGGCGCGGTCGGCCTGCGGCCAGGTGAAGCGCAGCGCGTCGAGGTGGGGCACGCCCTTCCAGTACTTCTTGTTCGCCTTGAGGACCATCTCCTCCTGCGGGGCGTACGAACCGAGTGTGAAGGGTCCTGCGCCGATCGGGCGGAAGGTCTTCGTGGCGTACGCGGCCGGCGCGACGATCATGCCGGGTGCCTGGGCGAGCATCGCGGGGAAGGTGGCCCAGGGGCGGCGGAGGGTGAAGACGACGGTGTGCTCGTCGGTGGCCTCGGTCTTCGCGAGGTTCGGGGCCAGCAGCGCGGTGTCGGCGCCCTTGTTCTTCTGGTACCAGGCGATGCTGGCGACGACGGCGTCGGCGTCGAGCGGGGTGCCGTCGGAGAAGTTGACGCCGTCGCGGAGCTTCAGGGTCCAGGTCTTCAGGTCGGCGCTGCTCTCCAGCGACTCGGCCAGCCACGGTTCGTACGTGTTCGCCGCGGTGTCGTAGCGCATCAGTACGTCGTAGACGGCGGCCAGGGCCGAGCCGCCGGAGGCGCCGGTCGCGAAGGTGACGGCGGGGCTGAGGCTGCGGGCCTCGCCGTAGTCCGCGAAGCGCAGGGTGCCGCCGCGGACCGGGGTGCCGCCCTTCGGCTGTTCACCGATGCTGCCGAACGTGTACCGCCCGCGTTCGGTCTTCTGCTCCTTGCCGCCGGCCCCGTCGTCGGGTGAGGCGCAGGCGGAGGTGATCAGGGCCGCCGCGGCCAGGACGGCGGCGAGTCGGGCTCTGACCCGTGGTGTTCGCTTCATTGCATCCTCCAGTTGTCCGGAGCCCGAAGTCGGGAAGAACAGGTGCCCGAGGGGGCGGGAAGAGCGGTGCCCGGGAGGCGGGCGGGATGAGCGGGTGCGGATACGCCGGAGGGCGGGTGCCCGGGGGCGGATCGTGGGGGGACGCTATGGCCGGCGAAATCCGGCCGCCGTGACGCATCCCACTCAGCGGGAACCCGGGCCGGGGGTGTGCGCGCGGGGGGTGCGGGCGTGCTTCCGCTCTTCGCCGGCCCGTGGGACGGTGTCCCAGTGACCGGAATCAGCCGGGGAGCGAGGGCCCCCGGCTGCCGAGACTGGCGTCGTCCGCGATCCCAGTGGAGTTCACGACGCCCAGGAGTCCCGATGCCCAGCGAAACGGATCACCGCGCCGCCGCCCTCGCCCAGGTGGCCGCACTCACCGGCCCCGGCGGCCGGTTCGAGCTTGCCGACGAAGAGGTGCTGGGCAGCCGGCTGCCGGTGTTCACGCGCCGCCATCGGGCCCTGCACGAGGTGCTGCACGCCTCCGTCGCCCACGCCGGCCGTGAGTTCATCGTCACGGCGGACCGCCGGATCACCTTCGCCGAGCACGCGCGGCAGGCCGCGTCACTGGCCCGGGTGCTGCGTGAGGAGTACGGCGTCGCGAAGGGCGACCGGGTGGCCATCGCCGCGGCCAACTCACCGGAGTGGATCATCACGTTCTGGGCCACCGTGTCCATCGGCGCGGTCGCGGTCGGGTTCAACGCCTGGTGGACCGAGCGCGAGCTGGCGCACGGTCTGGACAACGCGGAGCCCGCGCTCGTGGTGGCCGACGCCCGGCGGGCGGCGAAGCTGACCGGCTGCCCGGTGCCGGTCCTCTCCGTGGAGGACGACATCAGCCGCTTCGCGGCGGCCCACCCGGACGCCCCGCTGCCCTCCGCCGATGTGGCCGAGGACGATCCGGCCGTCATCCTCTACACGTCGGGCACCTCCGGCCGCCCCAAGGGTGCCGTGCACACCCACCGCAATCTGCTGGCCGTGGTCGAATACCACCGCCTGAACGAGGCGCTGGCCCAGGCCCTGGGCGATCCGACGGAGCCGCAGGACCGCGTCTACCTGCTGACGCTGCCGCTGTTCCACATCGCGAGCCTGCACAACCTGGCCGTACCGCGCCTCGCCACGGGAAGCCGGATCGCGCTGTACCAGGGGGCGTTCGATGTGGATGCCGTGCTGGGCACGGTCGAGCGGGAGCGCGTCACCAACTGGGGCGCGGTGCCCACCATGGCCCACCGGATGCTGGAACACGGCGGGGCACACCGCTACGACACCTCCTCGCTGACCGCGTTCGCACTGGCCTCCGCGCCGTCGTCGACGGCGTTCAAGGAGCGGCTGCGCGAGAGCCTGCCGTTCGCGAAGGACTCGCTGGTGGACAGCTACGGGCTGACCGAGACGTGCACCGCGGTCGCCGCCGCGAGCCCGCAGGAGCTGGCCGCCGCGCCCGGCACCCTCGGCCGGCCCGTCACGGGGGTCACGCTGGAGATCCGCGACCCGCTGGGCCAGGTGCTCGGGGAGGGCGAGGAGGGCGAGGTCTGGGTGCGCAGCCAGTACAACATGCTGGGTTACTGGCGGGACCCCGCGGCGACCGCGGCGGCGATCGGGCCCGACCGCTGGCTGCGCACGGGCGACCTGGGGCAGCTGCGCGAGGGCCGGCTCCATCTCGGCAGCCGCCGGTCGGACCTGATCATCCGGGGCGGCGAGAACATCTATCCGGCCGAGATCGAGACGGTGCTCGCGGAGCACCCGGACGTGCGCGAGTGCCTGGTGCTGGGGACGCCGCATCCCGACCTCGGCCAGGAGGTCGCGGCTGTCGTGGTCCTGGGCGCCGGCTCGACGGTCACCGAGGAGGCGCTGCGGGAGTACGTGGCGCGCGAGCTGTCCTATTTCAAGGTGCCCACGCGGTGGCGGCTGACCGCCGACGAGCTGCCGCGCAACGCGACGGGCAAGGTGACCCGGCACAAGGTGCGGGTCTGAACCCGGAGAAGGCGTGGGCCCCGGCAGCCCGAGGTGGACTCGGCGGCCGGGGCCTCGTGTTTTGCGGGGCGCGGTGCTTACAGGGCCTCGTGTTCCCGGGGCGCGGTGCTTACGAGGGCCTCGTGTTCCCGGGGCGGTGCTTACGGGGCCTCGTGTTGCCGGGGCCGGTCTTCAGGGGCCGGTCCACCGTGGCCGGTCTTCCGGGGCCCGGACCACCGGGGCCCCTGCGGGCAGGCTCAGAACACGCCGGGGCCGCGCAGGGTCGCTTCGGCGCCCCCGTCGACGTACACCACCTGCCCGGTGATGTGGCTGTTGGCCTCGGAGGCGAGGAACAGTACGGCGCGGGCGACGTCCTCGGGCTCCAGGTAGCCGTTGAGGGGCATGGGGACCGCCGCGTCCATGACCTCGCGCATCCCGGGGTCGTCGAAGAGGCCCGAGCTCATCGGGGTGAGGACGATGCCGGGTGCCACCACGTTCACGGCGATTCCGGCGTCCGCCCAGCCCTCGGCGACCGCGGTACGCCTCGCCCACTGGGCGAGCGCCGACTTGGACGAGGGGTACAGCTGTCGCGCACGGCCCTCGGCCACCGCGCGGTCGGCGTGCGCCAGGGCCGTGGTCTCGTCGCCCGCGAGGCAGGCGGCGACGACGTCCGGGTCGGCTGTCCGGGTGCCGGAGATGGAGCCGATGGCCACGACCCGGGGCCGCTCGGCCGCCGCGAGGGCCGGCCGCAGGGCCGTCAGGAACTCGGTGGTGCCGAAGTAGTTGACGGTCACCATGGAGCGCCCCGGTTCGGCGGTGCCGGCACAGGTGACGACCGCGTCGACCACGGAGCCGGCGGCCCGGGACGCGGCCTCGGCGGCGGCGGCGCGTCCTTCGGGTGTGGACAGGTCGGCATTCAGGTCGCCGCCCCGCAGGTCCACCCCGATCACCCGGTCGCCCCGGGCGCGGAGCAGTGCGGTGAGGGCGGCACCGATCCCGGAACCCGATCCGGTGACGACGACATTGCGCGGCATGGGTACTCCTCAGCTCGGTGGATGACTCCCGCACCGTAGGAGCTGCGGGCCGGGGTGGTCGCGCGACGTCCCGCTGACCGGACGGGCCGCCCGGCGCGCAGGGTCTCCCGCCCACCGGGACCCGGCCTTCGCGTGCGCGGCGGGGCGGCTTGGATGGCGTCTCGCTGCCCCTACCGTCCGGCCCGAGAGAGGTTTCCCCATGCGGCTCGGCATCAACAGTCCCGTCGTCACGGCCGTCCCCGGCGTCCACTCCCCCTGGGAACGCGCCGCCGGCATCGAGGAGCTGGGGGCGGTCGCCGAGGCCGCCGACCGGCTCGGCTTCCACCATCTGACCTGCTCGGAGCATGTCGCGGTGCCGGCTGACATCGCACAGCAGCGCGGCGGCACCTACTGGGACCCGCTGTCCACCTTCGGCCATCTGGCCGCCCGGACCAGCCGGATCAGGTTCGCCACCCAGGTCCTGGTCCTCGGCTACCACCATCCGCTGGAGATCGCGAAGCGCTACGGCACCCTGGACCGCGTCTCGGGCGGGCGGGTCGTCCTGGGTCTGGGGGTGGGCAGCCTGGAGGAGGAGTTCCGGCTGCTCGGTGCGGCCTTCGAGGGCCGGGGCGCCCTCGCGGACGACGCGCTCGCCGCGCTGCGGGCCTCGCTGTCCCGGCGTGAACCGGCCTACCACGGTGAGCACTTCGACTACGCGGGGCTGGTGGTGGAGCCGCACGCGGTGCAGGACCGGGTGCCGCTGTGGATCGGGGGGCGTACGCCGCGTTCGCTGCGCCGGGCACTCGCGCACGGCGACGGCTGGGTGCCGTTCGGGCTGCCGCTCGACCGGCTGGGCGAGATGGTGGGCGCCGCCGCACTGCCGGAGGGCTTCGAGGTGGTGCTGAGCGCGGGCCGCCCGCTGGACCCGTCCGGCGACGCGCACGGTGCGGCCGAGGCGTTGCGGAAGGTGTCCGATGCCGGTGCCACGCTGGTCAGCGTGTCGTTGAGCGCGCGCTCGGCGGCCCACTACGCCGAACAGCTGGAGGCGCTCGCCGTCGTCGCGGACCTCCCGGCGGGGGCGCGGGCATGAGCGAGGACCGGATCGCCGCCCTGGAGGCGCGGCTGAGGCTGCTGGAGGACGAGCGCGCCGTGGCCCGCGCGATGGCCTCGTACGGACCGCTGGTGGACAGCGGCGAGGCGGACGCGGTGGCCGCGCTCTGGGCCCCGGACGGGGTGTACGACATCGACGAGCTCTACCTCGCGGGCCGGGAGCGGATCGGCGAGATGGTGCGCTCCCCCGCGCACCGGGGCTGGATACGGCAGGGCTGCGCGCATGTGGTGGGCCCGCCGCACATCACCGTGGAGGGCGACGAGGCGGTGGCGGTGTGCCATTCGCTGATGGTGGTGCACGAGGCGGGCCGGTACGTCGTGCGCCGGGCGACCGCCAACCACTGGCGGCTGTGCCGTACGCCGGGGGGTGCGGGCTGGCAGGTGGTCACCCGTACCAACCGCGTCCTGGACGGCCGGGCGGAGTCCCCCGTGCTGCTGGCCCGGGGCGTGCGCGGGGAGCCGGCGGGCGGCTGACTCCTCCGGCGGGCGGGGCCCGGGTGACAGCCCGTCACCCGGGCCTCGCCGCGTGCGCGTACGCCGTCAGCGCGCCCCGTACACCGGCTGCGGCGCCTCGGCCCGGCCGAGGAGCTTCAGCGCCGCCTCCCCGGCCTCGGCCGGGCTCCACCGGGCGCCCTTGTCCGCGGTGGGGCCCGGCCGCCAGCCCTCCATCACGGTGATCCGGCCGCCCTCGGTCTCGAAGACCCGGCCGCTGACCCCCTCGCAGCCCGGGGAGCCGAGCCAGACGACGAGCGGCGAGACGTTCTCCGGGGCCATCGCGTCGAACTCCCCCTCGGCGGGCGCCGCCATGGTCTGCGCGAAGGTGTCCTCGGTCATCCGGGTGCGGGCGGCGGGGGCGATGGCGTTGACCTGGACCCCGTACCTGCCCATCTCGGCGGCGGCCACCAGGGTCAGTCCGACGATCCCGGCCTTGGCGGCGGCGTAGTTGCCCTGGCCGACACTACCCAGCAGCCCCGCCCCGGAGCTGGTGTTGATCACGCGGGCGCAGGGGGTGCGGCCGGCCTTCGCCTCGGCGCGCCAGTGCGCCGCCGCGTGCCTGAGCGGCAGGAAGTGGCCCTTGAGGTGGACGCGCATGACCGCGTCCCAGTCGTCCTCGTCCAGGTTGACCAGCATCCGGTCGCGGAGGAATCCGGCGTTGTTGACGAGCGTGTCGAGCCGGCCGAAGGTGTCGAGCGCGGTGGCGACGAGGGAGGCCGCGCCCGCGTCGGTGGCGATGTCGCCGTTGTGCGCGACGGCCTCGCCGCCGGCCGCGCGGATGCGCTCCACGACCTCCTGGGCGGGCCCGGTGGCCGTACCCGAGCCGTCGATGCCCACGCCCAGGTCGTTGACGACGACCTTCGCCCCCTCGGCGGCGAGGGCCAGGGCGTGGGCGCGGCCGAGGCCCCGGCCCGCGCCGGTCACGGCGGCGACGCGTCCGGTGCACAGAGCGGTCGATGAGGTCATGACGGGTGTCCTTTCCATCGGCGGGTCAGCGGGGAGCGGGGGCCGTCACCACCGGCGGTGCCGGTCACCACTGAGTGGTATGACGCTCTCCCGCCGCGTCCGCATCACTGCTACGTTGAACCAAACAAACGTTAGGTGGAAAGGTAGCTGATCTGCTCATGGGTGTCTCCACCTCCGTCCCGGAAGAGGGCATCGCCCTCGTCACCGTGGACTTCCCCCCGGTCAACGCCCTGCCCGTGCGGGGCTGGTACGACCTCGCGGCGGCGGTCCGGGCCGCCGGCTCCGACCCGGACATCCGGTGCGTGGTCCTCACCGCCGAAGGCCGCGGCTTCAACGCGGGCGTGGACATCAAGGAGATGCAGCGCGCCACCGGCCCCGAGGCGCTGATCGGCGCCAACCGCGGCTGCTACGAGGCGTTCGCGGCGGTGTACGACTGCGAGGTCCCGGTGGTCGCCGCCGTGCACGGCTTCTGCCTGGGCGGCGGCATCGGCCTGGTGGGCAACGCCGACGCGATCGTGGCCAGTGAGGACGCGACCTTCGGCCTGCCCGAGCTGGACCGGGGCGCGCTCGGCGCGGCAACCCATCTGGCCCGGCTGGTCCCGCAGCACCTGATGCGGGCGCTGTACTACACCTCCCGCACGGTCACGGCCCAGGAACTGCACCGGCACGGCTCGGTGTGGAGCGTCGTCCCGCGCGACCGGCTGGCCGCGGAAGCCCTCGGCCTCGCCCGGGAGATCGCCGCCAAGGACGGCTACCTGATCCGGCTGGCCAAGGCCGCCATCAACGGCATCGACCCCGTCGACGTACGCCGCAGCTACCGCTTCGAGCAGGGCTTCACCTTCGAGGCCAATCTCAGCGGCGTGGCCGACCGGGTGCGCGACACCTTCGGCACGGACAAGGAGCAGCAGGCGTGACACAGGACAAGACGATGACGGCCGACGACGTCGTCGGCCGGCTGGAGAGCGGCATGACGGTCGGGATCGGCGGCTGGGGCTCGCGCCGCAAGCCGATGGCCCTGGTCCGGGCGCTGCTGCGGTCGGACATCACCGATCTGACCGTGGTGTCGTACGGCGGGCCGGACGTCGGCCTGCTCGCGGCGGCCGGGCGGATCCGCAAGCTGGTCACGGCGTTCGGCACGCTCGACTCGGTCCCGCTGGAGCCGCACTTCACGGCGGCCCGGCAGCGCGGCGCGTTCGAGATGGTCGAGCTGGACGAGGCCATGATGATGTGGGGCCTGACGGCGGGCGCGCAGCGGCTGCCGTTCATGCCGGTGCGCGCCGGTCTCGGCTCGGACCTGATGGAGGTCAACCCGGCCCTGCGCACGGTCACCTCGCCGTACGAGGACGGGGAGAAGCTGGTCGCGGCGCCGGCGCTGCGGCTGGACGCGGCCCTGGTCCACCTCAACCGCTGCGACGCGCAGGGCAACGGCCAGTATCTGGGCCCCGACCCGTACTTCGACGACCTGTTCTGCGAGGCGGCGGACCAGGCGTACGTCTCCTGCGAGCGGATCGTGGAGACGGCGGATCTGCTGAAGGAGCACGGGCCGCAGACGCTGCTGGTGAAGCGGCTCTTCGTGGACGGGGTGGTCGAGACGCCGAACGGCGCGCACTTCACCTCCTGCGTGCCCGACCACGACCGCGACGAGTCCTTCCAGCGCGCCTATGTGCGGGCCGCCCGGGACCCCGAGGCGTGGCCCGCGTTCGTCGCCCGGTTCCTGTCCGGGGACGAGGCCGCCTACCAGGCCGCCGTCACCGCGTTCCACCAGGAGGAGGAAGCATGAGCCGCACCGAGACCGGCGCCGCCGCCCCGGCCAGCCGCGCCGAGTACTGCGTGGTGGCGTGCGCCGAGGCCTGGCGCGACGCCGGGGAGATCCTCGCCAGCCCGATGGGCACCGTCCCGGCGGTCGGCGCCCGCCTGGCGAAGCTGACCTTCTCCCCCGGCCTGCTGCTGACCGACGGGGAGGCCCTGCTGATGGGCGACACCCCGGCAATGGGGGCGCGGCCGGGGAGCGTCGAGGGCTGGCTGCCGTTCCGCCAGCACCTGACACTCACCGCCACCGGCCGCCGGCACGTGATGATGGGCGCCAGCCAGCTCGACCGGCACGGCAACCAGAACATCTCCTGCATCGGCGACTGGGCCAGGCCCACCCGGCAGCTGCTCGGGGTGCGCGGTGCGCCCGTCAACACCCTGAACAACCCGACGAGTTACTGGGTGCCCAGGCACTCGGCGCGGGTGTTCGTGGAGCACGTCGACATGGTGAGCGGGGTCGGCTACGACCGGGCGGCGGCGGCCGGCCCGTCCGCGACCCGCTACCACCGCATCCCTGGCGTCATCACCGATCTGGGCGTCTTCGACTTCGAGACCCCCGATCGCACCATGCGCATCCGCTCCCTGCACCCGGGCGTCGCCGTCGACCAGGTCACCGCGGCCACCGGCTTCGCCCTGTCCGTCCCCGACGACGTGCCGCTCACCCGCGAGCCCACCGAGGCCGAACTGCGGCTGATCCGCGAGGTGATCGACCCGAAGGGGCTGCGCGAGCGGGAGGTCCCGGCATGACCGGGCCTGCGCCGATGCCGACCGCGCTCACCGAGCTGACCGGGGTGCGGTATCCGATCGTGCAGACGGGCATGGGCTGGGTGGCCGGCCCCCGTCTGGTGTCCGCGTCCGCGCGGGCGGGGGCGCTCGGCATCCTGGCCTCCGCGACGATGGGCGTCGAGCAGCTGCGTGCGGCGATCCGTGAGGTCAAGTCCCGTACGGACGCGCCGTTCGGCGTCAATCTGCGGGCGGACGCGGGCGACGCTGGCGAGCGGGTCGGGATCATGATCGAGGAGGGGGTGCGGGTCGCCTCCTTCGCGCTCGCCCCCTCCAAGGACCTGATCGCCCGCCTCAAGGACGCCGGTATCGTCGTCATCCCCTCCGTCGGCGCCCGCCGGCACGCGGAGAAGGTCGCCGCATGGGGCGCGGACGCGGTGATGGTCCAGGGCGGCGAGGGCGGCGGCCACACGGGCGAGGTGGCCACCACGGTGCTGCTCCCCCAGGTCGTGGACGCCGTGGGCATCCCGGTGATCGCGGCGGGCGGCTTCCACGACGGCCGCGGTCTGGTCGCCGCGCTCGCCTACGGGGCGGCCGGGATCGGGATGGGCACGCGCTTCCTGCTCACCTCCGACAGCACCGTTCCCGGCCAGGTGAAGGCGAAGTACCTCGCCGCCACCGTCAAGGACGTCACGGTCACCGACCAGGTGGACGGCCTGCCGCACCGGATGCTGCGGACCGCCATGGTCGATTCGCTGGAGCGTTCCGGCCGCGCCGCCTCGCTGCTGCGGGCGGTGCGGCACGCCTCGGCGTTCCGCCGCGAGTCCGGTGCGAGCTGGCCGCAGCTGGTGCGCGACGGCCTCGCGATGAAGCACGGCAAGGACCTGTCCTGGAGTCAGGTGCTGCTGGCCGCCAACACCCCGATGCTGCTCAAGGCCTCGCTGGTGGAGGGCCGCACGGACATCGGCGTGATGGCCTCGGGCCAGGTCGCCGGGCTCATCGGCGACCTGCCGTCCTGCGCGGAACTGGTCGAGCGGGTCATGGACGAGGCGCGGGCGACGCTGAAGGCCCTGCCGGGGGCGGGCTGACGGTCCTGGTGTGCGCGATCGGCGGGGCAGTCCGAATCCCCGGGCCGCCGCAGACGCAAGGGATCCGCCGGATATCCCGGAGCCGGCCGCCGCGGGGACGCTGTACACCTCCCCGCAGGGCGCCGCGAGTCCGGTGAGCCCCGCCGTTCGCCGCCCCGGGGGAGGCCCCCACCGCGGTGGCGCCTCGTCACCGCTCTGCCCGAGAGGAATCTCATGCCTCCCGCCATACTTCGCTCCTTCGCCGCCGGTCTGGCAGCGACAGCCACCCTGGCCGCTCTGGCGTCCTCCTCCGCCTACGCCTCGCCCCCGGCGGCACCGACGCCTGCCGCACCATCGGTCCCGGCCGACGTGCAGGCGGCCATGGCCCGCGACCTCGGCCTCACCACCGACGGTGTCCGCGAACGCGTCCTCGCCGAACAGAAGGCGGAACGCACCGCCACCGCGATCCGGTCCGCCGCAGGAGACCGGATCACCGCCATGTGGTTCAGCGCCTCGGACGGACGCCTGCACGCCTCCGTCCACGGTTCGGCCGACGCCTCCGTCGTCGAGCGGTCCGGAGCCGTGGCCCACCAAGTCCGGCTCAGCCGGGCACAGCTCGACTCCACCCTGGCCACTGTCGACAGCTGGGCTCGTGACGTACCCGGTGTCGTCTCCTGGGGACCGGACACCTCCGCCGACCGGATCGAGGTCAGCGTCGACCCGGCCCGGGCCACTGTCGGGACAGCTGCCCTGCGCCGGCGCCTGGCCGGTCTGGGGGACCGTGTGCGTGTCGTCGAGGTGCACGACGCCCCCCGCCAGCAGGGCGGAAGCGTGATCGGTGGGCAGGCCTGGTACCCCGGCAGTGAGGGCGCTTGCTCGATCGGGTTCTCCGTCACCCGCTCCGGTGGTGCCAAGGCGTTCCTGACGGCCGGGCACTGCACCAACGACGCCAACCAGATCGCCTATGGGAAGGACCACAGCCGCCTCGGCGTCTCCAACCGCTCCGGCACCGGCAGCGTCAACTCCTTCGAAGGCGACTTCGGCATCGTCGACGTCGACCAGGCCGGCTGGCAGCTCGCGCCGACGGTGGCCGGCTGGGGCCAGGGCGACCGCCGGGTGACGGGCTCCGCCCAAGCCGTCGTCGGCACCGCCGTCTGCCACTCCGGGCAGACCACGGGGTTGCGCTGCGGCCAGGTGACCAAGGTCAACCAGACCGTGAACTACGGCAATGTTTCGATCGGCGGCCTGTCGTACTCCAATGCCTGTTCCGACGGCGGGGACTCCGGGGGGAGCTACGTCACCGCGACCGGCAAGGCGGTGGGTCTGCACTCCGGAGGGAGCTTCGCCACATGCTCCAGCGGCAGCGGCCAGACGAACACCATCTTCCAGCCCGTCAATGAGGCTCTGAGCAAGTTCGGCGCCTCGCTGGTGACCTCCCCGTAACTGTCGCCGCGCACGTCTCGGCGTGCCCGAGCTCCTCGGCGTCGGCGCCCGGTGCCGCCCTCAAGATCTTTTGAGGGCGGCACCCTCCTCCGCATCCGGCCCGCTGACCGCCCGCCACTGGCGGCGGGCACGCCTCGTAGGCTGCACCTCACCCGGACCGGGCCGACGGGGGCGGACTGCCGGTCGAACCGTCCCGTCCTCCGCCCGGCCAGTGCACACCTCCAGGGGATACACCATGTCTGACAGCCTCCCTTCCGCTCGTCCGGCTGCGGTGGCCGCACCCGGCACCGGGGAGCCCAGGCGCTTCGGCGCCGTACTGGACTGCATAGAGAAGGAGATGGCCACCCTCAGTGAGCGCGGCAGTCCCGCGCACTACATTCCGAGTCTGGCCGGCGCCGACCCCGGGCAGTTCGGCATGGCCGTCGCAGAACCGGACGGTACGGTCTACGGCGTGGGCGACTGGCAGCAGCCCTTCTCCACGCAGTCCATCACCAAAGTCTTCGCTCTGGCGCTGGCGCTCTCGCTGGACGGTGAACGGCTCTGGAACGGGGTGGGCCGCGAGCCCTCGGGCAACCCCTTCAACTCGCTGGTGCAGCTGGAATACGAGGACGGCGTTCCGCGCAACCCGTTCATCAATGCCGGGGCCCTGGTGGTCACCGACCGGCTCCAGGCCCTGACCGGGGACGCGGCCGGCCACGTGCGACAGCTGCTACGCGTCGAGAGCGGCAACCCGGCCATCGACTTCGTGGAGAAGGTGGCCGACTCCGAGGCGGCGAACGGGGACCGCAACGCGGCACTGGCTCACTTCATGGCCTCCTACGGCAACGTCACCATCCCGGTCCCCGAACTGCTCACCGCCTATTTCCGGCAATGCTCGATCGCCGCGTCCTGTGCGGACCTGGCCCTTGCCGCCGGCTTCCTCACCCGCCGCGGGATCCGGGCCGACGGCTCGGCCCTGTTGACCCGCAGCCAGGCCAAGCAGGTCAACGCCGTCATGCTCACCTGCGGCACGTACGACGCAGCAGGTGAGTTCGCCTACCGAGTGGGCCTGCCGGGAAAGAGCGGCGTCGGCGGTGGAATCATCGCGATCGTGCCCGGCGTCTGCACCTTGTGCGTATGGAGCCCGGGGCTCGACCGGCGCGGCAACTCAGTGGCGGGCGTCGCGGCCCTGGACCGCTTCACCACCCTCACCGGTCTCTCCGTCTTCTGACGCGAAGAATATTGCATACCGTCCGCTGGGGACGCGCTCCGCTGTCAACCTCGTCCGCGAGGTGCGCGAGCGCCACCCGCACGGCGGCGCCTCTCCGCTTCCACCCTCGGCCGGGACGTCGCGGGTGCTGGTTGGGCGCCGAGTGGCACCGTCGTCTCGGTCACCGGCGACGACGGCTCCGGCTTCCCCCTCGTTTCGCCTCCGTGGCAGACGGAAAACGGCACCGGCACGGCGTTGACGTCGCCGGTGCCATCACAGACACTGGCGCGCACCCACCCGGAGGCGCTGGCATGGACCTTCAACCACCCCCCATGACCCCCGACGTCGACGCCGCCCTGGAGAACGGTGGCCGCGTCGTGGTGACCGGTACGTGGGGCTCCGGCAAGTCGACACTGCTCCGTGCCGTGGCGGACACCATGCCGGGCCGTACCGGGGCCACCGTCCTGCGCGCCGCGCCCAGCCCCATCGACCGAACCCTGCCCTGGTCCGCCGCAGCGGAACTGCTCGCCGCACTGCCCCCGCACGCCACCGCACGCCTCTCCGCACCCCAACGTGACACGCTCGCGGCGCTGACCGCACCGCACGGCGGCGCCGCACCACCGGCCCTGGCCGTACGTGCGGCCCTGGCCTCGGCGCTGGCCCCGCCACCGGGCGCCACCGCGCCGCACCTGATCGTCATCGACAACGCCCAATGGGTGGACGGGGCGAGCGCCGAAGCAATCGGCTACGTCCTGCGCAGCACCCCGGCGGCACTCGTGCCGACCGTCTTCGCCGTGCGCGGTCACCGTCCTCCCCGTGAGGCCGGGCTCCTCCTCGGCGTCCCGGCGACGCACGTGCACCTCGGCCCACTGACCCTGGACGACGTGGTGGACGTCCTCGCGCGGCACGGCAGACCCACGCGCTGGGCGGCCGAGGTCCACCGGGGTTCGGGCGGCAACGCGGCGCTGGTGTTCGCCGCCGCCCGGCAGGGCACCACAGCACCGCCCGACATCACGGCGGACTGGCCGGCGCTGCTGTCCCCGGCCGCCCGCCACACCCTGCTCCTGACCGCACTGGCCCGGCACCCGGCGACCGCGCGGCGGGCCGGCGGCGTCCACGCGGAGGCCCACCTGGCGGAGGCCATCGAGGCCGGCGTCCTCCGCGTCGCTCCCCCGCACCCGGCCCGCGCGACCGACCCCCTCACCCCGGACAGCGACCCTCATCACCCCGCCCCGGAACCGGAGTTCGCGGCCCGCTGGCTCCGCGACACGCTGGCGTCCACCGCGAGTACCGCTCACCGCGCCGAGGCCCATGCCGCGCTGGCGGCAGCCGAGCCCGATCCGGTTCGGGCGGTTCTGCACCGCACCCTGACCAGGTCGGGGTTCGACGCCGTGGCCGCCGCACACGCGGAGGAGGCCGCGACCACCGCCCGCCGCACCGGCCACCCGGCCGAGGCCGCCCAGCTCCTCCTCCTCGCCGCCGACCGCACTCCCCCCGAGTTCCCGGCGGCGAGGCTGGCCCGGCTGCGGGCGGCCGTGACGGACGCCGCCACGGGCAGCAGCCTCGCCCTGGCACGGCAGGCGGCGGACGCGATCGGGGCGGCCCGGGGCGGCCCGGCCGACCAGGTGGCGGCGCTGCTCGGCGTGGTGGACGCGGCCGGGCAGAACATGCACGAGCTGGACCACCTCCTGGCGCATGCGGCCGTCCTCGCCGCCGGTGACGCCAACCTGTCGGCTACCGTCCACCTGCGCATCGCCCTCAAGGCGAACGTCTGCGACGGCGATCCGCGCCGGGCGCGCGCGGCGGCCGACACCGCCGCCCGGCTGGCGCACAGCGCCGCCGACCACGCCACGGAAGCGCTCGCGCTCACCATGCGGGCCCGCGTCGAACGCGTCCTCGGCCACTTCGACGACTCCGCGAGCACCCTCACCCGGGCCCTCGCGCTGAAGGTGCCCCTGTCCGCGATCGGGGTGAGCGGCAGCCCCGAGTACCTCGCCGTCCGGCACGCCGTGTTCGACGACCGGCTGCCGGAGGCCCGCGCGAGCCTCCTGCGTCTGCTGCCCGTCGCGGAACAGCGCGGCGACACCGAGGACGTGGAGGAGGTGCTGCGCAGTCTCGCCGAGGTGGACGCCCGCGCGGGACGCTGCGCCCGCGCCCGTACCTGGGCGCAGCGCGCCCTCGTCCTGTGCACGACGACGGGCCTGTCGCCAGGTCCAGCCTGGTACACCGCGGCCCTGACGGAGTGGGCGGGCGGAACGTTCCGCCAGGCCGTGGCCTGTGCCACGCACGGCCTGCGCGCCTCCGAGGAGGAGGGCGACGCGTTGTTCACTTCCCGCAACCTGCTCGCCCTCGGCAGCGCGCACCTCGCGGCAGGCCGGCCGAAGGAGGCGGTCGTCTGCCTGCGTCGCGTCGCCGAGTTGCAGGCGCGCCAGCACGTCACCGACGCGCGGGCCCTGGTCTGGCAGCCGGAACTGGCCGAGGCGCTGGCCGCCGCTCGGGACTTCTCCGCCGCGGAGGCGGAGCTGCGACGGCTGGCCCCGGCTGCCGCCCGTCATCCCGGCAGCAGCCTCGCCGCGGCCGCGCTTCGCTCCCACGCCGCGTGCCTGACCGCCCAGGGCCGACTCGACGAGGCCGAACCGCTCCTCGTCGAGGCCGCCGGCCATTTCGCCGCCCTCGGGCTGCCCATGGAGCAGGGCCGCACGCTCCTGGCCATCGGCCGTCTCGAACGCTCCCGGCGCCGGGTTGCCGCCGCGCGAGCCTGCTGGCACAAGGCTCTTGCCCTGTTCGATGCCGCCGACGCCACACCCTGGTCGACGCTCACCGGCGATCTGCTGACCCGCATCAACGGTCGCAGCCCCGGGGTCACCGGCCCGCTCACCGATGTGGAACGGCGCCTGGCCCGCCTCGTGTCCGAGGGCGCCAGCAACCAGGATGCCGCCGCTCGGTTATTCGTCTCGGTGAAGACCGTCGAGACGACGCTCAGCCGCATCTACCGCAAACTCAGGATCCGCGGTCGCACCCAGCTGGCGTCCGCGATGAGCAACGACCGCGACCGGAATCGCCGCATCCTGAGCACGACCCACGACTCCACCATGTGCCCGGACCAGTAAGGCATCCGCTCTGATCCGCGGCTTGGTCGGCGCCCGCCTCGGCCACCGGTCGCCTCGTCGCCCGGTCCGATGGAACCGGCGTCCTGTTGGCAGGGGCGGTCACCGTCGATGGCGGGGCTCATGGCCGGGCCCGGCGGAGTGTTCCCACCGCCGTCTCTCCGTGTCTCTCCATGAGCCGACAGCTGACCGCGTCGCCGACCTGTTTCGCCGTGCGACGTCAGCGGTGGGCTCAGGGGCGCACGGTGGCCCCGGAGGGCGCGGGTGCCGGGGCGGCTCCGCGCCCGGGCAGGAGCCGCATGACGCGGCCCACCATCGCGAGCCTCTCGGCGACCGGGGCACCACCGGGCACCTGGATCTTGGCCCCCGCGTAGGAGAGCGCGCCTCCTGCCGCGCGGAGGCAACGGCGTACCTCGTCGGCGTCCATGAGGGAGGCGGGCTCGTCCTCGGTGAGAGGCAGATGCGCGTCCGCCCATGGCCCCCCGTACGCGTTGGCGGCCGGGCCGGCGCCGGAGAACATGACGCCCGCCAGCAGGCCCTCGGAGGCGAGCCGGGTGATCTGGGCGAGCGGCCGGCCCGGGTCCTGTGCCTCGATCGCCGAACGGCCCCAGTTGACGGCGATACCGATCCCCCGTTCACGCGCGAGGGGGATCTCGTCCTCCAGGGACAGGAACCGCTTCTCACCCGGAACGCCCGTCGCGTACGCGTCGCAGTGCTCCAGGACGAGCCGGGTGGACCAGCCGCCCACAGCGCCTTCGCCTGCCGCGATCTCGTCGAGCGAGCGGGCGAACATGTCCGCGACGGCCGTCACCGAGGGCGCGGTGTGGATGTGGAGTACGGAGACCGACTGCTCGCCCGTGAGCTGGTTCAACTCCTCGGCGGCGATGCGGGCCTCACGGAGGAAGCCGAGCGCGGCCCGCCGGCCGTCAGGGTCGCCGGAGGCCAGCCCGAAGCCGCCCGAGGCCGCCACGCGCGCCATCGTGCCCGGGATCAGCGTGATCACCGAACGGGTGAAACGGCCGCGCATCCGCGCGGCCAGCCACCGGGCGTCGTCACCGAGGCCGTCACGGAACGGGATCTCCAGCCCGTCGGCGATACCTCTGTCGCCAAGCCCCTCGTAGAAGCGTTCCTGGTCGGCGCGCGAAGAGGGCAGGGCCGCGTAGGCACCCACGAGAGCGGAGGGCGGTTCGATGTCCATGGCGCCGCATTCTACGCAAGGTCAGACATCAGATGTCCAGGTTGAGGATGGCCGCGGCGAGAGGGCGCCCCCGTCTCGCGGCCTCGGTTCAGGCGCCCGGACACTGCACGGTGATCCCCGCCGCCCTCATGTCGTTGATGGCCCGGACGGAATTCCCCCGGTCCGCGTTGCTCCTGCCGTACAGGTGGTCGGCGACGACCGTGATGGTGAAGGTGTGGCCCAGGTAGCCGTTTCCGGCGAGCTCGGCGAGCCGCTCGGCGCAGCCCTCCCCGCCCGTCTTCGTCGTCGTTCCGTGGCGGCTGGAGCACGGGCTCGCCGAGAGGTCTATCAGGAGCGTGTGCGTCTGGCCGCCCGCCGCCAGGGCTGCCGCGATCTGAGCGTTCGGGTAGAGGCCGCCGATGGTCGCGTCCAGTTCGTCGAGCAGTTGGTCCTCCGCGTGGTCCTTGGGTGAGTACGCGGTGGTCTCGCTGCTGAACGTTCCGATGGCCGTGCCGTTGAGTGTCGCCCGCAGGGTCACCGAGAAGTTCGGATGGGCCGTGACGTCTTCGCCCTCCCCGTAATGGACGCGCTGCACGGCGGCGGTGGTCACGTCCGGACGCCGGACCGCCCTGTCCGGGCCGGCGGCTGCCGTCCGCTGGAGGGGGCTGGGCCCGCTCATCACCCGTCGGGCGTTGCTCACGGCTTCGCGTTCGTAGCGGTCGGAGGGGTCGGAGACCTTCAGCCCCGCACCGTTGTCGGTGCCCGCGACCGCGCCCCTGCTCTGCTGGATCACGTGCGTGAGCTCGTGGGCCAGGGTGTGCTTGTCGGCGCCGCCGTCGCCGATGACGACATGGTTGCCCGAGGTGTAGGCACGGGCACCGACCTCGGCGGCCGAGGCCCTGGCAGCGCTGTCGGTGTGAACGCGCACGGCGGAGAAGTCGGCCCCGAGCCGCGCTTCCATATCGGTGCGGGTGGCGTCGTCGAGAGGACGGCCGGGGGCGCGCAGGACGTCGTGGACGGCCGACCGCTGTACCGCGGGCCGTTCGGACCGCTGATGGCCACAGCCCGCTTCGTGCTGGTGCTCCTCCTGCGCCCAGGGGTGGCCCGCCTGCCGCAGCCTCTGGATGACGACCGCGTTGCCCACCGTGCTCTGCAGCGCGGACAGCCCGGCCGGTGTACCCCCACGCGGCGTCACGGTTCTCGCGGTGCCGGAGGAGCGCTTGTTGTCCTCGGAGGTCTTGGCTGTCTCGTTCGCGTGCATCGCTTTCCTTCCGGGCGCCAGGCAGGAATTGACGGCCTGTGTGTCGGGCCGGCCGCACGTGTCGGCCGCCCACCGCGTGGCCTGTCCCTCCCCAAGTCTCGCAGCACCGAAGGAGCTTCGGGGCCCGGATCGTCTCCCTCGCGCGGATGAGGCGCGCGCCGGGCCGCCCCCGCGTGGCGGGGCCGGTCCGGCCGGCCGCCGGTTCTGTCAGAGGCGCTCGATGATCGTGACGTTGGCCTGGCCGCCGCCCTCGCACATGGTCTGGAGGCCGTAGCGGCCGCCCGTGCGCTCCAGTTCGTGCAGGAGGGTCGTCATCAGCTTGGTGCCGGTGGCGCCGAGCGGGTGACCGAGCGCGATGGCGCCGCCGTTGACATTGACCTTGTCCGGGTCGGCGCCGGTCTCCTTCAGCCAGGCCAGGACGACCGGGGCGAACGCCTCGTTGATCTCCACCAGGTCCATGTCGCCGATGGACATGCCGGCCTTCTTCAGCGCGTACGCGGTCGCCGGGATGGGCGCGGACAGCATCCGGATCGGGTCCTCGCCGCGCACCGAGAGATGGTGGATCCGGGCCCTGGGCGTCAGGCCGTGCTCGGCGACGGCCCGCTCGGACGCGATGAGCAGCGCGGACGCGCCGTCGGAGACCTGCGAGGAGACGCCCGCGGTCAGCCGGCCGCCCTCCACCACCGGCTTGAGCCCCGCCATCTTCTCCAGCGAGGTGTCGCGGCGCGGCCCCTCGTCCACGGTGACGTCCCCGTACGCGACGGTCTCGCGGGCGAAGCGGCCCTCGTCGATGGCGCGCAGGGCACGCTGGTGCGAGCGGAGCGCGAAGTGCTCCATGTCCTCGCGGGAGATGCCCCACTTCTCGGCGATGAGTTCGGCGCCGTGGAACTGGTTGACGGGCGCGTCGCCGTACCGGGCCCGCCACCCCTGGGAGCCGAGGTAGGGGCCGTCGGTGAGGCCGAGGGGCTCGGCGGCCTGGCGGCCGGCGAAGGCGATCGGGATCATCGACATGTTCTGCGTGCCGCCGGCGACGACCAGGTCCTGGGTGCCGGACATGACGCCCTGGGCGGCGAAGTGGACGGCCTGCTGGGACGAGCCGCACTGCCGGTCGACGGTGGTGCCCGGCACCTCCTCGGGCAGACCGGCGGCGAGCCAGGCGGTGCGGGCGATGTCCCCGGCCTGCGGGCCGACGGTGTCCAGGCAGCCGAAGACGACGTCGTCCACGGTGGCCGGGTCGATGCCGCCGCGCTCGACCAGCGCCTTGATGACATGGGCGCCGAGGTCGGCGGGGTGGACGGCGGACAGGCCGCCCTTGCGCCGGCCGACCGGGGTGCGGACCGCTTCGATGATGTAGGCCTCGGCCATGACTGCTCCTTCGTGGTGAACGTGATGGGTGGGTCAGCCGCGCGTGGTGATGCCGGCGAGAACCATGGACAGGTACTGGCGGGCGATCTCCTCCGCGCTGTGGGCACCGCCGGGCCGGTACCAGGAGGCGGCGACCCAGACGGTGTCGCGGACGAACCGGTAGACGAGCCGGACGTCCAGGTCGGCCCGGAAGTCCCGTTCCGCGACGCCGCGTTCCAGCGTGCGCAGCCAGGCGTGCTCGAACTTCGGCTGCGATCCGGCGAGATGGGCGAAGCGCGGCTGGGCGGATAGGTGCCTGGACTCCTTCTGGTAGATGGCGACCGCGGGACCGTGCCGGTCGATCTGCCGGAAGGACTGGGTGACGAGCGCGCCGAGGGTGTCCCGGGGGCCGAGTCCGGCGGCTAGCACGGTGTCGTAGCACGCCCACAGCTCGTCCAGGAAGGCGGTGAGGATCTCGTCGAGCATCGCCTCCTTGGAGTCGAAGTGGTAGTAGAGGCTGCCCGCGAGCATCCCGGCGGCGTCCGCGATGCGGCGGACGGTGGTGGCGTTGTAGCCCTGCTCGGCGAAGACCCGGGCAGCGGTGGCGAGGAGTTCGGCGCGCCGCTCGGCGTTGGGATTGGGGGCGATGGCGCTCACGCCCTCTGGCTGCTCACCGAGACGGTCTCGCCCGTCATGTACGAGGAGTAGCCGCTGGCCAGGAAGACGATGACGTTGGCGATCTCCCAGGGTTCGGCGTACCGGCCGAAGGCTTCGCGCTCGGTGAGTTCGGCGAGGAGTTCGGGGGTGGTGGCCTTCACCAGGTGGGGGTGCATGGCCAGGCTCGGTGCGACGGCGTTGACGCGGACCCCGAAGTCGGCGGCTTCCAGGGCGGCGCAGCGGGTGAGCGCCATGACGCCGGCCTTCGCGGCGGCGTAGTGGGCCTGGCCGCGCTGGGCGCGCCAGCCGATGACGGAGGCGTTGTTGACGACGACGCCCCCGGCGGCGCCGTCCTTGAAGTGGCGCAGGGCGGTGCGGGTGCAGCGGAAGGTGCCGTTGAGGGTGACGTCGAGGACTTTGGCCCACTGCTCGTCGGTCATGTCCACGAGGTCGGCGGTGCCGCCGAGGCCGGCGTTGTTGACGACGACGTCGAGCCGGCCGTGGCGTTCGGCGGCGAGCGCGAACAGGGCGTCGACCTGGGTCTGGTCGGTGACGTCGCAGGGCAGTGCGGCGACCCGGTCGGCGCCGAACTCGCCGGCGAGCGCCTCGGCGCTCTCCCGCAGCCGGCGTTCATGGGCGTCGCCGATGACGATCCGGGCGCCCTCCTCCAGGAATCTGCGGGCGGTCGCGCCGCCGATTCCGGCGCCGGCCGCCGCGGTGATCACCGCGGTGCGTCCGTCCAGGAGGTGGTGGCCCGCTACGTAGGCCGGCTGGGAGGTCATGGGCGCAGCTCCTTGGGGAGGCCGAGGACGCGCTCGGCGATGATGTTGCGCTGGATCTCGTTGGACCCGGCGTAGATGGTGTCGGCGCGGGAGAAGAGGAACAGCCGCTGCCACTCGTCGAGTTCGTAGGGCTCATCGGGCGCGGTCATCCCGCCGGCGCCCAGGACGCTCATGGCCAGTTCGCCGAGTTCGCGGTGCCAGGTGGCCCAGTAGATCTTCCCGATGGACGCCTCGGGGCCGGGGGCGCCGGCCGCGACGCCGTCGAGCATGCGCAGGGCGTTGCAGCGGATGGTCTCCAGGCCGGTCCAGGCGCGGGCGAGCCGGTCGCGGATCAGCGGGTCGTCGGCGGCGCCGTTGCGGCGGGCCAGGGCGATGAGGGTCTCCAGCTCGCGGCGGAAGCCGACCTGCTGGCCAAGGGTGGAGACGCCGCGTTCGAAGCCGAGGGTGGCCATGGCCACGCGCCAGCCGTCGCCCGGGGCGCCGACGATGTGCTCGGCGCGGGTGCGGGCGCCGTCGAAGAAGACCTCGTTGAATTCGCTGGTGCCGGTCAGCTGGGTGATGGGCCGGATCTCGACGCCGGGCTGGTCCAGTGGGACCAGGAGGTAGGACAGGCCCCGGTGGCGGGTGGAGCCCGGTTCGGTGCGGGCGACCACGAAGCACCACTGCGCCTCGTGGGCCAGTGACGTCCAGGTCTTCTGCCCGGTGACGACCCAGTCCGCGCCGTCCCGTTCGGCCCTGGTGCGGACGTTCGCCAGGTCGGAGCCGGCGTCGGGCTCGCTGTAGCCCTGGCACCACAGCTCGTCGGCGGCGACGATCGGCGGCAGGAACCTGGCCCGCTGCTCAGGGGTGCCGAAGGCCACCAGCGTCGGCCCGAGCAGTTGCTCGCCGATGTGGTTGACCCGCGCGGGGGCGTCGGCCAGGGCGTATTCCTCGTGGAAGGCGACCTGCTGCCCGATGGTCGCGCCCCGGCCGCCGTGCTCCTTCGGCCAGCCCACACAGGTCCAGCCCTCGGCCGCCATGTGCCGTTCCCAGGCCAGCCGTTCGGTGAAGACCTCGTGCTCGCGGCCGGGGCCGCCCCGGCCCCGCAGGTCCGCGAAGGACCCGGTGAGCCGGGCGGCCAGCCAGCCGCGGATCTCGGTGCGGAACTCCTCGACGCTGCTCATGGGGGTACGTTAATCTACCAAACACTTGTTAGGGAAGGAGGGGCCACGATGTCCGCTGCCCATGACGAACCGGTGCGCTACGAGAAGCGGGGCCCGGTCGCGACGGTGACCATGAACCGCCCGGACTACCGCAACGCGCAGAACTCCGCGATGACCTACGCCCTGGACCGGGCGTTCTACCGCGCGGCCGAGGACAACGAGGTGAAGACCGTCGTCCTGGCCGGTGCGGGCAAGCACTTCTCCGCCGGACACGACATCGGCACCCCCGGGCGCGACGCGCATCTGCCGTTCGAGCGGCGGGCTGGGCTGTGGTGGGACCACTCGGACAAGGAGGGCGCGGAGAGCCGCTTCGCCCGCGAGTCCGAGGTCTACCTCGGCATGTGCCGGCGCTGGCGCGAGCTGCCGAAGCCGGTCGTCGCGTCCGTGCAGGGCGCGTGCGTGGCGGGCGGTCTGATGCTGGCCTGGGTGTGCGACCTGATCGTGGCGTCCGAGGACGCGTTCTTCGCCGACCCGGTGGTCCGCATGGGCATCCCCGGTGTCGAGTACTTCGCCCACCCGTGGGTGATGCCGCCCCGGATCGCCAAGGAGTTCCTGTTCACGGGCGACCGGATGAGCGCCCGGCGCGCGTACGAGGTAGGCATGGTCAACCGGGTCGTGTCCCGCGAGGAGCTGGCCGACCGCAGCCACGAACTGGCGCTGCGCATCGCCGAGATGCCGCGCATGGGACTGGCCCTGACCAAGCGCGCGGTCAATCAGGCCGAGGACCTCCAGGGGATGCACACCGGCATGGACTCGGTGTTCGGCCTGCACCACCTGGCGCACGCCCACAACGC
The DNA here is from genome assembly GCF_000373645.1 of Streptomyces sp. ATexAB-D23. GTDB lineage: Bacteria > Actinomycetota > Actinomycetes > Streptomycetales > Streptomycetaceae > Streptomyces > Streptomyces castrisilvae. The sequence goes on along the minus strand of NZ_KB892046.1, from coordinate 87,387 downwards.
CGAGACCGCGCCGGACGCGCTGGGCGGCATGGACATCCGGGCGATGAAGAAGGCGGGCGGCTGATGGACCTCGACTTCGACCCGGCGGACGAGGAATTCCGTACCGGGGTACGCGACTGGCTCGCCGCGCACGTCCCCGCCACCGCCCTGCCCTCCCTGGAGACCGCCGCGGGTTTCGCCGCGCACCGGGAGTGGGAGGCCGTCCTGGCCGCCGACCGCTGGTCGGTGGTCTCCTGGCCCGAGGAGTTCGGCGGGCGCGGCGCGTCCCTGCTGCGCTGGCTGATCTTCGAGGAGGAGTACTACGCGGCCGGGGCGCCGGGCCGGGTCAGCCAGAACGGCATCAACCTACTGGCCCCGACCCTCTTCGAGCACGGCACCGCCGAACAGCGGGCCCGCGTCCTGCCCGCGATGGCGCGCGGCGAGGTCATCTGGGCGCAGGCCTGGTCCGAGCCGGAGTCCGGCTCCGACCTGGCGTCGCTGCGTTCGACGGCGGTACGGACCGAGGGCGGCTGGCTGCTCAGCGGGCAGAAGACCTGGTCGTCGCGGGCGGCGTTCGCCGACCGGGCCTTCGGCCTGTTCCGCAGCGACCCGGACGCGGACCGGCCGCACCGGGGGCTGACGTATCTGATGTTCCCGCTGGACGCCGAGGGCGTCACCGTGCGGCCCATCGGGCGGCTCGACGGGAAGCCCGCCTTCGCCGAACTCTTCCTGGACGAGGTGTTCGTCCCCGACGAGGACGTCATCGGCGAACCGGGGCAGGGCTGGCGGGTCGCGATGAGCACCACCGGCAACGAGCGCGGGCTCACCCTGCGCAGCCCCGGCCGCTTCACCGCCGCCGCCGGCCGGCTCACCGGCCTGTGGCGCGAGCACGGCGACCCGTCGGACACGGCGCTGCGCGACCGGGTCGCGGACGCGGTGATCGGCGCCCGCGCCTACCAGCTGTTCTCGTACGCGAGTGCCTCCAGTGTCCTGCACGGCGAGGGCGGCCGGGCCGGGGCCGCCTCCAGCCTCAACAAGATCTACTGGTCCGAACTGGACATCGCCCTGCACGAGACGGCCCTCGACCTGCTCGGCCCCCGCGGCGAACTCGCCGGCCATGCCCCGGAGGCGCCGGAGGGCGGCGGCTGGTCCGAGGGGTACACCTTCGCGCTGGCGGGCCCGATCTACGCGGGCACCAACGAGATCCAGCGCGACATCATCGCCGAGCGGCTGCTCGGCCTTCCGAAGGGACGCCGCTGATGCGTTTCCTCCTCGACAGGGAGCAGCGGGAGTTCGCCCGCTCCCTCGACGCCCTGCTCACCTCGTCCGGCGTCCCGGCCACGGTCCGGTCCTGGGCGGCCGGCGACCACGGACCGGGGCGGGCCGTCTGGGCGCGGCTCGCCGAGGCCGGGCTCTTCGCCCTCGCGGTGCCCCCGGAGCACGAGGGACTCGGCCCGCTGCCCGTCGAACTGGCCGTCGCCTTCGAGACACTGGGCCGGCACGCCGTCCCGGGGCCGCTGGTCGAGACGGTGGCCGCCGCCGCCCTGCTGGACCGCCTCGGGGACAAGTCCCTCGCCGCCGGGCACCTGCCCGCCATCGCTTCGGGCGCGTCCCTGGTCTCCCTGTGCGTGACGGCGCTCGGCCCGTACGCGCTGGACGCGGACGCGGCCGGCACGGTGTTCGTCGTGGACGGCGACACGCTGCGGGTGGCCGACGGCCCGGGGCCCGTGCAGCCCTCGGCCGACCCGGGGCGGCGCCTCGCCCGGCCGTCGGGCGGCGCGGTCGTCGCCCGGGGCCCCGGGGTGACGGCCGCCGCCGCGTACGCGGCCGAGGTCGCCGCGCTCGCCACGGCGGCCCAGGCGCTCGGCGTCGGCCGGACGCTGCTGGCCCGTACCGTCGAATACGTCACCGCGCGCGCCCAGTTCGGGGTGGCGATCGGGTCCTTCCAGAGCGTCAAGCACCGCCTGGCGGACACCCTGCTGGCCCTGGAGTTCGCCGAGCCGCTGGTGCACGGCGCCGCGCTCGCCCTGGCCTCCGGCGACGAGGGCGCGGGCCGCGACATCGCCGCCGCCAAGGTCACCGCGGGCGAGGCCGCGTACGGGGCCGCGCGCACCGCCCTGCAACTGCACGGGGCCGTGGGCTACACCGACGAACTCGACCTGTCCCTGTGGATGCGCAAGGCCCGTCCGCTGCGCGACGCCTGGGGCACCCCGACCGCCTGCCGGGCCCGGGTACTGGCCGACCGGGCGGACACCGAGGGGGGAGCGGTCCGATGAGGCTGACGCAGGAGCAGGAAGAGCTGAGGGCGGCCGTGCGGTCGCTGCTGACCCGCCATCAGGGCAGCGCTGCCTGGGCACCGTTGACCGAGCAGATCGGGGTCGCCGGGCTCGCCGTGCCCGAGGCGTACGGCGGGGCGGGCGGTGGGGCGCGGGATGTCCATGTGCTGATGGAGGAGCTGGGCCGGGGCCTGAGCCCGCTGCCCTGTCTGGGCTCCGCCGTGCTCACCGCGGGCGCCCTGCTGGCGTCCGGCGACGAGGAGGCGTGCGGCCGGCTGCTGCCGGGGCTCGCCGAGGGCACATCGGTGGGCGCCCTGGCCTGGGCGGAGCGGGGCTCGTGGGACGGGGCGGCGGTCCGCGCCCGCGCCGTGCCGGGTCCGGGCGGCGGCCGGCTGGTGACCGGGGTGAAGGAGTACGTCCTGGACTGGCCGGACATCGGCGTGCTGGTCGTCGCGGCCCGCACGGACGCCGGGATCTCGCTCTTCGAGGTGGCCCCGGGCGCCGCCGGGGTCCGCCGGGAACCCGTGGTGGCCATGGACTCCACCCGCGCCCTGGCGCGCTGGGTGTTCGACGGGGCCGAGGGACGCCTGCTGGGCCGGGACGGGGACGGCGGGCGGTGCCTGGAGCACGTACGGGACCTGGCCTGCGCGGCCCTCGCGGCGGAGCAGGCCGGGGCGGCCGAGCGCTGTCTGGAGCTGACGGTGGAATACGCCCGGGAGCGGGTGCAGTTCGGCCGGTCCATCGGTTCGTTCCAGGCGGTCAAGCACCGGCTGGCGGACGCCTATGTGCTGGTGGAGTCGGCGCGTTCGGCGGCGCTGGGTGCCGCGTTCGCCGCCGACGAGGACCCGGGCGCACTGCCCCGGGCGGCCGCCGTCGCCCAGTCCGTCTGCTCCGAGGCGTTCTCGGCGGTGGCCGGCGAGATGATCCAGCTGCACGGCGGGATCGGCATCACCTGGGAGCACGACGCGCACCGCTACTTCAAGCGGGCGCACGGGGCGGGCGAGCTGTTCGGCGCGCCCGCGCGCCACCGGGAACGGCTCGCCGCCGGGATCGGCCTGGCCGCCCGGTGAACGGCTCCCGACGGACCGGAACAGGAGAACGCGACACCATGGACATCGGCAACCCGCTGGACTTCACGGGGCACGTGGTGCTGGTCACCGGAGGCACCAAGGGCATCGGCGCGGCCGTCGCCGAAGCGTTCCTGGCCGCCGGCGCGGACGTGGTGGTCTGCGGCCGGAACACCCCGCGGGCCCTCCCCTCGGCCGAGGGCCGCGAGGCGGTCTTCGTCCCGGCCGACGTGCGCGACCCGGAGGCGGCGTCCGCGCTGGTGGACGCCGCGGTGGAGCGGTTCGGCCGGCTCGACGTCCTCGTCAACAACGCGGGCGGCTCCCCGGACGCGGACGCGGCCACCGTCTCGCCGCGTTTCGTGGAGAAGATCGTCGCGCTCAACCTCCTCGCCCCGTTCTACGTGGCGCAGCAGGCCCACCGGGTCATGCGGGCGCAGCAGGGCGGGGGCGCGGTCATCAACATCGGCAGCGTCTCCGCCCATGACCCGCAGCCCGGCACCGCCGCGTACACCGCCGCCAAGGCGGGGCTGCTGGCCCTCACCAAGGCGCTCGCCCTGGAGTGGTCGCCGGCGGTCCGCGTCAACCACATCACCACGGGCCTGATCCGCACCGAGAGCGCCGCCTCGGTCTACGGCGCGGACGGCGGGGCGTCGGTGGCGGCGGTCATCCCGATGGAACGGATGGCGGTGCCCCAGGACGTGGCGCGTGCCTGTCTGTTCCTCGCGAGCGGGCTCTCCGGATACATCAGCGGCGCGGACCTGGCGGTGCACGGCGGCGGGGAGTTCCCGGCGCGCTACCTGGCGGCGAAGGCGGCCGGCGGGCCGGGGTGAGCCGGCGGGTGCCGGGGGTTTTCCCCCGGTCGCGTCGACCGGCTGGCCCGGTGTTCCCAGGTCACGTGGGCTCCTAGCGTCGTGCGGGTACCTCCCACCCGATCCGAGGAGCACGATGCGCGTCATCCGTCTGGCCACCGCGGGGCTCGGCCTGACCTGTTTACTCGCGGGCGGCGTACCCGCGTCCGCCTCACCCGCCCCACCCGGTCCGTCCGCCGGGCAGGCCCTCGTCTGGGGACCCTGCCCGGCGCGGCAGGAGGAGCTGCGAGCCGCCGGCGCACGCTGCGCGAAGGTGACCGTGCCCCTCGACCACGCCCGCCCCGGGGGCCCGACGATCGAGATCGCCGTCTCGCGGATCGCGGCGAAAGCGGGGCCCGGGAAGCGCCGGGGCATCCTGCTGTCCAACCCCGGCGGCCCCGGGGGCACGGGACTGGCCAACACGCTGTACCTGCGTCCCGCGTTGAAGGACGCGGCCGACCGCTACGACCTGATCGGCTTCGACCCGCGCTTCCTGGGTGAGTCCACGCCCGTCATCTGCGACCCGGCCACCCCGGTGCCCGCTCCCGGCCCCACCACGACGCGCCGGGCGGAGTTCGACCGGTCGGTGGACGACGCCCGGGACACCGCGCGCCGCTGCGAGGGACACGACGACAACGCCCGGCTCCTGCCGCATGCCACGTCCCGGAACGTCGCCCGCGACATGGACGCGATCCGCGCCGCGCTGGGCGAGCGCGGGCTCTCGTACTACGGCGTCTCCTACGGCGCCGATCTGGGCGCCGTCTACGCCCAGATGTTCCCCCACCGCGCCGACCGGATCGTCCTCGACTCGTCGACCGATCCCACCGCCACCCAGTACCAGCTCTTCCAGCGGGCCGGCCGGCCCCTCGAAGAGGCACTGGACGACTGGGCCGGATGGGCCGCCCTGCACGACGGGACCTACCGGCTCGGCAGCACGCCCGCCCGCGTCCGCGCCGGGGTCGAGGAGCTGCTCGACGGGGCGGAGCGGCGGCCGGTCGAGGTCTCCGGCGTCCGCCTCACGGCACCGGTACTGCGACTGGTCCTGAGACAGTTCATCCAGCACGAGGAGTACGATCCGGCGCTCGCCTCCACGGTGCACGACCTGGTCGAGGCCGCCGCGGGCCGGCCGGTCGAGCCCGGTCCGGAACTCGCCGCCATGCTGGAACTGCTCACCTCCCCCGAGCTGGCGGACAGCATGCTCGGCGGGGCGGTCTTCATGTGCGGGGACAGCGGCTGGCCCGCCGGGGGCTGGCCGAAGGACCCGGAGGCGTACTGGCGGAACATGGAGAGCAGCCGCGTGAGTCAACCGGTGTTCGGTCCGCTCGTGAACGCCATGACCGCGCCGTGCGCGTTCTGGAAGAGCACCTCCCGCGAACCCGCGACGGTGATCGGCAACCAGGTGCCCTTGCTGATGCTCCAGGCCAGGCGCGACAACAACGTCCCGTACGAGGGCGCGCTCGCTCTGCACCGCCGGCTGACCGGTTCGCGGCTGGTGACGGCGGACATGCGGGCACACGGGGTGTTCGGGCGCGGCCTCGACGGCCTCACGCCCGTCCCCTGCGCCGACCGCGCCGTCGTCGGCTACCTGCGTGACGGCACGCTCCCCGCCGCCGACGTCACCTGCGGCCGTACGGAGGTGGTCCGGTGATCAGCCGCCGCACGGGCCTGGCCACCGCGGCCGCGGCCCTTCTCACCGGGGCGTCCGCCACCTCCGCTTCCGGAGCCGCGGGACCCCGCGAGGGCGCCGGACCACGCGCACGTCTCCAGCACGATGCGGACGCGGTCCTGGCCGCCGGCGCCGGCGCCGTACTGGCCGAGGTGCAGACCGCCGAGGGCCGGACGACGGCTCGGGCGGGGTGCAGGGACCTGTCCGGCCCGTCGCGTCCGGTGCCCTGGGACGCGTACTACCGACTGGGCAGCGACACCAAGACCTTCACGGCCGTGCTCCTCCTCCAGCTGGTCCGGGAGGGGCAGCTCGCTCTCTCCGACACGGTCGAGCGGTGGCTGCCGGGCGCGGTGCGGGGCGAGGGGAACGACGGCCGCAGGATCACGGTCGCCAATCTGCTGCGGCAGACCAGTGGGCTCAACGACTATCTCGCCGTCTCGCCCGACGCGGCCGACGCGTTCACACCGGACGGCTACCTCCGCTCCCGCTTCCGGTACACCTCCCCCGAGGACCAGCTGAAGGCCGCCGTGAGCCGGCCGCCGCTCTGGCTGCCGGAGGCCCGGCACCCGGAACGGGAAAGGCGCTTCGGCTACTCCAACACCAACTACGTGGTGGCCGGCCTGATCGTCGAGCAGGTGACGGGCCGCTCCTGGGCGCGGGAGATCCACGATCGGATCATCGAGCCACTGGACCTGCGCCACACCCTCACACCGGGCACCTCGCCCTACCTACCGGCGCCCACCGCCTCCGCGTACACCTGGTTCCCGGACGCCGACCGGCCGGTGGACACGACGCTGGCCGCCGGCGGCGGGGCGGACGGCTCGGTCATCAGCACCACCCACGACCACGGGGTCTTCCTGCGCGCGCTGATGGGCGGACGTCTGCTGGGCCCGGCCCAGCTCGCCGCGATGAAGGAGACCGTGCCGGCCGGCGACTGGATCGCGGTCCCCGGGGTCCGCTACGGCCTGGGCATCGCCTGGCGGCCGGTGGCAGGGAGCCGCGACGGGATCTGGTTCCACGGCGGTACCCATCTGGGGACCGTCTCCGAGAGCGGGGTGACGGCGGACGGCGCGCGGGCCGCGACGAGTGTGGCCTTCACCCTGCGGATGGGCGACCCGGCTCAGGACGCGCAGGACGCCGCCGGGCGGCGGCTGATCGACCGGGCGCTGACGGGGCGGTGAGCCGCTGAGCCGGGGCCCTCGTCGCCGACGCGGCGACGGCCCCGGCCTCAGGTTATCCCCACCCCCGATCCGCCAGCAGCCGTCATGGCCCGTCATCTCCGTGATCCGTAGCGTCGGATCATCGGCTCGAAGGATCGTGAGAGGGACTGACATGTGGCAGCGCGGCGGCACAGGACAGCAGGCGGACGGCCGGACCGAGGACCGGGGCGCCCTGGGACCGGCCGTCGAACTGCGCGGTGTGCGCAGGCGGTACGGCCGGGGCGCGGGCGCCGTGCACGCTCTCGCGGGCATCGATCTGGTCCTGCCGCGGGGCTCGTTCACGGCGGTGATGGGCCCGTCCGGGTCCGGCAAGTCCACCTTCCTTCAGTGCGCCGCCGGCCTCGACCGCCCGTCGGAGGGCTCGGTGCGCCTGGGCGGTACGGAGATCACCGGCATGGGCGAGAACAGCCTCACCGAACTGCGCCGCAGCCGCCTCGGCTTCGTCTTCCAGTCCTTCAACCTGCTGCCCTCCCTCACCGTGGAACAGAACGTGCTCCTGCCCATGCGCCTGGCCGGGCAGCGCCAGGACCGCCGCCGGGCGGCCGCGGTCCTGGCGCGGGTCGGGCTCGCCGACAAGGCGAAGCGCCGGCCCGGCGAGCTCTCCGGCGGCCAGCAGCAGCGCGTGGCCATCGCCCGCGCCCTGATCACCGAACCGGACGTGATCTTCGCCGACGAGCCCACCGGCGCCCTCGACACCGTCACCGCCGCCGAGGTCCTCGGCCTGCTCCGGCACGCGGTCGACACCCTCGGCGCCACCGTCGTCATGGTCACCCACGACCCGGCCGCCGCCGCCTGGGCCGACCGCGTGCTCTTCCTCGCCGACGGCGCTTTCGCCGACTCCCTGGAACGCGCCACGGCGGAGCGGATCTCGGCACGCATGGCCACGCTCGTCTCCCGCCCCGGCGCGATGGCGGGGGCCGCCGCGTGAGTCTCCTCGTCCCCAACGGACTCGCCCGCGCGGCCGTCCGCTTCAAGCCCGCGTCGTTCGCCGGCACGTTCGTGGCGCTGATGATGGCGGCGCTGATCATCTCCGCCTGCGGCATCCTCCTGGAGACGGGCTCCCGCGCGTCGGTCCCGGCCCAGCGGTACGCGCGGGCACCGGTCGTCGTGGCGGCGGACCAGTACGCCCGCCTCGTCACGGGCAGTGGCGACAGCCGCTCCGAGTCGGCGAACCCGCTCCCGGACACGGCACGCGTGGACACCTCGCTGGCGGGGAAGGCGGCCCGGGTGCCCGGCGCCGGGGCCGCGGTAGCGGACTTCACGTTCCCGGCGCGCCTGGGCGAGGACGTACTGACGGGCCATGGCTGGGGGTCGCACGCCTTCACCGGCACCGCGCTCACCTCCGGTGCCGCGCCCCGGTCCGGCGAGGTCGTGCTCGACGCCGCCGCCGCACGGGCCGCGAAGGCGGGCGTCGGCGACACCGTCACGCTCGAAACGGCCACCGGGCGGACCGCCTTCCGCGTCTGTGGGCTGGCGCGGGCCGGAGCCGGCGACGACGTGACCGAGGGAGCTACGGGCTGGTTCGCCGACGCCCAGTCCCCGGTGCTCGCCGGCCACCCCGGCAGGGCCGACGCCATCGCCGTCCTGGCAGAGGAGGGGGCCTCCCCCGCGGACGGGACGGCCCTCGCCGCCGGGGTGCGGAAGGCGCTCTCCGGCACCGGCGCCCGGGTGCACACGGGCGACGGCCGCGGCGCTGTCGAGGACCACGGACTCGGATACGCCAGGGAGACGCTCACCGGGCTCGGCGGCTCCTTCGGCGGGATCGCCGCCATGGTCGCGGTCTTCACGGCGTCCGGCACGGTCGCGCTGTCCGTCGCCCAGCGCGCCCGGGAGTTCGCGCTGCTGCGCGCCGTCGGTGCCACCCCCCGGCAGATCCGCCGCGCGGTCGCCTCCGAGGCGCTGCTCGTCGCACCGCTCGCCGGGTTCATCGGCTGTCTGCCCGGGATCGGACTCGCGCACTGGTGGTTCGCACAGCTGAAGGACCGCGGGGCCGTCCCTGGCCCGGTGGACCTGCGTGTCTCCTGGATTCCGCTCGTCGTCGCCGTCGGTACGGTGCTGCTGACCGCGCTCACCGCGGGCTGGGCCGCCGGACGCCGGCCGGCGAAGACCAAGCCGGGCCAGGCGCTCGCCGAGGCATCGGTGGAGCGGCTGCGGCCCGGTGTGATCCGTACCGTGCTGGGCCTGGGCGCGCTGGTCGGCGGCGGGTTCTTCACGGTCTACGCCGCCCGCTCGGCCGGGGAGGACGCGGCCAACGCCGCCCTCGGCGTCGTCATGCTGTTCATGCTCGCCGTGGCACTGCTCGGCCCGCTGGTGGCGCGGCTGTGCGCGGCGCTGCTGGGGCTCGCGCTGGACGCCCGCGGCGCCGCTCCGGCCACGCTCGCCGCCGCCAACTCCCGTACGAACGCCCGCCGGCTGGCCTCCGCGATCACCCCGATCGTGCTGGCCATGGCCTTCGCGTCGACGCTCGCCTTCATGCACACGAGCGAGAGCCATGTGGCGGCGAAGCAGTTGCGCGCCGGTGTCATCGCGGACCATGTCGTCACCCACCCCGCCGGACTGCCCGCCGACGCGGTGCGCCGGGCCGCCCGCACGCCCGGGGTCGAGGCGGCGGTGGGTCTGCTCGACACACAGGTGCTCGTGCCGGTCGGGTCGGGCGGCGACCGGTGGCTGGAGGGCTCGTCGGTCCAGGGCGTCTCCGGTTCCGGCGCGGGGCTCGCACAGGTGCAGGACCTCGATGTGCGCGGCGGCAGTCTGGACCGGATCGGCAAGGGCAGGATCGCCATCGACCGGACGCTCGCCATGTCGGCCGGGGCCGGGGTCGGCGACAAGCTGCCGATGTACCTTCCGGACGGCACCAGGACCAGCCCCGAGGTCGTCGCCGTGTACGGCCGGGGGCTCGGCCTGGCGGCCGTGACCATGGACCGCGCGTCGCTCGCCGCCCACGTCACCTCGGGGTTCGACACCACGCTGCTGGTACGCGGCGGGCACGCGGAGGCCCTCGCCCCGCTGGGCACGGTCACCGACGCGGCCGGCTACGCGGTCGGGCAGACCACCGACCGCGAGCTCAACGCCTGGGCCAACAACACCATGGCCGCGGTCCTGGGCGGTTTCGCCGCCCTCGCCGCCGCCAACACCCTCGTGATGACCGTGCTCGACCGCCGCCGTGAGCTGGGCATGCTCCGCCTCGTCGGCGCCACCAGGCGCCAGGTGATGGACATGCTGCGCTGGGAGGGGCTGCTGGTGGCGGTGGCCGGCGTCGTCCTGGGCACCGCCATCGCCTCGGCCACCCTGATCCCGATGACGCGCGGCCTGACGGGCGAGGCCCCGTACGTGCCCCCGCTCGTGTACGGGTCCTTCGCCGCGGCAGCGGTGTGCCTCGCCCTCGCCGCCGTCACCCTGCCGGCGCGCAAGGCGCTCCGGGAACGGCAGGGCTGACGCGGGCCCGCGGCCGGGGCTCAGACGAGGTTGTCCTCGACGGTCAGGCCGAAGGCGCCCCGGCCGTACATGGCGAGCGCGCGTTCCACGTCGTTGGCGACGTGGACGCTGCCCGCGTGGGCGTCGCGCCAGGCGCGTTCGACGGGGTTGCCGCGCCGGAGCGCGTTGCCGCCCGCGGTCTTGAAGAGCAGGTCGATCGCGGCGACGGCCCGTTCGGTGCCCCGGACCTGGTCGCGGCGGGTGCGCAGGCGCAGCTCCATGGGTATCTCCCGGCCGGCGGCGGCGAGTTCGGACAGTTCGCGCAGGTTGCGGTCCATCTGGAGCACCGTCGCGTCGATGTCGGACGCGGCGCGGGCGATGGCGACCTGGGCGAAGGGGTCCTCGGTGAACCTGCCGCCGCCCAGGCTGAGGCGTACCCGCTCCTTCATCCGCCGCACGTACGAGTCGTAGCCGCCGGACACCGCCCCGATCACGGGTGCGGTGATGGCGCTCGTGAAGATCGCACCGAACGGCAGCCGGTAGAGCGGGCCCGGGTTGACCTGCTGTCCCGGCACCTTCAGCCTGGCCTGCTCGTAGTTGCGCAGCACCCGGTGGGCCGGTACGAACGCCTTCTCGACGATGATGTCGTTGCTGGCGGTGCCCCGGAGCCCGACCACGTCCCACATGTCCTCGATCCGGTAGTCGCGGCGGGGCACCAGAACGGTGAGGAAGTCGACGGGCCGGCCCTGCGCGCCGACGACGAGGGCGCCCAGCAGCGCCCAGGAGGCGTGGTCGCAGCCGGAGGAGAAGCTCCACCGCCCGGCCAGTTCGTAGCCGCCGTCGACGGGGGTGAGCCGGCCGACCGGCGCGTACGAGGAGGAGATGCGGGTGTCCGGGTCCTCACCCCACACGTCCTCCTGCGCCTGCTTGGGGAACAGGCCCAACTGCCAGGGGTGCACGCCGAGGACGGAGGCCACCCAGCCGGTGGAGCAGCAGACGGCGGAGATCGCCCGCACCACCTGGTAGAAGTCGGCCGGGTCCCCCTCCAGGCCGCCGTAGCGGGCCGGCTGGAGCATCCGGAACACCCCGGCACCGGCCAGTTCGCGGACGGTGACCTGCGGTATCCGCCGTTCCTCATCCGTGGTGACGGCCCGTTTCCCGATGGCCGGCAGCAGGGCGCGTACCGATTCCAGAACCTCGTTGCCCATCGTCGCTCTCCCTCGCTCGTCGCACCGTGCGGGGTGCGGTCAGATCGTCCGCAAGGCGGCCTTGTCCACCTTGCCCGTGGCGTTGCGCGGCAGGCTCCCGAGGACCACGACCTCGCGCGGGACCTTGAAGTTGGCGATCCGTTCGCGGCAGTGGGCGATCAGATCGTCCGGGGCTGCCCCGGTGCCTGGTCTGACCGTCACGAACGCGCGGCCGACCTCGCCGAGGCGGGCGTCGGGCATCGCGACCACGGCGGCCTCGGCGACGGCGTCGTGGGCGGCGAGCACCTGCTCGACCTCCGCCGGATAGACGTTGAAGCCGCCGACCACGAAGAGGTCCTTGGAGCGTCCGGTGATCACCAGGTTGCCGCGTGGGTCGAGGTGGCCGATGTCGCCCGTGTCGAGCCATCCTTCGGCGTCGACGGCCGCCGCGGTCGCCGCCGGGTCGTCCAGGTAGCCGAGCATGACGTGGAAGCCGCGCACCAGGATGCGGCCGTCCCGTCCGGCGGGCCGCGGGGTGCCCTCGGCGTCCCCGATCCGTACTTCGGTGCCGTCGATGGGGCGGCCCGAGGTGAGCGCGACGGTCTCGGCGTCGTCGTCGGCCGAGCAGACGCTGACCGTGCCACAGCTCTCGGTCAGTCCGTACGCGGTGAGCACGTCGGGGAAGAGTTCGGCCCGCATCCGCCGGACGAGGGCGACCGGCACGACGGCGGCGCCGGTCACCGCGAGCCGCAGCGACGACAGGTCGTGACGGTGCCGGGCGGGCGCGTCCAGCAGTTCGGTGTAGATGGTGGGCGGGCCGGGGAGCACGGTGATCCGCTCGGTCTCGACGGCGCGCAGGACCCGCTCCACGTCGAAGACCGGCTGGAGGACCATGGTGGCGCCGCGCACCAGGCAGGCGAGGACCCCGGCCTTGTACCCGAAGCAGTGGAACAGCGGGTTGACGACCAGACAGCGGTCGTCTCCGGTGACCCCGGTCCGGCTGCTCCACGCCCGGTACGTGGTGAGGTTCTGCCGGTGCGTGGTCAGGGCGCCCTTGGGGCGGCCGGTCGTGCCCGAGGTGAAGAGCAGGTCGGACGGGTCGTCGGGGTGTACGGCGGCGCCCCGGGCGGCGGCCCCGGCGTCGGACAGGTGCGCGCCCTCGCGCAGGAACCCGTCCCACGGCTGGGTGCCGGGACGCCCGCGGGTGTCGTCGTCGAAGACCACGACCCGTTCCACGGCGGGCAGTCCGGGCACCGGCCGGCCCTCCTCGCCGGCTTCCGGGCCCGCCCCGAGCATGGCGAGGTAGTCCTTTCCCAGGAAGCCGTTCTCCACGAACAGCAGCCGCACCCCGCCGCGTTCCAGGAGCCGGCGCGCCTCCTCGCCCCGGTAGCGGGTGTTGACGGGGACCAGCACGGCCCCGGCCGAGGTCGCGGCGAGCGCGGCGACCACCCAGTGGTGGCTGTTGGGTGCCCAGACGGCGACCCGGTCGCCGGGCCGGACACCGAGCGCGATCAGCGACTTCACGGCGGCGTGCACCCGGTCGCGCAACTGCGCCCAGGTCAGCCGGGTGTCACCGGACACGACCGCGTCCCGGCCGGGGTGGTGGGCGGCGGCGAGGGCGAGGGCGCCGGGAATCGTGAGGGGGTGCTCGGTCTCGCTCATCTGCTCTCCGGGAGGGGGCGGTCGGGGGTGCGGCGGGCCGGTGGTGTCAGGAGGCCGGCGGCAGGAGCCGCCGGGACGCCTCGTCGGCCCCGAGCACCAGTTCGGCGCGCGGGAATCCGCTGCGCTTCTCGGCCGCCGGGGCATTGCCGCCCGCGATGTGGACGGGGCCGTCGGCGAGGTGTTCCAGCCCCTCCCGGGCGACGTCGTCCGGTTCGGCGACCCGCAGGCCCGGCAGGTCCATGCGCAGTCCGGCACGCTCCATGGCGGGGGTGCGGGTCACACCGAGCACCAGCTCCAGGACGTGCACGCCGTGCGGCCGCAGCTCCAGCCACAGGCCCTCCGCGAAGACCCGGCTGAAGGCCTTGGCCGCCGAGTAGACGCTGATGCGGGCCTGTCCGAGGTAGCCGGAGAGCGAGCCGACGAGCAGGATGCCGCCCCGGCCCCGCTCCTTCATCGGAGCCCCGAAGTGATGGGTCAGGGCGAGCTGCGCGGTGATGTTGAGGTCCAGGACTCCCTGCACCCGCTCCAGGTCCCCGGAGACGAAGTCGTGGCCGTAGCTGTTGGCCCCGGCGTTGAAGACCAGCAGGCCGACCTCCAGTCCGTCCGTGGCCGCCGCGACCTCGTCCGGGGCCCCGGGGTCGAGCAGGTCGAGCGCGAGGGTGCGGACCTCGACGCCCCGGGCGCGTACCCGGGCGGCGGTCTCCTCCAGGGGGCCGGGCTTGCGGGCGATCAGGACCAGGTTGATCCCGGCGTCCGCGAGCTGGTGGGCGAAGGAGGCGCCCACGCCCTCGGACCCTCCGGCGACGACCGCCCACGGTCCGTACAGGTTCTTGTCGATCATCGAGTGCCTCTCTCGTGCCGGCCGGACCCGGTGCCGCGACCGTAGAGCGGGTGTACGGGGGTGTGCCCCGGGCATCCCACTGGCCGGGATGCCCGGGGCCCGGGGTCAGAGGGCCCGGCCGGCCATGTGCCGCACGGCCAGCGAGGCGAAGACCATGGCGGTGCCGATGGGCACGCCGGGGCCCGGGTAGACACGGCCGGTGAAGGAGGCGCTGGTGTTGCCGGCGGCGTACAGGCCGGGCAGCGGGCGGCCCGCCGTGTCCAGGACGCGCGCGTCGGGGTCCGTGCGCAGGCCGCCCTTGGTGCCGAGGTCGGCGAGGACCAGCCGGGCCGCGTAGTACGGCGGACGGTCGAGCGGGACCAGGCACGGGTTGGGCCCGGGGGCACCGGCCCGGTCCGCGAAGAACAGGTCGTACGGGTCCTCGCCGCGGTGGTGGTCCTCGTCGGTGCCGGACGCGGCGAACCCGTTGAAGCGGGCGAGGGTCGCGGTGAGGGCGGCGGCCGGCACCCCGATGAGCCCGGCGAGTTCCGCCGGCGTATCCGCCCGCACCCAGGTGCCGGCCGCCAGGTGCCCGGCCGGTGCGGTGGGCGGCACGGTGATGGCGGGCAGCGCGCCGCCCTCGCGTGAGTCGAAGACCAGGTGGACGGAGGCGTCCGCTCCCCCCGCCTCCGCGATGGCCCGGCCCATGCGGTCGTAGGGCAGGGACTCGTTGGCGAACCGCCGCCCCGAGCCGTCCACCATCAGACCGCCGCGCAGGCCGAGGGTGAAGGCGGCCGATCCGTCGGGCAGTTCGGTCCCCGGGCACCACCAGGCCTCGTCCAGGAGCGCGGTGGCGGCGCCCGCCCCGGTGGCGGCGCGCAGCAGCTCCCCGGTGTTGGTGCCGCCCGGCGCCATGCTCCACGCCGCCCGGCCGGGCACGCCGTGCTCGGTGCGCAGGGTGTCGTCGCCCTCGAAGCCGCCGGCCGCCAGCAGGACCCCGCGCCTGGCCCGTATCCGGACGGTGCCGTGCGGGGTGCGGGCCTCGACCCCGGTGATCCGGCCGTCCTCGCTGGTCAGCCCGGTGACGTGGTGCCGGGTGCGGATGCGGGCGTTGCCGGTGCGGGTGAGGGCCAGCAGGAGGCGGCCGATCAGGGCGCGGCCCTGGGTGAGCGGGGCGTCGGGGTGCCCCTGGCCGGCCCGGTCCCGGTCGACGGCGGGGCGCACCAGGCCGGCGAGGTCGCCCAGCTCGGCCGGGTCCAGGTCGAGCGGGACGAAGGAGCGGCCCGCGTCCATGCGGCCGGGGGCGGCGACGTAGTCGGGGAAGGCCTGCCAGCGGAAGGCGAGGGCGGGGTCGCTCTCCAGCCGGGCGACCAGGCCGGGCGCGTGCCCCAGGAAGGCGTCCCGGCGGGCCGCCTCGCTGTCGCCGAGCAGGGTCCGCAGGTAGTCCCGGGCGTCCTCGGCCGAGTCGCCGAGGCCGGCGCGTTCCTGCACCTGGGTGCCGGGCAGCCAGCAGGCGGCCCCGGAGTAGGCGGACGTGCCGCCGAGCAGCGCGGTCCGCTCCAGTACGACGGTGTCGAGGCCGTCCCCGGCGGCCGTGAGGGCCCCGGTCATCGCTCCCGCGCCGGACCCGACGACGATCACGTCGTGGGTGGCGTGCCAGTCCTGGCCGTCCCGCATGAGGTGTGCCCCTTCTGCCGCTCGGTGGTCGTGCCGGGCCAGCAGACCCCGTCCCGGGCGGCCGCGGAGGGTCCGGTCCCGCTGACCGGTACCCGGGGCGGGCGACGCCTGACGCGGGCGGCGGGGACGCGTATTGTCGGAGGCCGTTGACATGAAACCGAACGCCGGGAGGAGGGGCGCGTGCCCAGAATCGCCGAGGCCAGGGCAGGGGCCGAGCCCAGTTCGCCCCGCCAGCGCGCACGCCGTCAGAGCATCCTGAGGGCGGCGGCGGACCTCGCCGCCGAGACCGGTCTCGAACGCGTGCAGATGCACGAGGTGGCGAAGGGCGCGGGGGTGGCCATCGGCACCCTGTACCGGTACTTCCCGTCGAAGACGCACCTGTTCACCGCGTTGATGGCCGACCAGATCGAGGGGTTCGCCGCGCGGGTGCCCAAGCGCCCGGCGGGCACCTCGCCCGAGGACGCCGTGTTCGAGACGCTGGGCAGCGCCACCCGTAACCTGCTGCGCAGGCCGGCGCTGGCCACCGCGATGATCCAGTCCGCGAACGCCGCCCGCGCCTCGACCGTGCCGGATCTGGCCCGGATCGACTCGGGCTTCCTCGACCTGCTGCTGCGGGCCTGGGAGGTCGAGCGGCCCACGGAACACCACGTCGCCCGGCTGCGGCTGCTGATCCTGCTCTGGTACGGGGTGCTTCAGTCCCGGCTCAACGAACGGCTCACCCCGCACGAGGCCGACGCCGACCTGCGGATGGCCTGTCACCTGCTGCTGGCACCGGCCCCGGAAGCGGACTGACCCGGCCCGCGCGGGTGCGCCGGCCGGGTCGGTGCGTCGGTGTGCCGTTTCAGCGCTGCCGCTGGGTGCCCGTCGTGTCGAGTCCGGCGACGCTGTAGGCGGCGAAGCTCCGGTACGGGTCGCGGCCCTCGAAGTGGGGCGTCAGCAGGCCGTCCAGCTCCTCGGGGGTGAAGGTGCCGTCGGCGGCGGTGAACTTCTTCTCCACGGTGGGTGGGGCGAGCAGGGCGACCATGTCGCCGTAGACGACGAAGACCTGCCCGTTGATCTTGTCGGCGGCCGGTGAGGCCAGGTGTGCGACGAGGGTGGCGACGCGCTCGGGGGCCATGATGTCCAGGCCGCCGGGGGCGGTGTCGCCCTCGCCGAAGGCCTCGGCGGTCATCGCGGTGCGGGCCCGGGGGCAGATCGCGTTGGCGCGCACTCCGTAGCGGGCCAGGCCCTGGGCGGTGGCCAGGGTCAGCGCGGTGATGCCGGCCTTGGCGGCGGAGTAGTTGGGCTGGCCCGGGGCGCCGAAGAGGAAGGCCTCGGAGGAGGTGTTGACGACCCGGCCGTAGACCTGGGTGCCGGACGCCTTGCTCGCCGCGCGCCAGTGCGCCGCGGCGGCGCGGGAGATCCCGGCGTGCCCCTTGAGGTGGATGCGGATGACGTCGTCCCAGTCGGACTCGGTGAGGTTGAAGAGCATCTTGTCGCGCAGGACGCCCGCGTTGTTGACGACGATGTCCAGGCCGCCGAAGCTCTCCACTGCGGCCCGGACCAGGCGGTCGCCCATCGACCAGTCCCCCACGTCGCCGGTCACCGCGACCGCGCCGCTGCCCAGCTCCTTGATCTCGGCGGCCACGTCGTCGGCGGCCGGGCCGATGTCGTTGACCACCACATTGGCCCCGAGCCCCGCCAGGGCCAGTGCCTCGGCGCGGCCGAGTCCCGCTCCGGCTCCGGTGACGACGGCGGTGCGCCCCTCCAGGGTGCCCGCCGATGGGGTGTTCGTCGCGCTCATGCTGCCTCTTTCCGGTGTGGCGTCGAGCCGGTGGATGGAGCGGCGCACCCCGTGTTCGCGACCGGGGTGCGCCTTCGGCTCAGAAAACTAGTATTGATTTCAGTTCTGGGTGCCGTCCTGTCCCGTTGAGTGGGCGAAGGCGACGGACACGGAGCCGAGTCCCCCGAAGTCGGCGCGGAACGTCTCGCCCGGCCGTACGTCGACCGCCGCGGTGCACGAGCCGGGCAGGACGACGTGGCCGGCTTCCAGCGTCACCCCGAAGGAGGCCACCTTGCGGGCCAGCCAGGCGACGGCCTCCGTCGGGTCCCCGAGGACCGCGCTGGTGTTGCCCCGGGCGATCTCCTCGCCGTCCCGGTACAGCACGGCGGCGATGTCGGCGGGGTCCAGCTCGGCCGGCCTTACGCGGGCGGCGCCGAGGAGCACCCCGGCGGACGAGGCGTTGTCGGCGATGGTGTCGGCCAGCGCGATCCGCCAGTCCTTGATCCGGCTGTCGATGAGTTCGATGGAGGGGACGATGTACTCGGTGGCGACCAGGACGTCGGCGGTGGTGCAGCCCTCACCGGGCAGGCTCCGGCCGAGCACGTAGCCGATCTCGACCTCGATGCGGGGGTAGCAGTAGCGGCCGGTGTCGACGGGGGTGTCCTCGCTGAGCACCATGTCGGACAGCAGGTGGCCGTAGTCGGGTTCGTCCACGCCCATCATCCGCTGCATGACCTCGGAGGACAGGCCGACCTTGTGCCCGTGGACGGTACGGCCCAGGGCGAGCTGTCTGCGGATGTTGATGAGCTGGATCTCGTAGGCGTCGGCCGCGTCGATGCCCGGGTACGTGGTGGTCAGCGGCTCGACGGGGGTCCGCGCGCACTGGGCGGCCCACAGCAGGTCGGCGGCCTCGGCGCGCCGGGCGGTCTCAAGCACCGGGGGTCTCCTCGGGGGCGGTTGCGTCGGGGGCGAAGCGGGCCCGTCCGCCGGTCAGGACCGTGCGGTCCCCCGCGGAGGCCTCGAAGAGCACGGCGGGACCGCTCGTGTCGTTCCAGGCCCGTACGCCGAGCCGGTCGCCGGGGAAGACGGGGGCGGCGAACCGGGCGTCCAGCTCCACCAGGTCGGCGGGGTGGGCGCCGAGGCGGTCGGCCAGGGGCAGCAGGCTCGCGGCGAGGGTGCACAGCCCGTGCAGGAAGGGCCGGGGCATGCCGGCCGCCTGCGCCGCGCCGGGGTCGATGTGCATGGCGTGCCGGTCGCCGAGGAGCCGGTAGAAGGCCGCCTGCCGGGAGTGGGTGGCGACGGTCGCGGTGTGCTCGGGCGGGCGGCCGGGGCGGCGCGGGGCCGCCGGTCCGCGTTCGCCGCCGAAGCCGCCGGCACCGGGGGCGAAGAGGGACCAGGTGGCCGTGAAGTACACGCAGTCCACCTCCACATCGAACACGGCGGCCGATCCCTTGTCCCGCACCTGGGAGACCCGGGCGGTGGCGGTCAGCTCCCCGTCCGGCTCCAGCGGCCGGTGCACGACGAGGCGCTGGCCGCCGTGCACGGCGGTGGTGACGTCGAAGGCACCGAGTGCGCCGAGCGCGTCGGGCGCCCACTGGGCCAGGGTCAGGGCGAAGGTCGGCAGCACCCGCAGCCGCTGCTCGTACACGAGGTCGAGGCGTTCGGCGGGGGCTCCGACGGCGAGCGCGTAGAGGATCGCGTCCCGCGCGGTCCAGGAGACGGTACGGCTGCCGAGCGCGCGGCCCTGCCAGGGGGACCCGGTCATCGGTCGGCCCCCAGGATCAGCCCGCTGGTGGGGACTCCGGTGCCGGCGGTGACCAGGACGTGGTCGGTCCGGTCGGGCTGGTTGACGGAGGTGCCCCGGATCAGCCGGACGCCCTCCGCGACGCCGTTCATGCCGTGCAGATACGCCTCTCCGAGCTGTCCGCCATGGGTGTTGAAGGGCAGGGAGCCGCCGAGTTCGAGGTGGCCGTCCGCGATGAAGTCCTTGGCCTCGCCGCGCTCGCAGAAGCCCAGCTCCTCCAGTTGGGGAAGGACCAGCGGGGTGAAGTGGTCGTAGAGCACGGCCGCGTCGATGTCCCCGGGGCGAAGGCCGCTCTGCCCGTACAACTGCCGTCCCACCAGGCCCATTTCCGGGATTCCGCTGATGGTGGGCCGGTAGTAGCTGGTCATCATGTGCTGGTCGGCCCCGAGTCCCTGGGCGGCGGAGCGGATCACGGCCGGCGGGTGGGGCAGGTCACGGGCGCGCTCGGCGGAGACGATGACGAGGGCCTGCCCGCCGTCGGTCTCCTGGCAGCAGTCCAGCAGGCGCAGGGGCTCGGCGATCCAGCGGGAGTCGCGGTGGTCCTGGAGGGTGATGGGGCGTCCGTGGAACCAGGCGGCCGGGTTGTTCGCGGCGTGCTTGCGGTCGACGACGGCGACCCGGCCGAAGTCGTCGGTGGTGGCCCCGTACTCGTGCAGGTAGCGGCGGGCGAACATGGCCACCCACTGGGCCGGGGTGCTCAGCCCGAACGGTGTCATCCAGGCGTAGGCGGCCCGGTCCGCGGTGGTGTCCATGGGCCGGTCGGCCTGTCCCAGCCCGTAGCGCTCGCCGGAGCGTTCGTTGAACGCCCGGTAGCAGACGACCACTTCGGCGGCCCCGGTGGCGACGGCCATGGCCGCCTGCTGCACGGTCGCGCAGGCCGCGCCGCCTCCGTAGCCGATACGGGAGAAGAACGTCAGCTCGCCCATCCCCGTGTTCCGGGCTACATGGACCTCGGAGTTGGTCTCGGCGGTGAAGGTGACGAGCCCGTCGACGTCGGCGGGGGTCAGCCCCGCGTCGTCCAGGGCGGCGAGCACCGCCTCGCAGGCCAGCCGGAGTTCACTGCGGCCGGAGTTCTTGGAGAATTCGGTGGCGCCGATCCCGGCCACCGCGGCGGCCCCCGACAGCGCAGTCCTGCTCATCGGCCCTCCCCGGGCAGTTGCACCGACACACTGCCGGTGATGTGGGCGCCCACGCTGTTGGTGCCCCGCACGGCGATCTCGACGTGGCGGTCGGCGCCGGACTTCCCGGTGACGGTGCCGGTGAGCACCATCGTGTCGCCGGGGTGGTTGGGGGCGCCGAGCCGGATGCGGATGGCCTTGACGACGGCGGCGGGGCCGGCCCAGCCGGTGACGTACCGGTCGACCAGGCCGTTGCTGGTCAGGATGTTCATGAAGATGTCCTTCGAGCCGCGTTCCCGGGCGAGTCCGGGGTCGTGGTGCACATCCTGGAAGTCGCGGCTCGCGAGCGCGGTGGCCACGATCAGGGTGCGGGTGATGGGGATCGCCAGCTCGGGAAGCACCTCCCCGACGGCCACCTCGTCGTAGGTGCGGGTGGGCGGGAGCGCGGTGCCCTGCCGCGGGCTCATGCGGTCACCGCCCCGCCGGTCAGCAGGACCCCCAAGTGGTCCAGGCCCGCGCCCGCACCGCCGAGGGTGGTGGAGATCTGCTTGCCCCACAGGAAGTGGCGGTGGACCGGGTAGTCGGTGTCGACGCCGATGCCGCCGTGCACGTGCTGCACCCGGTGGACGGTGTCGAGTCCCCCTTCGGCGGCCCACCACTCGGCGACGAGCGCGGCCCGGTCCGCCGCATCGGCGTCGAACGGCTCGGCCAGCGCGTCCACGGCGTGCCACAGCGTGACCCGCATGGCCTCGATGTCGATGTAGCAGTCGGCCAGCTGGTGCTGGACGGCCTGGAAGGTGGCGAGCGGGCGGCCGAACTGGGCGCGCTCGCGCAGATGCCCGGCCGCATGGCCGAGCGCCCCCTGTGCCACCCCGGTCTGGACGGCGGCCAGGGCGAGCCGGGCATACCGGACGAGGTCCGCACAGGCCGCGCCGCCCGGTGTGCCGACGGGTGCGGCGGGCGCGCCGTCGAGGGTGAGGTGGGCGCTCAGGTCGTGGCTGGTGGTCTCGGCGTGCTCCCAGCTCGCCCCGGGGGCGTCGGCGGCGACCAGGAAGAGACCGGGTCCCGCGTCCGTCGCGGCGGTGACCAGGACGTGGGCCGCTCCGGCGGGGGCGGGCACCACGGCCTTGACGCCGGTGAGCAGCCAGCCGGTACCGTCCTGGGCCGCGGTGGTCCGGGGTGCGAGCGGACCGGCCGGGCCGAACTCCTCAAGCGCGACGGTGAGCCGCGCACCGCCGTCCGCCAGGCCCGGCAGCAGGGCCGAGCGCTGCCCGGCCGTGCCGTGGGCGGCCACGGTGAGCGCGCCGGTCAGCGCGGGCCACAGCGGGACCGGGGCCACCACCCGGCCCTGTTCCTGGAGCAGGACGCAGAGGCCGGCCATGCCGAGTCCGGCGCCCCCGTCGGCTTCGGGGAGCACGGCGGCGAGCAGTCCGGCCGAGGCCAGGTCCGCCCACAGCCGCTCGTCCACCCGGGACGGGGAGCACTCGGCCTCGCGCAGCCGCTCGGGCGTGGCGTGGTCGGTGAGGATCTCCCGGGCCAGGTCACGGACCGCTTCGAGTTCTTCTCCCAGGGAGAAATCCATCAGGGCGCCTCCGTCGGGGCGGGCCGGAACACCGGCAGGGTCGGATCGGGGTCGGCGTCGAGCCAGTCCAGGACGACGGGCATGCCGATGGTGACGTCCTCGGGGGCGACACCGGTCAGGTTGGTGATGAGCCGGGTGCCCTCGGCGAGCGCGACGACGGCCACGAGGTACGGCGTGTCGAACGCGGGGTGCTTCGGGTGGTGGCTGACGACGAAGCTGTACACCTCGCCGCGTCCGCCGGCCTCGACGGTGTCCCAGTCCGTCGACCCGCACGCGGGGCAGCAGGGGCCCGGCGGGTGGCGCAGCCGGGAGCAGTCGGCGCAGCGCTGGATGAGCAGCCGGTGGTCCTTCGCGCCCTCGAAGAAGAAGGCGTTGTCCCGGTTGACGGCGGGGCGCGGGCGCGGGGCGGGCTGGGGCGCGGGGTCCTCTTCCGCTGCCGCCGGGCGAAACCTCAGGGTGCGCCACCGCTGGGTGGCGACCGTCTCCCCGTCATCGTCGGTGTAGGTCTTCAGGGTGGTGACGAAGCGCCCGGGCCCGAGCCCGGTCCGCTTCTCGGCCGAGACGGACTCGACGGTCTCGCGGACGGCGACGCGGTCCCCGGGGGCCAGTTCCCGCAGGAAGGTGAACTCGGAGTCGGTGGCGACCACGGAGGTGTAGCCGCCCTCGTCCAGCAGGGCCACCAGCGCCTCGAAGCCGTCCCCGTCGCCGGGTCGCGGGTCCACGGTGGCGGCGTATCCGCGCATGGTCCACGCCTGGACCATCGACGCGGGTGCCACCACCCCCTTGCGGCCGGTGGCGCGGGCCGCGGCGGCGTCCGTGTACACCGGGTTGGTGTCGCCCATCGCCTCCGCCCAGTGCCGGATCATCGGCTGGTTGACGGGGTCCTGGCCCGGGGTGCGGGGGCGCAGTTCGCGACCGGTGAAGGCCTGGAGCCGTTCCTCGTAGTCCGCTCGCCGCTCCTCGCCGCTCATGCGCCACGCCCCGCGCGCGGCAGCCCGAGCCCCTGGGTGGCGACCATGTCGCGCAGCACCTCGTTGACGCCGCCGCCGAAGGTGTTGACGATGCCCTGCCGGGAGAGCTGTTCGATCTGGCCGGCGAGGGCCGCGCCGGGTGATTCGGGGCGGATGCGGCCGGCCGCGCCGAGGATCTGGGTGAGGCCGCGCTGGACGTCGATGTGGGTCTCGGTGCCGTAGACCTTGGCGGCGCCCGCGTCGGCGCCGGTCAGGGTGTTCGCGGCGACGGCAGCGGTCATCTTCCAGTTCATCAGCCGCATCGCCTCCAGCCGGGCGTACGTGCGGGCGAACTCCGCCCGGACCCAGGGGATGCCGGCCGTGCCGTCTTCCCGGGCCAGGTCGAGGACGCGTTCCCACAGCTGGATCATGCGGCCGCCGAGGGCCGCGAGGCCGATGCGTTCGTGGTTGAGCTGGGCGGTGATCAGCCGCCAGCCGCCGTCCACCGCGCCGACCACGTCACCGGCGGGGACGCGGATCCCGCTGTAGTACGTCGCGGTGACGGTCATCCCGCCGACGGTGCGGATCGGGCTCCAGGAGAAGCCGTCGGCCGATGTCGGCACGATCAGGATGGAGATGCCCTTGTGCTTGGGCGCGTCCGGGTCGGTGCGGGCGGCCAGCCACACGTAGTCGGCGGTGTTGGCGCCGCTGGTGAAGATCTTGCTGCCGTCGACCACGTACGCGTCGCCGTCGCGGACCGCGCGGGTCGTCAGCGAGGCGAGGTCGGTGCCGGCCCCGGGTTCGGTGTAGCCGATCGCGAAGACGATGTCGCCGGAGAGGATGCCGGGCAGGAACCGCTTGCGGTGCTCGTCCGAGCCGTGCGCCATGAGGGTCGGCCCGACGGTGTTGACGGTCACGAACGGGAAGGGCAGGCCCGCGCGCTGGACCTCGTCGAAGAAGACGTACTGGTCCTCGGCGGGCCGGCCCTGGCCGCCGTACTCGGTGGGCCAGCCCAGGCCGAGCCAGCCGTCGGAGCCGAGCCGTTTGACGACCTCGCGGAAGCGGTCGCCGCCCACGCCCTCCTCGCCGACGCGCCGGCGCTCGTCCTCGGGCATCAGGCCCGCGAAGTACGCCCGCAGTTCCCGCCGCAGCTCCTGGTGCGCGGCGCTCTCGCGCAGTTGCATGTGTGGTTCTCCTCGGTTGTCGCGGCGGCGGGGGTGGCGGGCGGGTCAAGGCAGGAAGCGTCCGCGCCCGTTGGCCAGGAACTCGCCGCGCAGCGCGGCCTTGTCGTCCTCGGTCATCAGCTCGTACACGGGCCGGCCGCGGCCCGCCCAGCGGTACACCGGGTCGCCGGTGCGCCACCCCTCCAGCTGCATCTCCTTCTTGCGGAGCTTGTTGGAGCCGGTGGTGGGCAGGGCGTGCGAGACGCGGACGAAGCGGGGTACGCCCTTGCTGCCCAGGTCCTCCTGGCGCTCCAGGAAGCCGGGCAGGTCCAGGTCCTCGAAGCGGGTGCGGCCCGGGAGTTCGAGTGCGGCCATGACCTGGTCGCCGGAGCGCGGGTCGGGCACGCCGAAGACTCCGGCGGCCACCACGTCCCGGTGCCTGCGCAGGACGCGCTCGGTGAGCAGGGCCGAGGTGTTCTCGCCGTCGACCCGTATCCAGTCGCCGGAGCGGCCCGCGAAGTAGAAGTAGCCGGACTCGTCCACGTAACCGAGGTCGCCGGTCCAGTACCAGCCGTGGCGGACGCGTTCGGCGTTGGCCGCCTCGTTGTTGTAGTAGCCCTCGAAGCGGGCGGCGCCCTCGGTGTCCACGATCTCGCCGATGGCCTCCTCCGGGTTGCGCACCCGGCCGTGGACGTCGAGCCGGGCGGGCGGGCAGGTCTCCCGGGTGGTGGGGTGGACGATGCGGACGCCGGGCCGGGCGGGCATGCCGAGCGCGCCCGTGGGCGCGTCGGAGACCCGCTTGAGCATGCCGGCGCCCTCGCTGGAGCCGTAGCCCTCGACGAGGCGGCAGCCGAAGCGGTCCAGGAAGCGGGTCGCGTCCTCGGGGGACGCCTCGGTGCCGAAGGCGTGGGTGAGGCGGTTGTCGGCGTCCCCGGGGGTCTCGGGCCTGGCCAGGACGTAGCCGATGGCCTTGCCGACGTACGTGAAGTAGGTGGCTCCGAAGTGGCGGACGTCGGGGAGGAATCCGGAGGCGGAGAACTTGGGGGTGAGGGCGATGGTGGCGCCTGCGGTGAGGGCGGGGGCCCACAGCGCCATCAGCGCGTTGCCGTGGAACAGCGGCATCGGGCAGTAGCAGGTGTCGGCGCGGGTGATGTCGTACTTGGCGCTGTTGGCGGCGCCCAGCGCGGCGAGCCGGCCCTGTGAGCAGATCGCTGCCTTGGAGGTGCCGGTGGTGCCCGAGGTCAGCAGGAGCAGCATCGGGGTGGTGGCGGTGACTCCGGGCGCGGGGGTCACCGGCCGGTCGACGGGCGGGACGGGCAGCTCCCTGTACTCCGGGGTGTCGATCACGAGGAACCGGTCGCGGTCCACGCCGATGTCGAGCCCGTCGAGCAGGGCGAGGCCGGCCCGGTCGGTGACGATCATCGCGCAGTCGGTGTGCCGTACCTCGCGTTCCAGTTCGGCGCCCCGCCGGGTCGGGTTGATGCCGACGACGGCCGCGCCGGCCAGAGCGGCGGCGCCCAGCCAGAAGACGTACTCGGGGACGTTGTCCAGGAGTACGCCGATGTGGAAGGGCCCTTCGGTGTGCAGTTCCCGGGCCAGGGCGGCCCGGACGGCGCTCTCCTCGACCACCTCGTCCCAGGTCCAGCTCCTGCCACGGGTCAGCAGGCCCGGGTGGTCGTCCCCGGTGCGGGCGAGCAGCAGGTCGGCGATCGTCTCGTGTGGCAATGTCGGTCCCTCTCACCCGGTGGACGGGTCTGCCGGTGTCGGTACGCGGACGGGGCGCGGGGTGTCGTGGGGCGGTGCGCCGGAAGGGGGCGCGGGCGTGGCGCGGGCCGGCGGGCGGCGGGGGTCCGCGGGCCGGTCCGGCGCCCCGGGGCGGCGGTCTGTCCGCCCGGCGGCCGGACCCCGGTCCGCGCCGCGCCGGGAGCGACGCTAGCCGTGGCCGGGGCCGCTGCGACGAGGCTGTCCCGCTGACCGGGAGACGGCTCCGGACCGGTCAGCCGAAGTTGGCCTGGCCGCCGTCGAGCGGGATCGTGGCGCCGGTCAGGTAGCGGGCGTCCGGGCCGCACAGCATCGCCACGGCCCGGCCGATGTCCTGCTCGCAGTCGCCCACGTACCCCAGCGGGATGGACTCGCAGAACGCGGCGGCCTCCTCGGGGTTGGCCTCCTGCCAGCCCGCGTAGGCGGGTGAGGCGGCGTGCGGGGCGATGGAGTTGACCCGGATTCCGTCGCGGCCCCACTCGCTCGCGGCGGCCCGGGTCAGGGAGCGGAGCGCGGACTTGGCTGCCGCGTACGCCCCGTAGGTGCTCAGGTCCCAGCGGACCATGGCGGAGGTGACGAGGTTGACGACCGAGCCGCCGCCGTCCCGTTTCAGGTGCGGGTGCGCGGCCTTCATCAGGGCGAGTGCCGCGAACGGACCGCTCTCGAAGCCCCGCCGGAACTGCTCGTCGCTCAGCGACAGGAGCGGACCGTAGCAGCCGCTGTAGGCGTTGTTGACGAGGATGTCGATGCGGCCGAAGCGCTCGGCGACGTCCCCGACCACAGTGGGGATGCGCCCGGTGTCCAGGACGTCGAGCACGAAGGGTTCGGCCCTCGCCCCGCGCTCGCGCAGCAGCGCGCAGGTGGCGTCCAGCTTGGCCGCGGTCCGGCCGACGACGGCCACCGAGGCTCCTTCGGAGGCGAGGGCGAGGGCGATGCCCTGCCCGACGCCCTGACCGGCCCCGGTGACGACCGCGACCCTGCCGTCGAGATGTCCCATCTCTCCCGCCCCCTCAGCTCGGCCTGGGCAGCTGTTTGGCGATGAACAGCCCCTCGGCGGTGACGCAGGCGGTGCCCCCGGCGGTGATCTCACCGACCGTACGGATGCGCCGGCCGTCCACCGATACCTGCCGGCCGGTGACGGTCAGCGGTTCGAACAGCGGGGTGGGCCGCAGATAGCGCAGGGTCAGTTCGGCGGTCATCCCGGAGGTGCCGCCCCAGTGGTTGGCGACCCCGAGGGTGTGGTCGAGCAGGAGCGCCGAGACGCCGCCGTGCACATGTCCCGGCGGCCCCTGGTAGGGCAGGCCGAGCGTGACGACGCCTTCGACGGAGCCGTCCTCCAGACCGCGCAGGGTGAGCGGGGGCGCGAGGGCGTTCTCCGGTCCGGTGACGGGGTCGTGGCGGGTGACTCCCTCGCCGCGCCACATCTCGGCGAGGCGTTCGCGCAGGGCGGGCGCCCCCTCCGTGAGGCCGTCCGCGACGGCGTCGAGCCGGCCGGCGATCTCCTCCATGTCGGCGCCGGTCCCGTCCCCGGCGTGCAGCAGGGCGTCGACGACCCGGCGGGCCGCCGCCACGGCGGCGTCGACACCGTCCTTGTGCGGCTCGGCGACCAGGCGGGGGCCTTCGGCGGGCGCGGTGTGCGCCGGGCTGTCGCTCATCACGCGGTCACCGTCGCCGTCGCGTGGGTGAGCACGGGCGCCCCGTCGCGTTCGGGGCAGGACGTGTGCAGCACGAGCCGTTCGGTGCCATCGGCGGAAGGGCCGTCGCGCCATACGGAGGTGGTGAGGGACTCGCCGGGGACGAGGGGGCCGGCGAAGCGCACGGCGAGGTGGGTGAGCCGGCCGGCGTCGCCGTCCAGGACCCCGTCGACCAGGGCCTTGCAGACCAGTCCGTACGAGGCGAGGCCGTGCAGGATCGGCCGGTCGAGCCCGGCCGCGCGGGCGAACTCCGGGTCGGCGTGCAGCGGGTTGAGGTCGCCGTTGAGCCGGTACCACAGGGCCTGCTGGGGTGTGGTGGGGGAGGTGACGACGGCGTCGGCCGGGCGGTCCGGCGGTGTCACCGGCTCCTCGTCGGGGCCGGGGTCGTGGCTGAAGCCGCCCTCGCCGCGCGCCCAGATCCGGGTGGTGGAGGTCCACAGGGGTTCGCCGGCCGGTCCGGTCGCGGCGGACTCCAGGACGATGAGGGCCGCCTTGCCCTTGTCCCACACCTCGGCCACGCGGGAGGTGAGCGTCGCGGTGCCGGAGGCGGGCAGCGGCCGGTGGACCCGCAGCTCCTGGCCCGCGTGCAGGACGGCCCGCAGGTCGATGTCGATGCCGGGCAGGTGGAATCCGGGCGGCTCCGCCTCGCCCGCGGAGATCCCGGAGCCGGCCACCACGGCGAAGGTGGGGAGCACGGTGAGGCCGTTCTCGTAGGTCAGGTGGAGCTCGGGCCCGGTGGCCGGGTCGGCGCCCGCTCCGAGGCTCAGGTGGTAGAGGAGGACGTCGCGGGTGGTCCAGTGGATCGTGCGGACGGCGGGGTCCGCGGTCAGCGCCTTGTCGCGGTCGATGGGCATGTCAGCCTTTCCGGGTGGGCTCGGGGTCGCGGGGCAGGCCGAGCATGCGCTCGCCGATGATGTTCAGCTGGACCTCCGTCGTCCCGCCCGCGATGGACAGGCAGCGGGAGTTGAGGAACATCCAGGTGGTGTCGTGGCGTTCGCCCTCGCCGCTGAGCGCGGCGGTGCCCTGCCAGTCCATGCAGGTCTCCCAGACCCGCTGCTGGTGTTCGACGCCGAGCAGCTTCGCGACGGACGCCTCGGCGCCCGGCTGCTGCCCGGAGACGCTGCGCAGGGTGGTACGCAGGGCGAGGACGGCGCCGGTCTGCGCGTCGCAGAGGTGGGCGCCGAGCGTGGTGAGCTGTTCGTCGTCGAGCCCGTCCAGGGCGGCGGCGATCTCCAGCAGCGCTTCGGCGCCGGAGCCGACCGAGTCGTGGGACAGGGCGACGCGTTCGTTGGCGAGGGTGGTCCTGGCGAGCTTCCAGCCGTCGCCGGGGCCGGCCACGAGGAGGTCGTCGGGGATGAACACCCCGTCGAGGAACACCTCGTTGAACTCGGCGTCGCCGGTGATCTGCCGCAGCGGCCGGATCTCGATGCCTGGGCTCGTCATGTCGAGCAGGAAGTAGGAGATGCCCTTGTGCTTGGGCACGTCGGTGTCGGTACGGGCGAGCAGGACGCCCCAGTGGGCGTCGACGGCCATGGACGTCCACACCTTCTGACCGGTGACGCGCCAGCCGCCGTCCACCTTCTCGGCGCGGGTGGTGAGGCCGGCCAGGTCGGAGCCGGCGCCCGGTTCGCTGAACAGCTGGCACCAGGCGAGATCGCCGCGCAGGCTCGGGGCGAGGAACCGCTCCTGCTGGGCCGGGTCGCCGTGGGCGATGAGGGTGGGCACCACCCAGCCGCCGATGATCATGTCCACGGGGGTGAGCCCGGCGGCCGCCAGTTCCTCGGCGATGACCAGTTGCGTCACCGGCCCCGCCCCCTTGCCCCAGGGCACCGGCAGATGGGGCGCGGTGTAGCCGTGGGCGGCGAGGTGGTCGGTGCGCTCCTTGCCCTCCAGCACCCGGGCCGCCCGGAGTTCGGCACGGATGCCCTCGCGCTCGTCCTCGGCCTCCGGCGGCAGCTCCACTCCCAGCGGGCGGCGGACCCCGTCCAGGGTGAGGGCGGCGACGCGGCGGCGCCAGGCGGCGGAGGGACCGAGCGTGATGCGCAGGGTCTGGGCCCGGCGCAGCGCGAGGTGCGCCGGGTGCTCCCAGGTGAAGCCGATGCCGCCGAGCACCTGGACGCAGTCCTTCGCCACGTCGAAGGCGGCGTCGACGGCGACCGCCGCGGCGACGGCGGCGGTCAGCGAGGCCTCCCGGGGGTCGTCCGTGCCGCCGGGTGCGGTCGCGCGGGCGGCGTCCCAGGCGCAGGCGCGGGCCTGTTCGGCCCGAGCGAGCATGCGGGCGCAGCGGTGTTTGACGCCCTGGAAGGCGCCGATGGGGTGGCCGAACTGCTCGCGGACCCGGGCGTACTCGGCGGCGGTGGTGACGCAGTGGTCGGCGAGGCCGGCGGCCTCGGCGGCGAACAGGACCGCGGCGAGGTCGCGGGGCGTCCGCGGGTCGAGGCCGAGCAGGTCGGCGGCCGGGACGCGCACGGAGTGCGCCGTCACGCGGGACGAGCGGCGGGTCAGGTCGTGGCTGCGGACGTCGGCGGTGTCGACGACGGCGCGTGGCAGCACCAGCCAGGTGGTGGTGGCGCCGTCGGACGCGGGCAGGACGAACACGTCGGCGAGGTGGCCGCCGACGACGAGCCCCGAGGTTCCGGTGACCGTGACCGTGCCGTCGGCGGCGCGGGTCAGCGCGAGGGTGCCCGCGTCGAGCCCGACCGCGCCGAGCGTGCTGCCGGCGGCGAGCGGGGCGAGGTGGGTGCGGTGTCCGGCGGTGTGCAGGACGGCCGACGCGAGGGTCGTCGGCAGGAAGGGGCCGGGGGCGGTGGCGCGGCCCAGTTCCTCGGTGACGACGGCGAGTTCGAGGAGCCCGTAGCCGGCGCCGCCGTCCTCCTCGGGCAGGTGCAGCCCGAGGAGGCCCTGTGCGGCGAGGCCGCTCCAGTGGGCGGGGAGGATCTCCTTGTCGGCGTCGGCCGCCGCGTGGAGGGTGTCCTCGGTGATGTGCCGGGCGGTGTAGGCGCGCACGGCGTCGCGCAGGTCGAGGTGCTCCTCGGTGAGTCCGATGGTCATGGGGCGCCCCTCAGATGCGTTCGATGATGGTGGCGGTCGCGTGCGCGCCGCCGGCGCACATGGTGATCAGCGCGGTGGACCTGCCGGTGCGCTCCAGCTCGTGCAGGGCCTGGGTGATCAGCCGGGCTCCGGTGGAGCCGACGGCGTGTCCGAGCGCGATGGCGCCGCCGTTGACGTTGACCTTGTCCAGGTCGGCCTTGTGGACCTGGGCCCAGGACAGGACGACGGAGGCGAACGCCTCGTTGATCTCCACGAGGTCGATGTCGGCGAGGGTCATCCCGGCGCTGCGCAGGACCCGTTCGGTAGCCGCGACGGGGCCGTCGAGGTGGTAGTACGGGTCGGAGCCGACCATGGCGGAGGCGACGATCCGGGCGCGCGGGCGCAGTCCTTCGCGGGCGGCGCGCTCGCGGCTCATCAGCAGGACGGCGGCGGCGCCGTCGCTGATCTGCGAGGAGTTCCCCGCGGTGTGGATGCCGTCGGGCAGGACCGGGCGCAGTGCGGCCAGCGCCTCGGGGGTGGTGTCGCGCAGCCCCTGGTCGCGGGTGACGGACGCGGTCGCCCCGGTGGGGCCCTCGGGGCCGGTGACAGGGGCCCGGACCTCGATGATCTGTGTGTCGAAGCGCCCTTCGGCCCAGGCGCGGGCGGCCTTCTGCTGGGAAGCGAGGCCGAGGGCGTCGGCGTCGGCCCTGGTGATGCCACGGTTGCGGGCGATGCGTTCGGCGGCGGTGAACTGGTCGGGCATGTCCACGGTCCAGTCCTCCGGGACCGGGGAGCCGTTGCCGGGGGTGAGCGCGGCGCCGAGGAAGACGCGGCTCATGGACTCGACTCCGCAGCCGATGCCGGTCTCGATCGCGCCGGAGGCGATGAGGCCCGCGACGAGGTGGACGGCCTGCTGGGAGGAGCCGCAGGCGCAGTCGATGGAGGTGCAGGCGGTGGTCTGCGGGAGCCCGGCGTGCAGCCAGGCGGTGCGGGTCACGTTGTTGGACTGCTCGCCGGCCTGGGTGACGCAGCCGCCGATGACCTGTTCGACGGTGTCCGGTGCGATGCCGGCGCGCTCCACCAGGCCCTTCTGGGCGAGCCCGAGGAGCTGCGCCGGGTGGAGCCCGGACAGGACGCCGCGGCGCCGGCCGACCGGTGTGCGCGCGGCTTCGACGATGACGGCCTCGGTCATGGCTCTCCGTAAGGTGTGCGGGGCCCGTGGGGGCCGGGAAGCTGGGATTCGAAAACTAGAATTCATTCTCGAACCAGGCAAGGGCCAGTCCCGCTCAGTGGCCGAGGCCCTCTCCGCGGGGCTCCTTCACGGTGTGTGCCGTCGGACGGGGCGGCGGACTGTACGCGCGCCCCGCGCCGGGGCTCGTGCGCCGTCCCACCGACCGGGACGGGCCGCCGGCGGGCGGGAGGAGCCGGGTACCGGTCAGTGGGACTCCCCCGCCCGCGCACCGGAACGCGGGCCTAGCGTCCGGGACTCGGAGACCAGGGTCCTCGAAGGGGATGAGAGCAACGTGAGCGCAGTCGAGTCGGCACACGACGACGTCAGGGCCATCGAGGCCACCGCGGCACCCGCCCGTTTCGCACGCGGCTGGCACTGCCTGGGCCTGTCGGAGAAGTACAAGGACGGCGAGCCGCACGCGGTCCACGCCTTCGGGCAGCAGCTCGTGGTGTTCCAGGCGGGGGACGGCACCCTCAACGTCCTGGACGCCCACTGCCGCCACATGGGCGGCGACCTCTCGCAGGGCACCGTCAAGGGCGACCAGGTCGCCTGCCCGTTCCACGACTGGCGCTGGGGCGGCGACGGCCGCTGCAAGCAGATCCCGTACTCCAAGCGGGTGCCGCTGCGGGCCCGTACGGCGGCCTGGCGAACGCTGGACCAGGACGGGATGCTCTTCGTCTGGAACGACCCGGAGGGCAACCCGCCGCCCGACGACGTGCGTATCCCCCGCATCGGGGGCGCGACGAGCGACGAGTGGACCGACTGGCTCTGGTACGAGACCGTCGTGGACGCCAACTGCCGCGAAGTCGTGGACAACGTGGTGGACATGGCCCACTTCTTCTACGTCCACTACTCCTTCCCGACGTACTTCGAGAACGTCTTCGAGGGGCACACCGCCACCCAGCGCATGCGCGCCACCGGCCGCCCCGACGCCCGGCCCCAGGAGGACGGCAAGCAGCAGAAGACGATCGGCAGCACCTCGGTCGCCTCGTACCACGGCCCGTCGTTCATGATCGACGACCTGACGTACCACTACGAGACCGGCGACGTGGACTGCGTCCTGATCAACTGTCACTATCCGGTCGACGCGGACCGGTTCATCCTCCAGTACGGGATCATCGTGCGGCGCTCGCCCGCCATGCGGGGCGAGGCGGCCGACCAGCTGGCCTCCGGGATGGCGCAGTTCATCAAGCTCGGGTTCGAGCAGGACATCGAGATCTGGAAGAACAAGGCGCGCATCGACAACCCGCTGCTCTGCGAGGAGGACGGCCCGGTCTACCAGCTGCGGCGCTGGTACGAGCAGTTCTACGTGGACGTGGCCGATGTGCGGCCGGAGATGACCGACCGCTTCGAGTTCGAGCTGGACACCACCCGGCCCGTCGAGGCGTGGCAGAAGGAGGTCGAGGCGAACCTCGCCCGCAGGGCCGCGGCGGCGGGAGGGCCGGCGTGACGCGGGTCGACAACCGGCTCGCCGACGGCGCCCCGATGCGGCCGCTGTCCTGCGAGCGGTGCGCCGCGCGGGTCCTGGTGCGCAAGAGCAGCTGGCAGCAGACGAGCGTGCAGTGGGACGCCCCGGCCGTGGCCGCCTGCGCGGAACGCGACACGACGGCTCCGGCTTTCGAGGGCTGCGGCGCGCTGCGCGAGACGATCCGCGCGGCGGCGCTGACCGGGGCGATCGAGGTCGTGGACGGTGGCGGCCCGGTCGGGCGGGGGTGAGGCACCCGGCCGGAATCCGTAGGACGGTCACACCCCCCGAGCGACGGTCTGCTCGGGGGGTGTGACCGTCCTACGGTGCTGCCGGGCCGGCCTCCCGGCGGGCGCCGGCCCCGGACGGTGTCGAAACCGGCGGCCGGCGCGTCGCTCACGCGGACGGGCCCGGCGGGGTGAAGGCGGCCAGCGGTTCGGAGCCGGACCAGTCGTGGCCCCAGTAGCTGTCGGCGGTGATCTCCTCGGCGGTGTAGTGCCGTTCGTCCACGAGCATGCCCTCGCAGCCGTACTCGACGTCCCAGCCGCCCGGGGCACGTACGTAGAACGACACCATCTTGTCGTTGGTGTGCCGGCCCAGTGTGGAGGACAGCGGGAAGCCGTGCTTCGCCACGTTGTCCAGGGCCCGGCCGACCGCGTCCAGGGTGTCCGCCTCGACCATCAGATGGACGAGTCCGGGCGCCTCGCCGTGCGGGGCGGGGCAGACGGCGAGGCTGTGGTGGCGTCGGTTGACGCCCATGAAGCGGACCCGGCGCGAGGACGAGCCGCCGCCGAGCCGCATGGCCCCGCGCGGCAGGAAGCCCAGCACCTCGGTGTAGAAGGCGATCGTCTCGTCCGGGCTGGTGGTGGGTACGACGATGTGGCCCATGCCCTGTTCCCCGGTGACGAAGCGCTGGCCGAGCCCGGTCAGCACGGGGCTGTGGTCGAGGACCGGGGCGTGGAACACCTCGACGGTCACCCCGGCGGGGTCGGTGAAGGTGAGGGCCTCCTCCACTCCCCGGTCGTCGGCCTCCTCCTGGGTGAGCGGCTTGACGGGCGTACCGGATGCCTCGACGGCGCGGCCGACGGCGGCGAGGGCGAAGCGGTCGCGCACCTCCCAGCCGACCGACAGCACCCGGTCGGTGTCACCGGGCAGGACGACGAGCCGGGAGCGGCGCTCGTCCATGCGCAGGTACAGGCCGTCGGGGTCGGGCCCGGAGCCCACGGCGAAGCCGAGGGCGTCCACGGCGAGTTCGCGCCAGCGGTCGACGTCGCGGGTCCTGACCCGGAGATACCCGAGTCCGCGGATCTGTGTCATGGGGGTTCCTCTCTGAACGGGCGTGCTGCGGACCGGGACCTCAGATCATCGAGCGCATGGGCCCCTGCGGCGGTTCGACACCGATCTCGGTGAGGGCGGCGGCGTGGAAGACCGAGCCGGGTACGTGGATGGCGTGCGCGAGCCCGGTGTGCGCGTCGCGCCAGAACCGCTGGATGGGGTTGTCCAGGCGCATCGCGTTGCCGCCGGAGCGGGCGACGATCTCGTCCACCGCGCGGACGGCCCGCCAGGCGGCGGCGGCCTGGGCGCGCCGGCCCACGGCGCGACGCTCGAAGGTGATCTCCCGGCCGGCCGCGACCGCGTCGTACATCTGCGAGACGTTGTCCAGGAGCGCGGCGCGGGAGGCCGCGATCTCGGCGGCCGCGTCGCTGATCGCGTAGAGGACGTACGGGTCGTCGCGCACGGCCTGGCCGGTGATCTGGACCCGGGTGCGCTGGTAGGTGAGGTGGTGGGCGAGGGCGCCCTCGCAGATGCCGATGACCGCGGCGGTGATGCCGAGCGGGAAGGCGGCGGAGAAGGGCAGCCGGTAGGCGGGGTTGGTCAGCCCGGACTCGGCGGCCAGGGAGCCGTCGACCACCTTGGCGTACTCGATGACGCGGTGGGCGGGCACGAAGGCGTCCTTGACGACGACGTCCTTGCTGCCGGTGCCGCGCAGCCCGACCACGTCCCAGGAGTCGTCCACGATCTCGTAGTCGGCGCGGGGCAGGATGACGTGCACGGACCGCGGGGGGCTGAGCCGGTTGCCTTCGGCGTCGGCGAGGAAGCCGCCGAGGAAGATCCACTGGCAGTGGTCGGTGCCGGAGGAGAACTGCCAGCGGCCGTTGAAGACGTAGCCGCCGTCGACGGGCCGGAGCAGGCCCATCGGGGCGTAGGGGGACGCGATCCAGGTGTCGGGGTCCTCGCCCCAGATCTCCTCCTGCACCCGGGGGTCGGCCATCGCCATCTCCCAGGGGTGGACGCCGACGACGCCCGCCACCCAGCCGGTCGCCCCGTCGCAGGAGGCGATCCTCATGACGGTCTCGGCGAACTCGCGCGGGTGCAGTTCGAGGCCGCCGTACGTCTTCGGCTGGAGCATGCGGATCGCGCCGACGTCCTTGAGGATCTTCGCCGCCTGGTCGTCCAGCCTGCCGAGCGCCTCGTTGGCGGGGCCCAGCGCGCGGATCTCGTCGGCGCGCTGCTCGACGGCTTCGAGTACGGGGTTGGGCATGGCTGTTCTCACTTCCCGGAAGAGTTCTTCGCCGCGAGGGCGACCGCGATCTCGATGAGCTGGTCCTCCTGGCCGCCGACGAGCTTGCGGCGGCCCGCCTCCATGAGGATTTCGGCGCCGGAGACCTGGTAGGTGGCGGCCTGCCGGGCGGCGTGCTTCAGGAAACTGGAGTAGACCCCGGCGTAGCCCATGGTCAGGGAGAGGCGGTCGAGCAGGCACTCGCCGTCCATGACGGGCCGGACCACGTCCTCGGCCGCGTCGATGATCTTCAGTACGTCGATGCCGGTGCGGATGCCCAGCTTCTCCGCGACGGCGGCGAACCCCTCGACCGGGGTGTTGCCGGCGCCCGCGCCGAACCGCCGGGTCGAGCCGTCGATCTGGGTGGCTCCCGCGCGTACCGCGAGGATGGAGTTGGCGACGCCGAGGCCCAGGTTCTCGTGTCCGTGGAAACCGACCTGGGCGTCGGTGCCCAGTTCGGCGACGAGGGCGGCGATGCGGTCGCTCGTCTGCTCCATGACGAGGGCGCCCGCGGAGTCGACCACGTACACGCACTGGCATCCCGCGTCGGCCATGATGCGCGCCTGGCGGGCCAGGGCCTCGGGCGGGCTGCTGTGCGACATCATCAGGAACCCGACGGTCTCCAGGCCGAGTTCGCGTGCGAGGCCGAAGTGCTGGACGGAGATGTCGGCCTCGGTGCAGTGGGTGGCGATACGACAGATCGCTGCGCCGTTGCCGGCGGCCTCGCGGATGTCGTCCTGGAGGCCGAGGCCCGGCAGCATCAGGAAGGCGATCTTCGCCCGGCGCGCGGTCTTCACGGCGGCCTTGATGAGTTCCT
Source organism: Streptomyces sp. ATexAB-D23 (assembly GCF_000373645.1). GTDB lineage: Bacteria > Actinomycetota > Actinomycetes > Streptomycetales > Streptomycetaceae > Streptomyces > Streptomyces castrisilvae. The sequence continues at coordinate 50,634 of NZ_KB892046.1, read as the reverse complement.
GCTCGGGGGTGTGGCTGAAGCCGTAGTTGAAGGAGGACCCGCCGAGGCCGTCACCGTGGGTGACCTCGATGACGGGCACTCCGGCGTCGTCCAGGGCGGCGACGATGGAGCTGACGTGGTCGACGGTGAACTGGTGCTGCTTGGCGTGCGAACCGTCCCTCAGGGACGAGTCGGTGACCCGGATGTCCAGGTCGGGGCTGTAGGGCATGACGCGTGTACTCCTCGGTGGGCGGGGGTCAGGCAGCGGCACGGCGGGCGGAGATCCGCTGGGCGAAGCCCTCGCCGACCCGGGTGGCGGCGGCGGTCATGATGTCGAGGTTCCCGGAGTACGGCGGCAGGAAGTCGCCCGCGCCCTCCACCTCGATGAAGACGGCGACCCGGGCGAGGCCGCCGCTGACCGCGGTCGGCCCGTCGAACTGCGGCTCGGCGCGCAGCCGGTAGCCGGGTACGTACGCGGCGACGCGGGCGACGGTCTCGTGGACGGAGGCCGTGACGGCGTCCCGGTCGACGTCGGCCGGGACGGCGCAGAAGACGGTGTCCTGCATCAGCATCGGCGGCTCGGCCGGGTTGAGGATGATGATGGCCTTGCCCTTGGCGGCGCCGCCGATCGTCTCGATGCCCCGGCTCGTGGTGCGGGTGAACTCGTCGATGTTGGCGCGGGTCCCGGGCCCGGCGGACGGCGAGGCGACGCTCGCGACGATCTCCGCGTACGGGACGTCGGTGACCCGGGAGACGGCGTGCACGACCGGGATGGTGGCCTGTCCGCCGCAGGTGATGAGGGAGACGTTCGGCGCGTCGAGGTGGTCGCCGAGGTTGACGGCGGGCACGACCGCCGGGCCGATCGCGGCGGGCGTCAGGTCGATGGCCCGGATGCCGAGCGCGGCGTACTTGGGCGCGTTGGCCCGGTGCACGTACGCGGAGGTGGCCTCGAACACCAGGTCGGGGCGGTCCTCGCCGTCCAGCAGGGCGTCGACGCCGTCGGCGCTCGCGTGCAGACCGTGGTCCGCGGCGCGCTTGAGGCCGGGGCTCTCGGCGTCGATGCCGATCATCCAGCGTGGCTCGATGGACTGCGAGCGCAGGAGTTTGTACATCAGGTCGGTGCCGATGTTGCCGGATCCGACGATCGCGGCGGTCGCCTTGGTCACGGTTCGAACCTCATCCGGGTCGAGTGGGTACGGGGTGCGGTCGGGGGTGCGGTGGTCAGCCGTCGTAGGTGATGTGCAGCCGGTCGCTGACCGGGCGGGCCTGGCAGGCGAGGATCAGCCCGTCGGCGACGTCCTGGGCGTCCAGGACGTCGTTGCGCTCCATCGCCGCCTCGCCCTCGACCAGGACGCAGGCGCAGGCGCTGCAACTGCCCTCGCGGCAGGAGTACGGGGCGTCCAGGCCGGCGGCGAGCAGCACGTCCAGCAGGGGCGTGTCCCGCGGCCACTCGACGGTGCGGCGCTCCCCGTCCAGCTCCACCTCCGCGGTGCTGACGGGCGTGGCGGACCGCGGCATCGGGGCGCGCTCGGCGAACGGGTCGCCGGCCAGCGAGGTGAACCGTTCCACGGTGATCAGCCGGGCCGGCACCCCCAGGCCGGTGAGCGCGCCGGTGGCCAGGTCCATGAAGGGGCCGGGCCCGCAGACGAACGCGGGCCGCCCGGCGTACGGACCGGCCAGGGCCCGCAGTCCGGACGCGGTGGGCCTGCCCCGGGCGGACTCCAGCCAGTGCAGCACCGTGAGCCGGTCGCCGGATTCGGCTGCCAGGCGGGCGAGTTCGTCGTGGAAGATGACGGACCGCTCGTCGCGGTTGGCGTAGATCAGGGTGACGTGGCCGGTCCCGGCGTGCAGGGCGGAGGTGAGGATCGACATCACCGGGGTGATGCCGCTGCCCGCGGCGAGCAGCAGGAAGTCGGCGTCGAGCGAGTCGGGGGTGAAGGTGCCGGCGGGCGGCAGCACCTCCAGGGTGTCGCCCGCGGTGACGTGGTCGCAGATCCAGTGGGAGGCGTACCCCCCTGCGGTGCGCTTGACGGTGACCTTGAGGTGCCGGTCGCGCACCGGGGAGCTGCACAGGGAGTAGCAGCGGGCGGCTCCGCCGGGGCGCTCGGACGGCACCCGGACGGTGAGGAACTGGCCCGGCGCGTAGCCGAACGCGTCCCGGTGTCCGTCGGCCGGTTCCAGGACGAGGGAGTGGGCGTCGGCCGTCTCGCGGATCACCTCCACGACGCGCACGGTCAGCGGAGCCGGGCTCATGGCGTGCCTCCGTGGGCGCCGGACGGGCGGGGCGCGGAGGCGGTGGCGGCGTGCCGGGCGGCGACGTAGCCGAAGACGATGGACGGGCCGATGGTGGCGCCCGGTCCCGCGTACTCGTTGGCCATCACGGAGGCGGAGGTGTTGCCGGTGGCGTACAGGCCGGTGATGGCCGTGCCGTCCTCGCGCAGCACCCTGCTGTGCTCGTCGCAGACCAGGCCCCCCTTGGTTCCTAGGTCGCCGACCTCGATGCGGACCGCGTAGTAGGGGGCCTTGTCGATCTCGTCCAGGTTGGGGTTCTTCAGTGTCGGGTCGCCGTAGTAGCGGTCGTACGCGCTGTCGCCCCGCCCGAAGTCGGTGTCCTTGCCGGACCTGGCGAAGCCGTTGAACCGTGCGACGGTGGCGGTGAGGGTGTCCTCGGGTATGCCGGTCTTCCGGGCCAGTTCCGCGACGGTGTTGGCGCGGTGCACGGTGCCGTTCTCGTAGAACGCCTTGGGGAAGGGCACGCCGGGCAGGATCTGGGCGAACGGGTAGCGGGCGCGGGCCTTGGCGTCCATGACGAACCAGGCGGGGACGTGTCCGCCGGCGAGCTGGTCGTGGACGAAGTTCACGTACGGCGACGACTCGTTGGTGAAGCGGTGGCCGTCGCCGGAGACGATCACGGACGGGGGGATGCACCGCTCGGAGACGAGCGGGATCGTCGCGCCCGCCGGATGGTGCACGGACGGCATCCACCAGGCGTCGTCCATGAAGTCGAGTGCGGCGCCGAGTGCCTGGCCGGCGATGATGCCGTCGCCGACGTTCTCGACGGCGCCGGCGCTGTGGTCGGCGCGGCTGCCCTCGGGGAGGTACTTCTCGCGCATCTCCTGGTTGTGGTCGAACCCTCCGGTGGCCAGGAGCACTCCGTGCCGGGCGCCGACCCGGACGGTCCGGCCGTCCCGCTGGACGACGATGCCGGTGACCGCGCCGCCCTCGGTGACGAGTTCGGTCATCGGGGTGCGCAGCCAGAGGGGGACGGCCGCGTCCTTCAGCGCCATGCGCATCCTGGCCACCAGGGCGCGCCCTCCGGTGGCCATGTGGCGGCGGCGGATCATGTTGGAGGAGACCCGCCAGGCGGCGGTCAGGGAGGCCCGGCGTCCGCGCCAGGTCCGCTTGACCATGGCGAGGTCGCGGTAGTCCTTCGCGGTGATCCACAGTCCGAGCGGGCCCTTGAGGCTGTTGGGCCGCTGGTACTTCTCGTCCTCGCCGAGCTTGCGGGTGTCGAAGGGCAGCGCCTCGACGGACCGGCCGAGCGGGCGTCCGCCGTCGTACTCGGGGTGGTAGTCGGCGTAGCCCTTGACCCAGAAGAACCGCATCCACCGGCTCCGGCCGAGGAATTCCATCGCGGCGGGCCCCTGGTCGATGTACGCGTCGAGGCGTGCGCCGGGCACCCGATCCTCGGTGAGCCGGTCCAGGTAGCGGCGTACGGATTCACGGCTGTCGTCGTGGCCCTTGGCGCGCAGCGTGGGGTTGTTCGGGATCCAGATGCCGCCGCCGGAGATGGCGGTGGTGCCGCCGTACTTGGCGCCCTTCTCCACCACGAGGGTGGAAAGGCCGCTGTCGGCCGCGGTCAGCGCGGCGGCCATGCCGCCCCCGCCGCTGCCGACCACGACGAAGTCGAACTCCTCGTCCCAGGCGCTCCGGGCCGGGGCGCTCACGCCGCGTCCTGACGGGTGAGGAAGGCGAGTACCGCGCTCTCCCAGGCGGCCTTCTGTTCGATCATCACCCAGTGCCCGCAGTCGGGGAACACGTGCAGTTCCGCGTCGGGGATGGTGCGCATCGGCAGCAGTGCCATGTCGACCGGGCTGACCCGGTCGTCACGTCCCCAGGTGAGCAGGGTCTTCGCGCGCAGCCGGTGGAGCATCGCCCAGTACGGCGCGGTGTCGGAAGCGGCAGCGGCGGCGGCCTGGGCGGCGAACGCCTCGGTGCCGTACATGCGGCGGGCTGCGGCGAGGGTCTGGGGGTCGGTGGCCTGCGCCCACCGCTCCTCGATCAGCTCCTCGGTCACCAGCGACGGGTCGTACACCATGGAGCTGAGCCAGCGGACCAGGCCCTCGCGGGTGGGGTGGTCGGTGAACTCGGAGAGCAGCTTGATGCCCTCGCCGGGGCCGGGGCTGAAGAGGTTGCGGCCGATGCCGCCGATCGTGACCAGGCGCCGCACCCGGTCCGGCTGTGCGAGGGCGAAGCGGGTGCCGATGATGCCGCCCATCGAGTTGCCGATGATGTCGACCCGGTCGAGTCCGAGCCCGTCCAGGAACCGGGTCACGGCCGACGCGGCCGTCGCCATCGGGTGTCCGTCGGCGGGGTCGCTGACCCCGAAGCCGGGGAATTCCAGGACGAGGCAGCGGAAGTGCTCGGCGAACACCCCGAGGTTGTGGCGGTAGTTGCGCCAGCCGGTGACGCCGGGCCCCGAGCCGTGCAGCAGGAGCAGGGGCGGGCCGTCGCCGGCCTCGTGGTATCGCAACACGCCTTGGTCGGTGGCGAGTTCGCGGAGTGTGGAGTCGTGGCTGAGCTCCGTCATCATCCCTGCCTCGGTCGAGCTCGGTGTCCGGTGGACCTGAAGGCCCGAGGGGCCCGGCGACGGTCGTCGGCGGCCGGGCGGCCCATGGGTGCCGTGTGAACGGTTCCTGGACGGTAACCACGGGGTGCCGGGCGGCGCGGCGGACGTCTCGGTCAGCGGGATGCCCGTTGCCGGGCGGGTTCCGACGCCTCCCGGAGGGCCTTGCGCGGCGTCGTTCCACTGATCGGGAACGCGTTCCCGGCGGTCCGGACGGCGGTCCTAGGGTCGGCCCCCTGCCCGGCCCCGGGCGATGTTCCCGCCCCGTCCCCCAGAGGTGAACCCGATGACCGCAGAGCCCCTGTCCGCGCCCGAGGCATGTGAGGAGACCGAGCCGACCCCTCCGCGGATGCGGCGCACGATGGGGAGTTTCGCCTCCGGGGTCACGGTGGTGACGGGCCTCGGCCGGGACGGCGTCCCGGCCGGCTTCGCCTGCCAGTCGTTCGCTTCCGTCTCGCTGGAACCGGCCCTGGTGCTGTTCTGCGCCGACCACCGGGGGCGTGCCTGGCCGAGGATCAGGGAAGCGGGGCGGTTCGCCGTGAACATCCTGGCCGAGGGGCAGACGGATCTCTGCGGCCGGTTCGGTTCGAGCAAGGGCCGCAAGTACGAGGGGCTGGACTGGGAGGTCTCCCGCTGGGGGACGCCGTCCCTGCCGGGCGTCCTCACGCGGGTGCACGCCGATGTGTACGACGTGCACGGCGCGGGCGACCACGATGTGGTGCTGGGCCGGGTCCTCGCCCTGGAGACCCTGAGCGAGGAGGGCCGTCCGATGCTCTTCTTCCGCGGCGGCTTCGGCATCGGGGACCCGGCGGCCCCGGCACCTCCGGGCCCGTGGGGGTGGGGCGACCTGTGGGGGTGAGAGCGCCGGGCGGCGGGTACGGGGAGCGAGCGCCGGGCGGTCGCGTACGGGGTCGAGAACGCCGGGTGAGCACTCACACCGGGGCCGGCGGGACCGGGCGGGGCCGGCGACGCCTGCCGAACTCGTACGGGACCTGCCGAACGCGTACGGGACCGGCGAGACCAGCGGGACCAGCGGGACCAGCGGGACCGGCGAGACCGGCGAGACCAGCGGGACCGGCGGGACCAGCGGGACCAGCGGGACCGGCGGGACCGGCGGGACCGGCGAGACCAGCAGGGCCGGCAGGACCAGCAGGGCCGTATACGTTCCCGCCCCGCTCCCGCCCTACTGCCAGTCCCCGTACTGCCCCGCCGCGAGCAGGCTGTCCATGGCCTGCGGCGACCACGTCTCCTCGGGTGCGTCCGCCACCCGCCGCCCGCCCCGCACCGGGGTCTGCCGCTCCGGGAACAGCTCGGCGGACACCTGCCGCGCCGCGTCCACGACGAGCGGGGCCACCTTCTCCAGGGGCGACCAGGCGTCCCCCACCAGGGAGATCGCGGCGACCGGCCCCTCCGGGCCCCGGACGGCGGCGGCCACGCACGCGATGTCCGGGAAGCACTCGCCGCGCTCGAAGGCGAGGCCGTGACGGCGCCGGACCCGGTTGAGCTCCTGGTGCAGGGTGCCGAGATCGGCGATGGTGCGCCGGGTCAGCCGGCCGGTGAGCCCGGCGGCCCTGGCCTCGACGTCCTCCGGCTCCAGCCAGGCCAGCATCGCTTTGCCGAGCGCGGTCGAGTGGGCCGGTGCCCGGCCGCCGACCCGGGAGGGGACGGCAGCGGCGAAGCGCCCGCCGACCTTGTCCAGGTAGTGCACCTCGGCCCCGTCCAGGACGGCCAGGTGGACGACGAGGCCGGTCCTGATCTGGAGGTGGTGCAGCCGGGCGGCGGCGGCCTCCCGGATCCTGCTGTGCGCGCCGTCCCCGCCGCCGAGGCCGAGCGCGCGACGCCCGAGCCCGTAGCCGAGGCCGGTGTGCTCCAGCCAGCGCAGCCGTACCAGCTGGTCGAGGATGCGGTGCGCCGTCGACCTGGGCAGGTGGGTGGACCGGGCGACCTCCTCCAGGGACAGCCTGGCCGTCCTGCCGTCGAAGACGTCCATGATCAGCGTCACCCGCTCGACCATCGACGGCGGCAGCTCGCGACGAACCGGCACATGCACGTGAGGAGCATCATGGACAGCCGTCATGGGGAGCCTCCAGTCACAGACTGAAATGAATTCTGGTTTTCCGGAATGTAACAGCGCCCCCGGCCGCCGGGAAGGGATGCGGACGGCCGGTTCAAAATTTTGCCCAGGCTGCAAAATTGCATAGCATGCACCTTCATGAGCGACGACCCGCCCATGGGGCTGCGTGAGCGCAAGAAGCGCGCCACGCGTGACGCCCTGGCCGGCACGGCGCTGCGCATGGCGGCCGAGCGCGGCTTCGAGCATGTGACCGTGGAAGCGGTCACCGATGCCGTCGGCGTCTCCGTCCGCACGTTCTTCAACTACTTCCCGTGCCTGGAGGACGCGATCACGCGCCCCGGCCAGGAGAACGCCGAACGGACCCGCCGGGCCGTACTCAACGCCCCGGAGCACCTCTCGGCGCTCGAAGCCCTCAGCGAGGCCATCGCCCAGGAACTCGCCCAGATCGAGGAGGACCACGAGCGCTGGGAGCTCCAGATGGCGGTCCTGCGCAAGAGCCCCGCCCTGCTCCCGAACTTCCTGGCCGCCCGGGGCGCCGATGAGACCGCGATGGTCGCCGTCGTCGCCGAGCGCCTCGGCCAGGACCCCGAGACCGACCTCTATCCCCGGCTCCTCGCGCATGTGGCCCTGGCCGCCGTGCGCGCCGCCGTCGAGGTCTGGGTGGCGTCGGGCCGTACGCGCACCTTCCAGGGCCTGTACCGCGAGGCGTTCGCCGCGCTGGCCGCCGGCCTGAGGACCTGAGCGCGACCGGCACACACCGCCGGGCCCACGTCACCCACCGCACCACCCCTCCGCGCAGAACCACTGACCGCGGAGCCAGTCACCAGAGAATGAGGAACGTCAGCCGATGACCGCTGCCGTCACACCCGAAACCGGCGCCGCCGGTGCGATCGAGGGGCCCGCGTCAGGCATGACGCGCCGCCAGATACTCCAGGCCATGTCGGGCCTGATGGCCGGCATGTTCGTGGCCATCCTGGCCTCCACCGTCGTCTCCAACGCCCTGCCCCGGATCATCGCCGATCTGCACGGCAGCCAGTCCTCGTACACCTGGGTCGTCACGGCCGAACTGCTCGCCATGACGGCGACGGTCCCGATCTGGGGCAAGCTCTCCGACCTGTACGACAAGAAACTGCTCATCCAGCTCTCCCTGTCGATGTTCATCGCCGGCTCGCTCGTCGCCGGCTTCTCGCACAGCGTCGGGCTGCTCATCGTGAGCCGGGTCGTGCAGGGCATCGGCGCGGGCGGTCTCACCGCACTCGCCCAGGTCGTGATGGCGGCGATCATCCCGCCGCGCGAACTCGGCCGCTACTCCGGCATCTTCGGCGCCGTCTTCGCTGTCGGCACGGTCGCGGGCCCGCTCATCGGCGGTGTGCTCGTCGACACCTCCTGGCTGGGGTGGCGCTGGTGCTTCTTCATCGGGGTGCCGTTCGCGCTGCTCGCCATCGCCCTGCTCCAACTGACCCTGAAACTGCCGACGGTCCGCCGCGAAGTGAAGATCGACTACGTCGGCGCCGTCCTCATCATGAGCGGGGTCAGCGCGCTGCTGCTCTGGGTGACCCTCGCCGGCAACCGCTTCGACTGGGCCTCCTGGCAGACCGCCGCACTCGTCACCGGGGGCGTGGTCCTGCTGGCCGCCGCGGTCTGGGTCGAGTCCCGGGTCCAGGAACCGATCATCCCGCTGGACATCTTCCGCAACCGCACCGTGGCGCTGACGACGGTGGCGAGCATGCTGGTCGGTGTGGCCATGTTCGGCGGCACGGTGTTCCTCTCGCAGTACTTCCAGATCTCGCTGGGCAAGACCCCGACCACCGCCGGTCTGATGAGCCTTCCGATGATCCTCGGTCTGATGGTCTCCACGACCGTGGCCGGGCAGATCATCTCCTCCCGGGGCAAGTGGAAGGGCTTCCTCATCGCGGGCGGCGTCATCATGACCGCGGGCATGGGTCTGCTGTCCACGATCGGCGCCGACTCCTCGTTCGGCCTGCTCAGCCTCTACATGGTGGTGCTCGGCGTCGGCGTCGGCATGCTGATGCAGAACCTCGTGCTGGCCGCCCAGAACGACGTCCCCGCCGCCGAACTCGGCGCTGCCACCTCGGTGCTGTCGTTCTTCCGCAGCCTCGGCGGGGCCATCGGTACGAGCGCCCTGGGCGCCGTCCTCGCCCACCGGGTGGCCGACGAGATGAAGAAGGGCTTCGGCGGCGCGGCGGACAACGGAGGCGCCGGCAGCGGCGTCCCCGACCTCACCACGCTCCCGGAGTCCGCGCGGCAGGTGGTCGAGCACGCGTACGGTGTCGCGACCGCCGACGTCTTCCTGATCGGCGCGCCCTTCGCGTTCCTGGCGCTGATCGCGGTCCTGTTCATCAAGGAGAAGCCGCTGCGCACCCAGAGCGGCATGGAGCGGCTCGCGGAGGAGAGCGCCGCGGCGAAGGCAGCCGCGGCCCCGACGCACTGACCCCCTCCCCGGGGTCCGCCCTCCCCCGTACCGGGGCGGGCGGCCCCCGGGCGCCGCGCGGGCCGTTCCGCCTGCCATGGTGTCGCCATGACCCACCCCTCCGGCACCCGCGCCGCCGCCGTCGACCGCTTCCCCGACCAGTTCGCCCGCACCCGGCGCTTCTCGCTGGGGGTGCCCCGGCAGTTCACCGTCTCCCCCGACGGCGCGCGGGTGCTGTTCGTCCGGGGCACGTCGGGCACCGACCCGGTGAGCCGGCTCTGGCTGCACGAGAACGGCGCGGAGAGGCTCCTGGCCGACCCGCTCGGGCCCGGTCTCGCGGACGGGCCGGCCGGTGAGCTGCCGCCGGAGGAACGGGCCCGGCGGGAGCGGGCCCACGAGACCTCGTCCGGCGTGGTCTCCTACGCCACCGACGCCTCCGTGCGTCTGGCGGCCTTCGCGCTCCGCGGCGCCCTCTGGGTGGTCCCCACGGACGGCGGCGCGCCCCGCCGGGTCCGCACGGCCGGACCGGCCGTCGACCCCCGCCCCTCGCCCGACGGCTCCCTGATCGCGTACGTCGCCGGGGGCGCGCTGCGCACGGTACGGGCCGACGGCACGGGCGACCGGGCGCTCGCCGGACCGGACGGCGAGCACGTCACGTACGGCCTGTCCGACTACGTGTCGCAGGAGTCCATCGGCCGGTCGCGCGGCTACTGGTGGTCCCCGGACGGGGACGCGTTGCTGGTGGCCCGCGTGGACACGGCCGGCGTCGCACGCCGGTACGTCGCGGACCCCTCCGACCCGGGACGGCCGCCCCGCGAGGTGGCGTACCCGGCCGCCGGTACGGCCAACGCGAAGGTGTCGCTGCACGTGGTGCGGGTCTCGGGCGAGCGGGTCGTTGTCCGTCTGCCCGAGGCCGCGGGCGAGGGGCATCCCGAAGCGGCGTGGACGGACCGGGCGTTCGAGTACGTCGTGGCGGCGCGCTGGGACGGCCGGGGCCCGCTGGTCTGCGTACAGACCCGGGACCAGCGGTCCGTCCACGTCCTGGCGGTGGACGCGGAGTCCGGTGCGACCCGGACGCTGCACCACGCCCACGACCCCGCCTGGGTCGCGCTGCGCCCCGGCACCCCGCTGCGGCTGTCCGACGGGGCACTCGTCGTCCCGGCGCGGCCCGGCGGCGACACCCAAGGCCTCGCCATCGGCGACACCGTCACACCACCGGGCCTGGAGGTCCGCGAGGTGATCGGCGCGGCGGACGGGCGGGTGTACTTCACGGCGGGCGGGGAACCGACCGAGATCCATGTCTGGTCGTACGACACCACGGGCCGGGACGAGGGCCCCGTCCGGGTCTCCGGCGCACCCGGCGTGCACACCGCGGCGGTCGGCGGCCCGACCGTGGTGCTCGACAGCAGGACCCCGAAGGGGCAGACCGTGACGGTGCTGCGCTCCGGAGCCGAGGCGGGCAGGATCGCCGTCCTGGCCGAGGAACCGCTCGTCACCCCCCGGCCACTGGCGCTCCGCCTGGGCCGGCGGGAACTGCGCAGCCGGCTCCACCTGCCGTCCTGGCACCGCCCCGAGTCGGGTCCGCTGCCGGTGCTGCTCAGCCCGTACGCCGGTCACGGCATGCAGGTCGTGCTGGAGGTGCGGACGTGGTGGACGGCGGTGGCCCAGTGGTTCGCGGAGCAGGGGTTCGCGGTGCTCGTCACGGACGGGCGGGGCACGCCGGGGCGGGGCGAGGCGTGGGAGAAGTCGGTGCACGGCGACCGGCTGACGGCTGTACTGGAGGATCAGATCGACGCGCTGCACGCGGTCGCCGGGGACCGTCCGGAGCTGGACACGACGCGGGTCGCGGTGCGCGGCTGGTCGTTCGGCGGATACCTCGCGGCGGCCGCCGTACTGCGTCATCCGGACGTCTTCCACGCGGCGGTGGCGGGCGCGGCGCCCGCGGACCGGAGGCTCTACGACACGCACTGGGAGGAACGGTTCCTGGGCCACCCGGACGTGCTGCCGGAGAACTACGCGCGCAACTCACTGCTGGACGAGGCCGCGGCCCTGGTCCGTCCGCTCATGCTGGTGCACGGCCTCGCCGATGACAACGTGGCCGTCGCCCACACGCTCCGGTTCTCGGCCGCCCTCCTGGCCGCCGGGCGCCCGCACACGGTGCTGCCGTTGTCCGGCGCCGGTCACCTGGTCGGCCGGGACGGCACCGCGAGCGGGCTGTTGCGGCTGGAGCTGGATTTCCTGCGGAAGTCCCTGGGAGCCTGACGGGGGCGGGGCCGGAGGCCCGGGTTCATGCCCGCGTGCCGGCCCCGGCCCCCGCGTTGCGCCAGCGGTCGAGCAGCTCGTCGGTCGTGGTCACCGTCGCGACGAGCGCCAGGGTGTTGCGGACCATCACGGGCGTGTAGTCGGCGGGCACGCCCGCGATGGCGTCGGCCGGCACGACCGCGGTGTATCCGAGGTTGACCGCGTCGAAGACCGCGTTGGGCACGGCGACGTTGGCCGATACCCCGGTGACCACGAGGGTGCGGCAGCCGAGGTTGCGCAGGAGGGCGTCCACATCGGTGCCCGCCAGCGGGGACAGCCCGTGCAGCCGCCGGACGACGAGGTCCTCACCGGTGACCTCGATGGGTGCGGCGATCCGGACCGCCGCGGTGCCGGGGTGCTGCTGCACGGGAAGCCGGCCGGCGGCGCGGAAGAGGCGGGCGTTGCGGTTGGCGCCCCGGCCGTCGGGACGGCGCTCGGCGACCGCGTGCACCACCTGGACACCGGCCTCGTGGGCTCCGGCGACCAGCCGGGCCACCTGCCGCAGCGCACCCGACGCCACCGCCGCCCCGGCGAGTTCGGGCAGTGCGCTGTCGGGTCCCACCACCCCCTCCTGGCATTCCACGGTCAGCAGTGCGGTGGTGGCCGGGTCGGTCTGCGCGGCGAGCTGTTCCCTGGACGGCACTGCGGCCCCTCTCGGCGGCGGGTCGGCCGGGCCGGGGTCGGCGCCGGACCGGGGCGCGCGAGGGTAGCCCCCATTGCGTGACGAAGGAAGAGACGCCATGATTCCTGACACTCAGTCAGTTCACCTTCGTCCTCGACCAGCAGCAGGAGGCAATCCATGGCTGTCACCCAGCGCCGGGGCCGCCGGATCATGATGACGGACGAGGAGCGCGACGCCTATCTCACCCGGCAGCGGACCTGCCGGGTCGCCACCGTCGGCGCGGACGGCCGCCCGCATGCCGGCGCGCTCTGGTTCTGCTGGGACGGCGGCTCGCTCTGGCTCTACTCGATCACCCGGAGCCTGCGGTGGTCACAGCTGCGCCGCGACCCGCGCATCGCCGTGGTGATCGACGACGGCGTGGAGTACGGCGAGCTGCGCGGCGTAGAACTCGCGGGCGACGCGTCCTTCATCGGCGAGGCCCCCCGCACCGGCGAGCCCTGCCCGGAACTCGACACGCCCGAGAGGCTGTTCGCGGCCAAGTACTTCGGCATGGAGACAATGCCCCACGACAACCGCCACGCCTGGCTCCGTCTCACCCCCACCACCATCACCAGCTGGGACTTCAGCAAACTCCCCGGCCCGGACAACGGGTGACCGCCGCCGCTACCGGCCCCCCTCCCTCCAGGGTTCGTCCAGCTCCCGGCCCGCCTCGCGCAGAGCCGCGACCGCCGCCCGGATCGACGGCCGCCGGTCCGCGTCCGTGCGCCACACCGCGTGGACGTGCCGCCGCATCTTCTGGCGCACCGGCACGAGCCGCACCCCTTCGGGCACCGGCCCGCGCCCCAGCCTGGGCGCCACACAGACGCCCATACCGGCGGCGATCAGCGCGAGCTGTGTGTGGTGCTCGCCCGCGAGGTGGGCGATGCGGGGCTCGATACCCTTGGAGCGGAGGGTGAACATCAGCCAGTCGTAACAGAATTCACCCTCCGGCCAGGACACCCAGTCGTCCTCCGCGAAGTCCTCCAGGTCGACCTCGGTCCGCCCGGCGAGCGGATGCCCGGCCGCCATCGCGATGTCCGGGGCGTCGTCCAGAAGTTCCGCCTTGGTCAGGCCGCCGGGCACCGGGAGCCGCTTGTTGCTCCAGTCCAGCACCACCGCCAGATCGATGTCGCCCCTGAGCACCGCCCGGATACCGGCCTCGGGCTCCAGCTCCAGGGTGCGTACCCGAAGCTCGGGATGTCCGGCGCGCAGGGCCAGCAGCGTCGCGGGAAAGAGGCCCCGGGCCGCCGTCGGAAAGGCTCCGAGCCGGATCTCCCCCACCACCTCGCCCCGCTGGGCCTCGATGTCGGACTGGGCCAGCTCGACCTGCGAGAGGATGCGGGCCGCGTGGTCGGCGAGCAGCCGCCCCGCGTCGGTGAGCCGCACCCCGCGCCCGTTCTTGGCGAGAAGCTGCTGCCCCACCTCCCGCTCCAGCTTCGCCATCTGCTGCGACACGGCCGACGTCGTGACGTGCAGCCCCTCGGCGGCACCACTGACCGAACCGAGCCGGGCCAGGGCATCCAGGGTGCGCAAGCGCTCCAGGTTCAACATATAAGCGATACTACGCGAATCCCAGCACAAATTCTCACTTGTGCTACGAGGTGGGAATGGTCATCGTGGACCTCATGAGCGCACCGCCCGCACCCGGGCCCACCACCGAGCCGACCCCGGCACCGGCTTCCCCACCCCGGACGCCGGCTGCCCCGCCCAGGACACCCGCCCCTCCGCCCCCGGCGCGGACCGCCGCCCTCCCCGGCCCGGCGCGCAGGCCGGCGCTGGACTGGCGGCTGCGCTTCGCGGCGCTCTCGCTCATCTGGGGTTTCAGCTTCCTCCTCATCAAGGTCGGGACCGACGGGTACGCCCCGTTCCAGGTCACGTTCGGCCGGCTGTTCTCGGGTACCGCCGTTCTCGCCGTGGTCATGGTGGTGAAGCGGGAGCGGCTGCCGCGCTCCGCCCGCACCTGGGGCCATCTGGCCGTCGCGGCCTTCTTCCTCAACGCTCTCCCGTTCTCCCTCTTCGCCTATGCCGAACTGAGCATCCCGTCGACGCTGGCCGGCATCTGCAACGCGACCTCACCCCTGTGGGGCATGGCGCTGTCGCTCGTCGCCCTCTCGGAGGACCGGCCGACCCGCCGCCGCGTCGCCGGTCTCGGGCTCGGCTTCCTCGGCGTCCTGACGGTGCTGGGTGCCTGGCAGGGCTTCTCCGGGCTGGACTTCAGCGGCACGGCCATGGCGCTCCTGGCCTCGCTCAGCTATCCGGTCGGCTGGATCTACGTGCGCCGGACGCTGGCGGGCAGCGGTTCGTCCACCCTCGCCCTCACCGGCAGTCAGCTCTTCCTCGGCACGGCCCAACTCGCCCTGGTCACGCCCTTGTTCACCTCTCCCCCCGGCAGCTTCCCGCTGCTCCCCACCCTGGCTGTCGTCGCCCTCGGGGCCCTGGGCACGGGGGTCGCGGTGCTGCTCCAGTACGGCCTGGTCAACGAGGTCGGGCCGACGACCGCGCAGATGGTCACGTATTTCATTCCGGTGATCGCCACCGCCGCCGGAGTGGCCGTGCTCGGCGAGCAGTTGAGCTGGAACACCCCCGTGGGCGCGCTCATCGTCCTGGCCGGCGCCGCACTGACCCAGAGCCGGCCCCGCGCCGTCTCGCCCCCTCCTCGCAGCGAACCCGCCGCCCCGCCCCCGCGCCGATCCGCCCACGGCTCACCCCCTCACCCGTAGCTACCCGTAGCTCAGCGGACTCGCGGGACCCGCCGCGGCCGCCACCGCGTCCGCCAGGGGCCCGATGTCGGCGTCGGAGAGCGGCGAGACGGTGAGCCGGATGCCCTGGGGCGCGGAGAGACGGAACCGCGCCCCGGGCGCCGCCGCCCAGCCCGCGTGCAGCAGCCGCGCCACCGCCCCGGTCTCGTCGCTCACCGGGACCCACACGTTCATCCCGCTGCGCCCGTACGCCTCGACGCCCCGGTCGGCCAGTGCCCCCACGAGCGCGTCGCGGCGGCGGGCGTAGGACCGTGCCACCTCGCGTGTGTCCACGGCGTCCGTACGCCACAGGTGCACCACGGTCCGCTGCAACAGCCGGCTGACCCAGCCGGGGCCCAGCCGCTGACGCCCGGACACCCGGTCGGCCGTGACCACGTCACCGGTCATCACGGCGACCCGCAGGTCCGGCCCGTACGCCTTGGCCACCGAGCGGACGAAGGCCCAGCGGTCCGTGGCCCCTGCCAGGGGATACAGGGGCAGGTCGACTATGGCGTGCCCGTGGTCGTCCTCGATGAGCAGGACGCCCCGGTATCCGGCGAGGACCGCCCGCAGCTCCGTCGCGCGCCCCGCGGAGATCGCGGCACCCGTCGGATTCTGCGCCCGGTCCGTGACGACGACCGCCCGCGCACCCGCCCGCAGCGCCTGATCGAGCGCGTCCGGCAGCGGCCCGTCGTCGTCCAACGCCATGGGGACGGGACGCATGCCGAGCGCGGGCACGAGGTCCAGCAGCCCGCCCCAGCCGGGGTCCTCGACCGCGACCATGTCCCCCGGCCGGAGGTGGGCGACGAGCACCCGCTCGATCGCGTCGAGCGACCCGGAGGTGGCTATCACCGGTCCGGCCGGGATGTCGTCGGCGTCCATGGCGGCGCGCGCGAGTGCGGCGAACTCGGGGTCGACGGACGCCCGCGCGTACATGCCGGGCTCCCGCGCGTATGCCTCCGCGACCGCGGCGAACGCCTCGCCGAGGCGCGGCAGCAGCGCCGGGTCCGGATTCCCCTCGCCGAGATCCCGGACCCCCGGCGGCGCCTCGACCCGCATCGACCCACGCGCCGTGCTCGCCGGGCGCGGCCTGACCCGGCTGCCCCGGCGCCCGGCGGTCTCGATCACCCCGCGCTCACGCAGGATGCGGTAGGCCGCCGCGACCGTATTGGGGTTCACATCCAGCTGGCCGGCCAACTCCCTCATGGGCGGCAGGACCTGTCCGGGCATCAGCTCCCCGGAACCGACCCCCTGCTCCACACTGGCGGCAATTTCGGATGCACGCCGCCCACTGATCCGATACTCTCCTAGCACAAACAACAGTATGCACTAGTGCAATGGAGTCCGCAATGCCGGAGACCGCATCCCAGCAGACCACGTCACCGGACCCCGCGGCCGGCTACGAGCCGACCGGCCGCACGATCCCCACCCGGTCGCGCGAGCGGGCCTCGTACGACCGGGAAACGGTCCATTCGATACTCGACGCCGCCTGCCTCTGCCACCTCGGCTTCGTGCGCGACGGCGCCCCCGTCGTCCTGCCGACCCTCTTCGGCCGGGTCGGCGAACGCCTCTACGTCCACGGATCGACGGGCTCGCGGCCGCTGCGGGCGGCGGACGGAAACGATGCGGGGCTGCCCGTATGCCTGACGGTGACGCACGTCGACGGCCTGGTCCTGGCCCGCTCGGCCTTCCATCACTCGCTCAACTACCGTTCCGTGGTCGTCCACGGCACCGCGCACACCGTGACCGACCCCGAGGAGCGGCGCGTCGCCCTCGACGCGATCGTGGACCAGGTGGTGCCGGGCCGCTCGAAGGACGCCCGGCCCGCCGACGGCAAGGAGCTGGCGGCCACGGCCGTGATCCGGCTGGATCTGCGGGAGGTCTCCGCCAAGATCCGCACGGGCGGGCCGAACGACGACCCCCAGGACATCGGCCTGCCGCACTGGTCCGGCGTCGTCCCCGTCGCCCCCGCCTTCGCCGCGCCGGTCCCGGCTGACGACCTGGACCCCGCGATCGAGGTCCCCGCGTATCTGAACGCCCTCTGATCCACGAGCGCCGGCACCCCGGGCCGCCCGGCGCACGTGCCCCTCGGAGGGCTACGTGAACACCGGAAGGAATCTCCGGACGACGGAGGTATCGACCCGCGACGACCGGCCGCCCGGACCTTTGTGGCGCACCGCGGCCCGCTCGCCGGGCGCGCCCTCGCCGGCCGCCACGCCCGCACCGCCCGGCCCCGAGGCAACGGGGCCCGACGGCGGCCGAGGGGTGGCCGACTGCGCGATGAAGGCACCGGTCAGGACCAGCGCACCGCCGATGAGCTGCGGGGCGGCCAGGTGCTCGCCGAGCAGTACCCAGGCGAGCACGGTCGCGATGACCGCCTCCAGGCAGGCGACGACACCCGCGACCGCCGGGGACAGCAGGCGTACGGAGATCACACCGGTCACGTACGCGACGACGGTGGCGAGCAGCACGATCCAGACCAGCAGCAGCCAGGCCGGCACCTGGGTGCCGTCCATCGCCGTGCCGCCGCCGAGCACCGACCAGTCCATGCCCCACGGGCGCGCGACCACGGTGAGCACGAGGGCTCCGATGAGCAGCCCGTAGGCGATGACCCCGACCGGATGCGGGGGCTCCGCGCCACCCGGCGACGGTTCGCCACTGCCCTGGTCGGAGAGGACGAAGTAGCCGACCTGGCAGCAGGCGGCACCGAGCGCGAGCAGCAGGCCGACGATGTCGAAGCTCAGTCCGGCCCACACCTCGACCACGCAGGCGAGGCCACCCACCGCGAGCACGACGCCGAGGGCCGCCGCCCGGGTCACCGGACGCCGCTGCACGAAGCGGACCCAGCCGAGGACGAGTGCGGGCGCCAGATACTCGACAAGCAGCGCCACACCCACCGGGATACGGGAGATGGCGGCGAAGTAGCAGGCCTGCACCCCGGCAACGGCGAGCAGCCCGAAACCCAGCAGCAGCACGGGCCGGCTGCGCACCAGCCGCCGGTGGCGCCAGGCCACGGGCAGCATGACGAGTGCGGCTCCCGCCACGCGCAGCCAGACCACGTGGAGCGGGTCGAGCCCCGCCTCGATCAGTGGCTTGGCCGCCACTCCGGAACCGCCGAATGCGAAGGCCGAGGCGAGGGCGAGTCCCAGGCCGGCGCTTCTCCCCTGAGACGCGTGCATCGGCACATCATGACAGCTGAGGTCAGGAGCGTCACCCCTGTGACACCTGACCGGGGTAACACTCCGATGTCGCCGGCGCCCCTGACGCGCGCGGACACGCGCATCGTCGTGGCCACGGAGCAACCAGGGGCCCACCCGTACACGTCCCACAGGCGGGAGCGGTTGTTCGCGGCACGACGGAGGGAGCCGGGGTGAGCTGGCTGGTGTCCCTGCCGGCGCTCGACGGGCGCGATTACGTCTACCGGGTCCACGCACCCCTGGACGCTCTGCCGGCGGATCTGTTCTGGGCCGCGTTCCACTGCCACGACGACGGCCCGCATCCGCGCGCGTCCGACCGCTTCGACGCGGCACTGATCTGGCGGACGGGCCCCGAGCGGGCCGCACAGAACTGACGCTTCATCAGTATTGAATGTTCTGGCCGATACGACTACGTTCCGCGACACCGTAACCCGTAGAGAAGGGGTGGTCGCATGGCCGAAGTCAGTGCAGAGACGCGCATCGGAGCACCGGCCGAGAAGGTCTGGGCCCAGCTGACCGACTTCAGCAGGTACGGGGAGTGGAACGCCACGCACACCAGTTTCCCCAAGGGCGGTCCTGCCGCACTGGAACTGGCGGCGACCTACGAGGAGAACATGAAGCTCATGGGCTTCCCGGCCGAGGTGACGTGGACGGTGTCGGAACTGGAGACCGGCCGGCTGCTGACGACCACGGGCAAGGGCCCGATGGGCGTGAACCTGGTGATGCGCTACGCACTGACCCCGGACGGGGACGCCACCGCGCTCCGCATCGACGGCGAGTTCACGGGCGCGGCGGTCTCACTGATGGCCGGCAAGCTGAAGGACTCGGCGACGGTCGCGCTCAACGAGTCGCTGCGCAAGCTGGACGGCCTGATCGTCGCCTGAGCGGCCACCCGCCCCACACGGGAAGGGACCCGGCGACCAGGCCGCCGGGCCCCTTCCATGCCACTCCCCCTCCGACCGCCGCACCGCCCACGATCCGGTCCGGGGCTCAGTGCTCGTCGGCGAGGATCAGGTACAGCTTCTTGCGGGTGTCGTTGATGACCGCGAGCGCCTTCTCGCGCTGATCGGCGGAGCCGGTCTTCCAGACCTGCCCGAACGCCTCCATCAGGCCGAAGCCGGCCTGCCGGACCTCGTTCATACCCTCCCAGTCGACGCCGCGCCCGGCCTCTTCCCAGGGCGCCTCGGGCCCCGTCTCGGCCTCGGTGCGACCGGCGTCGGTGAGCGTGAACAGCTTCTTGCCGCCCTCGCTCGCACTGGTGATCAGGCCCTCGTCCTCCAGCAGCTGGAGGGTCGGGTACACCGACCCCGGACTGGGCCGCCAGGCCCCGCCGCTGCGCTCGCCGATCTCCTGGATCATCTCGTAACCGTGCATCGCCCGGTCCTTGAGCAGTGCCAGGATCGACGCCCGCACGTCACCGCGCCGCGCCCTCCCCCGGCCGCCGCCCCGATTACGCCCGCCACCGAAGGGGCCACCCCCGAACGGCGGACCGAACGGCCCAAACGCCGCCCGCTCCCCTTCGAAGCCACCCCGCCGCTCATCGGGCCCGCCCGGGCCGCGCCCGCGTCCGTGCCCATGACCATGTCCGTGCTCGTATCCATGTGAACGCATGACCGTTCTCCTTCTCGCGTTGAGTCTTCATGTATCGCTGATCTGTCGCGATGCCTCAACGATATATCGGAATAGCTCGCATGGCAATCCTCGACGTCATGACACGGGTGACCCGTGACAGCGATCGTCGATCGATCGCCAGGAAGAGTTGGTCAAAGCTTGTTCGTGTCGGATAAGAGCGACTGCATGGCTGTTTGTACCGGCTCGGGCTGACCGTTGCGTGCTTGACCTGCCTCGGTGAAGGCTGATCGCCTCGGCGACCGTCCGGGACCGTGATCGATCACCTGCTAAGCCGCACTTCAGAAGCCGATCACCTGGAGGCTGTCCGTCGGCGAGCGCGGCGGTCTGCCAGCCGGAGGCGCCGCCTTCCGCACCCCGCGGTCCGGTCCGGTGGATGCGAAGTGGATGACGGTTCGGTGATTTCGGGAAGGTTCTGCGGCACCCGGCTGGGCCACCGTCATCGGGACATGCGGTTGATGCGGCGGGACTCCTGAACCGTTCGCCCTGCCACCCGGTTCACTCAGCGGTGGTTGCCGAGACTCCGGTCGGCAGGATGTACTGGAACGAAGCAGGCCGTTGAGCAATCTGGTCGTGGTTGCCTTGCTCAATACCTTGGACATCAGGGGTGTCTCCGGCATATCAGCCGTTCGAGGATCCGCCCGTGTCCCCCATTCCCATCTCCAGGGCTCCGCCGGCTCGCTGCCTCCGCCGGAGGCTCAAACGGTGACCAGTGGACCTGTCTCGATCTGCAAGAAAGGGTTCTCGGATCATGCGGCGGTACGTTCTCACTGGCACGCCGGGCGCGGGCAAGACATCAATCCTGCGGTGCCTGGAGGAGCTTGGCTACGGGGTTGTCGAGGAGGCGGCAACGGCCGGCATCGCACAAGCGCAGGCGCTGGGCGAGGACCAGCCATGGACACGGGCGTCCTTCATCGACGAGATCGTCGCTCTGCAGCGACAGCGACAGCTGGAGGCCACCGGCCCCGTTCAGGTGTTCGACCGGTCACCGGTCTGCACCCACGCCCTCGCCACGTACTTGGGGTGGCCAGTGTCTCCGGCGCTGGCCGCGGAGCTCGAACGGATCACCTCGGAAAGGATCTACGAGCGGCAAGTGCTCTTCGTCCGCAATCTGGGGTTCTGCGAGCCGACCGCGGCCCGGCGGATCAGTTTCCAGGAATCACTGGCTTTCGAAAAGATCCACGAAGAGAGCTACCGCGCGTTCGGCTACGAGCTCATCGACATTCCCGCCGGCGAGCTGGCTCACCGCGTCACCACGGTGAGCTCAACGATCGCCCGTGCCCTGCCTCAGACACCCACCGGGTGAGCCGCATCACAGCGACCCTCTCGGAATGCAACACGCCCGGCGATATGCAGCGCGAACGGGTCCCAGTGGATCCCGATGCGGCTTTACACGTGGTCAGCACAGTGACGCCGCAGTAAATGCGCACACCTCGCCCTGGAAGCCGGAACGGTCCGCCGCAGGCCGCGACGCTCACGGCCAGGGCTCCGTCGCAGCGAATCCGGTATTTACTACGGTTGTTGGGAATACGTCTCCGCGGCCGCACAACCACCCGAATGCGGGTCTGCTGTGAGGGCTTGAGGGGAGAAGACTGTCAGCGCGCGACGCCGACCAGGCCTGGCACCAGCATGTTTGCCTGGGTCATGCCCCCAGGTCCTCCGTCACGGGCAGGCACTCGGCGAGCAGGTCGACGACGTCGCGCCAGGCTCGCTGCGCGTGCTGTCGGTGGTAGCCGACGCCGGGTACCACCGGGTGGTCCACCGGCGGGTGGTGGAAGGCGTGCAAGGCTCCGCCGTAGACCGCGAGGCGCCAGTCGACGCCCGCGGCCTGCATCTCAGCGGTAAACGCGTTCCGTTGTGCGGGCGGCATGATCGGGTCTTCCGACCCGACCCCGGCCCACACCGGGCAGCGAATGCGCGCCGCCTCGCCCGGTCGTCCCGTGGTCAGTGCGTTGACTGTCCCGATCGCGCGCAGGTTGGCGCCGCCGCGCCCGAGTTCCAGCCCGACGGCGCCCCCGGTTCCGTAGCCGACGGTGGCGATCCGGTCGGGGTCGGTCCGGGGCTCGGCGCGCAACACATCGAGCGCCGCATGGCCGATCCCCCGCATCCGGTCGGGATCAGCGAGCAGTGGCATGCAACGGGCCAGCATCTCCTCGGGGTCACCCAAATAACGCCCGCCATGGAGGTCGAAGGCCAGCGCTACATATCCCAGCTCGGCGAGAGCATCGGCCCGGCGGCGCTCGACATCGCTGAGCCCCATGCCCTCCGGTCCGAGCAGCACCGCGGGCCGGCGGTCGGCACCGGCCGGGAGCGCGAGGTGCCCGATCATCGTCAAACCGTCGGCCGGGTACTCGACCGTACGCGTCGTAATCTTCGTCATGAGACTGGACCGTAGTGATCGTCGAGCCCGGTCCGGCCGGTGTTCTGCCGTTGGCAGAACAGCACGGGTGTCCCTCTGAAATACGGGGCGGGCCCGGCGCTCAGGGCTTCAGGATCATCCCGTTGCCCCTTCTGGCGCGTATCTCGGTCACACCCCGAGTCCGGCCCAGCGGGTTGACCACGAACCCGCGGACCCAACCGCCAGAATCAGGAGATCCACCCGTGGGTTCGCGGTGAACACCCTTCAGTTCCTCTGAACCCACGGACCTCAACGGCCTCGGGGAACATCGGTACACCGGTTATCAGTGAAAACGATCATGGTCCGGCTGGGGTGGCAGGAGAGCGGTGACGCGGTTCTCGTACTCGCGGCGGGCCTTGCGCTGCGCCGGGACGGTCGGGGCGCCTTGGTTGCCGTCGAGGGGCCGGCAGCGGGCGAGGAGCTGGCGACCCGTAGCCACGCACCCGTGCCTCCACGATCACATGAGCATCCGTGGACGGTGCGTTGATCACTTGAGGGCGCCATCGTTTGCCGACAGGGAGGGCGATCAGGGGGGCGGCTATTCGGGCAGCGGTCTGTCCTGGACGACGTTCTTCATGACGAGGGTCGAAGTCAGGCGTTGGACGCCGGGGAGCCGGGCGAGCTGCTGGTCGTAGAGGTGCTGGAACGCGGCCAGGTCGGCAGTCGCGACCCGTAGAAGGTAGTCGGGCTCACCGAACAGGCGCTGCGCCTGCAGCACGTGCGGGACGGCGGTCACGGCCTCTTCGAAGGCGGTGACGGTGTCGGCGCCCTCCCAGCGCAGGGTGGCGAAGACGAGGGCCTCGAAGTTCAGGCCGACGGCGGCCGGATCCACTATCGCCCGGTAGCCGCGGATCGCGCCCTCGCGTTCGAGGTCGCGCAGTCGGCGGTGGCAGGGTGAAACGCTGAGCTGCACGCGGGCGGCCAGCTCGGTGACCGTCAGGCGGCCGTCGCGCTCCAGCTCGGCAAGAATCTTCCGATCCATGGCATCCATGGAGAAGATTCTCCCTCACATTGCGCGATCATGGGGTAAAGACGCAAACACCTTCGGACATATCCGGCCTAGCCTTCCCTCCAGAGCGAGACATGCGAGAGGGAGCGGTTGATGGACACGACGACGCTGGCGGCCTTCCTGGCTGTGGACCTGCTGCTGGTGTTCACGCCGGGCGCGGACTGGGCCTACTCGATCTCCGCCGGACTGCGGGGACGCTCGGTCGTCCCGGCAGTCACAGGTCTGATCGCCGGGCACGCGGCCTATGCGCTGGTGGCCGTCGTGGGCCTGGCGGTGATCGTGGCGAGCTCCCCGGCCGCGCTCACCGCTCTGACCGTGGCGGGCGCCGGCTACCTGCTGTGGCTGGGCTGGGGTGTCCTGCGGCAGCCGTCCGTTCCGGCGGCCGCTGGAGGGAGCGCGAACGCCTCCCGCGTGCGGGTCATGCTCAAGGGGGCCGGGATCAGCGGCCTGAACCCCAAGGCGCTCCTGCTGTACTTCTCGCTGTTCCCGCAGTTCATCGACCCTGCCACGGGCTGGCCGGTCGCCGCGCAGACCGGGCTGCTCAGCACGATGCACCTGACCGCGTGCGCCGTCGTCTACCTCGCCGTCGGCGTCCTGGCCCGCACGGTCCTGAGCACCAGGCCCTCGGCCGCCCGGGTCGTCACCCGCATCAGCGGTGCCATGATGATCGCCATCGGCGCCTTCCTGCTGGCGGAACGCCTGGCCGACTGAGAAACCCGTCCCGCTCCACCCGTCACGGACCCGAAGGAGAGCACACACGTGGAAGACCGGATGCAGCAGGAACAGGCGAGCCCCGCGGTGCACAAGCGCGTCCAGGACAGCTTCGACCTGCAGGGCCTAATGTCCCATCTCGGCGCGCGCCTCGCTCACATCGGCCCCGGCCGCGTACACATCGTGCTCCCGGCTCGCCCCGAGGTGACCCAGCAGCACGGTTACGTTCACGCCGGTGCTACCAGCGCCATCGCGGACAGCGCCGGTGGCTATGCCGCGCTCACCCTGTTCGACGAGGATTGCGAGGTCCTCACCGTCGAGTACAAGATCAACCTCCTCGCGCCCGCCGCCGGCGACCACCTCGAAGCGATCGGCACCGTCCTCAAGCCCGGACGCACCCTGACCGTCTGCCGGCTGGAGGTCTACGGCGTCCAGGCCGACGGCGCGCAAAAGCTCGTCGCCAACGGGCAGCAGACCCTGATCCGCGTGAACAGGCCCACCGCATGAGCCCCCAGCCGTCCACTCCGGCCCTGCCGTCCTGGCTCACGTGGTGGCAGCGCCCCTTCCCCGACGCCAACACCCTCCTGCTGCCCGGACGGCAACCTGCCCTGGTCGACACCGGGTTCGTCGGCCACGCCGACGAGACCGCCGCCTGGGCCCACGCGCACGCCGGCACCGTCAACCTGGTCGTCAACACCCACTGGCACTCCGACCACGTCGGCGGCAACGCCCTCCTCCAGGCCCGTGGCGCCGCCATCGCCGCCGGAACACCGGAGGCCGAGGCGATCACCCGCCGAGACCCCGGCTGCTGCGCGGCCGAGTACCTCGACCAGCCGGTCGCCCCGTACACCGTGGACGTCCCACTCGACGACGGACGCGTCCTCCGCCTCGGGGACAGCGACTGGGAGGTCGTACGAACCCCCGGGCACACCCCGGGCCACCTCGCACTGTGGCAGCCTGATGAGCGGCTCCTCGTCGTCGGTGACGCGTTGTCGGACTACGACGTCGGCTGGGTCAACCTCGCGCTCGACGGCCCCGACGCGGCCACCACCGCGCTCGCCTCCCTCAAGCGGATGGCCGACCTCGGCCCCCGGTTGATCCTGCCCTCCCACGGCCCGATCCCCGCCGACCCCGCAGCCGCGTTCGCCGTCTCCCTGCGCCGCGCCCAACGCCTCGTCGACGACCCCGACGGAGCGGTCTGGTACGGCGCCCGCCGGATCCTCGCCTTCGCCCTGATGATCCGTGGCGGCATCCCGGCCGACGAGGTCGAGACGTACCTCCACGCTCGTGCCTGGGTGGCAGACGCCGCCCGCCTCCTGGACGCGCGCCCCGAGGTCCTCGCCGGCGAACTGGTCACCACCATGCTCCGCAGCGGCGCCATAGTCCTCCGCGACGGCCGCATCCACGCCGCCGCCGACCACACGCCTGTGGTGCCCGAGGCGATGCGCACGCCCTACCCACGAGCCTGGCCCGCGACCGAGCCGCGCTGACACGTGGGGGATCGAGGGCGGGTGAGCGGCTCCAACTGCTCGCCCGCCCTCTGTCTGCACGCTCCGGTCAGACAGTGTGCTCCGGTACCGGGTGAGTTCCCGCCGCCACGTCGGCCGCGAAGTCCCGGGCCGCCTCGCACAGCACACCGTGCACGTCGGCGTACTGCTTCACGAACCGCGGCGGCCGCCGTGTCCGCAGGCCCGCATGTCCTGCCAGACCAGCACCCGCCCGTCGCATCCGTTCCCCGCGCCGATACCGACGGTCGGCACCGCCACGCTGCGCGTGATCTCCGTACCGACGTCCTCGGGCACCATCTCGATCAGGACGGCGAACGCACCGGCCGCCTCCGGCGACTTCGCCGCCGACACCAGCCGCTGCGCATCCTCACCCCGACTCTGCACCCGGTAGCCGCCGAGGCTGTGCTCGGCCTGCGGAGTGAACCCGATGTGCGCCATCACCGGAATCCCGCACCGGGTCAGCAGCTCCACCTGCGCCACCATCTCCCCCGATCAGCAGCACCGGGATGCCGGCTTCGTCGAAGGTCGCCGCGGTGTACATGTCGTACGCCGTCAGCATCGCCCACTTCTCCCCGCGATCCTTCATATCGCTCAGGAAGTACCCGGCAATCCTCCGGCTCCGGGAGAAAGCCTGGGAGGAGTTCACCCCGTTCCTGCGCTTCGATACCGAGATCCGTCGCATCGTCCGTACCACCAACGCCATCGAGTCCGTCAACGCGCGGATCCGGCGAGCGGTGAATGCCCGCGGGCACTTCCCGAACGAGCAGGCCGTCTTGAAGTGCGTCCACATGGCGATCGTGTCGCTGGACCCGACCGGCAAGGGACACGCCTGCGGGACCATGCCCTGGAAGACAGCCTTGAACACCTTCGACGGCCGACTCTCCGCAGCACGCCAGTAGCTCCAACAACCCGAGTTGTACCGCTTGTTCGACAGAGCCCGCCGGTGGGTGTCGACCGATTGCCGACGCAGGCCGATCGATTGGCTTCCGTGCCATCCAGGGATGACTGTCCGCGGGGTTGGTGACAGTGGAGGACGGCCGCGGACGGCGACGATCACTCCGCTCGACGGGTCTGTAGGGTGCGGCAATGACAAGAAGCGAGCACCTCGCGGACCAGTTGGATTGGTACTGGCGCAAGAACCTGCGGCCACGGCTGGACGGTCTTACTGACGAGGAGTACTTCTGGGAGCCGGTGCGCGACTGCTGGAGCATCCGCCCACGTGGCACGTCGGCCGCACCGACGCTCGAAGGCCCGGGGGAATGGACGATGGACTCCGCGT
Organism: Streptomyces sp. ATexAB-D23; assembly: GCF_000373645.1. Taxonomy (GTDB): domain Bacteria; phylum Actinomycetota; class Actinomycetes; order Streptomycetales; family Streptomycetaceae; genus Streptomyces; species Streptomyces castrisilvae. Next base: position 23,873 of record NZ_KB892046.1, on the reverse strand, counting down.
CCCCGGCCCCGGAGCCGGCACCGGTGACCACGATTGCCTGGCGGCTGGCGCACATCATCGTCTCGTGCATGGGCTACCGGGCCGGCTGGTACTTCGGCGGCCAGGACGTCGACTCCCAGACATTCGCCTACGCGGGGACCGCTGACGAGGCGCTGGAACAGCTCGACGAGATGTACGGGAGATGGGACGCGGGGGTCCGGGGGCTCTCGGACGCCGACCTGGACAATCCGCCCACGGTGGGCCCCGAGCGGTTTCCCATGGAGAACAGGGTCCTGCACGTCAACAGGGAGCTGATCCATCACGGCGCCGAGATCTCCCTGCTGCGCGACCTCTACCGCTGGCGGGACGGAGCCGGTCCGCACCGAATATGACTTTCGGCATGTATCCGGGCGATCGAGCTTCGGAGACTACGTGGAGTCCGTGACGCTCCACGGCTGATGCTGCCGCCGACAGGCCTCGCGATCTTCAACCGCCGTTCTGCCTTCCCCACGTTCTCCTTCGGGACAGGACGGCGTCGGGGGGCGATGTCGAGGTCGACGGCCGGCAGTCCTGCTTCGGTGGTCTTTTCGGTGCCGGTGAGGATGGCGGTGACGGCGGCCCCGCGAAACCGGTGGGACAAGGTGCCGATCGTGCCGCCCGTTCGGGTGTGCAAAGACCGGTCCAGGCGGGTGGGATGTCCTGTCGCATCGGGCTTCGCCGAGGACTTGGCCTGTGGCTCAGGCCCGTACTCTCGGGTCCGTGCCCCGAAACCCCAAGAAGCCTCGTCGACTGGTGACCGATGGGCGCGCGTACCTGTGGACGCTCCGTCACAGTCACGGTCCGGAGGCCGGGGGCGGATCGTGCCGCCAGACCCTCACGCTGTACCCGCAGCCGGCCGGCACCGGCCGCCCACTGCGCATCGTCTTCGCCGAAGGCCCCGGCCGATACGTCCCGGGCGGGGCTCCCCTGGGTTCTGGAGACGTGGGCCACGTCCGGGGTGTCTCCCTCAACCTGCACGAGCCCGGCGCGGTCCGGGCCCTGCTCGACGCGGCGTCGGCCCGCGGGTGGCGGCCGGAAGGGCGGCGGGTGGTGGAGATCGACGGCTGGTGCCTGCTGGAGGCGGCAGCCGCCGCGCAGGCCGGGGCCACCGGCTCCGCGGGCACGAAGGAGTGAGCGCGGGGAGACGGCTACCCGCCCTCCCCGCCCCGCAGCCCGAGCACGTACCCGGCCGTCAGCGCCACGCCCCGGTCCTCGTCCCGTGCCAGTTCCGCGAGCGCCTGCGACGCCCTCGCGCCGGGGATGTCCGCGAGCGCCTGCGTGAGGCGGCGGCGGGCGGACGGGGCGAGCGTGCCGTCGGCGAGGCGGGCGACGAGGCCGGCGGCGATGCGCTCGGCGGCCTCCGGGGCGGCGGCCAGCACGCCCAGCGCGTCGGCCGCGTCCACGTCCCGGACCTCCTCCGCGACCATCTCGATGAGCACCGGCACCGCGTCGTCCACCCCCCGCGCCCCGAGCGCCGGAGCCGCGTGCCCGCGGACCACGGGGTCCGGGTCGGCCAGGGCCTCCCGGAGCAGCGCGGTCGCCGTGTCGCCCGGGACTTCCGCGATGGCCTGGACCGCCCGCGCACGGACCTCGGCCCCGGGTGCCGCAAGGCCTCCCGCGAGCAGGACGAGCCCGCCGCCGGCCTGGGCCAGGGCCCACCGGAGCGCACCGGCCACGACCGGGTCCCGCTCGCTCAGGACCGCGTCCACCAGGGCCCGCACCGGCACCGGCACCTCGCCCACCGAGGACAGCGCGGCGCGTTGGCGCGTGCCGGGGCTGCTGGACCCCAGCGCCTGGAGGAGGGCGACGGTACGGAGGACCCCCTCCCAGCCCTCCGGCCCGGCGGCGTCGATCCGGCTCAACCGGGTCAGCAGCTCCGTCTCGCTCGCGATGCGTTCCCGCGTCCGGCGTACGAGATCGTCGACCAGCTCCGAGGGGCTGAAGCCGGGATCGTCCAGCGCTCGCCCGACCTCGCGCAGCGTCAGCCCGAGGGACCGCAGGCTCTCGATGTGGAAGATCCGCCGGACGTCCGCCCCGGAGTACTCCCGGTAACCGACGTCGTTGCGCCCCGTGGGGCGTACCAGGCCGAGCGATTCGTAATGCCGGAGCATGCGGGCGCTGACCCCCGACCTGCGTGCCACCTCACCGATCAGCACCGCGTTTCACCCCTCCTGTCCGAAACCGCCCAGGGCCACGATGCGCTTCGCCTCCTCGATCGCGAAATCGAACCCGGCGTCCGGGTCACGGAGCAGCCGCTGCGTGGCGAGGGCGTGCTGCCGCACACCGGGATCGGGATGCGCCGCCGCGGCGATCAGGGCTGGGGTGATCGCCTCGCCCAGCGCGGTCAGCGCACGGCTGAGGCTCAGCTGCGTCTCCCGCCCGCCGCGCCCGAGCTGTTCCGCCAGGGTCTCGGCCAGCCCCGGCTCCTCGCCTCCGGGGACGAGGGCGACCGCCGCCCGCCAGGCGGTCCGTGCCACTTCGTCGTCGGCGTCGGCGAGCAGCGCCCGGGTGATCGCCGGCCACGCCTGCCGGTCCCCGGTGCCTTCCGCGATCAGGTCCCCGGTCTTGGACAGCGTGTGGAGAGCCTGGCTGCGGGCCTGTGCGAGCGGTGAGCGGAGTTCGCCGACGAGCCGGGGAACCGTCAGAGCCGGCGGGTGACGGGTCAGGGCCCACGTCAGCATCTCGCGTACGGAGAAGTCCGGCTCGGTCCCGCACATGTCGATCAGCCGCTCCACGAACCGCGGGTCCGGGTTCGAACCCACCGCCAGCGCCGACCGCAGCCGGACCGACGCGTCGGCGTGCCCCAGCCCCCGCAGCGCACGCGCCGTGGTCGTGTCCTCGTTGTTCATGGTCATCCGGACCACCTCCTCGTCCGCACAGTGAAGTGCTTGCCACTGTGACAAGGTCAAGCCGGGCACGCGGAGGGGGACCGGCCGGGAGAGGCCGGCGCGCCTTCCGGGCCACCGACCCGGAATTGGCCTTGGCCGGCGGCTCCTCCCCGCGCCTACGGTCGGCGCATGAGGATTCGTACCGTCGACGCGTTCACCGACCGCCCCTTCACCGGCAACCCGGCCGGCGTCCTGCTGTTCGGCCCCGAGGGCTTCCCCGAGGACAGCTCGCTGCAACGGGTCGCCGCCGAGCTGAACCTCTCCGAGACCGCGTTCGCCCACCCCCTGCCGCCGGGCGGCGCCGCGGACTGGGCACTGCGGTGGTTCACACCGGTCACCGAGGTCGACATGTGCGGCCACGCCACCCTCGCCACCGCCCATGTCCTGCACACCACCAAAGCCGCGAGCGGCACCGTGCGTTTCGCCGCCCGGTGCGGAACGCTCACCTCCACCGCCCGCCCGGACGGCTCGGTCACGCTCGACTTCCCCACCGCACCGCTGACTCCCGAGGCCGCTCCGGCCGGACTCACCGAGGCCCTCGGCGCCGAGGCGCTTTCCGTGCACGACACCGGCCCGCACATCGGCGACCTGCTGGTGGAGCTGGAGGACGAGGCGACCGTACGGGGCCTCGCCCCCGACTTCGCGGCGCTGGCCGCCCGTTCCCGGCGCGGCGTCATCGCCACGGCGGCCGCTGCGCCGGGCGGAGCGTACGACTACGTGTCGCGCGGTTTCTTCCCCCGGGTGGGCATCGACGAGGACCCGGTGACGGGCAGCGCCCACACCGCGCTGGCCCCGTTCTGGTCGGCCCGGCTCGGCCGCGACGAACTGACCGGGCTCCAGGCCTCCGCCCGCTCCGGGCTCGTCCGCACCTCGCTGCGCGGGCCGCGCACCCTGCTGACGGGCCACGCGGTCACGGTCCTGGACGGCGAGCTGCTCGTCGCCCCCTGACGGCGCCGGGGGGGTACGGACCCCGCACGCCCCCCGCCGGCCGCTCCGCCGTTCACGGCGTGGGCAGCCAGTCCACCTTCCCGGCGAGCAGCGCGTACCCGACGAACGCGCCGATGTCGAGGAGCGCGTGCGCCGCGACCAGCGGTCCCACCCGCTGCCAGCGGCGGTACAGCAGCACGAAGACGATCCCCATGACCATGTTGCCGATGAACCCGCCGATGCCCTGGTAGAGGTGGTAAGAGCCGCGCAGCACCGAACTCGCGGCCAGTGCCGCCATCGGCGTCCACCCCAACTGCCCGAGCCGTCGCAGCAGGTAGCCGACGACGATCACTTCCTCCAGCACCGAGTTCTGGATCGCCGAGAGGATGAGGACGGGGAACTTCCACCAGACGTCGGGCAGCGACTCGGGGACGACGGTGAGGTTGAAACCGGCGGCCCTGGCCACCAGGTAGAACGCCAGCCCGGCGCTGCCGATGCCCGCCGCGACCACCGTGCCGCGCGCCAGGTCCCACCCCGGCCGGGTGCGGTCGAAGCCGATGGCCCGTAGCCCGGCCCCTTCCCGGATCAGCAGATGCGCCACGAGGGCCACGGGCACCAGAGCCGTCGCGATTCCGAAGAGCTGCCAGGCGAGATCCAGCCAAGGGCGTCCCGGAGCGTACGAACTGTTGAGGGTGGCCGCCTGATCCTTCAACCCCCCTGGTTTCGTCAGTGACCCGACAAAACTGATGAGGGCAGAGACTCCGCTCGCACCCAGCGAGAGCGCCAGTACGAGCACCGTCTCGGACCGGAGAATCCGTCGCGAAACGGCCTCCTGGGGAAAAGAATCAGCCACACGCCCCGCCTCCACCTGTACACCTGCTCTCAGTTGTGCATTCGCGTCCCAAGCCCCTCGCCGCCCCGCTAGGGTCTCGAATGCAGGTACGAAGATCATGCGCGACAGGCCGGGGGACGAGCACCATTGCCGATGGTGTGGTCCCCCATTTCCTTGTTCATCCTCAAGGAGGGGCACCACCGACATGGGACGTCACAGCTTGCCCGACGACCACGCCGCGACCGGAGGCGGGGACCGTCCACCGCGCCGCCGTCGCACCGTGATCATCGCCACCATGCTCGTTCTCGCCGTGGCGGGGGGAACGGCGATCGCGGCACAGGGCGGGCTGCTCTCGTTCTCGAAGTCGTGCGAGGACAGCGCCGTACACCTGTCCATGATGGCCTCGCCGGACATCGCCCCCGCCGTGCGCGCCGTCGCCGACCGGGCGCGCAAGGACGAGCTGCGGTCCGACGGCCACTGCCTCGATGTGGAGGTGGAGGCCCGCGACTCGTACAAAGTGGCGGACGAGCTCGCCGGTGGCACCCGCGCCCCCGGCTACCAGATATGGCTTCCCGACTCCGATCTGTGGCTGAGCCGGGCCAAGGGGGACGGGGACGCCGTCGCGATCACCCCGGGCGACTCGATCGCCACCTCCCCCGTCACGATGGCCGTGGTCCCCGGAGCCGCCAAGAGCCTCGGCTGGCCGAAGAAGACGTACTCGTGGGCCGAGTTGACCGGCGCGGCCATGGAGTCCGACAAGGTCCGGCTCGGCTCGGCCGACCCCGCGCGCTCCGCCACCGGGCTGCTGGCTCTCGCCGCCATCGGCGCGTCCGCCGACAAGCAGGGCGGGGACAGCGACACCAGGGTCGCGGCCACCGCGAAGCTGCTCGCCCAGCGGATGTCCGACGGAGACACCCAGGTCGTGGCGACCCTGCCGCAGGACGGCTCCGGCGCCGAGGACGGCAATCCGGCACGCAACCAGGCGGTGCTCCTCTCCGAGCAGGCCGCCTTCGCCCACAACGCCGAGTCCACGGGCGACGGAAAGGTCGACCTCTTCTACCCGAAGGACGGCACCCCGCTGCTCGACTATCCGTTCACACTGGTCAACGAGCAGAAGCAGACCACGGACGAGAGCCGGGCCGCGCTGCGCTTCATGACCCTGCTGTCCGAGGACAGCTCCCTGCGCGTCCTCCGGGAGCACGGCTTCCGCACCACGGACGGCACGGCGGACAAGGCGGTGGTCGCGGCGGCGGGCGGCAGGGCACCCCAGCCCTACGCCGAGCAGCAGCCGCCCGCGCCGTCGGACGAGACGCTCCAGGAGACGCTCGGCATGTGGACGATCACCGTGCAGAGCGCGCGGCTCACCACCGTCGTCGACGCCTCGGGCTCGATGGCCACGATCGTCCCGGGCCGCAACCAGTCCCGCATGGACGTCACCAAGGCGTCCCTGATCCAGGCGCTCAACCAGTTCACGCCGAACGACGAGATCGGCCTCTGGGAGTTCGCCACCACCCTCGACGGCGACAAGGACTACCGCCGTCTGGTGCCGACCGCCCGTCTCGGTGCCACGGAGAAGGGCGGCGGCACCCACCGGGAGAAGCTCGCCGCCGCGTTCGCCGCGCTCCAGCCCGTGCCGGACGGCGCGACCGGCCTGTACGACACGATCCTGGCCTCGTACAAGGAGGCGCAGCGCACGTATGTGAAGGGCAAGTTCAACGCGGTCGTGATCCTCACCGACGGTTCGAACCAGGACGAGCGGTCCATCTCGCGCTCCGCCCTGATCGACGAGCTGAAGGCCATCGCCGACCCGGAGCGGCCGGTTCCGGTGCTGGCCATCGCGGTCGGCCCGGAGGCGGACCGGGAGGAGGTGGATCAGATAGCCCGGGTCACCGGTGGTGGCGGCTACCAGGTGACCGACCCGGCCGAGATCCAGGCGGTGATCCTGCAAGCCGTGATGACGGCCGGCCAGAACGGCCGCTCGGCCGAGTAGCGGCGGGGCCCGGGGCGCTCGCGACGCGCCCCGGACCCGGCCCGGCTCCCCGTCCGGGGTCCGCCCGTCCCGTTACGGCGCCGGGATGCCCACCGGCCAGCTGTGCACGGGGTCGCCGCCCTGCATCAGCTCGGCGTAGCGCCGGGTCATCGAGGCGAGCGCGGCACCCCGGTCGAGTCCGGCCTCGCGCGCCCGGTGGTAGGTGTCCGCCTGCCAGGACGCGCCGTTCGTCCGCCGCTTGCACCGCTCCTCGATGATCCCCAGGTAGTGGTCCCGGTCGGCCGGCTCGATGTTCCAGGCGTCGAGCCCCGCGGCGGCCAGCGGCAGCAGCTCGTCCCGCACCAGCTTCACCACCGGTACGCGGGTGAGGCCCCCGGAGCGGCCCGGCCGCGGCCACAGCAGCTCGGCGTCGATGCCCTGGCGGCAGGCGGTCTCGAAGTTCTCCGCGGCGGCGGCGAACGGCATCCTGGTCCACACCGGACGGGACTCCTCGGCGAGGGCCCGGACCAGCCCGTAGTAGAGCGCGGTGTTGGCCATGACGTCGGCGACGGTCGGCCCCGCGGGCAGCACCCGGTTCTCCACCCGGAGGTGGGGGACGCCGTCCGCCAGCCCGTACACCGGCCGGTTCCAGCGGTAGACCGTGCCGTTGTGGAGGACCAGCTCCGAGAGGCGCGGCACCCCGCCGTCGGCGAGGACGCGCAGCGGCTCCTCCTCGTCGCAGATGGGCAGCAGCGGGGGGAAGTAGCGGAGGTTCTCCTCGAAGAGTTCGCGGACCGAGCCGATCCACTTCTCCCCGAACCAGGTCCGGGGCCGTACCCCCTGATTGCGCAGTTCGGGCGGCCGGGTGTCGGTGGCCTGCTCGAACAGCGGCGGCCGGGACTCCCGCCACACCTCGCGGCCGAACAGGAAGGGCGAGTTGGCGCCCAGGGCCACCTGGACGGCGGCGACCGCCTGGGCCGCGTTCCACACGTCGGAGAAACGCTCCGGAGTCACCTGGAGATGGAGCTGGAGCGAGGTGCAGGCGGCCTCCGGAGTGATCGACCCGGAGGTGCAGACAAGCCGCTCGACGCCCTCGATATCCAGTGAGAAATCCTCGCCGCGGGCCGCGACCATTTGATCGTTCAGCAGGGCGTAACGGTCCACGTCGGAGAGGTTGGACCGGACCATGTCGTCGCGCCCCAGCGTCGGAAGGATTCCGATCATCATGATCCCGGCATCGACTTCACCGGCCTTCCGGTCGGCATATCCGAGCCCGGCCCTCAGCTCTTCGGCCAGCTGATCGAGAACACGCCCCGACAGATGATGGGGGACTATGTTCACCTCCAGATTGAACATCCCCAGTTCCGTCTGGAAATCGTGGCTCGCGATGCGCTCCAGGACCTGTCCATTCAACATCTTCGGCATGGCGTCGGAGCCCGTGAGATTCAGCTCGATCTCCATACCCATGAGGTTGCGCGGCCGGTCGAACCGCCGCTCGGCCAGAAGTCCGGACAGTGCCTCCAGGCACTGGTGCAGCTTCCTCCGGTACTTCTGCCGATCGGACAGATCAAAGGCGCCGGCGACGACCTTCTCCCCCATTGAAGGGTCCCTCCTCGAGTGGACAGCACGCGGCCGGGGCCGCTCGCATCACGATCGATAATGCCCGCAGGACGTGATCCGTAACGCCCCGCGGACGGCGCGCACCCGGTAATCTGAGCGCCGGGGCCTCCGGCACATTCACTCGGCATGAAGCTGAGACCCGTTTCCCCCTACAGAGGGCTCTCAAAGCTCCGATGGGTTTCGGCCGTCCGCGGTGCGGGAAAAACCCGAGGCGGCGGCTGCGCCGCTCGCGCCGAATCAGCACGATCTCCGCATAATAAAGTCCGGATACCGCCTTGCCGGCAATAGCCGTGGCGGCTAGTGGAAACACCGCGTGAACACGTGTCGTATAAACTCCGCGGACGAGGCAGAGAGTTGACGCACCGGCTCAGTCACCGGCCTCCTCTGGCCCCGCACGCCGACAGCGCCGTCTGCACCCGCCCGCGCACCACCGTGTCTCCGAAGTGAGAGGCGACCCAATTATGCCGCTGCATGTTCCCCTGGCCCCCGCGCCCGCGCTGCGAAGCGTTCTCACGGCGCTCGGTTCACCGACCGCAGTCCGCGAGGCCCGTACCCCCGCCCTGCGGTCCGCACAGGGACCTCTGAGCCCCGAACACCCGCTGCCCGTCCACGTGCTGGACCTCCTCCCGGGCGGAGACGCGCCCGCCACCCGGCTCGCCGCCTGGCGCTTCCAGATCCGCAGCACGGAGCGGGCGGTAGCGGCGGCGGACACCATGCTCACGCCCGACGGCTGGGCCTTCTCGCACTTCTTCGAAGGCCCGTACATCGCCTCGACGGAACTCGCCCTGCGCCAGGCCGAGGGGATGAGCCACCCCTACCAGCCGAGGCTGCTGTCCATCCCCGACCTCTACATGCTGGCCCTGTGGCTGCACGACGACCCCGAGGCCGACGCGTCCTGCGGCTCGCCCGGCCCGGCCGATCTGCTGGTGCCGCTGGCCCCCGCCCCGCCGGGCATCGCGGCGCACCGCCCGCACCGGGCCGCCGACCTGCTGCCCGTGATCACCACCCGCGTCACGCCGGGCACGGGCCCCCTCCTGGGCTCCCCGGCCCCCGCCTGAAGCCGGCGGCCCGTCCGCGCGCTGTGCCCCGTTGCCCCCTCCCGGGCGGCGGGGCACAGCGCGCGGTTCGGCCCGCACCGCCCCGGCCCAACCGGACTAGTCCCATCCGGCCACCCCGAACCACCCGAAGGGACAGTGCAGTTGAGTTGAACCGTCCGGCCGGGTGATGCGTCATGGGAGGAGTGCTAGCGCTACGGCGAAATCCCTGCGGATTGACGGCCGTAGGGCAACACTGGGACCGGACCGATCGAAACGGGGGCGGCCATGAAGACCTCGCCACACCGCGGGACACTCAACTCGACGCAGCGAAAGAACCCATCCATGTGCCAGCATCAGCCACCCTGCCCGACAGCCGACTCACCCGACCGGGAGGCCGCCCGCCAGGTGGCACACCACCCGGAACAGGGCTGGAGCCTGCTGTGCAACGGCGTCCTGCTCTTCGAGGACACCGGTGAGCTGCTTCCGGACGGGCAGATCATCGCCCCGCACAGGCCTCTGGCGGCAAGCCGGGTGATGAAGGCGGCCTGAGAGCCGCCCGGAACGGAAGGGGGCCGGCCCGGAGGAGTCTCCGCACCGGCCCCGACGCATGTCCGCGTCACTTCCCGCTCATGCCTCAGTTGTCGTACTCGTCCAGCGGCGGGCACGAGCAGACGAGGTTACGGTCACCGAACGCACCGTCGATCCGGCGCACCGGCGGCCAGTACTTGTCGGCGGCCGAGACCCCGGCCGGGAAGACCGCCACCTCGCGGCTGTAGCCCTGCTCCCACTCCCCGCCCAGCGCCGCCGCGGTGTGCGGAGCGTTGGTCAGCGGGTTGTCCTGCGCGCTCCACTCCCCCGAAGCGACCTTCTCGATCTCGGCACGGATGGCGATCATCGTGTCGCAGAAGCGGTCCAGCTCGGCGAGGTCCTCGCTCTCGGTCGGCTCGATCATCAGCGTCCCGGCGACCGGGAACGACATGGTCGGCGAGTGGAAGCCGTAGTCGATGAGCCGCTTGGCGACGTCGTCGATGCTGACGCCGGTCGCCTTGGAGATCGGCCGCAGGTCCACGATGCACTCGTGGGCGACCAGACCGGCCGGGCCGTTGTAGAGGATCGGGTAGTGGGGTTCGAGGCGCTTGGCGATGTAGTTGGCGGCCAGCACGGCGACCTGCGTCGCCCGCTTCAGCCCCTCGCCGCCCATCAGGCGCACATAGGCCCAGGAGATCGGCAGGATGCCGGCCGAGCCCCAGGGGGCCGCCGAGATCGGTCCGACACCCGTCTTCGGGCCGGCCGCGGGCTGCAGCGGGTGGTTGGGCAGGTACGGCGCCAGGTGCGCGCGCACCCCGACGGGGCCGACGCCGGGGCCGCCGCCGCCGTGCGGGATGCAGAAGGTCTTGTGCAGGTTCAGGTGCGAGACGTCGCCGCCGAACCGGCCGGGCTTGGCGAGGCCGACCAGCGCGTTGAGGTTGGCGCCGTCGACGTAGACCTGGCCGCCCGCGTCGTGCACCTCGGCGCAGATGTCGGCGACGTGCTCCTCGAAGACACCGTGCGTCGAGGGGTAGGTGATCATGAGCACGGCCAGCTCGTCGCGGTGCTGCGCGATCTTGGCACGCAGGTCGTCGATGTCGACCTCGCCGTCGTCGGCGGTCTTCACGACGACGACCTTCATACCGGCCATCACGGCGCTGGCGGCGTTGGTGCCGTGCGCCGAGGACGGGATCAGACACACGGTCCGCTTCTCGTCGCCGTTGGCACGGTGGTACGCGCGGACGGCCAGCAGCCCCGCGAACTCGCCCTGCGAGCCGGCGTTCGGCTGGATCGAGACCGCGTCGTAGCCGGTGACCTCCGCCAGCCGCTCCTCCAGCTCACGGATGAGCGTCAGGAAGCCCTGAGCCTGCTCGGCCGGCGCGAACGGGTGCAGCGCGCCGAACTCCGGCCAGGTGATCGACTCCATCTCGGCCGTCGCGTTCAGCTTCATGGTGCAGGAGCCGAGCGGGATCATCCCGCGGTCGAGCGCGTAGTCACGGTCGGCGAGCTTGCGCAGGTACCGCAGCATCGCGGTCTCGGACCGGTGCTGGTGGAAGACCGGGTGGGTCAGGATCTCGTCGGTGCGCAGCAGCGCCCCGGGCAGCGCGTCCTCGGTCGCGGCGTCCAGCGCCTCGACGTCCCCGTCGGCATCGAAGGCCGCCCAGACCGCGGCGACCTGGGTACGGGTCGTGGTCTCGTCGCAGGCGAGCGAGACGGTGTCGGCATCGACGAGGCGCAGGTTCACGCCGCGCTCACGGGCGTCGGAGACGACGCCGGCCGCCTTGCCGGGCACACGGACGGTGAGCGTGTCGAAGTACGCCCCGGTGACCACGTCCACCCCGGACGTGCGCAGGCCCTCGGCGAGGATCGCGGCGTAGCGGTGGGTGCGCCGGGCGATCGTCCGCAGCCCCTCGGGGCCGTGGTAGACGGCGTACATGCCGGCCATCACGGCGAGCAGCACCTGCGCGGTGCAGATGTTACTGGTGGCCTTCTCGCGGCGGATGTGCTGCTCGCGGGTCTGGAGGGCCAGTCGGTACGCCTTGTTGCCGTCGGCGTCCACGGAGACGCCGACGAGGCGCCCCGGGAGGCTGCGCGCGAACTTGTCGCGGACCGCCATGAAGCCGGCGTGCGGCCCGCCGAAGCCCATCGGCACGCCGAAGCGCTGCGTGGTGCCGACGGCGATGTCCGCGCCCAGGTCGCCGGGCGAGGTGAGCAGGGTGAGGGCCAGCAGGTCGGCGGCCACGGTGACGATCGCGCCGAGCTCGTGCGCCTGGTCGATCACGGGCTTGATGTCCCGGACCGCCCCGGAGGCGCCGGGGTACTGGAGCAGCACGCCGAAGACACCGCGCTCGGCGATCTCGGCCGGGATGCCGTCGGCGAGGTCGGCGACGACGACCTCGACACCGGTGGGCTCGGCCCGGGTCTCGATGACGGCGACGGTCTGCGGCAGGGTGTCGGCGTCGACCAGGAAGACGCCGTTCTTGACCTTGCCGACGCGCCGGGCCAGCGCCATGGCCTCGGCGGCGGCCGTTCCCTCGTCGAGCAGGGAGGCGCCGGAGGTGGGCAGCCCGGTGAGCTCGGCGACCATCGTCTGGAAGTTCAGGAGGGCTTCGAGGCGGCCCTGGGAGATCTCGGGCTGGTACGGCGTGTAGGCCGTGTACCAGGCGGGGTTCTCCATGACGTTGCGCAGGATCACCGGCGGGGTGAAGGTGCCGTAGTAGCCGAGCCCGATCATCGGGGCGAGGACCTCGTTGCGGTCGGCGAGCCCGCGCAGCTCGGCCAGCACCTCGGCCTCGGTACGGGCGTCCGGCAGCCGCAGCGCCTCGGCGCTCTTGATCACGTCGGGCACGGCGGCCGCGGTCAGCTCGTCGAGCGAGCCGTAACCGACCTGGGCGAGCATCTTCGCCTGCGCCTCGGCGTCGGGGCCGATATGGCGCTGCTCGAACGGAATGCCCTGCTCCAGCTGGGCGAGCGGGATGCGACGGGGGGTCATGGTGGAGGCCTCCTGGTCTGTCACGACCTGCGAGGGGCACCACGGCGCGGGGTGCCCGAACGGCCTCCCCCTCTGTCATCTCAACCTGAGAGCTTCACCGGCACCATGGGCGCCGGCTTTCACCGTCGGTGAGGGAGAGGCCCCACCCGGCCCTCGGCCGCGCGCAACCCGCCCTGCTTTCCAGAGTGACCTCGTCCGTGCGGTACGGGGGCCTGAGAGATTCCGGGGAGGATTTGCTCCTTCGGCGCCTCCGGATCGACTCCGGAGGACTCTCCCGCACGGGGTCAGCAGCCATAACCACCCTACCAGCGGGGTACACGACGAGAATTCTCAAGTGGCCAACACCACGGAACTGCATTTCTGTAGTCCCTGTGGACAGCCGCAACCAGTGGGAGGGCCTGTGCAGACCGACATCGACCCGCGCAGTCTGATCGGCCGCAAGGCCTTCGACCGCAACGGCACCAAGATCGGGACCGTGGACGAGGTGTACCTCGACGACGCGACCGGAGTGCCCGAGTGGGCAGCCGTACGCACCGGTCTGTTCAGCCGGGACGCGTTCGTCCCGCTGGAACCCAGCGAATGCGTCGGGGACACCCTGCGAGTCCCCTTCGAGCGTTCGCTGATCAAGGACGCACCCGACTTCGGGGTGGGCCGGCACCTCTCCCCCGAACAGGAACTCCAGCTCTACCGGCACTACGGCCTGGACTCCGCCCCGGGCACCCCGCCCCCGGACCGCGACTTCGGCAGGCTGGCCGGCCAGGAGGAGTAGTCCGGCGGCTCCCGCACGAGCGGCAGCGGCTCGGCCGGCCGCAGCGCGGGATCGTCGATCCGGAACGTACGCACCCGGCCGGGCACCGATCCCGGTTCCTCGAACCGCACGGTCACCCGGCCGACCCCGCTCCCCTGCACCCAGCCGTGTCCATGGGTGTCGTGCCGTACGTCGTGTCCGGCCGGCCAGCGCCGCGCGGCGAGCTGCTCGGCGCTCTCCGGCCCCGGCTCGGCATCCGCCCGCCCCTGGCCCTCCTCTGCGGCCTGCGCCCCCTCCTCCGCCCCGTCCGCGAGGCCGGCCTCGGCCCGCTCGCCCGCGGCCTGGGCGAACAGGTCCTCCTGGGTGAAGTCGGCGAGTCCGGTGACGCCGACGCCGAGCAGCCGCACGCCCCCTGTGGTGTCCACGGCCTCCAGGAGCCGCGCGGCGGCCTCCCGCACCACGGCGGGGTCGTCGGTGGGCCCGCGCAGCGTCTCCGAGCGGGTCAGGGTGGAGAAGTCGTACCTGCGCACCTTCAGCACCACCGTGCGCCCCGACCGCTCGGCGGCCCTCAGCCGCTGGACGCACCGGCCGGCCAGCCGCTCGACCTCGGTGCGCACCCGGACCCGGTCGTGCAGATCGATGTCGAAGGTGTCCTCGACCGACACCGATTTCGCGTCGCGCTCGGACACCACCGGCCGGTCGTCGTAACCGAACGCCATCCGGTGCAGGGAGCCGCCGTGCGCCTTGCCCAGCAGCCGTACGAGCTCCGCCTCGCCCGCCTCGGCCAGATCGTTCACCGTGGTCATGCCGGCGCGGCGCAGATGGTCCGCGGTGGCGGGCCCGACGCCCGGCAGCGTACGCACCGGCATGGGCGCGAGCAGTTCCCGCTCGGTGCCCGGCTCGATCACCCGTATCCCGTCGGGCTTCGCCTCCTCGGAGGCGATCTTGGCGAGCATCTTGGAGCCTGCGAGCCCCACGGAACCGCTCAGTCCGGTGACGGCCTCGATCGCCTCGCGCAGCTGCCGCCCGATCTCCAGGGCCGAGGCGGTGTCGTCGGCGGTACCGCCCGCTTCCAGGTCCACGAAGGCCTCGTCCAGGCTGAGCGGCTCCACCAGGGGTGAGAGCCGGCCCAGCAGCTCCATGACCTGGTCGCTCACGGACCGGTACAGCGCGAAGCGCGGCACCAGATAGGCGGCGTTCGGCGCGAGCCGTCTGGCCTGCGCCATCGGCATGGCCGAGTGCACCCCGAACCGCCGTGCCTCGTACGAGGCGGTCGCGACGACCCCGCGGGGGCCGAGCCCGCCCACCACAACCGGTTTACCGCGCAGGCTCGGCTTCGCCGCCTGCTCCGCCGAGGCGTAGAAGGCATCCATGTCCAGGTGCAGGATGGTCGGCGCGGCTCTCACACCAGCCGATGCTGCCCTACGGCACTGACAATCGCCGCGCCACCACGGCCCGCCGGCCCGCGATTACCTCGCCGGGCCGGGCGCTCGGCGCCTCAGACGGCCCGGTTCCGGCGCCGCGCGAGCTCGTCGGTGGGGTTGTGCCCGATGAGGGTCTCCCCGGTGTCCACACGCTCCCCGTGCAGCTGCGACAGCGCGGCGTCCACGTCCCGCCACACCACCCCGACGGCGATCCCGAACACGCCCTGGCCCCCCTGGAGCAGGTCCACGACCTCGGCGGGCGAGGAGCACTCGTAGACCGTCGCCCCGTCGCTCATCAGCGTCATGCGCTCCAGATCCTGGAATCCGCGGGCCCGCAGGTGCTGGACCGTGGTGCGGATGTTCTGGAGGGCCACACCGGTGTCCAGGAAGCGCTTCACGATCTTCAGCAGGACGACGTCCCGGAAGCTGTAGAGCCGCTGTGTGCCCGATCCGTACGCCGGGCGGACGCTCGGCTCGACCAGGCCGGTACGGGCCCAGTAGTCGAGCTGCCGATAAGTGATCCCCGCCGCCGCGCACGCCGTCGGCCCGCGATAGCCGATGTCGTCGGCCGATGCCACGCCGCCCCCTGCCACCGCAGCCGGCACTGCCGACTGCCTCACGGTGCGGTCGGCTGTACTCCCCTGCTGCGGATACGGCGCACCCGCCGCCGTACCGTCGCCGCTGCTTCTCACGCCGACCTCCCTCCTTGACCTGCCCACTCGAAGGTAGGCAGTCACCCGGGGTGCGTCAACGATCGCCACACTCGGCACGCCGAGTGATAATCACCCTGAGGGTGGTTTCGCGTGACCCTCGGCGGGGAAAGGCTCTCCGGATGTACCGGCGGGCGGCCTCA
The DNA here is from genome assembly GCF_000373645.1 of Streptomyces sp. ATexAB-D23. GTDB lineage: Bacteria > Actinomycetota > Actinomycetes > Streptomycetales > Streptomycetaceae > Streptomyces > Streptomyces castrisilvae. The sequence continues at coordinate 8,037 of NZ_KB892046.1, read as the reverse complement.
GGGGACGTCACTGACTGTTGTTCGTGCCGAAGTCCTCCGGAGAGATCTGGTCGAGGAACTCGCGGAACTTCTCCACCTCGTCCTCCTGCTCGTCGGGGATCGCGATCCCCGCGTCGTCGAGCACCCCGTCACTGCCGTAGATCGGCGTGCCGGTGCGCAGGGCGAGCGCTATGGCGTCCGAGGGACGCGCGCTCACCTCGACGCCGCTGGCGAAGACCAGCTCCGCGTAGAAAACCCCTTCACGCAGGTCCGTGATGCGGACCTCGGTGAGCTCCTGGCCCACGGCCTCGAGCACATCCTTGAAGAGATCATGGGTCAGCGGCCTGGCCGGAGCCATGCCCTGCTGAGCGAAGGCGATCGCGGTCGCCTCACCAGGACCGATCCAAATGGGGAGGTACCGGTCGCCTCCCACTTCACGCAGGAGCACGATCGGTTGGTTGGAGGGCATTTCCACCCGGACACCCACAACGTCGAGCTCGTTCACACAGCAACCCTAGGACGTGCTCGGCAGGTTTGGGTAGTCGGGCTCGGCCGGCATCAATTGAGCCGCACCTGCAGAGCGCTCTGGACGAGCGCGGAATGCAGCCGTACGGAGAGCTCCGCCAGCTCCTTGGTGGTGGCCTCGGCATGCGCTCTGGTCTGCGGATTCCGGTGCCGGCGCAGCGGCGCGACGACCTGCTCGATAAGTCCCGCCTCCCGGTCGGCGGCCGCCCGCATGGGCCTCAGGTGACGAGGTTCCAGACCGAATCGCCCCAGATCCGCCACAAGCCTGGCGACGGTCACCATCTCGGCGTCGTAGCCGCCCTCCGGCGTCGGTGCGACAAGGCCGTAGGACTCCCAGGCGTCGAGGTCGCTCTCGGTGACCTCGGCGGCGACGAGCAGCTCGGCGCGGCCGATGCGAGCGGCCGTGGCCCGCCCCCGGACACTGGTCCAGTCGCCGTCCGCCGCGTCCTGCCGCTCCCCGTCGGGGGACGGCAGGACCACCCGTTCGCCCCGGGCGAGGGCGTCCAGATGCTCGCGGATGACCTTGAGCGGGAGGTAGTGGTCCCGCTGCATCCGCAGCACCTGGGCGAGCCGCTCGACATCGGCGGGGCTGAACTTCCGATAGCCCGAAGGGGTCCGCTGCGGCTCGACGAGCCCCTCGGCCTCCAGGAAGCGGATCTTGGAGATGGTGACCTCGGGAAACTCCTCCCGCAGGTGCAGGAGCACCGTGCCGATGCTCATCGGCCGGTCGTCGGCGGCGGTGCCGTTGCCGGCACCGCCACTCGGTGTTCTCAGCATGGACCTTCCTGAGGGGTCCCCCCGGACGCGGTCCGGGGGCGGGTCAGATGCCGCGCTGGCTCGCGTAGAAGACCAGCCGGTACTTACCGATCTGCACCTCGTCGCCGTTGGACAGGGCGACGGAGTCGATCCGCTCGCGGTTGACGTAGGTGCCGTTGAGGCTGCCGACATCCCCGACCGTGAAGCTGCCGTCGGCATTGCGGCGGAACTCCACATGCCGGCGCGAGACCGTCACGTCGTCGAGGAAGATGTCGCTCTGCGGGTGACGCCCGGCCGTCGTCAGGTCACCGTCCAGCAGGAAGCGGCTGCCGGAATTCGGGCCGCGCCGCACCACCAGGAGTGCCGAACCGAGCGGCAGGGCGTCTACGGCCGCCTGTGCCTCGGGCGAGAGCGACGGTACGGCCGTCTGGCCGGTCGCCTCCGCCTCGTAGGCCTCCAGCCCCGAGATGGAGATGGTCGACGTCGTCTCCGAGGCACGCTCGGGGACCCCGCCCCTCAGCGGCGCACCGCAGTTGGAGCAGAAACGGCTGGCCTCGGCATTGCGGTGCCCGCACCTCGTACAGACCGGCATGGACGAAGCCTCCTGGCTCGGGGCTCCGAAACCTATGCGGCCGGGACCGGCAGGGTCAACGGACGACGCGCCGGAACCGCCCGGGTGGTCACCCCCCTGGCCCGCCACCTGGTCGCGGAAGAGCGGGCGCTCAGCACCCTGCTCGTCGGGCTGACCATGGCGCGGCGCGCGATGCCGTGCGGCCTCGTCGCGTGCGCTCTTGCCGAACAACTTCCCAAACAACTTCACGGGCGATTCCCCTTGACCGAAACAGACCCGCCCGTGGGGCAGGACGAACCCTGAATGAACACACCTGCCGACCCGGACATCTTCACAACGTCCGTATCCACTCGACAGTTTCCACCACGCGCCACGATTACGATGCGGCGACCCCCCGCAACCTTCCGCTCGTGTCCCCCGGCGCCGGGACTCCCGGGGCTCACTGGCCCGACGACCGAGCGTAGTCAGGCCGCTCCGCCGGTCGCAAGGCGTCCACGACAATGTCGTCGGTGCGCGCCACATGCACGGTGGCCTGCTCCTTCTCCAGCGTCTGCACCACACCTCCGGGGATGTTGAGCGCCGGTTCCAGATCCTGCGGCTTGCCGATGACCTTGAACACGTACGGGGCGGAGATCTTACGGCCGTCGACCTTGACGGCACCTCCGTCGCCGGAGAAGTACGTATTGGCCACGACGCGTACGCCGTTGACCTCGACCGCCTCCGCGCCGGCCGCCCTCAGCTCCTGAAGGGCGTCGAGGAGCATGTCCGGCCGCACGGCTCCACCGGGGTCGTTGACCGTCACGGTGATACCCGGGCCGTGCGCCGCCACGGTGCCCGCGAGCACGCCGAGTTGCCGCTCCTTCTCGACCGTCTGCTTCCGGGCCTCCTCGGCCTGGTCCGAGCTGTTCTCCAGCTCGGTGCGCTGGTCGTCCAGGCGCTGCTTCTCGTCCTCCAGCCGCTGGGTGCGCTCGTCCACCTCGTCCAGGATGCGTACCAGGTCCTCCTGGCGGGCACCACGCAGGGCGCTGTTGTCGCTGTTGGACCGCACCTGGATGGCGAGCCCGAGGCCGAGGACGAACAGCAGCAGGGCGACGACGAGTTGGGCGCGGGTGACCCGGGGCGGCCAGATACCGGCCGCCAGCCGCTGGCGTCCGGTGAGCTCCTGGGAGGAGTTCGCCCGCTGCTCGCCGGGCTGCTCGCCGCCGTCGTTGAGGGCGTCGTTGCTCATCGGCATCAGGCCCGGAAGACGTGCCGGCGGATGGCCGCGGCGTTGGAGAAGATCCGGATGCCGAGCACGACCACCACACCTGTGGAGAGCTGGGCTCCGACGCCCAGTTTGTCGCCCAGGAAGACGATGAGGGCCGCCACGACGACATTCGAGAGGAACGAGACCACGAAGACCTTGTCGACGAAGATGCCGTCGAGCATGGCCCGCAGACCACCGAAGACCGCGTCGAGTGCGGCGACGACGGCGATCGGGAGATAGGGCTCGACGACCGCCGGCACTTCGGGCCGGACCAACAGTCCGACCACGACTCCCACGACGAGGCCCAGTACGGCGATCACGATGTGCCCTTCCCTGTGTCTGCGGCCTTGTATGGCTCTGCTGTCCGTACGATCAGGCTCGGGGCGGCCGGAAGGTCCACCTTCTCCTGGACGGAGATGCTGGTCCTGATGTCGAAGGTGTCCTTCAGCGACTGCAGGTACTGCCCGTCGGCGCTGTCCCGGAAGGCCGCGCCCAGCTTCTTGCCGTCCCCCACCGCGAGCACCGTGTACGGGGGCACGAGCGGTCTGTTGTCGACCAGTATGGCGTCGCCCGCGGCCCGGATCGCCGACAGGGCCGTCAGCCGCTGTCCGTTGATGGCGATGGCCTCGGCACCCGACTGCCACAGCCCGTTGACGACCCGCTGCATGTCCCGGTCCCTGACCCGCCCCGTGTCGGAGAAGCTACTGGTCTCACGCGCGCCGCCACCACCCTGCGCGGTGTCCTCGGCGTCGTCGACGACGACCTTGACCCCCGGGCCGCGCACGGGCGTTGCCCCGGAGAGCAGTGCCACCAGCTCGCCCTGGTCGCCCCCGTGCTCCTGCAGGGCCTTGCGCTGGCGCTCGCTCACGTCGTCGCGGACTTCCTCCACCTGCGAGGCGAGGGTGTCGGCCGCCGCGGTCTCCGCGTCGATCCGGTCGATGAGTTCTTGGCGCTCCTTGGCCAGCACCGGGGCCGCGACCCGCGCCTGAGCGGCGCCGAGCGTGACGACCAGGGCGGCCAGGACGAGACAGGCGGCGAACCCGAGCTTCGCCTTGAGCGTACGGGGCATGCCCGCCTGCCCGTCGGCCGCGCGTCTGGCCGACGCTTCGGCGTAGCCGTCGTCGAGGCTGTGCTCCATCACGTTGGTCAGCAGCAGCATGGACGCGTCGGGGCGCTTGGGCGACGGGGCCGTGCTCCGACCGGGGGGCTGCTGCGACATGCCGCACATCGTCGCATGTCGCGGTGGCATACGCCGAATGGCCCCACCGATGGCCCGTCCGGCGCGGGAGCGGGCAGCCGGTGCCGGCCGGCTGCCCGCTCACCCGTCCCGGGGGCCGGACCTCAGTCGCCCGCGCTGTCGACGACCGCCGCCCACTCGTCGAGCAGCGCCTGCGCCGACTCGTCGTCGGGGCCTTCCGCCCAGAGGTGGGTGACCGCTTCCGCCCTGTCCGGCAGGACCATCACCCAGCGCCCGTCCGCCTCCACGACCCGTACGCCGTCCGTCGTATCGACGTCACGGTCCCCGGCGGCCTCCACGACCCGCCGCATCACCAGGCCCTTCACGGCCCACGGCGTCGCGAGGTCGCGGCGCAGGACGTGGGCGTGCGGGATGCGGGCGTCGATCTGGCTGAGCGTGAGCTGGGTGCGGGCCACGAGCCCGATGAGCCGCACGAATGCGGCCGTCCCGTCGAAGACGCTGCTGAATTCGGGAACGATGAAGCCGCCGCGGCCGTCTCCACCGAAGATGGTGCCTTCCTCACGCCCCACCCGGGTCAGGTCGTCGGGCGATGTCGTCGTCCACTCGACCTGGGTTCCGTGGTACGCGGCGACCTGCTCGGCGACCCTGGTGGTGGTCACCGGCAGCGCCACCCGTCCGCTGCGCCGCTCGGCGGCGACGAGGTCCAGCATGACCAGCAGGGCCCGGTCGTCCTCCACGATCCGGCCCCGCTCGTCGACCAGCGAGAGCCGTTCGCCCACGGGGTCGAACCGGACGCCGAAGGCCGCCCGCGCCGAGGAGACGATCTCCCCCAGGCGTACGAGCCCGTTGCGCCGGGTCTCGGCCGACTCGGTGGGGCGTGATTCGTCCAGGCCGGGGTTGATGGTGAGCGCGTCCACGCCCAGCCGTCCCAGGAGGCTCGGCAGCACGAGTCCGGCGCTGCCGTTGGAGGCGTCGACAACGACCTTGAGCTGGGCGTCCGCGACCCCCGTCGTGTCCACGTTCCGCAGGAGGGCACCGGTGTACGAGTCGAAGACGCTGGACGGGAAGTAGATGTCCCCGATCTCGCCCGGGAAGGCGCGCCGGTACTCCTGCCTGGCATAGACCCGGTCCAGCTTCCGCTGCCGTGCCTGCGAGAGGTCCGCGCCGCGTTCGTCGAAGAACATGATGTCGACGGAGTCGGGCACGCCCTGGGAGGTACGGATCATGATCCCGCCTGCGCTTCCGCGCGCGGTCTGCTGGCGCGCGACGGGCAGCGGTACGTTCTCCAGGTCGCGGACATCGATGGCACTGGCCTGGAGGGCGGAGATCACGGCCCGTTTGAGGGCCCTGGCGCCCCGGGAGTGGTCCCGGGCGGTGGTGACGGTGGAGCCCTTCTTGAGGGTCGTCGCGTAGGCACCGGCCAGCCTGACGGCCAGCTCCGGGGTGATCTCCACGTTCAGGATTCCGGAGACGCCGCGCGCCCCGAAGAGATGCGCCTGTCCGCGGGACTCCCAGATCACCGAGGTATTGACGAAGGCGCCGGCCTCGATGGTCTTGAAGGGGTAGACACGCACGTTCCCCTGAATGATCGATTCCTCACCGACGAGGCACTCGTCGCCGATGACGGCTCCGTCCTCGATCCGGGAAGCTCGCATGATGTCGGTGTTCTTGCCGACCACACAGCCGCGCAGGTTGCTGTGGTCTCCGATGTACACGTTGTCGTGGACGACGGCCTTGTGCAGGAAGGCACCGCTCTTCACGACGACGTTCGACCCGATGACCGTGTGCTCACGGATCTCGACGCCGGCCTCGACCTTGGCGTAGTCGCCGATGTACAGCGGGCCCCGCAGCACCGCGTCGGGGTGCACGTCCGCGCCTTCGGCCACCCAGACCCCGGGCGAGATCTCGAATCCGTCGATCTCGACGTCGACCTTGCGCTCGAGCACGTCGGCCTGGGCCTTCACGTAGCTCTCGTGCGTGCCGACGTCCTCCCAGTAGCCCTCGGCGACGTAGCCGTAGATGGGCTTGCCTTCCTTCATCAGCTGCGGGAAGACGTCTCCGGACCAGTCCACGGAGACATCGGCCTCGACGTAGTTGAAGACCTCGGGCTCCATGACGTAGATGCCCGTGTTGACGGTGTCGGAGAAGACCTGGCCCCAGGTGGGTTTCTCCAGGAACCGTTCGACCTGTCCCTCCTCGTCCACGATCGTGATCCCGAATTCCAGAGGATTGGGAACACGCGTGAGGCAGACGGTGACCAGGCCGCCCTTTTCCTTGTGAAAGGCGATGAGGTCGGTGAGGTCGAAGTCGGTGAGCGCATCGCCGGAAATGACGAGGAAGGTGTCGTCCTTCAGCGCCTCTTCGGCATTCTTCACGCTGCCCGCGGTGCCGAGCGGCTTCTCCTCGTTGGCGTAGCTGAGCTCCATGCCGAGCTCTTCGCCGTCTCCGAAATAGTTCTTCACCAGAGAGGCGAGGAACTGGACGGTCACGACCGTCTCATTGAGCCCGTGCCGTTTGAGCAGTCGGAGCACATGCTCCATGATCGGCCGATTGGCCACGGGAAGGAGCGGCTTGGGCATGCTCGAGGTCATGGGGCGAAGGCGAGTGCCTTCGCCGCCAGCCATCACGACGGCCTTCATGTCGGAAACGTCCTCCTTGAGAGACGACGGTCGAGCCGACCTCGCCCGTCAGGGCAGCATCTGTGACATCAGCCGCGGGCCGGCGACGTTGCGCGGCACACACGAAGCGAGCTCAATCGGCTACTGCATCCGCCTTGACGAGTCGGCGGACCTGAACCACGTAGAGGATTCCTGCCCACCAATAGAGCGTTGTACCCCATCCTGCGAACGCCCATCCGAAAACGGTGGCCACCTCTGCCAGCCAACCACTTCCATCGCTGAGCAGCAACAAGGGGAATGCGTACATGAGGTTGAACGTGGCGGCCTTGCCCAGGAAGTTCACCTGCGGCGGCGGATAACCGTGACGGCGCAGGATTCCCACCATCACGAGAAGCATCAGCTCGCGGGCGAGCAGTGCGGCGGTGAGCCAGAGGGGCAGGATCTCGCGCCAGGTCAGCCCGACGAGAGTAGAAAGGATGTAGAGACGGTCGGCGGCCGGGTCGAGCAGCCGGCCGAGGCTGCTGATCTGGTTCCACCGGCGCGCGAGCTTGCCGTCGAGGTAGTCGCTGACGCCGCTGAACATCAGGACCAGCAATGCCCAGCCGTCACTCTGGGGCCCGCCGAACTCGGGGCGGAGAATCAGCCACAGGAAGACAGGTACGCCGACGAGGCGCGCCATGCTGAGGATGTTGGGGATGGTGAGTACCCGGTCCGTCTGCACGCGGGTCTCCTGGACCTCCACCCGGGGGCCTCCTGTGTCAAGAACGTGCCAATGATGCTCCCTGACCCTACCCTCAGCCCCGTCAGGCGGGTGCACAGGGGTGCCGAGGAGGTCCGTAAACGCAGAAGAGCCCCGTGCCACAAGGGCACGGGGCTCTTCCTAAAAGGAGTTCGGCGGCGTCCTACTCTCCCACAGGGTCCCCCCTGCAGTACCATCGGCGCTGAAAGGCTTAGCTTCCGGGTTCGGAATGTAACCGGGCGTTTCCCTAACGCAATGACCACCGAAACACTATGAAATAAACAACACCGGACAACAACACGGCAGTTCGTTATTTCAGAACCAACACAGTGGACGCGAGCAACTGAGGACAAGCCCTCGGCCTATTAGTACCAGTCAGCTCCACCCGTTACCGGGCTTCCACAT
>NZ_KB892045.1 GCF_000373645.1 Streptomyces sp. ATexAB-D23 | reverse complement strand
CGCACCTGCTCGGGCTGGTGCCCTCCACCGTCCACCGCGTCCTGACCCGCTACCGCCTGGCCCGCCTCACCCACCTGGACCGGGCCACCGGCCGTGTCATACGCCGCTACGAACGCGACCGGCCCGGCGAACTCGTCCACGTCGACATCAAGAAACTCGGCAACATCCCCGACGGCGGCGGCCACAAGGCCCTCGGCCNGCAAGCAGGCCGCAAGACCCGCTCGAACGCCGGCTACAGCTACATCCACACCGCCGTCGACGACCACTCCCGCCTCGCCTACAGCGAGATCCACACGGACGAGAAGAAGGAGACCGCCACCGCGTTCTGGACCCGCGCCCAGACGTTCTACGCGGCCCACGGGATCACCGTCGAACGGGTCCTGACCGACAACGGCTCCTGCTACAAGTCACACGCCTGGCGCGACCTCCTGGCAGCGGCCGGGATCACCCACAAGCGAACCCGGCCCTACCGGCCACAGACCAACGGCAAAGTCGAACGCCTCAACCGCACCCTCCTCGACGAATGGGCCTACGCCCGCCCCTACCACTCAGAGCAGGAACGACGCGACGCCTTCCCCAGCTGGCTGCACACCTACAATCACCACCGCGGACACACCGCGCTCAAGGGCCAACCACCCGCCAGCCGCGTCCCCAACCTCACAGGGCAATACAGCTAGGGCCTGATCCGCCGGACAGACCTTAGCTGTTCCGGCACGGCAATGGACCTGCATCGACTGCGACATCGTCACGCCCCAGACATCCGAGCGCTGTACCCGACGTCATTCGCGTCCCAGACCTCGTCTTGCCGACTGAAGACTCGAAGGATTTCCATCTCGTTGGGGTCCCGCACGCCGGTGATACCCGCCACCCGGACTTCGTTGGAGTCACCAACGGCCACACCGCGCTCGGGTAGAGACCTTGTCGCGGACGCCTTCGCTCAGCAGGCGCTCGATGTGTTGGTGCGGTACGACATGATCGCGGATGAACGGCCCCTGGCTGCGATCGAGCGTCCCTCAGTCCAGGTGTTCCTCCAGAGCAGCACGCCAGCTGCTCACGCGCATCGGTGAGGGAGGCTTCGCTCGGTCGCGTGGTCAGTGCGCGGTAGCGTCGTTGAGGGAACCCATCAGGGAAGGAACGATCACCGGATGCCGCACAGGACTGATGTCGCCGACAGGCGCGGCCTGATCCTCGACTTCGCTGGGGTGCTTACCGCCAGCCCCATCGATGTCCATCGCGCCTGGTGCGTGTCGGAAGGGCTGGTTCCGGGCGCGTGGCGCAGCACTCTCAATGATCATCCTGAGGGCCGGCGTCTGTACGCGGCTCTGGAGACCGGGGAGATCGGGCAGGCCGAGTGGAACGAGGGCACGGCCGCGCTGTTGGGCGCGCACGTGGATCCGGTGAACCTGATGGGGCGAGCCTGGGCCGGGGTGCCCGTGGCCCGGCGGATGGTCGCGCTCGCGCGTGCCGCGCGTGCCTCCGGCCACCGGCTTGCCCTGCTGTCCAACAGCTTCGGCCTCGACCCGTTCAACCCGTACGAACACGTCGGCATCTGGGACCTGTTCGACGTGCACGTCGTCTCCGAGCTGGTCGGCGTGGCGAAGCCCGATCCGGCGATCTACGAACTCGCCCTGGAGCGGATCGGACTACCTGCTGAGCGGTGCGTATTCGTGGACGATCACGCGGTGAACCTTCCGCCGGCCGCCGATCTGGGCATCGCCACGGTCCACGTCACGGACGAGGATGAGGCCGTGGCAGAGCTGGAGGCCCTCCTCGGTGTCACAGCCGTGCTCGCTGCGTGAACCCAACTGCGGTCTGATCAAAGGCTGTCGGCGCCGCCGCTACAGCCAGTACTGTCCGTGTGGGGCCCATCACGCGGAGGTTCTGAAGTATGCAATGGTCGGAGTACACCACTTCTGAGCGCTTGAAGGCGCTGCGCGGCGGCATGACACAGGAGCAGTTGGCGGAGGCGGCCGGCGTGTCCGTTGGCGTGGTCCGCAAGCTCGAACGCGGTGGAACGGCTTCGCTGCCCTCCCTGCTGTCGATCGCCGACGCGCTCGGCACGGACATCGCCGTGCTCCTCGGCCAGCAGGCGCCACGGCGGTCCATGGACCGCGACGAGCGGGCCGCGTTACGCCGGGTCTCCGCAGCCACCCACGATGCGGCCATCGGCATCCCCGCCGTAGTCGAGCCGGGCACCGTCGACGAGCTCCGCGCCGTCGTCCGTCGCGCGGACGCCGCGTACTGGGGAGGCCGGTACACCGAACTCGGCACGCTCCTTGGGCGGCTCCTACCCGAGGCGCGAGCCAGGTTCGACATGGCCAGTCTCGATGAGCGGGAGGCCGCCACCGGCGTCTTGATCGACACCTTCCAGACAGCGGGTATGGCCGCCAACGTGCTCGGATCGCGAGATCTGGCGTATGCGGCGCTGACGTACGGACGCCAGATCGCCGTGCAGGGAGGAGATGATCTCCGTGACGCGCACCTTGCCGCCACCACCGCGTGGGTCAACCTCCGCGACGGCCGGACCAAGCAGGGATTCCTCCTTGCCGCAGCACAAGCCGACCGGATCGAGCCCAAGATGAGCGAGCACGACCCGGACCGGCTGAGCGTGTACGGGCAGCTCGTCACGAACGCCGCTGTTGCCGCGTCCCGGGGCGGTGCGAATTCGGACAACGCCCGCGAGTACCTCTCCCAGGCGCACGCCGTCGCCGCCCGAATCCGGGACGAGCATGCCCGTGGTGCGCACGCCCAGCCGTACGGACCGATGTACGCCGCAACGCAGGCCATGCGTATCGCCGTGGCCTTCGGCGATACGGCTGGAGCGTTGCGGCTCATGGACACCGTTCGCCTGGACGATACGGTGCCCCTGGCCACTCGGGCCCGCTACGGCCTGGACGTAGCGCTCACCCAGGTCGAATGCCGACGGTGGGAGGCCGCAGCCGACACCCTCCAGGACGTCTGCGCGATGGCCCCAGGATGGGTGCGTCACCAGATGCTTCCCGGCGTCATCATCAGTCGACTCGCCGGGGTCTCCGTCAACCGGCTGCGAGGACTGGCGAGCTCCGCGGGCGTACCTCTCGGCGTGCGTTGACCTACGAGCCGAAGTACCACGGCCCGTAGTAGGTACGGGCCCGCCATCAGCGCGACTGCCACGGGGCGTGGCACACGTTCGGGCGCCCCGGCTTCCGCTGCCACGCGGCGTGACGGTCCGACCGGATACGGAGGCTTTCCACTGCGACGGTCCGTGCCTGGGCCCCAACTCCGCAGCCCAGCAGCCTTGTGGGTATGCCGACCAACCCGCCCAGCGGCCTCGGGCACGTACCCGTCGCCGTCTACTCATGCGCCACCACCTCCGCCGCCCTCGGTGAGAGCGAGGAGCGTGGCCGCTACTACGCCGACGCCCGGCACTGGCACGTCGCCGGCGTCTGGTCCGATCCCGCCCCGTCACTGCCGCTCATGGAGCGGCCGGGCTGGCAGGGCGTCACGGCCGCCCTCTCCGCCGGAATGATCCGCGGTGTCGTCGTCAGCGGCCTGACGCATGTCGCCGCCGACGTCGCCCAGTTCGCGGCTCTCGGTGTTCTCCTCCGTGACCGGGGAGGGTTCCTCGCCGACGCATCGAGCGGCACCCTGACCCGTCGAACCCCCAGCCAGGCCCGTCGTCGCGGCGACATCGCGAACGCCGCCTCCGGCTGGTTCACGCAGACGGACACGTACGAGGGGGGCGCTTCGTGAGCGCCCAGCGCGCCTGGGTCGGCGACCTCGTTCGGGACGGCGGCGGACGGCGGGCGATCGTCACCGACGTCCGCGCCGGCGGCACCGTGTGGGTGCTGCGGCCGCCGACCGGCGGTGGCCCCCACTGGGAGACCGACGACCCCGACGGCCTCGAAATCCTCGCCCGCTCCGAAGCCACGGACACACCGTGAGCGACCGCGCTCGCTGCCGACCCTTCCGTCACGCCCGTGCACCACGCCCGAAAGGCGAAGTCGCCGTGTACGCGTTCGGCCTCTGCATCGACCAGCAGTACCTCGTTCCCGGCCTCGCCGCCCTCGCCGGCCTGGCCGACAGCCTCACCCCGGCGGCCCGCCGCGAAGCTGCCGTACGGGTGCTCACCCTCGACCTGAGCCCCTCGCAGTCCCTCCTCCTCGCCGACCTGACCAAGCGGGCCGGCTTCGGCTCCTTCGGCCTCCGTCGATGCGCCCCTCTGCGCTCCTCGCGCATGGCAGACGCCTCGTACATCACCGTCACCACCTATCTGAGGTTCGAGTTCACGCCGAGCTTCGTCCGCCGTCCCTACCTGATCTACGTGGACGCCGACGTGCTCGTACGCGGAGACGTGAGCGAGCCGCTCGGCTCCCTCGCGTCGGACGAGACCGGCGCTGTGCGGGACGAGTTCAACCCGGTCGTCGGCGAGTGCCCGGCGCTGCCAGGAGCCGCCGAGCGCTGGCCTCATCTGCGCGGACGCCCCTACTTCAACGCGGGCGTGCTCTGGACCCACACCGACCACCTGCCCCGCATCCGCCGAGGCGTCGAGCAGGCCCTGATCCACGGCCGGCGCCACATCCTCCACAACGACCAGGACGCCCTCAACCTGTGGCTTCTGCGATCCGGCCGAGTGCGCCCGGTGGCCGGTGGTTTCAACCGGTTCGAGGTCGGCCGATTCCTGGAACGCGGGAACTGGGTGCGCCGGGTCGTCACGCGGTCACCGAAGCCCGATCCGACGGCCTCCCTCGTGCACTTCGTCGGTCCTGAGAAGCCGTGGCAGGCCGACTGCCCCGTCACGGAGGAAGTCGTCGAATACCGGCGGCACCTGGAAAGGGCCATGCGTCACGTCCGGCGTCTGGGTGCCGTCGGCGTGGAGCCGGCGGGTGTGCGGTGAGCGCGGGGGCACCGCCCGCTGTCTCGCGAGCTGCCCTCGCCCTGACTGGGGTACCGGCCCTTACCGCCCGCCAGCTGTCCGCACGTACGCGCACCGTCGTGTACCGGGCGGACCTGGCCGACGGACGCGGTGTCGTGATCAAGCTGTACGCGGCGACCGCACGCCGCAACGCGATCACGGAGAGCGCTGCCATCCGGGCCGTGGCCGACCACGTCCCCGTACCGGCCCTCATCGGATATGGGCACGTTCCAGGCCACGAGGCGACCGCCCTTGTTACTACCGACCTCGGCCCGCTCACCCTCGGCAGCGCCATGCACTCCGGCCGGATCTCCGACGAGCGAGCTCTGAAAGACCTGGCCGGCCTGCTCGGCCGCCTGCACCAGGCCCCCGTACGGCCGTGGGCCCCGCGCCGGCCCCTCCACGAGCAGGTCACCTCACTGGGCCGCCGCTGTTCGCCCAGCAGCCTCAACCGCATCGCGCCCGCGCTGGCCGCCATCGCCGACGCCGTCCACACAGCGCCCGTGTGGTGTCACGGCGACCTGCACGGCGACAACGTCGTGATCGCCGGCCCCCGAGCCATCCGCCACCTGGTCGACTTCACCGACGCTGCGGCCAGTCGCCGCGAATCCGACGTCGCCCAGACCCTCGTCATGACCGACGCCCTCTCGACTCTCCGGGCCCGCACGGTCACCGACGCCTACCCCCTTGCCCTCGATGACCACCTGTTGGGTGCCTGGGTCGTCTTCCACACCCTGCGCTCCTGGGCGTATTCCTCCCCTGGAGACGACCGTGCCTTGTGGTCCCGTCGCCTGGACGATCTCGGCCAACGGACCCCGCACTTCTTCCGTACGCGCCGCCCGGAAAGGACGCGCTGATGAGCACCCCCGCCCTGTCGGTAGTGATCCCGGCCTTCAACGAGGCCGCCTACCTGCCCCGCTACCTGCCCTCCGTCCTCGCCTCACTCACCCGCTGGGAGGAGATCACCGGCCGTACGGGAGAGGTGATCGTCGTCGACAACGCCAGCACCGACGCCACCGCCGACATGGCCGCCTCCTTCGGCGTCCGCGTCGTCACCGAGTCCGTCCGCAACATCGGCCGGGTCCGCAACACAGGGGCCGCAGCGGCCCGCAGCGGCCGGCTCTTCTTCACCGACGCGGACGTGGCTCTGCCTCTGGAGGCGGTCACCGCTGCTGCTGCCGCCATGGACGCCGGGGCCGTCGGCGGCGCCATCCCGCCGCTCTACACCCCGGAACGGCTCGGCGCCCGCCTGTTGTGCGCGTACTGGGACCACTACCGCACCCGGCGCGGCGGGGCCCAGGGCGTCAACCAGTTCTGCACCGCCGACGCCTTCCATCACATCGGTGGGTACCGGGACGACCTGTTCATGAGCGAGGACGTGGAGTTCTTCGCCCGCCTCACCGCCCACGGCCAGGCCACCAACCGGCCTGTGACCATCCTCGATGAGCTGCGCGTGCGCCCTTCGACCCGCCGCTACGACCAGTGGTCGAGCCTACGGATGCTCTGGTGGCAGAACCCCGCGACCGCCCGCCTGCGCCTCCGGTCGCCCCGCATGTGGCGCCACTGGTACGAGACGACCGTGCGATGACGAAGGAGACTCCTGTGCGGCCCCAGTTCCTGGTCGACCTGCCGGTGCCGGACGGGCACGGCATCTACACCTTCCCCGACGACCTACACCGCGCCCACCAGACGCACACCCAGCAGCTCGCCGCCCGCCACCGGAACCACGACCACCGCGTCCTGGAGGTGACCGCACCCCACGCCCGCGTCCCGTACTACATCGAGGCGCGCACCCCCGCCGACCGTCCGGTCCTCGCCATCGAACCCCATCACGACGACTTCGCCCTCTCGGCCTCGGGTACCTTCCTCGCCCGCCCCCGACCGCTGACCGTGGCCACCGTCTTCACCCGGTCCCGGAGCGTGCACCCCGCCGTGGAGGTCACCTACGCCGACGTCGACACCGTGTCCGAGCTGCGCGACCGGGAGGGTGCGGCCGCTCTCGCGCCGTTCGCCGCCCGCCGACGCATCCTTGGCCACAAGGACGCCGAGCCGCCGTACCGTCCCTACGGCCCACAGGTGCTTGACCGGGTCACAGAGGAGCTCGGTCGGATCGCCGCGGCCCACCCCGGCACCGAACTCCTCGCGCCCGCCGCCGTCACCCGCCACCCCGACCACCTCCTCGTCCATGAGGCCGCCATTCGCCTCGGCTGCACCTGGTTCTGGGAGGACCTAGCGTTCTGGTCGACGTACGCGCTCGCCGGCTGCGACCAGCACCTATTCCGTGCACGTACGGGGGCGACGACGCGGCCCGAGTTGGTGGACATCACCGACGTCGTCCTGGACAAGGTCACCGTCCTGCGGATGCACGGCTCGCAGATGCACCCAGCGCGGAAGATGTACCGGCCGATCCGGCATGCCTTCACTACGGCGGCCGACCTTGTCGACGGGCCCGGCCTCTATGCCGAACGCTTCTACCGGATGGAGGAGCCGACGTGCTGATCATCGCTCTGGAGGGACCCTCCTATGCAGGCAAGTCCACGGCGATACGTCACCTCCGCCAGAGCTCCCTCGGCTTGCGGGCGTTCGTCTCGGACTGCTACGTCAGGCACATCGCCCACCGCGACGACATCCCTCCGGCCCGGACCGACTCGGCGGCTGCCCAACTCGCCGCCTTCGAGAGGTTCATGGAGATCGAGGCGACCCGCCTCGCCGAGGCCGCCGCGAGCGGCAGGCAGCTCGTCATCCTCGACCGCTCCGTGGACACCCTCCTCGCCCACGCGTACGCCCTGGACGCCCTGTTCGGGTACGGCGTCCACCACCAGCTCCGCGACCGCCTCAAGACGCATTCCTTCCTGCGCCCCGACCACACCCTCTACCTCGACGTACCGGCGGAGACGCTCAACCTCCGCCGCAAGACCGCCGGCCACACCGCCGCCGAGTCCGAGTACTTCCTTCACGAGCCGGGCTTCCTCCGCCACGCCCGCGACTACTTCGTCCACACGCCCCGTCAGCCCGTGACACGAGAGCTCACGGTCCTGGCCGCCGACGCGGGGCCGGACGATGTGGCCCAGGCCGTGGAAGCCCTCGTCACCTTCTGGGCGAGGTGAAGGAAGATGCCCACCGCCCTGTTCGCCTGGCGCCGCACCCCGCCCCCGTTCCTCCTCGGCGGCGCCGAGGTCACCCAACAGCTCCTCGCCGAAGAACTCGCCGCCGCCGGCTGGCACGTCACCTATCTCGGCTCGCACGAGGCGCCCTGGAACGGAGCCACTCAGCTCCCCGACATGCGCGCCCACCTCGACAGGCATCGCGTCCCGTACGACGAGGCGGACGGCACCCTGCGCTACCGGTGGAACGGCGTCGAGTGCGTGGCGTTGATGCAGAACAGCGTAGAGCACGCGCTGGGCAGCCTCCTGGGAGATCTCCGCCCTGATGTCGTGTTCACCTCGCAGGAAGGCTCGGCGCAGCTCGCCGCGCAGGCCAGACCGACCGCGCTCGTCGCCGGCCTCCTGCACTCCGTTTCCGCCACCGGCCTGGGAGTCCTCGCCGGCCGACCCCACTACGGCCTCGCTGTGTCGGATTTCGTCCGGGCACGCGCACCCCACACGCCTGGCACCCGCCTTGCCGTGATGTACCCGCCGTTCGCCCTGCCCGGGGAGGGCTCGGGCGAGGCCCGCACCGCGTCCGTACTCATGATCAACCCCATCCCCGCCAAGGGATCCGAGCTACTGCACCCGCTCCTCCGGACCATGCCGGAACAGCACTTCACCCTGGTCGAAGGCTGGTGGGACACCGCCGCCGACTTCGCCGCCTACCCGAACGTGACGTACGTGCCCCGCGTGTACGACATGGGGCTTCTGTACCGCAGCCACCGCCTGCTACTGGTCCCGTCCACCGTGGAAGACGCATTCCCCCGCGTGATCGTCGAGGCCGCGCTCCATGGTGTCCCGAGCATCGGGACCGACCGGGGCGGCATCCCCGAAGCCATCGGCGACGCCGGAATCGTCCTCCCGAGCACGGCCGGCCCCGAGACGTGGGCACGCGCGATCCGGGAGGCGGACCACGAGGCGCTGGGCGCGCGGGCCCGGCGTCAGACGGTCACGTTCACGCGGCCGTGCCTGCCCGAGCTCCGGGAGCTGGGGATCTAGGCAGATCCGGTGAATGCCCGCTCCACCGCGTCGAGCCGCTCTGTCCACCAGTGAAGAAGCGCCTCGTCGGCGATGAACAGCTCGTCGCAGGAGTGGTCGCCCCGGTCGTAGTGGAACTCGAGCTGCCAGAAGTCCGTCATCCGTTTCCACCACAGTCGTCGCGCGGCGTCGAGCAATACGGCCGGTTCCAACGGGATCACCGAACGGTAGCCGGCCACGAACGCCGCCACCCGCTCCAGGTCGAACACGCCCTCCACCCCGAACTGCACCTGCGCCGTACGAACGACCTCTTCCGCGTACGGGCGGACTCCCAGCCGATCCCAGTCCAGGACGGCAACCAGTCCGCCGTCCGCCCAGAGGAGGTTCCGGTATTGGAAGTCACCGTGTGTCCAGCCATGCGGGCCAGCAGGGGTGTCTCCCTCGGGGCGCAGGTGGGCGTGCCTTTCGAGGAGGATCCTGCGCTCTTCGAGGGCTGTCCCTGCGGCCCGGTCGAAAGCGTCGCCCGCGCCCCGGGCCGACACGGCTCCGGCAAGCCGGCCAGCCTTCTGGACGGCTCGGCCGGCCTCGGTCACCTCAGCGGTGACCCAGGCCGGCACTGCGGGCATCCCAGCCTCATCGACAGCACGGCCGAGTGCCGTATGGAGTCCCGCGAGGTGTGTGCCGAGCTTGTATGTCCGCGACAGCGACAGGTCGGTTCCGCGAATGTGTTCCCCTGCCGACCATGGAAAGAGGCAGTAGACGCCACCGCGGACATCGGCGATCACATCGCCGTGGACGGTGGGGAGCGGGGCACATACAGGGACGCCGTACGAAGCCAGGACGGGAAGGACCGCGAGGTTGCGACGCAGTCGATCGAGCGGCACGTCCGTGACCAGCTTGAGGGCGAACCTCCCGGCCCGGGTGTCCAGCAGCCAGTTCACGTTCATGAGGCCATCGGCCAGGTGTTGTCGGTCCAGCACTTCGGCGATGTCGTATGCCCGGATCAGCTCGGCAAGATCGTCTGTGGGGAGGTGCGTCCTGTCCGCCACGTTCGCGTCGGTCACCCTGGCGACGATACGGGAGTCGGCCGTGCGGACGCACAAGGATCACTGGTCTGTCTCGGTGGGACGCGCCCGTTTCCCGAGGGGAACGAATTGGATGTTCCCCGCACGCGCTGGGTTGCGGGCGTTATCGAGAGCACGTTGGGTCGAGGAGGGTGGCCGGGTTGTGGTCGGCTGTTTCCGCGTCGGCGAGGGTGGTGGCGAGGGCGTCCCAGGCGGGGTCCTGGAGGATGCGGTCGGCGTGTTCGAGGACGGCCTGTTGGAGGTGGCGGGCGTAGCGCTGTTTGGTCTCGACGCCGGGGGTGCGGCGGGCGAGGTCGTCCAGCACCGGGACGGCGACCTGGGCGTACGTCGTCTGGAGGTGGACCAGCGTCTGCTGCCTCCTGCTGGGCGTGCTGGTGGTGCGGTGCCAGTGCTTCGCGAAGGCCACAGCGATGAGGGCGGCGACACGTTCGAGCTCGCTCCTCGGCGGCGGCTGGTGCGGCGAGCGGCAGCGCGTCAAGGACTCCGCCGAGGGCGACGAGCTGGCCCTGAGCGATGTAGTCGTCTCCGTGGGTGAGGTGATCGGGGATGCGATCGGTGGCGGCGATGGCCTGGTGCCAGGGGTCGGTCGGCCGGGCGGTGACTGGTTCGGGGCGGATGTCGGTGAGGCGGTGGCGGATCTTGGGCAGGGAGAGGTCTCGAGCGTGGATCCGGATAACCACACAGGATCGCCACGCTTGTTGAGGTCGCCGGGCAGGGCGACGCTGTAGCCGAGGCCGTCGCCGGACGGTCCGGTCTTGGGACGGAGATTCAGGTCGGTCGCCTCCAGCAGGGCGAAGAACTCGGTCTCGGTAGAGACAGCTCCACGGCGCGGCGTACGCGCATGCGCAGGATCTCGCGGGTCGTGGTGGTCTTGGCGCTGCCTTGAAGTGCTTCTTGCTGGTGGGGCGTTTGGTGGCGGAGCCGTCGCTGAAGTTGAGACGGCGCAGGCCGAGGTCGGCTTCGATCTTGCGGGCTTCGCGCTGGACGGCGCGGATGTCGTGGTCGCGGCGGGGAGGTGGCCGTCCTGGCATACGAGGGTCGGCGTGCTCGTTGGCGCTGCCTGGCCCGTAGGGGTACCCGACGAGGCAACGGGTGGCGCGGACACCCTTGCCAAGGATGATCTTCGGGATCACGTGCTCACCGTCCTGAGGTCACCTGAGCGACGGCCATGTCCACATCGGTGATCGACGCTTCGACCCGGTGCAGCAGTTTTTGCACGAGGTCCGGTGCGGGGCCCTCGTGTGGACCGATGGACCGAAGAACTCGTCCTGCACTGGCAGCGCATCGGTGAGAAGTCCTCGCCCGTCATGGTCTGGACGTCGGAACACACTGGCCGCTTCCTCGACCACGCGGCGGACGACCGCCTGTCCGCCCTGTTCCACCTCATCTCGTTCCGCGGGCTCCGGCACGGCGAGGCGTGTGGGCAGAAGTGGACTGACACCCACCTGGACGCGGGTCTTATCACCGTCGCTGAGCGGCTCGTCGTCGACGGTTCGGAGGTCGACGAGGACGACCCCAAGACCGACGCGGGTGCGCGCACCATCGCCCTGGTCGCGGACCGGTTGAGGTCCTGCGTCGGTACCGCGCCCGGCAGGACGAGGAACGTGAGAAATGGGGGACCGCTTGGGTGGAAACCGGGAGAACGGAGAACTACTCCACCCATCGTCACGCGGCGGTTCATCGAATTGCACGAGGAAGTCGGCCTTCCGCCGGTCCGGCTCCACGACCTCCGTCACGGTGCAGCCACCCTGGCTCACGCTGCAGGTGCTGGCCTGAAGGACATCCAGGAGATGCTCGGCCACTCCTCGATCACCATCACGTCGGACACCTGCACGAGCCTGCTCCCCGAGGCGGACCTGGCGATCGCGGAGGCTGCAGCCCGGCTCGTGCCGCGAGCGCGCGCCACGGCCGAGAGCATGCGGTCCGGGGCCGGCGCCCAGTTCGGCGAAGGTGACGAGTCCGTGCCGGATGGTGCTGATCCGTGGGGCCGGATTGGGGACGTCAACTCCCCGTCCGCTCACGCACCGCTCACGCAAACGGCCCCGGACGAGAAGTCCGAGGCCGAGTAAGACCCCTCCCTGGAGGAGAAACCCCAGGTCAGAGCGGCAATGCGTTGTGCCCCCGGCAGGATTCGAACCTGCGACACCCGCTTTAGGAGAGCGGTGCTCTATCCCCTGAGCTACGAAGGCGGGGGCTTGCCGAAAACGTTGCCGGAAACCCCAGTGGGGAATGCTAGGCAGGCTGAGGCAAACGCCCTGGTCAGGCTCCCCTGAGGTGATGCCGGGGAGAGGTCTGGAGGGACACTTTCCCAGGCAGGCACCCTGAAGGTCGACTGACCGGTGACAGCCTAGCGGATAGGGGTTGCTGCGGTCGCCCCCGTTGCCGCTCGGTGCCGCCGTGCGTTGGTGCCATGCCCCTTGACGGTGGCAGTAGCCCTCCGGACGTCCGCCCCGGCCCTCCAACCGATGGTGTCCCGTGGAGTGGTGTAGCGGATCTTGGTGGGGGATGTGCGCCCGTTGTGAGCCGGCGGGTGCGTCGACTGCCTCTGTGTACTCCCTGAGAACGAGGTCGGCGACCGTGTAACTGTCCTTGGTGAACGGGCAGTTCGACCCAAGGGGGTACACGGTGGCCTTGTCACAGCATGACCTACTTCGCCTGCTGGAGTCACTACGTTCGGCGGACGGTCTTGAACTCGTGCGCGAAGTCGCCGAGCGGCTGTTGCAGGAGCTGATCGAGGCCGAGGCCACCGCGCAGATCGGGGCGGAGTGGAACGAGCATGCCTCCACCCGGACCGGCTACCGCAACGGGCACCGGGACAAGACGGTGACCACGCAGGCCGGGGATCTGGAGCTGGCGATCCCGAAACTGCGGGCCGGGAGCTTTTTCCCCAGCCTGCTCGAGCGCCGGCGTCGTATCGACCAGGCCCTCTACGCTGTGATCATGGAGGCTTACGTTCACGGTGTCTCCACCCGCAACGTCGATGACCTGGTCAAGGCGCTCGGCTCGGACACCGGCATATCCAAGAGCGAGGTCTCCCGGATCTGCGGCGATCTCGACGAACAGCTCGAAGTGTTCCGCACCCGGCCCCTGGACCACACCCGCTTCCCCTACGTCTACCTCGACGCGACCTGCGTCAAAGCCCGGGTGGACCACCGAATCGTCTCCCAGGCCGTGGTCATCGCCACCGGTGTCACCCAGGACGGCGGCCGCGAGGTCCTGGGCGTCATGGTCGGCGACAGCGAGACCGAAGCCTTCTGGGCCACGTTCCTGTGCTCGTTGCGCGACCGCGGTCTCAGTGGCGTCCGCCTGGTCATCTCCGACAGCCACAGCGGCCTGGTCAAGGCCATCCGCAAGGTCATGCTCGGCGCCGCCTGGCAACGCTGCCGGGTGCACTTCGTCCGCAACGTCTTCTCCGTGATCCCCAAAGGAGCCGCGGAGATGGTCGCCGCGACGATCCGCACGCTCTTCGCCCAGCCCACCGCCGAAACGGTCCGGACCCACCTCGACACCGTCGCAGACATGCTCGGCGCACAGTTCCCCAAGGTCAAAGAGATGCTGCTGTCCTCGAAGGAGGACCTGACCGCCTTCGCGGACTTTCCCCATCAACACTGGAAGAAGATCCAGTCGACCAACCCACTCGAACGGCTGAACCGGGAGATCAAACGACGCTCCGACGTCGTCCAGGTCTTCCCGAACACCGGCGCTGTCGCCCGGCTCGCCACCGCCGTCCTCGCCGAACTCCACGACGAGTGGATCGCGTTCCCCCGCCGCTACCTTTCCACCGAGAGCATGGACAGCCTCTATCCGGACAACACCCAGGCCCTCCCAGAAAGCACCAACTGATCAGCTACACCACGAGATGGGACATGACC
>NZ_KB892044.1 GCF_000373645.1 Streptomyces sp. ATexAB-D23 | reverse complement strand
CATTCGGCACACCGCTCGAAGACCGTCCGGGCCTGGCTCGCCGACCACAAGGACCAGGTCGAGCTGCACTTCCTGCCCTCGTACTCACCCGAGCTGAACCCGGACGAGCTGGCCAACGCCGACCTCAAACGCAGCCTGCCCCACACCCACCGGGCCAGGAACCAGACCGAACTCGCCACCGAGACCCGCCGGTTCTTCCACCGCCGCCAACGCCAACCGCACATCGTGCGCGGATACTTCGGCGGCCGACACGTCCGCTACATCATCGACGAGTGAACCCCATGAGTTTCTGATCAATAGACCTGCCGAACGCCGACGATTTTTCTGTAACTGCGGTCTGAATTTCCGCCCGCCGCACCCATACTCGGCAGACCTGGGGCCGCCTTTGCGGCGAAAGCGCGGCGGCGGGCCAAGAAAGGATCGAGCGTCAGCATCTCCAGCGGTCGGCGTCGTATATCGGGTGTCTGCAGGCCGTATACCTTCTTCAATGCCTCCGAGCGGGCGGAGGTGCGCTGCGGACGGGACGTCATGCCGGACAGGGCACTGAGCACCTGTACTCACCGCTGCCCCCGACGGCACGACCACCCCACGCGGGCTCCCCCGGTCAGCGCCGTAGCAGCCGCCGGAAAGACCTGATACATCGTCAGGAAAGTCAGCATCCGTCCTGGCACACATGCGAACACGTTGGCACACACGAGACCGCCCGACCCCGCAGGAGGCCGCCTTCGAGGCCACCTCGGGCAGCCCGCGCGTCTCGATCCCAACCGCATGTCTCCCCAAGGAGGCCCGAAGGGCCTCGCACGCCAAGAATCGCAGCTCAGCGCACCCGTCCCCGTGCTTTCAGCGGTACGTCGGGCAGCACCGGGGCCGGGATCGGCGGGCCGTCGTAGCCGTGGACTGTGCCAAACCGGTCACCGTTCATCCAGTCCTCGCGGGCCTGCGTGATATCGTCTTGGGTCCTGCCCACGAAGTTCCACGGCAACTCCGTCGTCCAGACCGTGACCGGCGCCCACGCCGTGCGCTGTCGTCGCGTCACCGGACCGGTCCGCCGGGCGGCCTTCCCGTGGAGGGGTGGGGCCGTCCGGCGGATTCCGGTTCCAGCCACGGGCCCGAGCACACCCGGATGAGACGGCCCCGATCGCCATGCAGGCCGAAGCGACGCGAGCGCTCATCAAGGAACTCACCGCGCAACTGGAGGAGTTCGCCCAGGTCGCTGAAGAGGTGCGCATCACCCGCAAGACGCTGCCGGCGCTGCCCGATCCAGCCTTGCCGACACCGCCGCCCGTGAAGCTGCCGGACCATCCGGCCCACCAGCAGATCATGGCGGTGTTCGCCGCGGCCGACGCCCCGCTGCGGGCGCGGGCGGTCGGCGAGGCGATGGACCTGGAGATCGCCCCCAGCAACGTCAACAACGTCAGGCTCAAGCTCGGCACCGGCATCCGGGCGGCCGCCGCGTGCCAGGCGTTCTCGGCCTGGGCCGCCCGGCCGGCGGTGTCCTGGTTGCCGATTATGGGCGGGTACGGCCCGGCAGGCCCACCGCCGCCCCGGAAGTTCCCGGTGGGTCCGGCATAGGATCGCCGGGTGACCCGTGCCGCGATCCTTGCCGGACTGTTCGACGATCTGGCCGACAGCTATGACCACGATCACCACGAGAAGATCGCGGACGCTCTTCTCGCCCGTGCCTGGCCGGGTGCTTACGATGCCGTCGCCGATGTGGCCTGTGGAGCCGGGGCGGTCGCCCTGCGTCTGGCCCGTGCCCGGCCGGACAGCGCTCCGCCCGTGCTCGCGGTCGATATCTCGCCGCGCATGATCGAGGCGGGGCGCGGCCGGGCGGTTGGAGGGGCCGTCGACTGGCGGGTGGCGGACGCTGTGCCGCTGCCTGTGCCCGACGGTTCACTCGACGCGGTGTTCTGCGCGTCCTCGCTGCACTTCCTGGGCTGCCGGGCCCTCGCCGACTGGCGGCGCGTCCTGCGTCCCGGCGGCCGGGTCGCGTACTCCCTGCCGCTGGCCGGGCACTTCCGTCCCTCCAGCCGCTTCGCCGCCCTGCTCGCCGCGGACGTGCCGCTCCCGGCCGGCCCCGAGGACGCCGTCGACTGGGCCATCGGCCACGGCTTCACCGATGTCACGGCCCAGGTGGCCGTCCTCGGCGACCGCCGGGTGGCCGTCACCGCGGCCCGGCTCCCCGAACACCCCTGAACAGCCGGGTTGCCGTCCGGGCCCGTACGTACAGCGGCGGGGCGACGCCCTGCGCGCCGAACCGTTCCCGCCCGCACGGGCGGCGGCGACGTTCAGCACGCGGTGGCCGGACCCGGTGACCCGCACGGTGCCCGCCGGGGGATCCGGGGCGCCCCGGCGTCCAGCGGGGGCCGCGGAGACTGCCGGTCCGTCGGTACCGGTGGCGGCGGCCCGGCAATGTTGTCGCCCTCCCCTACCGAAGGCCACGCGGCGGAGGCTCCAGATAGCTGTCCCGATCCGTGTCCCAGTGCCGTCGCAGGGGGTCCCGCAGTGTGCGTACCGCCCACCCCAGTGGAGTGACCAGTCCGAAGTAGAGCGCCGCCAGGCCCACCAGCGCCGCGTGTTCAGTCCATCGGGATCGCCGCACGCCAGTCCCCCTCTTCCCGCCACTTTGGCTGGTCCCGCTTGTCCAGCACGAAGTCGCCCAATACCAGCAGGTCGATCCGGGTGCGCATGAAGCACGCGTACGCCTCTGCGGGGTCGCGCACGATCGGTTCGCCTCGCACGTTGAACGACGTGTTCACCAGTACCGGGCACCCCGTCTGCTCGCGGAACGCCCGCAGCAGCGCGTGGAACCGGGTGTTGTGGTCCGCCCTGACCGTCTGCACCCGCGCCGACCCGTCCACATGTGTCACCGCCGGGACCGTCGAGCGCGGCACCCGCAGCAGGTCAAGGCCGGTCAGCTCCGCCGCGCCGGCCTCGGTGTCCTGCAGTCTGGCCGCCGCGACCCGTGCCGTCAGCAGCATGTAGGGGCTCTCCTGGTCCAGTTCGAACCAGTCCTTCGCGTCCTCTGCGAGCACCGCGGGCGCGAACGGCCTGAACGACTCGCGGAACTTGGTCTTCAGGTTGAGCGTGGACTGTGTGCGGGGGTCGCGCGGATCGGCCAGGATCGACCGGTTGCCGAGTGCACGCGGCCCGAACTCCATGCGTCCCTGGAACCAGCCGACCACCTTCCCGGCCGCCAGCTCGCTTGCCACACGCTCGGTCAGTGCCGGGCCGGTCAGCCGCACCGCCGGATATCCGGCCCGGTCCAGGAACGTGCCGATCTCCCGTGCCGAGTACGCGGGACCGAGCAGCGCGCCCGCCATCGCGTCCGTGCCCCGCGCGAGGTGCGGGCGCGGTGCGCCCGCGGCGTGCGAAGCGGCCAGCGCGGCGCCCAGCGCGCCGCCCGCGTCCCCTGCTGCGGGTTGCACCCAGACCTCGTCGCACACCTTGTCGGCCACGATCCGGCCGTTGGCGACGCAGTTCAGCGCGACTCCGCCCGCCAGGCACAGGTGCCGTTCGCCGGTCCGTCGCAGCACGGTGCGGGCCAGCCGGAGCACGATCTCCTCGGTGACCTGCTGCACCGAGGCGGCGAGGTCGAACTCCCGCTCGGTGAGCGGGCCCTCGGGGGTGCGGCGCGGGCCGCCGAACAGTTCCTCGAAGGCCCGGCCGGTCATCGTCCGCCCGTACTGGAAGGTGAAGTGGCGCAGGTCCAGCCGGAACGACCCGTCCGCCCGCAGGTCGACCAGCCGCTCCCGGATCAGCGGCGCGTAGCGGGGTCGGCCGTAGGGGGCGAGCCCCATCAGTTTGTACTCGCCGGAGTCCACCTTGAAGCCGCAGAAGTAGGTGAACGCCGAGTACAGCAGGCCCAGTGAGTGCGGGAACCGCAGTTCCGCCAGTGGGACGAGGTCGGTGCCCCGGCCGTGCCAGAGTGTGGTCGTCGCCCACTCGCCGACTCCGTCCACGCACAGCACGGCCGCGGAGGGGAACGGGCTGGGGAAGAACGCGGACGACGCGTGTGAGGCGTGATGCCGGTAGGTGACGACGGGCGGCGGCGGCCCGTCCGCGAGGGCGCCCAGCCGGTTTCGTACGTCGCTGGCCGCGCGCCGCTTGCGGCCTGCCCACGGCCCGAATGCCCGCCGGAACACGGGGAAGCCGTGCGGGGCCGTCGCCAGCCAGGTCGCCAGGACCCGGCGGTACTTCAGCGCCGGGTCCTCGTAGAAGGCGACCGCGGCCAGTTCGTGCGGGTGCAGTCCCGCCTCCCGCAGGCAGTAGTCCACCGCCCGTGCCGGGAATTCCGGGTCGTGGCGCCGTCTGCTGAACCGCTCCTCCTGGGCGGCGGCCAGTGGCACCCCGTCCACCACCAGGGCGGCGGCACTGTCGTGGTAGTAGGCGGAGATGCCCAGCACCGGGCCTGCGCCGGACCCGGTCGGTGCCGGGCCGCCCGGCGGGCGGCCGTTCGCCGTCGTCACGTCAAAACAGCGGATAGACGGACGCATCGTCCTCCGGCTGCGGCCGGAGCCGCGAGGCCGGCGGCGGGGCCGGTGCGGGCGGCGCGGCAGGTTCTGCCGCCGGGGGCAGGGACGGTTCGCGGCCGCTCGTGGCACCGTCGTCCGCCGCGTCGCGCCGGCGGCGCAGTCCGCGCAGCCAGGAGCCGGGCCGCCCGGCCGCGGCCGGGACCGCCTCGCCGTCGCTGTGCCGTGCCTGGCTCATGTCAGCTCCAGTCGGTCCGCGAGCTGCCGGGCCACCAGGTCGTATCCGAGGTCCGTGCAGTGCACCCGGTCGATGAACAGCCAGTCCTGCGGCCCGGCCGCCTCGTCCAGTGCCACGTTCATGTCCATGAACGGCACTCCCAGCGTGCCGCAGCCGGCGGCCAGGCGCTCCGCGTAGGCGCGGCCGACGGCCATCGTGGAGATGTCGTTGTGGAACCGGCGGAAGTTCGAGACCTCGTCCAGCTCCGCGAAGAGTGCCGCCTCGCGGGGCAGGGGCTCTTCCCGTACCCAGGGCGCCAACGGCTGGAGCACGAACGTCAGCCGTGCCCCCAGTCCGTCGGCGAGCCGTTTCCAGCCGACCAGGTGGCGCAGTGTCAGTTCCGTGGCGTGCTCCACGCGCCGTTCGGTCGGCGGGACGGTGTCCGGGGCGGGGCCGCAGTCGAAGAATGCGCCGTGCCGTCCCTGCTGCTCCTCCGGAAGCCTGCTCAGGACCAGGTTGTTCACCCCTGACAGCAGGACGATCTCCTCGACGTCGGGGAGGTCGTGCTGGAACAGGGTGAACAGCAGCAGCTCCTGTGCGGAGTTGTGGGACTGGCCGGCGAAGTTGAGCCAGGGCAGCCGGGGCGCGTACGTGTTCCACAGCCGGGCGCCGATCGTGGCGGCGTCGCCGGTGGCGCCCACTCCGAAGACGGCGGAGCTGCCCGCCAGCACCCGCACCGGACCGGCGGGCCGGTCGTCGCCGACGGTGGCCCGCCGGCCTCCCGGACCGGGCGTGACCCGGAAGCCGTGCCGGTCGGTGGAGTAGACGGGTGTCTTCTCACCGCCGTACTGGAAGTACCCGAGGTAGGGCTGGTCCTCCAGGACGAAGGTGTAGTGCTCCATGTGCGGGGTGAGTTCGGCGCGGGGTGACGTCATCGCGGGGGGGGTGCTCCTGTCGGTGCGCGGTGGTCGGCTGTCCTGCCCTTGCGGGGCGCCGGTCAGGGTGCGGGTGCCGGGGGCGGCGGGGCGGGCAGCGAGCCGGGGCGGTCCTCCCGGATCAGGTCGGAGTTGATGGCCATGCCCGCCAGGCCGCCGCTCGCGGCGGCCATCGCCGCCTGGTGCATGTTGCGTCCGAGGTCGCCGGCGACGTACAGCCGGGGCACGCGGGTGCGGCCCCGGTCGTCGCTCTGTACGGACTCCAGGTCGGCGGCGTCCACCCAGGGGCGCAGTGGGTCGATGCGGGGTTCCGTGTCGAGGTGGAGGAACAGGGCGCCGTAACGTGCGGTCCTGCCGTCCTCGAACACCACTCGGACGCCTGCTTCCGGGTCGCGTTCCAGCCGGGCTACAGTGTCGGTCACCACCGGCACTGCGGCCGCCGTCAGCCTGCCGCGCTCGTCCTCGGGCAGTTCGCGGCCGTCGCTGAGATAGGTGAGGTCGTCCGACCAGGCGGTCAGCGTCGAGGCCAGGCACTCGCTGGGCACCGACCCGCCGTACACGGCGATGGTGCGCTCACGCACCTCCCAGGCGTGGCAGTACGGGCATTCGAACACTTCCTGGCCCCAGAGGTCCGCGATGCCCGGCAGCGGGGGGAGGATGGACCGGACGCCCGCCGCGTACAGCAGGGTCCGGGTGCGGAACGTTCCGGACTCCTTGGTGGAGACGGTCACCGTGTCACCGTCGCCGCTCGCGGAGACCACCTCGTCGTCCCGGAACGACACGTCGTAGGGGGCGAGTTCGGTTCGGGAGCGGGCGCGGAAGTCCGCGATGTCGGCACCGTCGTTGGTGAGCACGTTGTGCATCACCCCGGCTGCCATGTTGCGGGCGTCGCCGGAGTCGATCAGCAGCACCCGGCGTCGTGAACGACCGAGGTACAGCGCTGCGTTGAGGCCGGCGGGGCCGCCTCCGACGATCACCGTGTCGTAGAGCTGCGTGTCCAAGTGGTCACTCCTTCTCGAAGCGTTCGGCGGGCGGTGGGGTGGTGGTGCCGCTCAGCGGGGCGAACAGCAGCGGGGCGCCGAGCGCGAGGACGGCTCCGCACACGACAAACACGGCCGGCACGGACAGCGCTTCGGCAAGCAGGCCGCCGAGCAGCGCCCCGGCGGGCATGGAGCCCCAGGAGCACAGCCGGGACACGCTCATGACCCGGCCCTGCAATTCTTCCGGCGTCAGCCGCTGGCGCAGCGACATCACCGGGATGTTGTAGCCCATCATGAACACCCCGTTGGCGGCGAGCACGAGCGCGGCGAGCAGCGGGTTCCGGACCAGTCCGAGCAGGGCGTACGCGGCTCCGGACGCGGCCAGCGACCAGCCGGCCAGGCGTACGGTGGGCAGCCGGTCGGCGGCCCGCGGCGCCAGCCAGCTGCCGGCCACCGCGCCCAGCGAACCGGCGGCCAGCAGCAGGCCGTATCCGGTGCCGCCCAGGTGGAGGGTGCGGTCGCTGAGCAGCACCAGCATCGAGAACGTCGCGGAGAACACCAGGCCGTACAGGGCGCTCGCGGCCAGGGTGAGGCGCAGTGTGCGGTGCCGCAGCACGAAGCCGACGCCTTCGCGGATGTCGCCCAGTACGCCCGAAACCGCTCCCGGGAGGCGCCCGCCGTTCTTCGCCGGGTCCGTCTTGGGGGTACTCGCCGGGGAGGGCCGGGCCGCGAGTGGGGCCAGCCCGAGCAGCAGCAGGGCCGCCAGCGCGTACACGGCCCCGCCCGCCGCCAGCGCCGCAACCGCCGTCGCCCCGGCCAGCAGGCCGGCCAGAGGTGGCCCGGCCGTTTCGCCCAGCACGATCTGCGCCGCCGACAGGCGGCCGTTCGCCCGCTCCAGCTGCCGTGGCTCGACCAGCCGGGGCAGCAGTGCGGGTGCCGCCGTGTCGGCGAGCGTCTCCGCGAGGCCCAGCAGGAACGCCAGCGCGTACAGCAGGGCCAGCGGGCGGTGCTCGGCCAGGGCCAGGGCCGCGCCGAGCAGTGCGACCGCGCGGACCGTGTTTGCGCCCAGCACGATCCGGCGGCGGTCGAGGCGGTCCACCAGGACGCCGGCCGGGAGTGCGAAGAGCAGCCAGGGCAGCATGTTGACCGCGGTCAGGCCCGCCACCGCGGCGGGGTCGGGGTGGTGCGCGACCACCAGCAGCGGCAGCAGTGTCCGGGTGATGCCGTCGCCCGCGTTGGAGGCCGCCGCCGAGGCCCACAACCAGTGGAAGGGGCGGCCCAGGTCCGCCCGTCCGGCTGGGCCGGCCCCCGGCGGGGCTGTGCTAGCCAACGGCGCTCCCTGCGTGCCAGTTCCGCTTTCCGAGGAGACGCTCGCCCAGCTCCGTCAGCCGGGCCGGGCCGTACAGATCGGCCTCCGCCTTGCGGACACCGCCCTGCGCCGGATGGGGCGGGACCCGGTCGCGCCAGAACCGCACCCGTGCCTCGCGGAGTTCGGCGTGCTCTTCCCAGGCCGGGGCCATGGTCAGGTATTGCGCCATCCGTACCTGGTCCGCGGAGACGTTGGGGTGGACGCCGTGCGGGAGGAGGCTGTTGAAGATGATCAGGTCACCGGGCGACACCTCGGGCGTGGTGATCGAGTAGCCGGTGATGTCCGGGGTGTACGGGTCGCGGTCCCCGGGCTGCCGGGCGGCCCACTTCTCCCACTCGGTGAAGATCTCCGGCACGCACTGGAAGCCGCCGATCTCCTCGTTGCCGTGGGTCAGCGACAGCACCGCCTGGCAGCTCACCGGCAGCGGGTCGGGGGAGGTGTCGACGTCCCAGTGCACGAATCCGTCGAAGGCGCGCTCGCCCCGGTTCGGCGGGTTGACGTTGGCGAAGTCGATCGTCACCCACAGTTCGTCCTGGTCCCAGACGTCGGCGAACGCCTCGTACACGCGGGGGGCCTGCCGTACGTTCCACTGGGCCTGGTGGTTGTACATCTCCACCAGGCCGCTGTGGCCGGGCAGACGGTCGTTGCCGGTGTGCGGGGACGTCCAGGTCGAGCGGTCGTCGATCCGCATGTCCAGGAAGGAGCACAGGCCGTCGGTGAGTGCCGCGACCGTCTCGGGGGCGACCGCCTGCCGGACGATCACGAATCCACGGTTCGTCCAGTGTTCCCAGTCTGCGGGAGACAGGGCGCGTAGCGGGCGGGTCTTGCGGATGTCTCGCAGTTGAGTGGCGGGCACTGCACTCTCCAGGGGGACGGCTCCTGTACAGGATCGGGTGGGAGGGGATGTGTCCGGTACCCGTGTTTCGGCCAACTCTCGGACCGTGTTCACGGGGGAGTGAGGTGTCCGGGCGGGGTAACCGCCGGAGCGGCTACTGCCGGACAACGAGCCGGTGTTGGGGCAGCACCACCGCGTCCAGTTCGGTCTCGGTGAGCAGTTCG
Source organism: Streptomyces sp. ATexAB-D23 (assembly GCF_000373645.1). Classification (GTDB taxonomy): domain Bacteria; phylum Actinomycetota; class Actinomycetes; order Streptomycetales; family Streptomycetaceae; genus Streptomyces; species Streptomyces castrisilvae. Next base: position 5,039 of record NZ_KB892044.1, on the reverse strand, counting down.
ACCGCCTCGTCGAGGTGGTTGAGGATGGGGCTGCCGCCGGCGTTGGCGCTGGTGTTGATGAGGACGGACAGCCCGGTGCGGGCACCGACCGCGTGGCACAGCCTGTGCAGCGCCGGGTGGGTGTCCGCCCGTACGGTCTGCAGCCGTGCCGTGCCGTCGATGTGCCGCGCCTCCGCGAGCCGTGCGGCTTCCTCGGGCCGTACCCGCACCGCGAACAGCATGCTCTCCGCGTGGTCCAGCGGCCCGGTGAACCAGCGGTCCGCGACCTCTTCCGGGCAGACTGGGGCGACCGGCCGAAACCACTCGCGCTGTTTGATGGTCTGCGACACGTACCGGCGGGCGCCGGTCCAGTGGGCCGAGACCAGCAGCGAGCGGTGTCCGAGCGCCCTCGGGCCGGTTTCCAGGCCGCCCTCCAGCCAGGCCACGCACCGCTGCGCGGCCAGGAGTTCGGCGACCGCCGCGGTGAACTCCTCCTCGTCCGTGTGCCGACGGACCTTCAGGCTGCGGGCGGTCAGAGCGCCGGCGAGCGCGGCGGGCTCCTGTTCGGCGCCCTGGAGCGGTGGTCCCGCGTAGGCGAGGGTCATGGGCCCGGTGCGGGCGCCGGGCACCGGCCGGTCGGCGGGGTCGGCCACCGCGAGCGCCGCGCCCAGCGCGATGCCGGAGTCGTCGCAGCAGGTCGGCACGGATACCCGCGTGAACTGGCCGGACTCGGCGAGGCAGCTGTTGGCGGTGATGTTCAACGCGCAGCCGCCCGCGTAGCAGAGCGTGGAGTAGCTGGGGAAGCGGCGACTGATCCCGGTCGCCAGCCGGGTCAGGTCCCGTTCGACGGCGGTCTGGAGCGTCGCGGCCAGGTCGCGGCAGGCCCGGTCGTCCGGGGAGGTGCCCACCACCGTCGTGCGGCCGTCGGCGGTGCGGATCCGGTCGGGGAAGATCGACCCGAACGAGTGCACCACGTCGTCGTCCGAGGAGTCGGCGAGCCCGATGTCCAGGTAGCCCCCGGTCACCGGGTCGTATTCCCACCACGCGTCCGCGTAGCACAGCGCGGACCCGGACAGCGCCTCCTCGGGCAGTGCCTCGTACAGATCCGGTGATGCCCGCCGAGTGGACTGCGGGACCAGCATCGCCCGTACCACCGGCAGGAGCGCGGGATCGCACGCACCGGTCGCCGTCAGGCCCAGCAGTTTGCCGGTGTCGAACTGACTGCCGTGCACCCGCCGCGCCAGTGCTTCGTAGACCAGGCCGAATCTCGGGCCGCTCCGGTTGGTGAACGACATCACGGGTGTGAGCTGGTCGCCGTCGCCGAGGCAGACCATGCCGCACTCGGCGTAGTTCCCGGTCCCGTCCAGTGCCAGCACCAGTGCCTTGCGGGCGCCGGAGGTGTAGTACGCGAGTGCCGCGTGCGCGTAGTGGTGGCGCACGGCGGTCAGCTGGATGTCGCCCAGGCTCTCGGCGAGCGGCCAGTCCACGGGTTTGATCACCCGCGTCACCGCGTCCGCCAGACCGATCCCGCCGTGCACGGTCCACCGCGCGTCCTCGTTGACCAGTTCGACCAGGGCCGGGGGCAGCACCTCGCACACGGGTGTGTACCAGTCGGCCACCGCCACCCGTGTCACCGGGTCCGCGGCCCGTTCGCGCAGCTCCGCCAGCCACTCGGCGGCGGCCTGCGGGAAGTCGCCGTTGCCGCCGCACACATGGCGCAGCCCCAGCCGACGCTCGGCCTCGATGATCCGGTACCCGTCCGCGTCGGTGAGGGCTGCGCCCGCGTCGTGGCCGAAGTGCATACCAATCGTTGCCATGGAATCCAGTCACCCTTTCCTGCCCCGAGCGGGCGGGCCCGTGGACCGGTGGCCCGCCGTGCGCGGGTCGCCGGGGAACGCGGCGGAGTCACGCTCACGCGGATGCGGCGAGACTCCGCGCGTGGTGCCGTTCCAGCAGCCCCTGCACGACCTCGCGCATGTAGGCGCAGTAGCCGGGCGACATGAGCTGGATCGATCCGTTCTCCTCCTCCAGTGCGCCGGCTGAGCCGCCCGAGCAGGTGCCCTGGAGTTCGCAGCCCTGGCAGCCGGGCCCGTTGGTGTAGGCCCGCATTCCGTAGTCCTGGTAGGCGGGCGAGGCGAAGACGCCCCGCCAGTCCTCGATGGTGCCGAGCATCCGGGCGGTCGCCTTGCACGCGAAGACGCTGCCGTTGGGCTCGATGGACAGCTGACGGCCCACCGCCGGGCAGGTCTTGTAGTCGGCCTGCTCGGCCCACTTCGCCTCGTCGATGATCATCTGGAAGGTCTGGTACCAGTAGCCGCTGAGCTGCACGCCCCGCTCGCGCCCGTAGTCGACGGCGTCCAGCAGCCGTCGTGCCACGTCCTGCGGGCTGTGCCGCTCGAAGAACTCCTTGGCCTGGAAGGACACGATCACGTCCAGGTTGTCCAGACCGGCCTCGGCGACGAAATCGATCAGCGGGGTCCCCCACTTGTCCCAGGTGTACTGCGAGAGCACCGAGGTGATGCTGACCGGGACCCCGGCGGCCTTCATGTCGAGGATCGCCTTGCGCACCACTTCCCACGATGTGCGCTGCTGCTGCCCGCCCCGGAACTCGCCGGTCTCCGGTACGAGGTAGTCGATGGAGACCGTGGTGTCGACGCGGTGCTCGGCGAGCGCCCTCATCAGTTCGTCGTCGATCCGGGACCCGTTGCTCGTCAGGTCGTAGGACAGGGTCACTCCGTCGTGGCAGTCCCCGAAGGTGCGCAGTACGTGCAGGATGGTGCCGCGGGCCAGGGTGGGCTCACCGCCGAAGAACGACACGGTGAGGTGGCCGCCGCCGTTGGCCTTCCGCAGTGCGACGGCCTCCTGGATGGTCTTCTCCGCGACCTCGCGCGACATGTGCATGGACGGGTTGCGGGCCGAGTCCGAGCCGTGGTTCCAGTCGCCCTTGGCGAGTGTCGGCCCCGAGTCCTGCCGGGCCTGGCCCGGCTCCTCGTCCCGTGAACGCCGCAGCTCCACCAGGACCGGACCGGGCTTCACCGACTCGCCGGAGGTGTTCCGCTCCTCCACTCCCCCGTCGAAGTTGTAGGCGAAGCAGCCCTGGCAGGAGAAGTTGCACGCGTTGGTCAGCACCAGCTGAATCGAGGAGTGGAACACTCCGGTGTCCAGCACGCTCTGCCGGCTCTCCAACAGGCCGTCGATCTCCCGTCCCTCGTCGTGCCCCGCCTCGACCAGGAACCGCGCTTCCACCAGGTCCCGCAGCGAGTCCTCGTCCACTCGCTCCCGCAGACGCTCCAGGGTCATCCCCCGGGAGGCGTCCCGCAGGAGCTCCACGATGTCCTTGTCGATGAGCCGCGCATTCCCGTACAGCGAATGGAATGCCATCGTCCGCTCGTCGTCCCCGTAGGAATCGAGACGGCCTCCGAAAGACGTGAAATCCCGGTCGTCCGCGGTGCGCAGGGTGCGGACGTATCGCGAGGACTGGTACATCGAATTCTCCATGCTGAGGGTTTCTCCCTGCGTCTCACGGCTTTCGACTCGGTGTGCGGCGCACGGTCCCGGGCCCGCTCGGATGCGGCGGCGGCAAGGGGGCCTGCGCGGGGGGCCGTTGGACGCGGACCGACCCCGGCCAGGGGGTGCGGTCCGCGCGACAGCCCGAAGCCCGGCCGGCCGGCCGGAACCCCGAACAGCCTCAGCGCCTAGGCAGAGGCCGACTCTTTCCGCTGGTCAGCGGGGGCGGTGTCGGCCTCCGTCTGCTGGCGGACGGGCGTGATCGTCGGCGCGTTGCCCCTGTCCGGCGAAACGAACGCGCACGGCCGCGACGACGCGGTGACCGCAGGTCGGGCGACCTTCTTGACTTCGGCCATGTGGCCTCCTCGATAGGTGCGTGACACAACGCGTTCCACTGAAGCAGAGGAAGCAAGGGCGGGTAAGACTTCATCAGGACACGCCGAGAATGGGGGGCGCCGAATGGTTTATGCCCTGGAAAGGATCTTTCGCGGAAAGGGCTGCGAGGGGGCCGGTCTGCGGTTTTTCCGGCACGTGTTCTCTTCACATGCCGGAACGTTCACCGGGATATGATCTTCCGCCCGGCGGATCCGAGGGGGAAACCGGCCAGATGGCACCGGGCATACCGACCGGGGCCGAGTGTGAACTTGGCGCGTCTTGGCCCGGCGCATACGGCGCGGGGCCCCGCGCCCCCTCCGGAGGCGATCTCGCGCCTCCGCGAGCGGCCAGGGCGGTCATCTGGCCGGTTCGTGACCGGTACGCGGCGGGTTTCTGGTCCCTGGGGGCGGATTCCTGAGGGAATGCTCCATTCCGGGTTCCGTCCCACACGGCGTCGACGTCGATGGCAGCAGCGGGGGCGCCTAAGGGCTGTCCCGCAATTCCTGGCGGGACAGCCCTTAGACATGCCGGACAAGGAAGAACGTCCGGGACCCGAGCTGTGGTCCAACAGTCACCCCAGAGCGCCCCGACCAACCCGAAGCCACCTATTGATCAGAAACTCATGGGGTTCACTCGTCGATGACGTAGCGGACGTGCCGAGCGCCGAAGTATCCGCGCACGATGTGGGGCTGGCGTTGCCGACGATGGAAGAACCTGCGGGTTTCGGTGGCGAGTTCGGCCTGGTTCCTGGCCCGGTGGGTGTGGGGCAGGCTGCGTTTGAGGTCGGCGTTGACGAGTTCGTCGGGGTTCAGTTCGGGTGAGTACGAGGGCAGGAAGTGCAGCTCGATCTGGTCCTCGTGGTCGGCGAGCCAGGTCCGGACGGTCTTCGAGCGGTGGGCCGAGTGCCGGTCCACGATCAGGTGGACCTTGCGGTCGAAGTGGCCGACGAGCCGGGCAAGGAAGCGGCACATGACCTTCGCATCGAAAGTCTCGGTGAAGACCATGAAGTGCATCCGGCCGCGGGTGCTGATCGCGGACATCGCGTTCACGGAGAACCGGTTCCCGGTGCGGCGGACGACCGGAGTGCTTCCCCTGGCACCCCAGGTGCGGCCGGTGACCTGGTCCGAGCGGATTCCGACCTGGTCACCGAAGAGGACTTCGGCACCTTCCGCCTTCGC
>NZ_KB892043.1 GCF_000373645.1 Streptomyces sp. ATexAB-D23 | reverse complement strand
ATCACCCCCGCCCACACCGACAGCATCACCCTCCGGATCACCGACACCACCGGACAACCCGTCGCCACCATCACCTCCCTCGCACTCCGAGAGGTACCGGCGGGCGGACTGGCGCCCGCGGCCGCTGCCCGTGCCGTCCCCTACGTCGTGGAGTGGGCCGAGGCGGTGCTCCCGGACGCGGACGCTTCCGAGGCGACGGCCGTGCTCGGCGGTTCCCCCACGGACCGCGCACTCGCCGAGGCACTGGGGGCCGGGCTCCACGACGACGCCGCCGCCCTGCTGGCAGCCGTACAGCAGGAGTCGGCCGCACCGGAGTCGGTAGTGCTCCTCGTCCCCGGGGCGTCCGCCGAGGACGGGTCCTCGCTGCCCGAGCGGGTCCGGGCCGAGGTCGGCCGGGCTCTGGAGACGGTCCAGGGGTGGCTGGCCGACGAAGGACTTGCCGGCACCCGGCTGGTCGTCGCCACCCGGGGCGCGCTGGCCGCACAGGAGGGCGAGGACGTACGGGACCTCGCGGGCGCTGCCGTGTGGGGTCTGCTCCGTACCGCGCAGGCGGAGGAGCCGGGCCGCTTCGCCCTCCTCGATCTGGACCCGAGCGGCAGTGACGACCTGGACGCCCTGGTCCGTGCCGTGTCGGGCACGCCCTCCGAGCCTCAGCTCGCGGTGCGCGGCCGGGCCGTCCTCGCGCCCCGGCTGATCCGCGCCGCCGACGACCCGGCCGCGGTTCCGGCTCTCGACCCGGCCGGGACCGTCCTGGTCACCGGGGCCTCCGGGACGCTCGGCGGGCTGTTCGCCCGGCACCTGGTCACCGCCTACGGGGTACGGCACCTGCTGCTGGCCAGCCGCCGGGGTGCCGACGCACCCGGCGCGGCCGAACTGGGCGCGGAGCTGAGGGAGATGGGGGCAGAGGCCACCTTCGCGTCCTGCGACGTCGCCGACCGGGACGCGCTCGCCGCCCTCCTGGCCGGCGTCCCCGCCGCCCACCCCCTTACCGCGGTCGTCCACACCGCGGGCGCCCTCGATGACGGCACGGTCACCGCGCTCACCCCCGAGCGCCTCGACACCGTCCTGCGCCCCAAGGCCGACGCAGCCTGGCACCTGCACGAACTCACCCGCGACACCGACCTCGCCGCCTTCGTCCTCTTCTCCTCCGTCACCGCCACCCTCGGCAATCCGGGCCAGGGCAACTACACGGCCGCCAACGGTCTGCTCGACGGTCTCGCCGCCCACCGCCACGCACTGGGGCTGCCGGCCACCTCCCTGGCCTGGGGCCTGTGGGGCCAGGCGTCCGGGCTGACCGGTCACCTCAGTGACACCGACCTGTCCCGGATGACCCGCGGGGGCATCGCCGCGCTCGACACCGAGGAAGGGCTCGCGCTGTTCGACGCCTCCCTGGCGACCGGGCGTTCCGCGACCGTTCCGGCACGCCTCGACCTGGGCGCGCTGCGTGGTGAGGCGGCCGCGGGCCGGCTCCCGGCGCTGCTCCGTTCGCTGGTCCGGGTCCCCGCCCGGCGCACGGCCGCCGCGGGCACCGGGCAGCCCGGAGCCTGGGCCGAGCGGATCGCCGCGCTGCCCGAGGACGGGCGGGCGGAGGCGGTCGCCTCGGTCGTACGGGCCAGTGTGGCGACGGTCCTGGGGCACGGTTCGCCCGAATCGGTGAACGAGCAGCGGCCGTTCAAGGACTTCGGCTTCGACTCGCTCGCCTCCGTGGAGCTGCGCAACCGGCTCGGGGCCGCGACCGGCCTGACCCTGCCGGCGACCCTCGTCTTCGACCACCCGACGCCGCGCGCGGTCACCGGCTACCTGCTGGAGCGGGTCCTCGGCGCCAGCACCCCGGCCGCCGAACCGCTACGGGCCACGGGCACCGCCGGGGAGGACGAGCCGATCGCCGTGGTCGCGATGAGCTGCCGCTACCCGGGCGGTGTCACCTCCCCGGAGGACTTGTGGCACCTGGTCGAGACGGGGACCGACGCGGTCGGCTCCTTCCCCGCCTCCCGGGGCTGGGACGAGGAGGAGCTGTACGACCCGGACCCGGACGCGGTCGGCCGTACGTACTCCACGCAAGGCGGATTCCTGCACGGAGCCGAGGACTTCGACGCCGAGTTCTTCGGCATCAGCCCGCGTGAGGCCCTCGCCACCGACCCGCAGCAGCGTCTGCTCCTCGAGACCGCGTGGGAGGCGTTCGAGCGGGCCGGGATCGTGCCCGAGGCGTTGAAGGGCAGCAACACCGGAGTCTTCGCCGGCGTCATGTACAACGACTACGCCTCGCGGCTCAAGCCCGCGCCCACCGGGTACGAGGGCTACCTCGGCAACGGCAGCATGGGCAGTGTCGCCTCCGGCCGCATCGCGTACACCTTCGGGTTCGAAGGCCCCGCCATCACCGTGGACACGGCCTGCTCCTCCTCGCTGGTCGCCCTGCACCTGGCCGCCGGGGCGCTGCGCTCGGGCGAGTGCACCATGGCGCTGGCCGGCGGTGTGACGCTCATGGCGACGCCCACCACCTATCTGGAGTTCAGCCGCCAGCGGGCCCTGTCGCCCGACGGCCGCTGCAAGGCATTCGCCGCCCAGTCCAACGGGACCGGCTGGGCCGAGGGCGTCGGCCTGGTGCTCCTGGAGAAGCTCTCCGACGCACGGGCCAACGGGCACCAGGTACTCGCCGTGATCCGCGGCAGCGCCGTCAACCAGGACGGTGCGAGCAACGGCCTGACGGCCCCCAGCGGCCCCGCCCAGCAGCGGGTGATCCGCCAGGCGCTCGCGGACGCCGGACTGAGCGGCGCCGACGTGGACGCCGTGGAGGCGCACGGCACCGGCACCACGCTGGGCGATCCGATCGAGGCGCAGGCGCTGCTGGCCACCTACGGCGAGGAGCACAGCCCCGAACTCCCCCTGTGGCTGGGCTCGCTCAAGTCCAATATCGGGCACGCACAGGCCGCGTCGGGCGTCGCCGGAGTCATCAAGATGATCATGGCGCTGCGCAGCGGGGTCCTGCCCCGGACCCTGCACGTGGATGCCCCGACCCCGCACGTGGACTGGTCCTCCGGGACGGTGGAACTGCTCACCGAGCAGCGGCCGTGGCCCGAGGTGGACCGCCCGCGCCGCGCGGCCGTCTCCTCCTTCGGCATCTCCGGCACCAACGCGCACCTGATCCTGGAGCAGGCGCCGCAGGGCTCCCAGCCCGAGGACGCGGCGGAGGCCGAGGGGCCGGCCGGACCCGTTCCCGTGCCGTGGGTGCTGTCCGCCCGTACCGAGGAGGCGTTGCGGGACCAGGCGTCCCGCCTGCGCGACCACGTCGCCGCCGAAGGACCGGCGGCGGCGAATGTGGCCCTCGCGCTCGCCACCACACGCGCCCGCTTCGAGCACCGTGCGGTGGTCGCCGGCGCGGACCGGGCAGAGCTCCTGGAGGCACTGGCCGCACTCGCCGCCGGCACCGACACGCCCGCCGTCGTCCGGGGGACGGCAGCCGGAGCACCGAAGACCGCCGTGATGTTCACCGGCCAGGGCAGCCAGCGGCCCGGCATGGGACGCGACCTGTACAAGACCTTCCCGGTCTTCGCCGCCGCCTTCGACGCGGTCTGCGCCCACCTCGACCCCGAGCTGGGACGCCCGCTGAAGGAGATCGTCTTCTCGGTCCCGGACAGCCCCGAAGCCGACCTGCTGGACCAGACCGTTCACACCCAGGCCGCGCTGTTCGCCCTGGAGACCTCGCTGTTCAGGCTCGCCGAGCACGCGGGCCTCGCCCCCGCCCTGCTCATCGGCCACTCCGTGGGCGAGATCAGCGCCGCGCACGCCGCGGGTGTGCTGAGCCTCGCCGACGCCTGCACCCTGGTGGCCGCCCGTGGCCGGCTCATGCAGGCGGCCCCGGCGGGCGGCGCCATGATCGCGATCCGGGCCGCGGAGGCCGACGTACTGCCCCACCTGGAGCGGCACGCGGGCCGGCTCAGCCTGGCGGCCGTCAACGGGCCGGACTCGGTGGTGATCTCCGGCGACCCCGACGCGGCCGACGAGGTCGCCGAGGACTTCCGCTCGCAGGGGACCAAGACCCGCCGGCTGACCGTCTCGCACGCCTTCCACTCACCCCACATGGACGGCGTCCTCGCCGAGTTCGAGGAGATCATCCGCACCCTGGACCTGCGGGAGCCGGCCATCCCCGTCGTCTCCAACATCACCGGCCGCGTCGCCGGACCCGGTGAGCTGACCGACCCCGGCTACTGGGCCCGGCACATCCGGGCCGCCGTCCGCTTCCACGACGGCGTACGCACCCTGCACGAGCAGGGCGTCACCAGCTACCTGGAACTCGGCCCCGACCCGGTGCTGACGGCCATGGTGCGCGGCGCCCTGGACGGCGCCGACGCGGTGTCCGCCCTGCGCGCCGGGCACCCGGAAGGGCGGTCCCTCCTCACGGCACTGGGCACGGTCCACACCCGGGGCGCCGCCGTGGACTGGCCGTCGCTGCTGCCGGCCGCGCACACGGTGGAACTGCCGACGTACGCCTTCCAGCGGACCCGCTACTGGCTGGAGGCCCCGGCCGTTGCCCAGGACGCGGCCGCGGCAGGCCAGGAGGGCGCCGGCCACCCGCTGCTGAGCGCGGTCGTCACCCTCGCCGGCGGCCGGGGTGCGGTGCTGACCGGCCGCATCGCGCAGGCCGGCCTCCCGTGGCTCGGCGATCACGTCGTCGCGGGCTCGGTCCTCCTGCCGGGCGCCGCGTTCGCGGACCTCGCGGTGTACGCCGGGGACCAGGTGGGCTGCGACACCGTCGAGGAACTGAACCTGGAGGCGCCGCTGGTGCTCCCGGAGCACGCCGCACCGCGCGTCCAGATCCAGGTCACCGACACCGGCGACGGCAGCGGACGGCACACCTTCGCCGTCCACTCCGGCATCGACGGCGGCGACTGGACCCGGCACGCCACCGGCACCCTGGCACCGTCCGCGCCCACCGCCCCGCCCGCCGCGCCCTGGGCCGAGGCATGGCCCCCGGCCGGCGCCGAGCCGGTGGACGTGGACGTGCTCGCCGACCGGCTCGTCGCCGCCGGGCTCGGTTACGGCCCCGCATTCCAGGGACTGGCCGCGGCCTGGCGAGAAGGCGACGTCCGCTACCTGGACGTACGGCTGCCCGAGGAAGCCGGCCCCGGTGAAGGGGACTTCGGCCTGCACCCCGCCCTGCTCGACTCGGCCCTGCGCACCCTCGCGCTCGGCGGCCACGGCCGGGGTGACGACGGGGAAGGCGAAGAGACCGACCGGATTCACGTTCCCTTCCTGTGGAGCGGCCTCCGCCTGCACGCCACCGGAGCGGGCGCCTTGCGTGTCCGCGTCGCCCCCACGGGTGCCGAGGGCACGTACCGACTGGACCTTGCCGACCCGCAGGGGCGGACGGTCGCCACGGTCGACGCCCTCGCCGTACGCCCGCTCCCCGAGGGCGCCCTCGCCACCGTCGCCCAGGGCATCCCGGGCGCGGACGGCGGACTCCTGCGCCCCGACTGGATTCCCCTGCCGCTGCCGCAGAACGACCGGACCGGTCCGGCGGACTGGGCCCTGCTCGGCCCGGTCTCCGAGGTGGCCGCCGTACCCGCCCGGACCACGTACTACAGCGGGCCGGCCGCGCTCACCGAGGCCGTCCGGGCGGGGGCATCCGTGCCTCGCTTCGTCGTCACCGACGCCGTGGTCCCGCCCGGGGCGCCCGGCGAGGAGCCGGCCTCCGCGGCGACGACCCCGCCCGAGCGACTCCGTGAAGCCATCGGCGGACTGCTGGGGCTCCTCCAGAGCTGGCCGGCCGAGGAAGCGCTCGCCGACAGCAGCCTCGTCCTGCTCACCCGGGGCGGCGCGCCCGTCGGCGACGGCGTCCCCGATCCCGTGGCCGCCGCCGTGCTGGGCCTGCTGCGCTCCGCCCAGGCGGAACACCCCGGACGCCTCGTCGTCCTGGACCTGGACGAGGATCCGGCCTCCGCGGCCGCCGTCCCCGCCGCGGCGCTCCTCGCCGTGGAGCACGGCGAGCCACAGCTCGCGCTGCGCGCGGGAGCCGTCCACGCTCCACGCCTCGTACCGGCCCGGCCCGACGACCCGGCCCCGGCCCCGGCATTCCGGGAGAGCGGAACCGTCCTGCTCACCGGCGCCGGCGGATTCCTGGGCGGGCTGGTCGCCCGGCACCTGGTGACCACGTACGGGGTACGGCATCTGCTGCTCGCGAGCCGCCGGGGCGCCGACGCACCCGGCGCGGAAGAACTGAGCACGCAGCTGCGGGAGCTGGGCGCCGAGGCCGTCTTCGCCGCCTGCGACATCGCCGACCGCGACGCGCTCGCCGGACTCCTGGGGCGGGTGGCACAGGACCATCCGCTGACCTCGGTCGTGCACACCGCCGGCGTACTGGACGACGGGGTGCTGACCGGGCTCACCGCCGAGCGGTTCGACACCGTGCTGCGGCCCAAGGCCGACGCCATGTGGAATCTGCACGAGCTGACCCGTGGGACCGCCCTGGACTCCTTCGTCGTGTTCTCCTCGGTCGCCGCGCTGCTCGGCACCGCGGGGCAGGCCAACTACGCCGCCGCCAACGCCTTCCTGGACGCCTTCGCCCATCAGCGCCGCGCGGCCGGACTGCCCGCGCTGTCCCTTGCCTGGGGTCTGTGGGGCGGCGACGGCGCCGGCATGGCCGAAGAGCTCGGCGCCGCCGACCGTGCCCGGCTGGCGCGCACCGGCCTCGCCCCGATGTCCGCCGAACAGGGCCTGGCCCTGCTGGACGCGGCCCTGGCCGCCCGCTCGCAGCCGGCCCTGGCTCCGGTCCGGCTGGATTCCGCCGCACTGCGGGCCCGAGCCGGGGCGGGCACACTTCCCGCGCCGCTGCGTGGCCTCGTCCGCACCCCGGCCCGGCGCAGCGCCGCGGCGGCCGACGGCAGCACGGGGGCCGCGGCGCCCGCGCTCGCGGACCGGCTCGCCGCGCTCGGCGCCGACGAGCGTGCCGAAGCCGTACTGACCCTGGTGCGGGGCGAGATCGCCGGGGTGCTCGGCCATGCGGACGAGCGGCGGGTCGATCCCGTACGCAGCCTTCAGGAACTCGGCTTCGACTCGCTCACCTCGGTCGAACTGCGTGACCGTCTCACCACTGCCACCGGGCTGCGCCTGTCGGCCACGCTCGTCTTCGACCACCCGACGGCCGAGGCGCTCACCGCCGAACTGCTGGGCCGGCTCGTACCGGAGGATTCCGCAGCCGGCGGGCTGTCCCAGGAGCTGGACCGGCTGGAGGCGGCCCTCGAAGCAGCCGAGGCCGGGACCGACGACCACGAACGGGCAGGTGGCCGGCTGCGCGAACTGCTGCGCAGGTGGCAGGCGGCCGCCGACAGCGCCGCCGTGCCCTCCGACGAGGGGCTGGCGGACATCTCGGACGCCGAACTGTTTTCCGCACTCGACGAGGAACTCAGTCAGTGAGACATGGACCCGGTTCCAACGGGCCCTGGTAAGTGGGGCATTGACATTTTCGGGTCACTGTCCCAGATTTTAGAGGCGAGCCACTTCGGTGGAGGACGAGGAGCATCCGTGAGTAAGTTGCGCGGGAACCCGTGGGCGGTCTTGATGACGCTCGGTCTCGGGTTCTTCATGACACTGCTGGACCTGACGATCGTGAACATCGCGATCCCCGACATGATGGAGAGACTCGGTTCCTCCCTTGACGAGGCCCTGTGGGTGGTCAGTGCCTATGCGCTAGTCCTCGCTGTCACCCTGATCACCTTCGGCCGCCTCGGTGACCTCCGCGGTCCTCGTACCCTGTTCGCCTCGGGCGTCGTGCTGTTCACCCTGGCCAGCGTCGCCTGCGGCCTCGCCGTCGACCCCGGCATGCTCATCGCCACCCGTGCGGTGCAGGGCCTGGGCGCGGCCATGATGGTGCCTCAGACGATGGTGATGATCATCGCGGTGTTCCCAGCGGACCGGCGCGGTGCGGCCATGGGTGTCTGGGGTTCCATCGCCGGTGTCGCCACCATCTCCGGGCCGACGCTCGGCGGGCTGATCGTCAGCACCGTCGGCTGGCGCTGGATCTTCTTCATCAACGTGCCCGTCGGCATCGCCGTGCTCGTGCTGACCTTCCTGCTCGTACCCGACATCCGCCCGGCCCGGACCCACAAGTTCGACATCGTCGGCGTCCTCATCGTCACCGTCGCGCTGTTCTGCCTGAGCTTCGGCCTTCAGGAGGGCGAACGCTACGACTGGAACACGGGCATCGTGGCCCTGATCATCGGCGGAGTGGCCCTGCTCGGCGTGTTCGTGCTCTACCAGCGCCGCAAGCAGGACGACGAGCCGCTCGTACCGTTCGCGCTCTTCAAGGACCGGAACTTCACCGTGATGACCGTGATCGTCGCGCTCATCTCGATGGCGCTGCTCGGTCTGGTGCTGCCGGTGAACATCTACCTTCAGTCCGTGCTCGGCATGTCCGCCGTGCAGGCGGGGCTGACCCTCGCCCCCTCGCCGCTGCTGTCGATGCTGACCGCCCCGTTCGCGGGCCGCCTGTCCGACAAGATCGGCGGCAAGAACGTGCTGCTGTTCGGCCTCGCGGTGTACGGCGCCGGCATCTCGCTGGTCCTCGCCTTCGCCGCGGTGGACAGCCACTGGTACACCTTCACGCTGCCGATGGCCGTGGTGGGCCTGGGCACCGGCTGCCTGCTCGCGCCGATGGCCACCGAGGCCATGCGCAACGTGCCGCCGCGCCTGGCGGGCGCCGCCTCCGGAGTCAACAACACCATCCGTCAGATCGGCTCGGTCCTCGGCGCTTCCGTCGTCGGCGCCGTCCTGCAGAGCCGGCTCGCCACCACCCTGCACGAGGAGGCGGCCACACGCTCCTCCGGGTTGCCCGCCCAGAGCCGCGAGGGCTTCGTCGATGCCTTCTCCTCCGGCGCGAGCCCCGACGCCGGCACGATCAAGGAGCTCGCCGAGGGTCTGCCTACGGCGGCCGCCCGGCAACTCGCCGCCGCGGCCGAGGCCGTCTACGACCACGGGTTCGTCACCACCATGCACAGCACCCTGATCCTGCCGCTCGGCGCCGTCGTCGGCTCCGTGCTGCTCTGCCTGGCGGCCAAGAACCACCGGTCTGCGCAGAAGGCCGCCGCAGCCGAGCCGGTGGCTCCGCAGCAGCCCGAACCCTCCCGCTGATCCGCCGCTTCCGGCGGATCCCCCGATCTCCGGCCCCCGCGTCATCCCCCGCCGCGGGGGCCGGATGATGTCCTGGCACAAGACGCCCGGACACGAAGAGGCGGCGCGCCCCCAGGGGACGCGCCGCCTCTTCGTATGTGCGGACTACCAGGTGACCGGCAGCGAGGCCAGACCACCCGTCAGGGTGTCGTCGCGGAACTGCAGTTCCGCCGGGTCCACCGCCAGTCGCAGGTCCGGGAACCGGACGAACAGCGTGGAGAACAGCGCCTGGAGCTCCAGCCGGGCCAGACCCGAACCGAGGCAGAAGCGCGGACCGTGACCGAAGGCCAGGTGCTGCGTGCTGTCCCGGGTGATGTCGAAGACGTTCGGGTCGGAGAAGATGTCCGGGTCGCGGTTGGTGGCCGTGAACGCCAGCATCACCAGGTCACCCTTGGGAATGGTGGTACCGGCGATCTCGATGTCGTCGTGCGTGTAGCGCGGCAGCACGTCCTGAGTGGACGGCGCCGCCATCCGCAGGATCTCCTCGACCGCGCCCTGCACGAGTCCCTTCGGGTCCGCCTGCAGCTTCTTGCGCTCCTCAGGATGGGTGAGCAGCAGCAGCGTCCCGAGGTCCAGCCGGGTCACCGTGGTCTCGTGCCCGGCGAACAGCAGACCGGCGGCCATCCGTGCGATCTCGTCGTCCTCCAGGCCCTCCTTCTCCTGTACGGCGACCAGGTCCGAGAACACGTCCTCGCCCGGGGTCCTGCGCTTCACCTCGATGAGGCTGCGCATGTAGCCGTGCAGTTCGCCCCAGGACGCCCTGGCCTTCTCCACGTTCGTCAGGCTGGTGGCACCCGCCGACATCCGGCGGAACTCCTCGCGGTCCTCGCCGGGTACGCCCAGCAGTTGGCAGATGACCAGCACGGGCAGCGGGAAGGACAGCGCCTCGTGGAAGTCCCCGGGATTCGGGCCCTTCTCCAGGTTGTCCAGCAGCTGGTCGATCAGCTGCTGGACGCCGCCCTGGAGCTTCTGCACCCGGCGCGCCGAGAAGGCCGGGGCCAGCAGCCGGCGCAGCTTCGTACGGGCGGGCACCTCCTCCTCGGGCTTGCCCAGCGGGCCGGTCAGCACGGCGGCGTTGGCCACGCGGGAGGCCGTCTCCGGCGCGTGGTGGGAGCGGCCGAGCCGGGAGTCGTTGAGGAGCTGCTTGACCTCGCCGTAGCGGGTGACGAGCCAGGCCTCGTCGCCGGCTGAGGTGGTCACGCGGACCACCGGCGACTCGGAGCGCAGCGAGCGGAACTTCGGCGCGATGCCGTTGACATCGTCGGGGTCACGGTCGAAGGGAAGACGCGGAAGATCCTGGATTTGGGTCACGATCGTGCTCCTCGGTGGTGTGGCGGTACGCCCGTCGTCGCCGAAGGCTAGAAGCAGCTTCTAAAGCAGCCTTAAACCGTGCCGGGCGGCCGCGTCAGTGCGACGCCCGCTCCACCGCGGGAGCCAACAGGTCCAGGGTCCGGGCGAAGAGGTCGTCCAGATCCGGCTCCCCGTCCTGGTCCACCCAGAAGCGCAGGGTCTCGGCCACCGCGCCCCCGATCGCCGCCGCCAGCACCCGCGTCCGGTACCCCTCCGGCGCGTCGGGATCCGTCCCGTCCCGGGCCGCCAGCAACCGGGCCAGCTCGCGCAGCCCCTCCTGGGTGCGCTGGGCGTTGAGGGCCCGCAGCTCCGGTACCCGGTTGATCATGCGCAGCCGGGTCAGCAGCTCCGCACGGCCCTCGTCGAAGGCCCTGCTCTCGCGTACACCGGCCAGCATGACCCGCAGCCCGGCCAGCAGGGAACCGCCCTCGGGCAGACCGCCGTCCGCGAAGTGGAGCGGGTGCGCGCCGGGGGACGCCGCCGTCTCCGGCCCGCGGTCGTGGACCCCGGACAGGATCACGTCCTCCTTGGAGGAGTAGTAGCGGTAGAAGGTCGTCGTGGACACCTCCGCCGCCGCGGCGATCTGCTCGACCGTCGTCGCCCGGTACCCGCGCTCTTCGAACAGGCGCAGCGTCTCCCGCTGGATCGCCTGCCTGACCTTGAGTTTCTTCATCTCCCGCAGCCCCACGCCCACATCATGCTGCAAGCGCCACGAAAGAGCCGCACAAGGGATGCCTGGGAAGGTGCCCCGTACCCTCACAGGCTCTTCTGAAAGCGGGCGCACAGGATGAAAGTGGACAACGTGTACCTGGCCGGGATCGGCAGCTGGATACCTGACCGGGTCAGCGTCGACGAAGCCATCGAAAACGGCTGGTACGACGAGACCCTGCGGGCGTCCAGCGGCATGATCTCGGTCGCGGTCGCCGGGGAGGTGCCCGCCCCCGACATGGCGATCGCCGCGGCCGAGGAGGCCCTCAAACGCTCCGGGCACGAGCCGGAGGAGATCGCGGCGCTCATCCACACGCCCGTCTTCCACCAGGGCCCCGACATCTGGTCGGCCCCCCACTACATCCTGCACCGCACGGTGAACCGGCCCGTGCCCGCCCTGGAACTGCGCCAGGGCTGCCTCGGCATGATCACCTCGCTGCGGTTCGCCGCCACCATGCTGACCGCCGACCCGGCCGCCGACGCCGTTCTGATCACCGCCGGCGACAACTTCTCCACACCGGGCCTGGACCGCTGGCGGGTCAGCTCGAACTACGTACTCGGCGACGCGGGCTCCGCCGCCGTGCTCTCCCGGCGAGAAGGCTTCGCCAAGCTGCTGTCCGTCGCCTCCATCTCCATTCCGGAAGCCGAGATCCTGCACCGCGGTGGCGACCCGCTCTTCCCGCCGAGCGTCACCCTGGGCCGCCCGCTCGACCTGGAGGCCCGCACCGACTACATCCGCGCCCAGTGGATGCGGGGCGTGGCCCCGCCCGTCTTCCACCTCGGTGACATCGTCTGCGAGGCCGTCACGGCCGCCCTCGCAGACGCCGGCCGCACCCTCTCCGACATCACGCGCGTCGCGCACAGCGCCGTCGCCCTCGACCAGATCCGGAACGGCTTCCTCGAACCGCTGGGCATCGAGGAGTCCCGCGGGACCTGGGAGTTCAACCGCCTCGTCGGCCACTCCGGCGGCACCGACCAGATCGTCGGCCTTGAGCACCTGCTGGCCTCCGGCGAACTGCGCCCCGGCGACCACGTCCTGCTGCTCGCGGCCGCCGTCGGCATGGAAGTGGGCTGCGCCGTTCTGGAGATCGTCGACATCCCGTAGTCCCGGACAGGACCAGAGAGAAGAAAGGGCCCACCATGAGCCAGAGCACCACCACCGCACCCACCGCCGACGAGATTCGCGAGGCCGTCGCCGAACTCGTCGGCTTCCACGCCCGGGACATCGCCGACGACGCCAACCTCATCGCCCTCGGCCTCAAATCGCTGCACATCATGCAGCTCGTCAACGTCTGGCGGCGCGCCGGCCTGACCGTCTCCTTCAAGGACCTCGCGAGCGAACCCACCGTGGCCGCATGGGCGGGCAGGTTCTCCTGACGTGACGGGCGCGTGGTGAAGGGCCGGGGCAGACTGCCCCGGCCCTTCACCACGCACCCGCCGGAAACAGCCCCTCAGGCTCTCGGCGTCCCGAACCACTGCTCCAGCACCGGCCGCAGGGTGGCATCGCCCGGCTCACCCGCCCACGCCACATGCCCGTCCGGCCGTACGAGCACGGCCGACGCACCGATCTCCGCAACCGGCTCGGCCGCCACCAGGTCGACGCGGTCCGCCCATGCCGCCACCGGATTCGCCGCGCTCCCGGAGCCCGTCAGGTCCAGGAACACGCCCCGCCCGGCGTGCAGCACCGATGCCACACTGCCGGCGCCGGCCTCCGTCACGAGCGGCACGTGCGGCAGCCGCCGCCCCACGGGCGTGGCCGCGCCCTCCGGGGCGTAGCTGACGTCCAGGCCCGTGGACAGCTCCAGCAGGTAGCGGTTCGTGTCCGGGAACTTCAGCAGCTCCGCCATCAGAGCCCGCACCGGCGCCACCTTCTCCACCGGGTGGATCAGGGCCAGCTGGGTGTCGGTCGCGGCAGCCGCGCGCAGGCCCTGCGGGCGCCGCTCCGCCGTGTAGGTGTCGAGCAGGTTGGGCGGGGCCCAGCCGAGCAGGTCCGCCGCGAGCTTCCAGCCCAGGTTGACCGCGTCCTGGAGCACCAGGTTCATGCGCAGCCCGGCCAGCGGGTAGAACGTGTGCGCCGCGTCGCCCACGAGGAAGACCCTCTCGGCCTGGTACGTCTCGGCGACGCGCGACGGGCCGCCGTAGCGGCGGATCCAGCGCACCGGGACATCCGGGAAGGGCGTGTCGTTGAGCCGCTCGATGGCCCGGCGCAGCTCGGCCGCCGTCGGCTCCACCGACGGACCCGGCAGGTCCGTGTCGAACTCCGCGGTGATCACCCGGCTGACCCCCGGCTCCACGGGCACCGACGAGTACAGCCCGCCCACCGGGCAGAACCGGGCGCCGCGGTGGATCTCCGGCAGGTCCTGGATGTCGATCTCCACGTCCGCGACCAGACCGCAACTGACCGGACCCGTACCGGAGAAGGTGATCCCGGACAGTGCGCGGACCACGCTGTCCTCGCCGTCGGCGCCCACCAGGTAGCTGCCGCGCAGCTCGTACGTCTCCTCGCCGGCGCGGACCGTGACGCCGACCCCGAACTCGTCCTGGGTGTAGCCCGCCAGCTCATGCCCGTAACGGACCTCGGCGCCGCGCTTGAGCGCGTGCCGCTCCAGCTCCTTCTCCAGATACTCCTGAGCGAGCAGCAGGGCCGGCTGGTGGCGTCCTTCGAGTGGGGCCATGTCGAGCCACAGCAGGGAGAAATGGGTACCCTGGACCGGAGTGGTGTGCCTCTCCAGGCCCCCCAGCAGGCCCCGCTGGTCCAGCAGTTCCACGACGGTGGTGTTGACGGCCTGGCCCACGGACCGGCCGCTGCGGGAGGGCAGCCGCTCCAGCACGATGCTGTCGATGCCCCACAGTCCGAGCTCGTGGGCGAGCATCAGCCCTGCGGGCCCGCCACCCGCGATGATAACGGGATCGGACATATCCTGTTCCTCCGGTTTCTGGTGTGGTGCGTGGTGCCTGGCGCGCGGCC
>NZ_KB892042.1 GCF_000373645.1 Streptomyces sp. ATexAB-D23 | reverse complement strand
CCCGCGGAGCGGGATATGCCCCGGCAAGCCGGGGCATAGAGCGCGAATTGCGCAAGCGCAATTCGGATTCCCGCGCAAGCGCGGGAATGGATTCCGCAAGCGGAATTCCGAACGGAATGCAATTCGCGCAAGCGCGAATTGGAGGCGACCGCGCAAGCGCGATCACCCGGGCTGGCTACGAGGGGAGGTGCATCACACGCGGGCCTGTGTAGGGCTTGGGGTTACTACCCACCACCCCCGCAACGAGAGTGACGGACCGTCGGCCCGATCGAGTGCCGGCCCCACCGCAGTGACGGGCTCCGCTGCGCTCCACCAGAACCCCTCCCCACTCTCGAAACCGGCCGCTCACGTTCACCAATACCCGCCAGCATACCCCATGAACCGTACGTGTGGGGCGGGATTCAGCCAAGTATCAGCCTACAGAGCGAACCTGCCGCGCGGGTGATGCATCACGAGTGTCGAGTGTGTAGAGTCTGGGACCAGACACCACCACCCCGGCCCGCCAGTCACCGCGCCGGACTCTCATTCCTATTACGCGTCGCATTCCGCGAAAAGGAGAACACGGGAATGGCCGTGAAACTGCGTGAACACCAGATTGAGGCCGTAGCCGCCATCGTGCGCGGCCTCGATATCCCGCCGGGCGGCATTCCCTGGAATGGTCTGCGCGGGCAGGTGCACGCCGCGTGCGGGACAGGAAAGACCATCATTGCGGCGGCCTCCGCAAAGCGGATTGTGCCCAAGGGGCGCATTCTCGTGGTGGTGCCGACCCTCGATCTCCTGGCGCAGACCGTGAAGGCGTGGAGCAGCGCCGGGCACAAGGGGCCGGCCGTCATGGTGTGCTCGCCTCTGGACGACCCGGAGCTGTTCCACCTGGGCGTGCGGTCCACCACGAACCCCGTGCAGCTGGCCCTGTGGCACAGCGCCGGGCCGGTGACCATCTACGCCACGTACGCCTCGCTGGGCGTGCTGGTGGAGGCGTTCGAGGGCGCCTACGGGCAGAAGCTGGCGCCGGTGGACCTGGCGGTGGTCGATGAGGCGCACCGGACCAGTGGGTCGATGGGGAAGGCGTGGGCGGACATCCACGACCAGACGAAGATCCCGGCGCACCGCCGGCTGTACCTGACGGCCACACCGCGGATCTGGGAGGAGCGGCTGAACCGGGAGGTCGCCGAGGGGGTGCGCGATCCGCTGCCGCGCGAGATGGCGGCCTCGATGGACGACGAGAAGGTCTTCGGGCCGGTCCTCTACAAGCTGTCGCTGGCGTCGGCGGTGTCCCGCAAGTTGCTGGCGCGGTACCAGATCATCGTCCTGGAGCTCCAGGACCCGGTCGTCACGCCCGAGCGGCTGATGGGCGAGGAGCGGCACACCGAGGAGGTCCGCGGGCAGCGCCTCGGGGCGCTCCAGGCGGCGCTGCTGCACACGATGGAGCAGCACAACCTGTCGACGTGCATCACCTTCCACCACCGGACCATAGAGGCCGCGGCGTATGCGGAGGGCCTTCAGCGCGTGGCCAAGCGGCTGCACGCCGACCAGCCCGAGAAGTACCCCTCCGAGATCTGGGCCGACTGGCTGTGCGGCGAGCACGTCCCCGAGCGCCGGCGCGACGTCCTGGGCAAGTTCGGCTCCACCGCCCGGCGGGCCGTGCTCTCCAACTGCCGCGTCCTCGGGGAGGGCGTGGACATCCGGGCTGTGGACTCCGTGGCGCTCCTGGACCCCAAGGGCGCCCCGCACGACATCGTCCAGGCGATCGGCCGTGCACTGCGCCAGAAGCCCGGACAGGGAAAGCTGGCCTCTCTGATCGTGCCGGTATTTCTCCAGCCCGATGAAAGCCCGGAGGATATGTTCACCTCCGGTTCGTACAAGCCGTTGGTGAAGGTTCTTGAGGGTCTGCGGGCTCACGACGAAGAGGCCGTGGAATTGCTGGCGATTCCGCAGGAGCCTCAGAAAGACATCGCGCAGCCCTCCGAATACATCGGTGCCGCGCCCGCCGATAACGAGGAAGAAACCCGTCTGCTGCTCCGTTTTGCGGCCCCGCGTGATCCGTCGATGGTCGCGAACTGGGTGTCCTTCAACGTGATCGACACGGAGCGGCAGGACTGGGCGCGCGGCTGGGCGAAGCTCAAGGACTACGCGGAGCGCGAGGGCCACGCCCGGGTGCCGTACGAGCACAAGGAGGGCGCGTTCCCGCTCGGGCAGTGGGTTGCGGAGCAGCGACGGGCGTTCGGGGCGGGGCAGATGAGCGGCCGGCGGGCGGCGCGGCTGGAGAAGCTGGGCATGGCCTGGTCGGCGGCCGATGCGCGGTTCCAGGAGAACCTGGCGGCGGCCCGGGTGTACTTCGCGGAGCACTGGACGCTGTGCGCTCCGAGGTCGGCGGCCGCGCTGGACAAGCCGGTGGGGCAGTGGTTGTCCAACCTGCGCCGTCCCGGTGCGCTGGAGGGTCACCCGGAGTGGGAGGCCGCGCTCCTGGCCGTGGACGAGGACTGGAACCCGTCGTGGCCCACGGAGTGGCAGCGGCACTACGCCGCGCTGCGCGAGCTCGTGCGTGACGAGGAAGGCCCGGCGGAGGTCCTGCCCGGCTTCACCGTGCACGGCATGGACGTCGGCAAGTGGCTGGCCCGGCAGCGGCAGCCCGAGGTGTGGGCGGCCCTGGCCGACGGGCAGCGCGAGCGCCTGGAGGCCGTCGGCGTCACCCCGCTCGCCGCTCCGGCCCCGGTGGAGCTGGCCGCGCCGACGGAGCCGTCCACGGCGCCCGTGAGCGCCTTCGAGAGGGGCGTTGCGGCCCTGGCGCAGTACAAGGCCCGTACGGGCTCTGTGACGGTCCCCAGGGCCCACGTAGAGGCGTTGCCGGACGGGACGGAGGTCAAGCTCGGGGTGTTCCTCAGCAACAGCAGGAGCCGCCGGGCCAAGCTGACCGTCCACAAGCTCGCCGCGCTCGCCGGCCTCGGGCTGGAGTGGGCGGCCACGGAAGGGGCGGCGTGATGAGCACGAGCGACCAGGCGGCCGGGGAGCAGCGGGGGCGGGACGCCGTGCGGCGGCACGCGCGCACCAGGGCCTTCACGGAGGCGGAGGACGTCATCACCGCTGTGCTGTCCGACCCCGGCGTGCGCGAGGCGCGGGAGCGGGTGGAGGCGGCGGAGACGGAGCTGGGGATGGAGCTGGAAGCCCGTCTCCAGCCGTTCCAGGACCGCTACGACCAGGCCGTGGCGGAAGGTGACGCGGACGGGCTTGCCGGGCTCTGCGGGGGCAAGCACGGCCGCTGGGGGCGGATCTGCGTCCTGCCGGACGGGCACGAGACCTCGATGGAGGAACCGCACTGGGGCCGCACCAGCGAGGGCCGGCCGATCGCGTGGGTAGGCAGCGCACCTGACGACTGGTGAGCGGCGGCAGTGAGAACGGCGACAGGACCCCGGGCGGCAGGGCGACTCGGGGTCTTTCGCTGTCCGGGGCCAGCGGCACCGCTCCCAGGCCCTACACGCACTGGGGTGCGATGCCCGGGGGTTCTGAGCTGCGGCATCGCACTGGTGTGCGTGTAGGCCCTGGGATCTTCGGGGCGCTCCCCCGCCGAACTACGCCGTGGCCGGCGCGGGTTCGGTGAGACGGTCCAGACGGGTGTAGAGGGCCCGTACGAGGCGGGCGCGTTGCTGGACGCACTGGGCGGTGCCCTTGAGCGGGGCGGCCAGGCGGCCCTCGGCTTCGCGGAGGACGACTTCGGCGAGGGCGCCGCGGCCGTCGCTCTTGGGCAGCGCGGCGGCCAGGCGCCGGACGTCGGCGGCGACCGCGCGGGCGTGGCCGGTGAGCTGGAGGGCGATCTGCTCGTAGTCGCTGGGCGCGAGGTCCGGGTCGTTCCACGCGAGGACGGCGGTGACGAGGGCCTCGTGCGGGGCGCGGTCCAGGGGCAGTTCGGCGTCCATCAGGCCCTGGGGGTCGTGGAGCACGGCGTAGGCCCCGCTCACCGCAGGCCCACCGCGTCGTCGTCCTGGCCGTGGTCGCCGGGGTCGGCGGCCGGGGCCCGGGCGGCGAGGAAGCGGGCGTAGCCGCGGTCGGCACGGGCGATGAGCGCCGGGGAGGGCCGGCCGTAGTCGGGCGGTTGGAGGCCGGGGCCTTCGGGTGCGGGGCCGTCAGGTGTGGGTGCGCTCATGGGCACCGCCTCCGTTGCTGGGTGCGTCGGTGTCGTTCGACGCTACGGAGGCCGCCGCTCCGTCCTCAACGAGATTGCGGGAAATTGCGGAACTTCACTCCAGGGCGTCGATCGCGGCAGCGATGAGGTCGCGGGCGGCGTCGCCGTAGACGGCCATTTCCGTGAGGCCGGCGAACGCCCTGGCGTAGTCGGCGAGCTCGCGCGGCTGCTTCACCTTGATCTCCGCCGTCAGGGTCTCCACCACGGCCGTGGTGTCGTCGTGGAGGTAGAACGCCTCCAGCGGCCACACGGTGCGCTGCGCGGTGAACGGGATGATCCCGAGCGAGACGGAGGCGAGCGGCATCACGGCCAGGAGGTGGCGCAGCTGGCCGCGCATCGCCTCGGGGTCGGCGGTGCGGTAGCGCAGGACAGATTCCTCGAGGAGGACGACGTAGCGGTGGCCGCCCTCGTAGAGGAAGCGGGAGCGGGCGATGCGGGCGGCGACCGCCTCGGTGACGTCGTTGGGGGTGCCCTGGAAGCGGGTGATCTGCTCCATGAGGGCGGTCGCGAAGCCGGGCGTCTGGAAGAAGCCCGGGAACACGTTGGAGACGTAGACCCGGCAGACGCGGGTCTGCTCGTGCAGGGCGTTCCAGCTCTGCTGGACCTTGCGCATCCCGTCTTTGTGCAGGCGGCGCCACTCCAGGTACATGGAGTCCACCGCGCGGGCGGTGGCGATGAGGTCGTCGGCCTGGTCGTCCGCGCCGCACGCCGAACACCAGGCGCGGATGTCCGCGTCGGAGGGCGGGGCGTCGGCCTTCTGGATGCGGGTGGTCTTCGCCGGGTGCCAGCCGCACCGGGCGGAGAGGTCCTTCCCGGAAAGGCCGGCGTCCTTGCGCAGGTGGCTGAGCCGCACGGCCAGGGCCTCGCGGGCGGCCTGTGCGCTGGACGATGGGGATGCGCTCACGGTGCTCTGCTCAGTGGTTCTGGACGGTGTACTTCTCGTGCGGGACGCCGCGCTCCCACACGGTCTCGAACGCGGCGCGGCACAGCGCGACGGCGGCCGGGTCGGTGGTGCGCTCCTTGCCATCCGGCGCCCAGTCGCCGCTGCCGGTGAAGTGGTGGAACTGCACCAGCTCGCCGTCCAGGAGCCAGAAGTCGTTGCCGGGCAGCGCGATGTCGCTCGCGCGGCGGCGGGGCAGCCAGCGCACGTCCTCTCCGGCCTGGAGGTTGAGTGGGGTGATGGCGTGCTCGTAGCGGATGTAGTCGGTGACCGGCTCGGAGACGATCCGCGCCCGGCGCATCACCACGCCGCGGGCGGCCGCGTCCTGGACGAGCGGCATCCACTGGGGCCAGAAGGAGCGGGCCGGGTCGAGGTTCGGGACGCCGGTGCGCAGGAAGGTCTCGAAGTCCTCGGCTTCGTCGCCGACGGCGTACAGGTCGCGCATCTCCAGGTGGACCGCCGTGCGGTGGGTGCCGGCGAGCAGCTCAGCGAACGTCGCGGTGTTCAGCTGCTGCGCGTTCAGCGGCATCGCACGCCTCCCTCAAGATCTGCACCATGTGGAACGGGATCCGGATGACCCGCTCGTGCGGCGGGATCCCCGTCTTGTGGCCGGCGACCCACTCGGTGGAGCCGACCAGGGCCTGGAGGAGGGCATCGGCTTCCTCGCCCTGGAGGACCAGGTCCGCGCTCTCCTCTTCCACCCACACCGTCGCTGATCCCTCACCGCCGGTGTTGGGGTCGATCCCGACGAACCGTAGCGTCATCACGTACTCCCCTGGGACTCGGTTGCGCGTAGTTGCGCAGACCGTCCCGCAGCCCGGCACCGACGTCAAGGCCGCCTCCGGGAGAGTGCGAGGAACTCCGACGTCGGCGCCCCCGCCGACCGTCAGTTCCCCGCGCGCTCGTACCGAACGATGGCCTCGCCCAGGTACCGCTTGACCTGCGCGGGCAGGTCACGGTTCGACGTGTCCACGAAGGTCTTCTTCGTGATCGGGTCCGGGGCGTAGGAGGACACGTACTCTCCCTCGCGCTCGGGACGGACGTCGTTGTCCAGCCAGAAGCGGCCTGCCGTGCCGTCCTCCAGCAGCAGGACCGGCGACTCCATCCAGTCGTCCTCCAGATCACCGTCTTCGTCGCGCCGGCGGCCGGAGATGCTGGCGAGCTTCCAGCAGCGATGCCGTGCGACCTCCCGGAGCCGCTGGCCGTTCGCGGAGTACCTGCCGCGGAACAGCGCGGGCTTCACCTGTACGAGGGCCTCGGAGCCGTACGGTCTCAAGCGCTCCACTGCCTCCGCCAGGAGCCGCTGGACCTCAGCCGCCTCGCTCTGTTCCCGCTCGACTTGCCGCTGGTCAGCGTTCGCCCAGGAGTCGGCTCGGGCTCGTGCTGCTCGGATCTCGTCATCAAGGCCACCCATGAACGGCAGGGTATCGGCGGGA
This sequence comes from Streptomyces sp. ATexAB-D23, assembly GCF_000373645.1. Lineage (GTDB taxonomy): Bacteria > Actinomycetota > Actinomycetes > Streptomycetales > Streptomycetaceae > Streptomyces > Streptomyces castrisilvae. Next base: position 9,653 of record NZ_KB892042.1, on the reverse strand, counting down.
ACTGCCGTACTGGGCATGATGAGTTGGCAGGCAGGGTGACCGCCGGTCGGTGTGGTCGTTGGACAGCGCGAACCCCTTCCGGGCCCCGGGGATGTCATGGCTGATCCCCCCCGGGGCCCGTGGCGTGTCCGGCGCCCGGTCAGTGCTGGGGGTCGTCCGGGTCGGTGAGCCAGGTGACGACGTCGGCGTCGGTCATCCAGATCGCCTGCGTCTCGTGCACCTCGTCGTGCTGGACGACGTGGCCGCGGCCTCCGCCCTTGCTCGGCTTCGGCGCCGGGCCGGTGAGCGGGGCGAGGCGCTGCCAGGTGCTGGCCGTGACCCGGGCCAGGATCACCGTGCCGAACATCTCGTGCGGCACCGCCCCGAGGACGCGGGTGGCGGGCGTGCCGTCGAGGATGACGTGGACGCGGGCGGCGCGTCCGGTCCACAGCGCGGCCTCGAGGGCGGCGACGGCCGGGGACGTGCGCGGGTCGCCGTCGCTGCGGAACGTCTCCCAGTAGCGGGTGAGCCGGTGCAGCGTGCCGTTGGCGCTGTCCACCGAGACGATGAGGCGGGGCGTGGCGTCGAGCTCGGTGTCGGTGAGGTCGAGGCGGCGCGTCAGCTCCTCTCCGAGGCCGACCAGGGCGTCGTGGATGCCGGCGACGTTCCCGCGGTGGGTCACCGTCGGCAGGCCCCTGGCCCACAGGTGGGAGATCCGCTTGGCGTCCAGGAGCAGGGCGTGCGCGCCCTGGTGGAGGAACTGGGCGGTCAGGGAGCGCAGCACGGTGGTGCTGCCGCCGCCGGCGCCGGTGCAGACCAGGACGTGCGGGCATTCGGCATCCAGGTCGACGGCGATGGCGCGGCCGTCGGTGCTGATGCCGATGAGGGCGGTTCCCTCGGGCATGGCCTCTATCTGCTCGCGCAGGTCGGGGGCGGCGAAGCTGAGCATCGTCGGGAGTGCGGTCTTCGTCATGGCGGCGGTGTTCCTGTTCTGTGTGGTGCCTGGTGAACCGGGTGTTCTCCAGGGCTGGGGGGATCGTGTCGGTGAAAGCGGACAGGTCCGGATCGGCGGGGGCGGGTCGGATTTCCGACCCGCCACCGCCGGGGGTCAGTCGAGGTCGGTGGTGCCGGTGGCGGCGCGGGGCCGGTTGCGGGCCCACTTCTTGAGGTCGCCGACGCGGTAGAGGAGTTCGGCGCCGCGCTTGCCTGCCGAGCTGGGGAAGGTCGGGTCGTTGGCGCGGGCGAAGCGCAGCGCGGCCAGGGTGATGCCGGGCAGGTGGTGTTCGGCGGCCTCGCGGAGCCCCACCGCCTGGTCGTCGTCGACCACGGCCGGGGCCGGGGGCCCCGGCGGCGTCTCCGTGGCGTTGGCTGCGAGCTCGCCGGGCGCGGCGGCCGGGGCCAGAGCGAGGTCGGCGGTCCGGGCTCCGTCCGTGGGCGGCTCGGAGGCGGGCGGAAGTTCGCCGGTGCTGGTGGGCGGGGTGTCGGCGAGGGAGTTGGCAGGCGGCTTGTGCAGCTGCACCGGGACGGACCCGCCGACGGCCGCGGCCGTCTTGCCGGTGGTGGCCCACTCGCGGGCTTCGAGCTCGGTGAAGAACAGCACCTGCGTCTCCCGCGCGGTGCCGCCGGAGACGACCTGAGCGCGGCCGCGGTGCTTGGTGGACTTCGGTGCCGGGTGGACCTCGGGAGCGAGCATCCGCCAGGCGTTGACGCTGTACTTGGCGAGGATGCGGGTGGAGAACTGCTCGCGGACCTCCGGGCCTCCCAGCGCACGGGCCGTGGCGGACTGCGCGACCAGGAGGACGTGCATCCGCAGCTGGCGGCCCATGTAGAGGATCTCGTTGAGCGCGTCGATGGCCGGGGAGACCTTCGGGTCGCCGGACTCGCGGATCTTCTCCCAGTAGCGGGCCAGCATCTTCATCGTGGCGTTGACCTCTTCGAGGAGGATCAGCAGCCGTGGGCCGATGGCCTTGGGGTCGGCGTCGATGCCCAGTTCGTCGGCGACGCGGGTACGGCGCCGGCCTTCCACACCGAGGGCGATGAGCTGGTCGTGGATGTCGGCGACGTCGCGGCAGTAGGTGACGCCGTCGATGCCGTGGGCCCACGGGTGGGAGATCCGCTTGGTGTCGAGGACGATCACGAGCGATCCGTGGTGAAGCATCTGGCAGGCGATGCACCGCAGGGTCACCGACTTGCCGCCGCCGGTGGAGGCGTTGACCAGGATGTGCGGGGACTCCGCGTCCAGGTCGACGGAGACGATCTGCCCGCCGGCACCGAACCCGATGATCGGCGCGGACTCCTTGGCCTTGGCGACCAGCTCCCGGGTCTTGGGGTCCTTGAAGAGGGCCTTCGCCGGAGGCTTGCGGGTCTTCTTCACCCGCACGTACGGCTTGCGGCCCTCGGGGTGCCAGTCGAACGTCACGCCCTCCAGGGCGAGCTTCTGGGTGATGAGGTCGGCGACGACGTCGCGGGAGAAGCCCAGATGCCGGGGCAGGTCGATGCGTATCTCCGCGTCGTCGTCGCTGAAGTTCTTCGGGACGTGGAGGTAGCGGCGCGGGTCGGTCTGCTCCGCCAGTCCGAGCGGTCGGTGGATTGCGTCGTGCAGCGGCTGGACCCACTCGCGCATCAGCTCCCGGCGCTCACGGGTGAGGACCATGTACGCGGCGCTGCCCACGGTCAGGACGGAGGCCGCGCCGATCCCGCCGGGCTCCAGCGCGGCGAGCGCCGCTTCCCGGTTCTCCCACAGCTCCTGGACGCCTCGCACGGTGGCGTCCAGGTCCTGGGTGGCCAGGTAGCCGCTCTCCGCGACCCCGGCCCCCAGCGCGACGCGGAAGGACAAGCGCCGCCACCCGGGCTTGTAGGAGCGGCGCCGGACCTTGCCCTCCACCTTCGGCAGGACCCGGGTGCCCGCGCGCCAGAACGTGGCGTCGGTGCGCTTCACGCCGTCCAGGTCCCGGCCGGCCAAGGCCCGGCCGATTCCGCGCGCGAGGGAGTCAGCTTCCTTCTCCAGCTGCTTGTCGAACTTCGTCTGTGCCATGGCCGTGCCCTTTCGATCTGCGTCCCGGCACCTCACACCCGGAAGCGGACACGAACCGTAAGAGCTTTGGCCTGTGGATAGAGCGCGGCGAAAAGTGGGCCCTGAGCTGCGATCTGTGGACAACTTTCCGGCCCGAAAATCCGCAGGCGCCCCGCCTCTGAACCGCAGTCGGTACAACGGTGAGGAGAGATCAACCTGGGAGGGGCCGCATGACCGAACACGACGACGACGCAACCGAGTTCACTTCCGCGGTGGAGCGCGCCAAGCAGTACGAGGCGATGGCCTCGCGGTACGTCAGGAAGGCGTTGGCGGGCGAGGCGGGCGCGGCGCAGATGGCGCAGACGTTCGCGTCGCTCGCGGCCGCCGCCCGGATGGAGCGCCTGGACTGGCGTATGCGGGTGCTGGGCGACCAGCTCGGGGACGCGAAGAAGGCGATGGACGGTCTTCGTCGCAAGCTGCCCGAGCGGTGAGGTCCGTCAGCTGACAGCGGCGGTGCTTACCGTGGGGGCGTGACCACACCCTCCGCCGCGCCCTGGAGATATGGCCATCAGCGGGGGACGTCGTCCAAGGTGGGGCAATGAGCGCACTGCGACCCGGTGACATCACCGACGAGATGATCCAGGCCATGGACACGGCCAAGCGGCAGGCCCTGCAGAAGGATCTGCGTGCCCTCGCCGCGAACATCCGCGCCGACGCCGAAGGCCGCTACGACAGCGCGGAGCCCGGGTGGCGGGCCGGAGTCGAGTGGACGCTGCTGTGGATCGAGAACACCGCCGGCCAGCTGACCGAGGGCAGGGCGTAGGCAGCGCCGTCGACGGGCGTCAGGGTGTGTCGCCGGAGTAGTGGAAGCGGCACACCACACCCGGGCCGGTTGCCGGGCGCGGCGCGCCGGGGAGCGGGTCGTACAGCGCCCGGCCGCCGGGCCACCGTCCCAGCTCGGTCATCAGGGCGACGCCGTCCTCGATCTCTTCCGGCCGCCAGCCCGTGATGTCGAGCAGCAGTCCGTCCAGCGGCCCGCCGACCAGCGCGGCGTACATCTGGTGCGGCAGCGGGCCCGGGTTGGGGTCGTCGTGGTCGCAGCCGTACACCCGGCCGCGCAGCAGCTGCTCGTCACCCTCGTTCATCCGGCCAGCCTCCCAGCCACCACCGACATCCCGGGCGTGACGGTTCAGGCGCGGAAGCGGGAGCGCCAGCCGCCGGCCTTCTGCGGGGCGGCCTCTTCCTGCGCCTGCTCGCTCAGGCGCTCTTGCTCCTGGCGCTCGCGTTCGTCGGCTTCGGCCTGCTTGCGGGCTGCGACGGCCCGGTCCTGGCAGTCCTCGCACAGCTGCGGGTGCGACTCGCGCGACTGGTCCCAGCCCCGTACGTCGACCGCCTTCCACCGGGCGTCGGTGAACTTCGCGCCGCAGTCCGCGCACACCGGCCGCCGTGCTTCCCGCGCCGCGGCTTCCCGCTCCTCATGGCGCTGCTGCTCCTCGTGGGCGGCCTGGCGGCGGCGGGCGAGGGCGGCGTCCCGGCGCGGGTTGCCGATCGCGTCCAGCAGGGGCTGGAACTCCTTGCGGCCGAACCGCCAGAAGACGGGGCCGCTCGGGCCGTGCTCGATCAGCAGGTCCAGCGTGGTCGCCACGATCGGGATGCACCCGTCGTAGGAGTGGTAGCCGTCCTCGCGGTCCCAGCGGCCCTTCCAGTGGTGGCGGGTGAGATCGGCGACCGCTGCCATCTGCTTCTTCGCGGAGCGTTTGCCGACCTGGTTGAAGACGAGCAGGACCGGCGGGTGCACCCGCTCGTAGCCCTGCCAGGCCGGTGCGGACCAGCGGGTGCGCCACATCGGCTTCTCTACGCCGTCGGTGTCCTTCTCCTTGCGCTGGAAGAACCTGGCGTACTTGTCGAACTTCGCGGCGATGAGGACGGCTTCCTCGGTGCAGTTGTCGGCCTCGATGAACAGCAGCGGTACCCCGTCGCCCGGGGCGGTCACAACGACGTCGGCGCGGGCGCTGCCGATCGCGGGGTTCTTCCAGGTGCCCTTCACCGGGAGCGCGACCTCGGTGGCGTACGAGGTGAGCGTGCCGATCCCGGCCGGGGCGTCGACGGCGGCCTGCGCGGCGGCGACCGCTTCGGCCGGCTCCCCGGCGACCAGGTCGAGGTCGGGCTTCGGACGGATCAACGCGATGACCGTCTCGTTCACCGTCATCGGGTGGGAGGCACCGGAGCGGCCCGCACTCTTGGGCATGCCGCCCATCTCTTCCGGCTCACGGTCCAGGTCGATCGCGGCGGCGGCCAGCCCGGCCGCGGTGAGGATGCGCACCTCTTCCCCGCCCCGGGTGCGGCCGCCGTCGACGGCCAGGCCGTGACGACGCAGATCGTTCGCCGCGCCACGGTGGGAGGCGGTGCGCGCTTCCTTCCGCTTCGCCGGCGTCTCCTTGAGGGTGTGCCGGTAGCTCAGGTGCGGCGAGGCGAGGCGCTGTATCTGATCGGCGGTCGCGACCTTGAGCACCCCGAGCACGGACAGCACGTCGCCCCGCAGACCGTTCGACGACCCCGCCTCGTTCGCCTTGCGCTTGCCCGCCATCAGACCCGCCCTCCCCGCACCCGCGCCCCACCGGGCTCACCACCTGTTCGTGTCCGGCCACCGGCCGGGCGCCGGCCCCCGGCCGTGGAGGGGATCGGCCCCCCGCACCCGATGATCTCCCTCCCCACCGACAACCAACTCAGGTCATAGGGGAGAGAAGAGGGTTGTGACAATCCGGAGCGAGCCCGAAAACCCACTCTGACAAGGGAAAATGCCGGTCGGGCGGGCATCGGGCACGGAAGTGGCTTCGGCAGTGGGAACGCAAGCGGCGGCGGCAGGAGCTCACCGGGGCTTGTCCACCACTGCGGGCCAGGCGCGGACGCCTCCCACGGGGCGGCACTCGCGCGGCGCGCAGGGCTCCATCGTGCCCTGTCAGCACCGCTGCGGGAAGGGACGGACGGGGACAGCACAGGGGCGGGTGCGGGCACGAGGTCCTCGTTCCTCCCGGCCGGGCCGGGGTGGGCAGCGGTTCATCCGTCCCACGCGCATCCGTCTCGCGCGTAGGACGGATGCCACCCTGCTCGAACACCCCTTGTCCGCCGTCCGACGCTCCACCCGACCGGCGTCCGCTTTCGACGCGTTGGGGCTTGCGCAGCCGATTTGCGCGTGGCTGACGCCACACCGCCCGGCCGAAAGTCAGCGGGCGGGCCGGCTGCTGGACGGTGAGGCTCCGCGCCGCCAGTCCGAGGGCTTCTGGCCGCGGAACGTCTCGCCGCTCTCGATCCGGGCCTTGTTCCGGGCGAACTCCCGCTCGGCTGCCGACAACGGACGGGGCGCGCAGCCGGGGTGTCCCCAGCCGTCGGTCACCTTCGTGATGACCTCGCCCTTGGCGTAGTCCTTGAAGCAGGCCGGGCAGGTGCCCGGGTACGCGGCCCGCAGCGACCCGCGCGGCAGCGGCACCGCCTTCTTGGCCGCCGCCTTCTTCGCGGCCGGCTTCCCACCGCCCGCCTTCTTCGCCGCCTGCGCCCGCTTGATCGCCTCGCGCTGCGCCTTGCCGGGCCGCTTCTTCGGCTGCTGCCCGCGTGCCGCCTTCGCGGCCTTCTGTGCCGGGGTCTGTCCCACGCGCGGATCGTAGAACCCGGCCTCCGGCGGCCGCCGCGCGCCACGCGCACCAGGTACACCGAGCAGCGGCGCGCGGGAGCGGACCGGGGCGTGCACGGCGCGATGAGTTGCGCCCGCACCGCCCGGGGACGGAGATTTCTCCTCCCCCGGGCGTTGTCCTGTTCGGGCGGGATGTCGCACGTAGCGAACCTGGTCAAGGAAGGATGCGGGCATCCCGCCACGGTGGACATCCATCCGGTGCACGGTGGCGGTCATCGGATGCGGCTCATCGCCTGGACGATGCCGTTCACTCCCGCCGCGATGCGGTTCATCGGATGCAGTTCATCGCCGGGGCAACGGGAAGTGGCGGGTGCGGTGGAGTCCACCGGGTGCGGTCCACTCCGCACGATGTCGTGCACTCCCGCACCGGTGGTGCGCACCACCGGGAGTGGCGGTGCGCACCGTGGTGCGGTCGGTGCGCGCACCGGCCGTGCAGGCCGGGCCGACAGGTGCGCGCACCACGGCCTGGAGGTGCGCGTCGTGGCGCGCGTGGTGCGTTCCGGGCGGCGCGCGGGCTGCTGCGACGAGGGCCAGGATCGAGCGAAGTCCCCCTTATCACAGCCCCCCTTGTCCGCGATCCTCTCGAAGTCCGATATGGGCGCTATGCGGGTGCCGAGTGTGCGGGAGGTCACATGAAGAGGGCGCGGTGGCGGGCCCGGTGGGCGCGTTCTGGTGGGGCGGCCAAGCGGTGCGCACCTGTTCGGGCAGGCGGTGCGCTGGGCGCGCGCACCGAGGGTGCGGTGGGCGCACCAGGGCCTGCCGGTGCGCGCACCACGGTGCGGTGGCCGGCGGGTGCGGCGCACCACGATGCGCACCGGTGCGGCGGCCGGGAGTGGACGCCATCGTCGGTGCGCGCACCGGTGCGCGCGATGAAGTGCACCGGTTCATCGAGTGGATGCGCCGGGTGTCGGGATGCTCCACTCCCCCACCCCGATGCTCACCGCAGAGTGGAGTCCACTCCCACCCGGTGCGCGGCACGGTGGGCTCCACTCTCCACCCGGGACATCGTCGATCCCTCCACCGGATGTAGGGGCCACCGCGTCCACTCACCTCCGGTGGCGTCGGCGGCGCCGCACGGCGGCCTGCCACTGGTTCGGCCGGCCTCCGGGGTACTGCCGGGAGCGGCGCCGGACCGGTGGCGGCTTCGGGGCCGGGTACAGGGCCGCGCGCAGCCGGGCCGCGTCGGCGAGCTCCGCCAGGCGCTCCAGCCGCTCGGGCGAGATGTACGTCGGGATCGGGTAGACCATCGGGGCCTCCGTGCTCGGTGGATCGCTCCCCCGCACCCTCCCAGCTCCCGCAGACTCCGGGGCAGCCGAACCCGCCCGTGTCCCCGCAGGTGCTCCGGCGACTTCTCCCGCCGTCCCGCAGGGCGGGCCCTGCGGGAGGCCGTACATGCCGACGCCCACGGACGTCTGGTCCGTGGGCGTCGGCATGTACGGCGGTCAGCTCTCCAGCATCGCCTTGAGGTCGCCCAGGCTCAGTTCGTTCGTGCCGCGGACGGCCGCGCTGCTCTGGGTCCACTTGACGATCGCGGGGTGTGCGTCCTCCGGCGAGTACGACGTGGCGATGGCCGTGTTCTGCCCGTCGGTTTCGGCGAGCTGGGTGAGGTAGGCGGCCAGGGTGTACGGTCCTCCGCCGCCGTAGCCGATGCCGTAGCCGTGGCCCTCACGCTGCGGGAGGATCGACAGGTCTCCCTTCCCCGTCCGCGCCCAGAACAGGCTGCGGCCGGTGTGGAAGCGGCTGAAGACGTCGTCCGGGCGCAGGGCGAGCGGGGCGTACGTCTTATAGCTCCACTGGTCCGTGCCGCCGGTGCCCGAGTGCTTGAAGTGCTCTCCCACGACGGGCAGCCCGAACTCGGGGTCGTAGAAGGTCCGGCGGCACACGCAGCCCGAGCCGTTGATCGCTGAAGGGCTGCTGGCGTCCTCGGTGACGCACGGGTGGAACAGGGCCGGGATCTTCGTCCGCTCCACGAGCGTGCAGTGCAGCGCGTTCGGCTCGCACCGCACCAGTCTGCTCAGCCACTCCTGGAAGTGCGGGGTCACGGTCTGCTGCGCCTCGATGTCCACCGCGGCGTTCAGCGACGCCCCGGCGACGCTGCGGCTGGGCTCGGTGTAGAGGACGAAGTGCATGAAGCCGTTCGTCGGGTCGGTCAGGTTCAGGTCGACGGGCTCATAGGTCAACGTGGCGCTCCAATGCGGGTGGTGCCGGGCGGCAGGTCAGGAGACGCGGTGCTCGGGGCGCAAGACCAGGCCGCTGTACAAGAACTGCTCGGCATCGTCCGGTCCGAGACCAAGGGCGCGGCAGACGGCGAGCCCTTCGGCGTCGCTGACGAAGGCGAGCAGGATCTTGCGGCTGGCGGAGTCGGCCATGGTCCGGCGGGCGGCTTCGATGGTGTGGGCGACGCAGCCGGTAGTGCCGTCTTCGACGATGTCCCGGCGCGTGGTGTCGTCCCAGACGTTGAGCTGGAGGTTGGCGCCCTCGGTAGAGCAGTCCTCCTTGGAGCCCGCACCGAGCACGCACCGACCGAGCAGCGCAGCGTGGGCGCGGCGTTGGAGGTAGACGACCTTCTCCAGAGCCTCTGCGGTGTACTTCTCCAGGTTCTTCTGGACCATCTCCCGGGGCATGATCGCGATTGCGGGATCGGAGCACCTGGCCCGGACGAGAAGGTTCGACATGTCTTCGGCGAGGCCGTCGACCATGCTGAGCAAGCTCACCATGTTCACGTCGCCGTGCTGGCGAGGCGGGGGCAGTTCGTCGGGGTAGTTCTCCAGCGGTTCCAAGCGTTCGTGCAGGTCGGTCAAGGTTCCTCCCGTGCCGGTGCCAACGCCCCGATTCTCAGTCCGGGGCACCAGGCCTCGCGGGTGAAGTCGCCAATCGGCCAGCCGCTGGCCAATTGGCGTCCTCGTCAGAGGCCCTGGCCCGCTCCCCTGCCTTGCTCGGGCTGCGTCGTGTGGTGCTGCTGCTGGCGGGCGG
>NZ_KB892041.1 GCF_000373645.1 Streptomyces sp. ATexAB-D23 | reverse complement strand
CCCCCCGATCCGCCCGCTGCGCCGGCCGCCAGCACCGCGCCGGCGCCCACCGGAGACACCGGCATCATGGCCGCCCTGATGGCCGCGGTGGAGCCCGCCCGACCGGTCACCGCGACCGCCGGGGCCAGGCCCGAGGGTGACGACCCGGCCGCGAAGGCGGACCCCGACGGAGTGGTGGACCGCTCCTCCCCGGGTGTCACCAGCGAGCAGTTCAAGGCCCCGGAGGACCTGACCGGGGCCGGATCCGACGCGGCCGGTGCTCGGCACAAGGAAGGTGTGTTCAAAACGCTGATCCGGGCGGGTGCGACCCGCTGGGCAAAAGGCGGCGGGACCGCGAACAAGCGGCTGGACCTGGAGAAAGCCAGGGCCGGGGCGCACCAGGTGAAAGAGGCCCGGACCACCACGGTCATGAAGTCGCCTGGACTTCCCACGCGAAACGGTTCCGGAGGGGCCGGTGGAGGGGGCCGTAATTCCGGCGGAAACAGCGGCGGAAATTCGGGCCGTAATTCCACCGGCACGGGCTCCACGGGTACCGGACGCGGCGGAAGCGGCGGTACCACCGGAGGCGGCGGGCGCGGCTCGTCCGGCTCGAATGGGAGCGGCGGATCCGGCAGCGGGCGCGGCACCAGCGCAAACGGTGGCGGAGGTTCGCCGAAGGACACCGGACCCAAGGGGCCGAAAGACTCCGCAGGTAAGGGGAAGGACGGCTCCTCGGGGAACGCGGGATCCGGTGGAAAGGCTGGCACGGACGGAAAGGCCGGTGCCTCCGGAAACGGCGGCGGATCGAGTTCGGGCGGCTCGTCCGGCGGTAATTCCGACACCTCGAAAGACAAGGGCGCGAAGGCCGACCTGACGAAGGGCGGCGGCAGCGGCCAGGGCTCGGGCGGCTCCTCGGGGAGCGGCGGCGGATCCGGTTCGAGCGGTTCCTCCGGCAAGAACGGCAGCTCCGGCAAGAACGGCGCGGCCGGCTACAGCTCGAACGGGACCGACGACCGGACCCCGCTCCAGCGTTCGCGGGAAGTCGGTCACGGCGACGGCTCCGCGGTGCGTAACGCGGTCGACCACGTGAAGGCGTACGCGCAGGGCACCAAGGACGGCTACCAGGACAAGAAGGAGGAGAACGGCCGGGAGCACGCCCGCCTGGACAAGGCGCACGCCGACCACAAGACGAAGCAGCAGGACCAGAAGCAGAACGAACCCAAGCAGGACGACCCGAAGCAGCAGGGAACGGCGGTCACCGGGCCCAGCGGCCAGACGATCGTCATCGCCCCGCCGGAGAACGGAGACGACGGAGTGAGCACGGACGTGAAGCCCCTCCTGGTCAAGGAGATCGACGCGAACACCCTGACCCTGGGCACCGACGGTGCCCGTGGGTCGATCAGCCGCAAGGAGCTCCGCAACTTCAAGCAGTACGAACGCAAGCTGGAGGCCAAGGAGAACCACCTGATCAAGGTGGCCGACGCGTGCAAGCAGCTCGAGGCCGCAGCGGAAGACGAGGCGAAGGACTGCCAGGAGCTCGCCGACCAGGCCAAGGCCGTCGAAGGCGGAGAGAAGCTGGCCGCGAAGCTGACGCGGCTCGCCGACGCCGCGAAGGCCCAGGCGACGGAGGCCGCCGAACTGGCCAAGCGCGCCAAGCGGGCGGCGGAGATGTGCAAGGTCGTCATGACCAACATCTCGACCAGGTACGCGCCGCTGTACAAGGCCGTCGTCGACAGCGACGAGACGAAGCCTGCCGAACTCCGCTTCTACAACGACAAGGGCTCCTACGCGCCCGCCGCGTAGCACCAGGAGGGACAGAAGAGCATGGCGGAACTGACGTACAAGGTCCTCGTCCGTAAGACGCAGGACAAGGAAAAGGCCCTGGCCCGCAACGCGGAGGGCGTCAAGAAGGCCGCGGACAACATCAAGGAACTGGCCGACGACACCGCCTCCGACGCGGACGCGCTGGGCGCCAAGAGCGTGGACCGCGACTCCCTGGCGGAGTGCCAGGAGCTGTCGAAAATCATCCGCGGAGTGTCGGACGGCGCGATCATCTACGCGTCGAAGACGGCCGACACCGCGAAGGCCGCGAAGGCAGCAGGCGACCAGGCCCGCACCACCCACGCCGGGTTCCAGGAAGCCTTCGACCGCTCCGACGTGACGGACCTGGAGAAGGTCAGCCGCGACTGGTTCGAGCAGGAATAGCAGCACCCGCACCACCCACCATCGGCGCGGCCGGCCCTGGGGATCGCATCCCTGCGGGCCGGCCGCGCCTTTGCGGACCCCCCGTACCCAGACAGGAGTAGCCCCCGATGTCCACCATCACCAAGACCGTGCCGAACGCGGAGCCTGCGGAGCGAGCCACCGCGGCGCTCCAGATCGTCCTCCCCGTCGGGGTGGGCATCCTGGCCCCCTACCTGGACCCGAACGCGGCGGCCTACGCCGGGGCCGGCTTCATCGCCGGTGCGACGTTCGCCGGCGCCAACTACATGAACCGCCTGGGCCGCTGGGCCAACCAGCTCCCCGGGATCGACATCGCGCGGGCGCACCGGGACACCATGGGGATCTCCACGATCACCACCGGCATGGGCCTGGCCCTGGGCCAGCTGGGCGGAGCCGAGGCATCCGAAGCGCTGATGGCCGGTGTGTTCGAGCCGACCACCGTTCCCGGGATCCTGTCGCTGGGCTGGTGGGCCGCGGTCGTCTTCACCGGCTGGCGCCTGCGCCGCGTCTTCGGCAGGCAGAAGATCGAGGTGGAGCAGGCGCAGCCGACCGGGCAGGCCGCCCCCGCCAACACCGGCACCCCGGCTCCGGTGTCCCTGGCCGACAAGATGATCGCGGCCTGGGGGCGCGTCATCAGCGACCCGAAGAACGGCCGCCACCGCAACCAGGTCCTCTCCGACGTCGTGATCTACGCGGACCGCTGGGAGGGCCGGGTCACCGCCGCCCTGGGCGACTCCGTGAACGTATCGAAGGAAGCCGTCTCCAGCCTCTTCGGCCGCTCGGTCGACGACATCACCCTGAAGTACGGGGCGCACTCCGGGGAGGCGTTCATCACCGTCTGGTACACCCAGCGCGCGGAGCTGGACCCCTCCACCCTCCAGGGCGCCTGGAAGCGCGTCCAGGCGCGGGTCCTGCCCAAGACCCACCTGGAAGAGGTCGGCGAGGACGTGAACACCGGCGGCCAGGTGGCGCGCGTCGTGGCCGACGACGACCTGGACGCACTCCCCCGCGTCGTCAACCTCGGGGAGCTGGCCGGAGCGCTGCGCCGCTCCATCGACCTGGTCTCCTACGAGCCGGGACGGCGCGACCCCCGGCGCGCGATCATCCGCATCATGGACCACAACCCGCTGGAGGCCGGCCACGAATTCCAGGGCCTGGACTCCCTCCAGGCCACCCCGGGCGGCTGGGTCAACATCGGGAAGATCGTGAGCGGCTTCCCCGCGAAACTCCAGCTGTTCGACCCGAAGCTGGGCGCCCTGCACGTCGTGATCGCCGGTACCACCGGCTCCGGCAAGGGCGGCACGGGCCAGATGATCAGCCTGGCCTACCACGCCAACAAGATGGCCCAGATCTACGGCGACCCCAAGGGCGCCAGCAACCCCGCGATCCCGAAGATGGCCGCCTACAGCGGCCTGACCAAGTACGGCGCCCTGGGCGCCATGCGGCTGTCCTGGTGGGTCCTCCAGCACCGGATCGACGAGGCCGCCCGCCTGGACCTGAAGAACTTCGAGCCGTCCGCGATGCGCCCGTACTGCGCCACGATCCTGGACGAGGCCGCCCAGATGCTGGCCCCGGGAGCAGAGAACCGCAAGGAGGCCATCAAGATCGTCAAGGATGGTGCCTCGCTGACCCGCTCCATGGGCATGCCCTGGGTCCTGATCAACCAGACCGTGAACCTGGACCAGCTGGGCGGCGAGCAGGCCATCCGCGCCAACCTCATCGCCGGCGGAACCTGGATCATCCTGCGCACCGACAGCGACCAGGTGAACCTGGGGGACCTTCCCCCCGGCTTCGACGGGATCGACCCCTCCCTGATCCCGCCGGTGTGGGTGGAGGAGGACGACTCGCTGGTCTACGACCCGACCGTCGAGGAGTCCGACCCGCGCCGGACCTTCGGCCTCGGCTACGTCGCGGCCCCGGGCGGTCGCGCGGGCATGATGCGCATCGACACCCTCGAAGACGCCACCGAGCACATCCGGCCGGAGAACATCATGGCCCCGGTCGACGTGCCCTGGTGGGGCGACCAGGCGCGCATGGAGGAACTGGCCATGACGCCCATCCCCGGCTTCGAGGAGAAGGACGGCGAAGGCGGCACCGGCGAGGCCGGCATGTCTTTCCCCGGGGTCAACCTCCCCAAGCCCAAGGAGCTCACCTCGGAGGAGAAGGTCCTGGCCGCCCTCCGCGACGAGTCCGACCCCATGTACGTCGACATGCTCGACCAGGGCGACGACATCGACCCCGACGACATCGACTACGTGGAGCGGGGCCAGCTGCAGGCCGCCTGCGGGGTCGCGGAGTCGACCTTCGCGAACGTCCTGAACAAGCTGGAAAAGGCCGGGAAGATCCACCGGATCAAGGAAGGCAAGACCTCGAAGGTGGCCCTGGGCCCCCGGCCGGAAGACACCGGCGAAGAGGCCGCCTGACCGCTGCCCCACCACGGCGCGCCCCCACACCGGGGGCGCGCCGTTCCCGCCCGCGCTGCCCCACACCCTCGCGGCACCCGCCCCTGACCTGACGCTCTGCCTGGCCCTCGCCCACCCCGCCTTGGGGGCCGGCGAGGACCGGACAGGCCGCCCGGCCGCACGCCTCACCCCTTCCGCCCCGCGACGGATTCCTCCGCCGACGGGGCGCAGCACTGCCCGCCATCAACCCTGTTGGAGGACACCCCGTGCTCATCCCCCGCCCGCGCCGCCGCATCGGCCGCCCCCGCCCGCAGCGCCCCGGTCCCCGCTACCCGCAGCGCCCCGCCCGGCTCCCCGGCACCTGGAGCCGGTGATGCCGCGCCGCCGAACGCGGCGCCGCCGCCGCGAGGTGACCCGGGTGCTGCGCAGTGACGCGGCACTGCCGGAGTTTGACCGCGGCACGGTGCCTGAAGGGCTCGTGACCAGACGGAAGTTACGGGAGATGCAGCTCAGCCCCGGCGACAACGAGGGCCCGGTCGCGATCCTGCGGTGCAGGCTGTGCGCGACCCGCCCGCAGTGGTCCTGCCGTCATCCCACCCGCGGCTTCCTACTCCGGGTCGACCTGGCGAAGCCCAAGCGCACGCCGACGCTCGCCCAGGAGTGGGCCCTCGATCGGGCGATGGCAGCCAGACAGACCTGTGGCCAGTGCAGGAGGCGGTTCTACATCTGCCTCTCGAAGAAACTCGGCTGCTGCTTGGAGTGCTTCGACGGAACGCCCACGCACCCCAGCAGCCTCATGACCCTCCCGGCCCCGGCCGTTCACCGGCTGGCCGCGTGAACCGGCCCCGCCCCGACCGAACAGGCCGGGACGGGGCCCGCACAACCCGGGCGGCCGCAGCACCGGCAAAGGCCGGCCGCCCGCTCCCTCACCCATCGAGATCAGGAGAAACCCAGCATGACGCATCGCCCCGCCGTCTTCGCCGCCCTGCTCGGACTGACCCGCGCCGGGAGCGCGATCGGCGACTTCTGGATCCAGAACGACTTCTGCGCCCGGGTGAAGGGCGCCTCCGACGACCACCCGGTCACCTTCACGGACCCGGCCACCGGACAGGAGACCACCCACGGCACGGCCGGCGGCCGTTCGGCGTGCCTGCACCACTGCCTGACCTATACGGCCACGCAGGCGCTCGTGGCCGGGGCCGGAGCCCGCGCGCTCGGCATCCGGGTCCACCCGGCCGCCGCCGGGGCCGCGCTCGCCGTCTCCTTCGGCACCCACTACGCCGCGGACCGCAGGGTGCCCGGCAAGAGCCTGCTGGAGAAGATCGCCACCAAGACCGGCAAGGGCGGCTTCTACAGGCTCGCCGACTTCGGTATCAACGGGGCGTTCCAGTTGGACGGTGCCTGGCATCACGGCTGGGAGACCATCGCCGCGCTGATCGCCACCACCAAGGCGACCACGCGGTGACCGGCCGCTCGCGGACCCGCCTGGACCGTGTGCGCGGCTCCCTCGGCATCGCCCAGCTCGCCCTCCAGCAGATCGAGGACGACCTGAGCGCCGACGACGTCGACGCCCGCGAGCTCGCCACGATCCTGCGCGAGCTCCAGGAGGACATCGACGTCCCCGGCGGCCTCTTCCCCGCGCTCGCGCAGCTGGTCTCCACCGCCGCCCGCCGGGCGGAACAGATCGAACCCGACCGCGACGGCGACGCCTCCTGCTACCTACACGAGGCCGCCGCCCTGCTCACCGACAACGCCGGGCAGCGCATGAACTGGGCTGCCCGCGCCCTCCACCCGCAAGGAGAGCTCGAATGACCTCGCTGGCCTATCCGGAGCTGCCGGAAAGCTGCCTCGTAGTCCTCATCGGGGCATCCGGCGCGGGCAAGTCGACGCTGGCCGCCACCTGGCCCGCCTCCCAGGTCCTGTCCCTGGACGCGCTGCGCGAAGCGGTGAGCGACGACGCCGGCGACCAGGACGCGACCGGCGACGCCGTCGACGTCCTGCACCTGCTCCTGGAGCGCCGGATGGCCCGACGCCGCTTCACCGTCATCGACGCCACGAACGTCTCCAGGGCAGCGAGGGAGCCGTTGATCGCCGCCGCCAAGCGGCACAACATGCCCGCCATCGCGGTCATGGTCACCACCCCGGCCTCCGTGTGTATCTTGCGCCAGAGCCCGCGGCCCGCCAACCGGACCGTCCCCGACGACACAGTCCACCGGCAGCACAAGGCCATGGTCCACTCGCACCCGCAGCTCAAGGCGGAAGGCTTCAACGCGGTCGTCTTCGCCGACGCCCTGTACCGCCTGGAGCCGTTCCTGGAGCGGCTCTCGCAGGTCCGGGAGGCCGACCTCGGGCGCGACGGCAGCGAGGGCGTGGGCGATCTGCTGCTGGCCCGCCGCTTCTTCGGCCCGGAGATCCTGCCGCTGTGGTGCTGGCGGCCGGGCTCGGACCTGGTGACCGGCCGGGACCGCGTCGCGGAGATCCGCCTCGGGCAGCAGCACCTCACCCTCGCCTTCCGCGACGACGTCGACGGCGAGGGCGACTTCGGCTTCGACGTCCTGCTGCCCTGCCCCGCGGATCCGGAGTGCGACGGGCAGGCGTGGGCGCCGGCCTACTCGGTCACCGACCTGCACAAGGCGCTGACCGGCGCCATGGACAACGACCCGGACATCGTCTGCACCATCCATGGCGGCGACGGCGTCGACCAGGAGGCCGACGACCACGCCCGCAGCATGGACGACGATCTCGACGGCCGCGCCGACCTCGAGGCGCAGTACGCGGACGCGGTCCGCGAGTGAGCCGTGCCGCCGGCGCTTCGTCGAACACCCCGAACCTGCCACGGCCCGGCCACGCCGGGCGCCCGCTGTTACCCCGGGAAGGACACCCCGCCATGAGCATCACGATCACGAACACGTACGGCACCGCGCACCACGTCAGCGACACCAACCCGGCCCACGTCACCAGCTGCGACCGGTACCGGCTGCCGCTGGTCGGCACCATCGCCCCCGGGAACCCCGGCTACGAGGACATGGTCGGGATCCTCAAGGACAACGGCCACGACACCCGTCCCGAGGGCTACGGCCTGATCTTCCTGGAGTCCGAGGAGTTCAGCGCGACCTACTTCGGGTCGATCGCGCAGATCGAGCAGTACAAGCGCGACAACGCCGACGGCACCGCGACCTTCGACGCCTCCCAGGGCGTCATGTACGCCCAGTGGCCCCACGGCAAGGGCTGGGACGACTTCCTCCCCCGCACCTTCTGGAACGTGGCTGCGCGCGGCGGGATCGCGGACGGCGTCGGCCTGGTCACCGGCTTCGCGCACACCGAGATCCCGGGTGCGGAGGTCGTCGTCTTCGAGTTCGAAGGCAAGTGGTTGCCCGACAGCGAGCCGCAGAAGCTGGTCACCTACCACTGCACCGGCTGCCACATGGACACCTTCCACGACTGCGGACACGTCCACGAGAACACCGGCCCCGACAGCCGACGCTGGGCTGCCCGCCAGGCCCGCCAGCACCTCATCAGCGCCCACCGGCACGGCGTCGGCGACACCAACAGCGCCTGCCGCCCCAACGGCGGCGAGATGCTGCGCGCCGTGAACGCGGCCGCCCGCGAGATGTGGGGCACCACGGGCAACGCCCTTCCGGACACCGACGACGCGTACTGCGCCACCAAGGGCCCCTGCTCGATCATCCGCGAGCTCCGGGCCGGAGTCCGCCCGCCCGTCTACCGCGCCTGACGGACGCTCCGTGCCGCCCCGGCCTCTCCGCACGACGGAGGCCGGGGCGGTCGCGGTGGTCCCCCAAGCACGGAAGGAGTTGGACGTCATGCGCCGGTACGAGGTTGACGTCCCGATACACCACGCCACGGACCAGGAACGGCGAGGGCTTCACGTCTTCATCGGCTGCGCCGCTGGAGAGAGCGAGGCCCTGGCCGCCGCCCACAACGCCTACGACCGGGCCATGCAGCACGTGTCCGCCGGCCGCCCGGCCCCCGACGACTCCAGCGACGGATGGGCCGCACACGGCCTGCGCTCCGACTGGGTCCTGGACTGGCACAAGGCCACCACCGAGGCGTGGGTCAACCCCAACAGCCTGATGTGAATTCGCCCCGAGGCAGGCGCCATAGGCGTCGAAACCGTCGCCTGCCCCGGGTTCCCCATCCCGTACGAGACGAGAGGGAGACACCAGTATGGACTCCGTCCTGCACACCACGGGCCGCTTTGGCCCACGCACCCTCCTGATCACCGCCGCAGCCGTCCCGCTGACCGGCTGGGCCGTCCACGCGACCGTGCTGCTCAAGCAGATCGCCGCCAAGGAGAAGGACCCGCTGACCGGCCTGTTGCGCCGCGACTCCTACACGGCCCGCGCCCGCCGGCTCCTGGCCCGCCACGGCGACAAGGTGACGGTGGTCATGGTCGACGCGGACCACTTCAAGCAGATCAATGACGGCATGGGCCACGACGCCGGGGACGCCGTCCTCGCCGCGATCGGCGCCCGGCTCACCGCGTGGGCGGGCCCGCGCGCAGCGATCGGCAGGCTCGGAGGCGATGAGTTCGCCGTGGTCCTGGAGCTGGACGCCGGCCGCCGCGCACAGCGCCTGGAGCAGCTGGTGCGGATGCTGCACACCCCGGTCGTCCTGGACGACGGCCGCTCCGTCGACGTCGCGGCCTCGGTCGGCGCCGCGGCCCCGGCCTCGGTCGGCTCCCGCGACCTGACTGCGTTGCAGAGGGCCGCCGACGCAGCCCTGTACGACGGCAAGCACTCCGGCCGGGCCGTCCTCGCGACGGCGCAGCACCGCACGGTGGCGTCCATCAACGGGCGCCGGGCCGGACGTCCGGGCACGGCGGTGTGGGGGCGGGCCGCATGAGCGCCGTGATCCTGCCCGAGGGTGACTGGATCCGCGGCATCAGCATCCGGCAGCCGTACGCGGCCTGCATCCTCGCCGGTGCCAAGGACGTGGAGAACCGGCCCAACCGGTGGCGGACCGGCTGGGTGCTGCTGCACACGAGCAAGACCATCGACCGGCCCGCCCTGCGGATCCCGCTGATCGGCCGCACGATCCGCGACCGCGAACTGGTCGCCGGCGCGGTCGTCGGCGTCGCCCGGATCACCGACTGCCACCAGGACCTCGAGGGAGCGCCGCTCTGCTCCGAGTGGGCGCACTCCGGGGCCTGGCACCTCGTGCTCCAGGACGTCCAGGAGCTCCCCCTGCCCGTCCCCGCACGCGGTCAGGTCGTCCCGTGGAAGCCGTCGCCGGACCTGCTGGAGCGCGTGTTCCAGCAGCTGCCCGACTTCCGGCCGTGACCAGCGCCCGAACTAAGAAGAAGCAGCCGTTCGAGCCGGGCCTGGTCCCGGCTCCCGGCGCGCTCCTCGAATGGCGCGACAGCCAGCACTACGACCGCTGGCAGGACCGCCCCTGCGCGCTGTGCGAGAAGCCCACGCCGATGCGCTCCCACGCTGGGGAGCCCGTCCACAAGGCGTGCGCTGAGGACTGGATCGCCGCGAACCCCGTTGAAGCCCGCCGTGAGGGCCGGTTCGCCTCCGACACCCAGCCCAAGAGCACCAAGCGCGCCAACCACGCCTGAACCCCTCCCCCTCGGAGGTCCCCATGAGCAGCACCGACCGCGACGTCGACCACGCTCTCGCCTACCCCGAGCCGCCGGCCTCCCCGCTCTGGCACCGCCACGGCGGCGCGAAGGCCCGGCCCCTCACGCCCGCGGAGCAGAGGCGCAACGCCGAGCTCCTGGTGCTCGCGCAGCGCACGACCCGACCCCGCACCCCGCGCCCCACCCAGACCCTGGCGGAGGCCAGCTGATGGACACCAAGAACTGCACCGTCGAAGGCTGGGTCGACGCGATCCCCGCCCCCGGCCCCGGTGGCACCGCCGACTTCGACCTGACCGTCCGGCCCGCCGACGCGGACACCCTCCCCGACGACGCCCCCGACACGGTCGTCTCCTGCACCAGCGCGGCCGCCGGGATCGTCCACGAGCTGCTGCACGGCATACAGCCCGGCGACCTGCTGCGCGTCACCGGCACGATGCTCCAGCTGCCGACGCCCGGCGAGCCCGCCCGGCTCACCGTGGACGTCCTGGAGGTCCTCGACACCGCGCTCATCCCAGTCCTGGGGGAGATGGTGCTCGACAGGTACGCCGACTACGTCGTGATCTTCGACGCCGACACCGACAAGGTGCCCGTCTTCACCGCCGACGGGCAGTGGGTCGGCCTGGCCGACAACCCCGACGCCATCACCCACCTGATCGACGTCCACGAGCGCGTGCACGGCGGTGACGCGTGATGACCACCGCCGCGCCCGCCCGCACCGTCCTGGAGCGCTTCCCCGCCGGAGGCCCCCGCGGCTCCTGGCCGGCCGAAGAGTACGCCGCTGCCCAGCGCGCTCAGGGCACGCAGGCGCACGTCGTGATGGACCTGCGCACCGACCAGTTCCTCGTGGTCACCGACACCACCACCCACTGATCCACTCCGCTGAGAGGTGCACATGACCGAGACCGAGACCACCCGCTACACCGCCGACGTGGTCGCCCTGACTCCCGACGGCAACGTCCTGCTGATCGAGCGCGACTGGGAGCCGTTCGAGGGCGCCTGGGCTTTGCCGGGTGGCCACCAAGACGAGGGCGAGACCAGCCGCATGGCGGCCGCCCGGGAGCTCCTGGAGGAGACCGGGGTCCGTGTCGACCCCGACCAGCTGCGCGAGATCGGCACCTGGAATCAGCCGGGCCGCGACCCGCGCGGCAGGTACAGCACTGACGCCTACCTCGCCGTCGTCCCCGCCGGCACCCAGATCGTCGCCGGGGACGACGCCCGCACCGCCCGCTGGTGGCCGCTGGACGCCCTGCCGCAACGACTCGCGTTCGACCACGCCGACATCCTCCGCGCGGCCCTGAGCCAGGCCCCGCCGACGGCCACCCGCACCCCCGAACAGGAGCCCACCCGATGAAGCGCCCCACCTTCCGCCGCTGCGGAACTGCCCCCGGTGCCATCTCCCCCGAGGACCAGGCCGTCGTCGACCAGGTCCGCGCGATGCTCACCGCCGTCCGCAACCCGCAGCCCTGGACGCCCGGCAGCGCCCGGGACATCGCCGTGCGCGTCGGCCCGTTCATCGAGCGCGCGCACACCCGGCCCGGCGACGACCACGGCCCCGACCTGATCGCCGTCGCCCTGGTCCACCCCGACACCCCGCACGCCGCGGGCTACCTCCACGGCCGCCGACTCGGCTACACCGAACGCGGCTGGCTCCGCTGCGAGACCAGGGCGATCCTCGGCTTCTGGCAGCACGGCTACGCGATACTCACCCACGCCGCCGCGAACCTCCCCCTGCCCGACGACGTCGGCATGGAGCTCGCGCACTACGCCCTCTACATCGAGGCCCGCAAGCGCGACGACAGCCTCGACGGCTACACCCTGCTGCGCCTGGGTCCGTACACCCAGACCCGGCACGCCCAGCGCGACTACGACCGGATCACCGCCGCACTGGACGGACGCGAGACCACCCTCGTGCCCGGCTTCCGCGTCTCCGCGAGGTTCGGGCCGTTCGACGTCAGCGACCACCAGCTGTTCGCCGACCCCTACGAGGCCGACGCCGTCGCGCTCCTGGACGCGGCCGTCGCGGGGGTGAGCGCGTGACCGCCCCGGCCCTGTACGAGATCGAGACCAGCGAGGGCGACGACGGGACCATGCACCCCGTCGAACACCTCTGGACACCGGATCACGGAGACCCGAACCGACTCGGGTTCATCACCCACAACGGCATCACCATCACCGGCTACGGAGCAGAGGACGAACCGCCTGTCGGATTCATCGCGCTCGGGCACCACCACTGGGGTCATGTCATCGAGGCCGCAGCCGCCTACATGGCCAAGATCTACAACTGGCGGGAGTTTCACACCTACCCGCACGCCGACCACGGCGACGTCATCCCACGGATCCCCCGCGCCGTTCACACGCACGCCGCGGTCCTGCACCACCCGCACCCTGCCCACCCCTGTGGTTGCGCGTGGGACGACCAGTGGCGTCTGGTCTGGGTACCGCCCACCGAGCCCGGCGCCGTACCGGTCACCGCCCTACGACACCCGGCGGCCGCGGTGACCGCCGCCGGGATCCCCAACCCCGACGAAGACGGTGCGCCCGCCGTCTGGGCGGCCTGACTGCCCGGCACCACGAAGGCCCGTGCCCCCTGCGAACGTCGCAGGGGGCACGGGCCTTTTTGCGTTTCCGGGGCCGAGCCGGCCGGTACTTTCACGCGGGAAAGTAGCTGTCAGCGTTGGGGAAAGCCCAGCGCCGTGGCGACCTTCGCGTAGTCCTGAGACGGCCGGGAGTTCGGCGACAGGATCGGAACCGCGCACTCGTTGCGGTAGATCTTGGTGGCGACGCCGGACCAGTGCACTGGCGGCAGCAGTATGTCGCCGTACTCCTCCTTGAGCTCGTTGAACGTCTCCCAGTGCTCCTCGGTCCCGAACGAGGCCGTGGGAGCGGCACAGGCCATCACGTACTTCATCTGTGGCCTGATCCCCCGCCGCTGGTACATGCGGCGCTCGCTGATCTCCTTGAGCTTCTTCTCCAGCCGGACCAGTGCGTCGGCCTCCTTGTAGGTGCACAGCACCGGCGGGATCACCGCGCCCTCGGTCTCTTCGTCCAAGAGCACCAGGGCCGTGACCGTCAGGCGTCCGTACGTGGCCGGCGGGTCGATGAGGACGACGTCGACGTCGAACTCCTCCGCCAGGTCGTCCAAGCCGTCCTTGAGCCAGAAGACGTTCCCGTCCTCAGCGTTGAGGATCCGCTCAGCGTCGTCGATGTCCGGGTGATCGAGGTCGCCGGGAGCGATCCAGACGTTCGGGATCTCGGTGAACGAGTCGTCGCCGTCGCCGTCCGGGTCGGTGCGGTACCGGGCCTGGACGATGATGTCCTTGAGCTGCGCCTTGTCCGCCATCACATCGGTGAGGCTCTTCTGCCCCGGCTTGAACACACGACGTCCCAGCACCCGGGTGGCGTTGCACTGCGGGTCCAGGTCGATGACGAGGACGCGGTAGCCGCGCAAGCCCAGCTGTACGGCGAGGGCCGTGGTGGTGGACGTCTTGGCCGTGCCGCCGGCCTTGAGGGCGAAGATGAACACCTTGTAGGCGCGCCTGACGTTCTGCGCCCTGGTCTTCGCGAGTGTGCTGGTCATCTGGTCTCCGTGGAGGCTGAGCCATCCTGTCGGGGGCGGGCGGTCACTGTTTCCCGCGTGAAAGTAGCTCCACCTGCTGCTGCTCCCACTCGCTGAGCTGGTACGAGGCGCGGCTGGTGGCGAGGAACTGGACGTGTGCGACGTCGCGAGCGTCCCACTCCCGGTCCGGCTGAGCGGCCCGCACTTCGTCGGCGGCCAGGCCGATGGCGAAGGCAGCGCGCTGCATCAGGCCGGAGTCCTCGGACGCGGCGACGGCCGCGAAGTAGTCGGTGGGCCGCTTCTTGCTGGACGGCCCCTTCTTGAGCTCTACGAGCCACCCGTGAGCCTTGGCCGCAGCCTGCTTCCACTCGTTCGGGTTGAGCACCACGGTGACGAGTCGGGTGTTCGACTCCGCTCCCTTGGCGTACCGCTCCTCAGCGAGCAGCAGTCGGCACGCGAGATCCCTCTGGTCCGCCGCAGCCTTGCGGAGCACCTCGGGATCGACAGCCGGGGCCGGGGGAGCGGCGGGCGCGGAGTCGTCGGTCGTCTCGATGACCGCGACGGCGGCCGGTGCGGCAGCGGTCTCGCCCGGCGCCGCCTCACCGCCTTCGCTGGGGGCCGTCACCTGCTTCGGCGCCTCACCAGAAGGGACCTGCTCCTCCCCGGCCTGGGTGGTGCTTTCCTCTCGCGGCTCCGGCACGGCCACCGGGGCGGCGGGCGACTTTCCCGCGTGAAACTGCTGCTGCCCCTCCAAGGCCATCCGGTTCTTGGCCGCCTCCACGGACAGCTTCTCGTCTCGCATCAGCTGCCAGCCGCGCAGCTGGAGAGCGTGTGCCTCCGGGGACTCCTTCTTTCCGTCGGCGTCTTTGAGGAGCGAGAGCGAGTAGCCGGCGCGCATCGACAGGTCCCCGACGTGAATCGCCTGCTGGACTTCTTCGGGGAGCTTGAGGAGCGCGAGGTACTTCGACACCGTCCCTGCGGTGTATCCGGCCCGCTCGACGACCTCGTCGAAGCTGAGGGCCCGGTCCTCGTCCTCGTGGACACGCTGGCGCAGCAGGTCGATCGCCAGGGCCTGCTCGATCGGCGACAGACCGGCGCGGCTGTTGTTCTCGGAGACCAGTTCTTCCTCGACGCGACGGTCCCGGGCCAGATCATCGCGAAGGACCGCAGGCATGACGCGCCCCGTCGCGAGCGCAGCCGCGTGCCGCCGGTGGCCAGGCCCGAGGATGAAGGTCCGGTCGGGGTGCTTCACCCTGGACGCCCACTGCGGGTAGCACTCCATGAAGACCTTGGTGTGCATCACGATGCCCGGCGTGTGGATACCGCGCTCGCCTACGTCCGCGATCATCGAGTCCATGTCGCGCAGTTCAAGGCGCATGTTCATCGGGTTGGGCGAGATGGTCTCCGGATCGAGCTCCAGGAGCTCGCCGTCCTCGGGAGGCAGGGCATGGATGTCCTGGCTGCCCGTGAGGCCGGCCTTTTCGCGGTCGGCTCGCAGAGTGCCGCTACCGCCGCCCTCGCCCTTCTTCTTACGCTTCGGCCGAGGCAGCGGCGTCGTCATCGTGTCCTCCGGGGTGGTGCAACCTGTCGGACCGAACCCTAGCGGCCAGACGTCCCCGGCCTCAGCCGGACCGTCGCGGTTTCCCGCGTGAAAGTAGCCGGGAGACCCGGGTCAGGGACCGGTGAGGATGTCGTGGGTGCCGATGCGACGCCAGATGACGTGCGGTGTGCCGGGGCGCAGCGCGGGCCCGTACTGCCAGGTGGCGCGTCCTGCGGGGCCGGTGCCCATGGACCAGGTGAGCTCGTAGATGCCCGGTGCTCGCTGGACTCGCTTGACGCGGAGGCCGGCGCGGAATCGTCCTCCGGCACGCAGGTCCTCGACGAAGGCGGCCACGGTCTGACGGAATCGGCGGCGCTGTTCTGGGGTGAGGCGGTCCAGGTCGGTGGTGAAGCGGGGCAGCGCTTCGTAGGTCGGCACGTCGGTCCTCCAGGAAGCACGAAGCCCCCGGCGGCGCCGGGGGCGGTGGGTGTCTCGCTCGGGTGTGGAGTCGGTGGTGACGAATGCGGGGTGGGACGTCCTTGGTCGTCGTCCGGGGGAGCGGTACGTGAAGGTGCGCTGGATACCGCTGGAGTCGGTTAGTTGGCGTTTTTGAGGCGTGTGGGACTGGTGGTCGCGCAGCATTTGCCTGGCCTCGCGGGCGTTCGCCTGGCGGGCACGGCGTTGTCGCGGGCGCCCGTCCGGCGGGATCGGCGGTGAAGTTCCGGTGAACTCTCCCGCCTCACGGGATCGGTCTTTCTTCGCAGGTCAGAGCCGTGTTCGCTGCGGGGATGCTGAGTGTCGCGAAGGTTCAGAAGCGGAATTCCTGGCGCTACTACGTACGTGGTGTCGCCTTCGGGGATGGCCGTCGTCCGGCCGGTCAGGCGTTGAAGGACGCCCAGGAGATGGCCGGGCTTCCGCCCGGGGTGTGGATGGGGCGCGGTGTGGCCGCGCTCGGGCTGGCCTCCGGGCAGGAGGTGACCGAGCGGCAGATGGAGCTGGTCTTCGGGCAGGGTCGGCACCCGGACGCCGACCGGATCGAGCGCGAGCTCCTGGACGACGGGGCCGACCCGGAGACGGCCCGGTTGGCTACCGTGCTGGGGCAGCCGGTCGAAGAGATCGAGCGGCGCAAGGCGACCCCGCTGTTCGCCCTGGACTTCGTGTTCCGGCCGCAGGCGTCCCTAGTCGTGCTGTGGGCGCTGGGCGATGACCGCACCCGGCGTGTCATCGAGCGGGCGCACGAGCGGGCCATCGAGACGGTGCTGCGGTGGCTGGAGGATGAGGTCGCCCAGACCCGGTGGTCGTCTGGCCGTATGCGCGCGAAGGCGTCGGCCCTGGTGGTGTCGCGGTGGCGACACTTCGACAACCGGGACGGTTTCCCGCTGCTTCACGACCACTGCCTGATCCTCAACCGGGCGCAGCGCCCGGACGGGACCTGGGGCGCGCTCGACACCCGCCGCCTCTTCCAGAACGCCGTTTCGGCCGGGACGCTCTACACCCTCACGATGACAACCGAGGTGTGCGAGGAGCTGGGGCTGGCGACCGTGCCCCGGGAGGTGACGCCGGGCCTGCGCCCCGTGATGGAGGTGGCCGGCGTCGACCAGGACCTCATCGACTGGTCGGCCACCCGCCGCGAGGAGATGGCGCCGGTGCTGGAGCGCATCACCGACAAGTACGTCAAGAAGCACAAGAGGCTGCCCGACGAACGCGCCCGCCACGGACTGGGGTGGTGGGCGGCGCAGGACACTCGCCGGGCGAAGAAGACCCCGAAGCCACTGGAGCAGCTGCGCGCGTGGTGGCGGGCGTCCGCGATCCTGCGCTTCGGCAAGGAGATGGTCGACGGTCTGCTGGAGCGGTGCCAGGCCGCGGGGAAAGCAATCCGGGCCCGGGTGAGGCCGGTGGTGGACACCGCGCTCGCCGCCGTCGACGTCGCCGCGGTCGTTTTCACGGTGCGCCGCGCCTTCGCCCGCCGCCACGTCCTGGCCGAAGCGCGCCGGCACCTGCTGGAGACGCTGCGCGGCCGTGGCTTCACGCGCGGCCTGGACGACTACATCGCGGACGCGGCCCTGTCCCGGCACGCCCGTCAGCTCACCGTCCCCGTGCGCGGCCGCCGGGCCCCGGCCCCGGACCAGATCACCTACACCGCGGACTTCGCCTGGCCGCACCGGTGGTGGGTCGCCGGGATCGACGGGAAGCCGCCGCGGGAGTCGTCCCGGTACGAGCGGGCCCGGGTCGCGAGCCTCGCCCTGCAGAACGCGATCCGCGACGCGCGGATCCTCTCCGCCACGCGAGGCGAAGCGCCGGCCGCACGCGCTGACGACCACGACCAGGCGGCGCCGCACGCCGTCGACCACCCGGACCGGGGCGCCGCTCTCACCCCGGCGCAGCAGGCCGCAGCCGTCCACGCTCATCAGCAGGCCGCGATGCCCGAGGAGTACCTGGAGGGCCGTACGACCGATCCCGCGACGTGGCTGTACACACCGAAGAACCTCGCCCGGCTGGCCGCCTTCACGCAGGCATCCGAAGCCCGCGGCCGCCTCATCGCGGAGGGAGCGCAGCCGAAGCAGCCGGCCAACGATGCGGACG
>NZ_KB892040.1 GCF_000373645.1 Streptomyces sp. ATexAB-D23 | reverse complement strand
CGGATCTCGGCGGGAAAATTCGGCAGCGTCGAGAGGTCGTTCCCGAAGGACGCCGTCTCGGAGGTGAACCGGTCACCCGTGAGCTGCATACCGTCACCCGAGTCACCCGCGAAACGGATGACCACCCGGTCGACCGACCTGACCTCTTTCGGCCCGAGCCGCAGATCCACGGGCGCGATGTCGTTGACAACGGACATGAGGGGTTCTCACGACTCCTTGATCTCGCAGATGGTGGTGCCTGAGGTGACTGAGGCGCCGACTGTGGCCGTGAGGCCGACGATCGTGCCGGGGCGGTGCGCGTTCGGCGGCTGCTTCATCTTCATGGTCTCCAGGGCGACGATCGGGGCGCCCTCCTTGACCTCCTGGGCAGCACTTTCGCCACGGTGGGCGATGAGCACCTTGCGGATGCCGCCGGTCGTCACGACACCCACGCTCCGGGGGCACGGTAGAAGCCCGCGGGCTGCTCCCAGCGGACGCGGCCCCGCCCGGGTCCGCGCGACTCGTCGCCCCGCACGCCGTCGGCGGCACCGGGCCCGGCTTCCCCGCCGGGTGCGAAGCGGGCGGCGAGTACCGCGGCCAGCGCGGCAACGTCCTCGGCGCTCGGGTTGCCTCCGGTGATCCGCAGCGAGGCCAGCGAGAGTTCCACCCCGGCCCGGGGCTCCCCGGCCGTCACAGCGGGAGGTTTCCGTGCTTGCGGCCCGGGAGCGGCACGTGCTTCGTCCGCAGCATGGCGAGTGCGCCGATCAGCCGGCTGCGGGTGTCGGCGGGGTCGATCACATCGTCGACGAGGCCGCGTTCGGCAGCGTAGTAGGGGTGCATGAGTTCGGTCGTGTACTCCTTGATCTTCTGTGTGCGCATCGCCGCGGGGTCGTCGGCGGCGGCTATCTCGCGGCGGAAGATGACGTTGGCCGCGCCCTCGGCACCCATGACGGCGATCTCGTTGCTGGGCCAGGCCAGTGCGACGTCAGCGCCGATGGAGCGGGAGTCCATGACGATGTAGGCGCCGCCGTACGCCTTGCGCAGGACGAGCGAGATCCGTGGGACGGTGGCGTTGCAGTACGCGTAGAGCAGCTTGGCTCCGTGCCGGATCACTCCGCCGTGTTCCTGGTCCACGCCCGGAAGGAATCCGGGTACGTCGACCAGTGTGACCAGCGGGATGCTGAACGCATCGCAGAACTGGACGAAGCGGGCGGCTTTCTCGCTGGACTCGATGTCGAGCACGCCGGCGAGGACGGCGGGCTGGTTCGCGACGATGCCGGTGACCCGGCCGTCGAACCGGGCGAGGCCGCAGACGACATTCTGCGCCCACTGCGCGTGGACCTCGAAGAAGTCACCGTGATCGACGATCTCCTCGATCACGCGGCGCATGTCGTAGGACTGGTTGGGCTGGGAGGGGACGAGGTCCAGCAGGCGTTCGCACCGGCGGTCGACGGGGTCGTCGGCCGGGGCGACCGGCGGCAGCTCGCGATTGTTCGAGGGGAGCATCGACAGGAGGTGGCGGACGTCCTCCAGGCAGCTCTCCTCGGTGTCGTAGGCGAAGGCGGCCACTCCCGAGACCGCGGCGTGCACGTCGGCACCGCCGAGGCCGTTCTGGGAGATCTCCTCGCCGGTCACCGACCGGACGACATCGGGACCGGTGATGAACATCTGCGAGGTGCCGCGGACCATGAAGACGAAGTCCGTGAGCGCCGGGGAGTACGCCGCGCCGCCCGCGCAGGGCCCGAGCATCACCGAGATCTGCGGGATGACGCCGGAGTTGCGGACATTGCGCTGGAAGATGCCGCCGTAGCCGGCCAGGGCCGAGACGCCTTCCTGGATGCGGGCGCCGGCGCCGTCGCACAGGCCGACAACGGGGGCGCCGGCGGCCTCGGCGAGGTCCATGACCTTGTGGATCTTCTCCGCGTGGGCCTCGCCGAGGGCGCCGCCGAATATCCGGAAGTCATGGGCGTACGTGAAGACGGTCCGGCCGTGGACGGTGCCCCAGCCGATGACGACGCCGTCGCTGTGCGGCTTCTTGTCCTCCAGGCCGAAGCCGGTGGCCCGGTGGCGGCGCAGGCCCTCGACCTCGACGAACGTGCCCTCGTCGAAGAGGAGGGCGACGCGTTCACGGGCCGTCAGCTTGCCTTTGGCGTGCTGGGCCTCGGTAGCGCGGTCGCTCGGGCCGCGGAGCACCTGCTCCTGGAGGGCGTTCAGTTCGGCCGTGCGTTCGCGCAGGGTGGTGTTCAAAACGGGCTGGGGCGTCAGCGGGCGCTCCGCGGGGCGGACGGGCCTGTCCTCGACGATGCTCATTCAAGGTCACCTTTCGACGCGGGTGTGCCAGTGGGCCGGCTGGCGCGCCACAGAGGTTCGGTGGCCCCCCTAAAGCCGGGCTTGCGTGCGGGACGGCGGAGCGTCCTGGCGGCTGGGGCGTGGACAGCCGCTGCGGCACCCGCACCCGGTGCGGGTACATGTGTGGTTTCCGCACGCATCCGTTGATGACCTTATGAAGAGGGCACGGTGATCAGTTTCTCCACTGCCCGCACGGGACGGGAAACCGGACGCTGATCCCGCTTTCCCCTCGCACTGGGTGCCCTCAAAATAGCGCTGAGCGACGGGCCCGCGATTCTTCGGAACTGCGACGCGGTGAAAGCCGAGCCGCCCCGAGTCGCACTGATATACGTGGTAGTCCTGCGGGACCGAGCACACGTTCCGCGCGCTGACGTCCGAACCGAGCCGGGCGGCCTGCCCCGAAGCGGTGGAGGTGGTCGAGCACGCGACGCCCGTCCTCCTCCTGACGGCCCGGGGCTCGCGCGCGACCGGAGACGGCGCCTCGGCCGCGGAGCATCCGAATTCGCGAATTCCGTAGCACCCCGCAACCCGGACGGAAATCCGGACAATACCGAGAGCACGGAAAAGCTGACACAATCAAAAGGATGGCCGCCAAATGAACGGCTTGTTGCCCGGGGGTGCGCGTGCGCACGACATATGCGTCGAGCATTCGAGAAACTGGGCGCGCGCATTCACGTGTGGAAGTGGCGCACGCCGTCGGGCGGAGCGGCGCGGGGCAGGTCCTCATCGGTCACGGATTGCCCCAGGAACGGCAAAGCTCCCGCAACCGGCCATGTCGGCCGGTCGGGGAGCGGACGCGTGACTCCGGCCCGAGGTCCGGGTCAGGGGTGGGTAACACCCCACTGGTCGTCGAGAACATGGAGCCGCACGTCATCGGCAAGGGGCGAACCGGAGACATCAACCCCTGCCCGAAGATCCGGAGTCAATGCTTCCGCCAAGCCCATTCCAAGACTTCCCCAAATTCCGAACGTAACCAGCAATCCCGAGAATATGCGCTTCGCCGCTGTCCTGTTCATCGTTACCCCCTGTAGACATCCGTGCGGTGCGAGGTACACACTGCCAACGGCTCAAGTCACTTCCAAGCGAAACTCGATGACGTAAAGTGGCCTGGCAACTAGTTCCAAGGGCGTACGGGGGAGTGACCAAAGGGATGGCCGGGGAACCGCTTTACTTGCCGCACTCCGATGCCTTCGACGACGACTGCGCCATTGCTTATCAGCACGCCGTCACTCATGGCCGGTACACGCGGCAGGGAGTGGCCGAGGCCCTCGGGGTCAGCCTCGAAGAGGCCGCCCAGATCGAGAAGAAGCTGCAGACCCTGAGCCTGCTCCACCCCACGCCCGGCGAGCAGGGCACCTTCGTCCCGGTCAGCCCCGACGCTGCCGCCGCCGATCTCGTCGGCCCCACCGAGACGCAGATCCGTGAGCTTCAGCAGGCCGTAACCGACGTACGCACACGGATGCGGGCTCTGGAACCCACGTACTTCGAGAGCCGCCAGCGTCGCAACCAGGCGGAAGCCTTCGACATCATCAGCGACATCGGCGTCCTGCAGTCGATGCTCAACGACTGGGGCGCCCGGTGCCGGACGGAGGTGCTCACCGCACAGCCCGGCGGCCCCAGACCCAGTCACTTCCTCGACAACGCGCGGCCGCTCACACTGACGCGCCTGGCGCGCGGGGTGACGGTGCGCCACCTCTACCAGCACACCGTGCGCAGCGATCTGGCGACCACCGCGTATGTGCGGGCCGTGACAGCCGCCGGCGCCGAGGTCCGTACGACGGACGAGCTGATCGACCGAATCGTCATCTACGACCGGGAGATCGTCTTCCTCCCCGAGCAGAACGTCGACGGCCGCGCCCCCGGTGCGGTCGTGGTGCGCGAGCCGGCGCTCGTGGCCTTCCTCTACAAGGTGTACGAGCATCTGTGGACGGCCGCCACGTCCTTCTCCCCTGGGGCCGAGGAGCCCACGGCCGTGACCGATGACCTGAAACGATCGATCGTCAGGCTGATGGCCCAGGGGCACAAGGACGAGGTGGTGGCGCGGCGACTGGGCATGTCGGTACGGACCTGCCGACGCTACATCTCCCAGATCATGGAGGAACTGGAGTCCACCAGCCGGTTCCAGGCGGGCGTGAGCGCTGCTGCGAGCGGGATGCTCGACGACCCCAACGGCGTGACGTAAGGCATTACGTGCCCGGCCACTTGCTGCCATCACGGATGGCTGGTTCCGGAGCCCGCCATCGGGGCACCCTGAATCGGGCCGAGACCGTATCCGGTCCGGTTCTGAGGGGGTGTGGCGTGTGCGGAGTCCCGCAGTCCGTCATCTGATCCATCGGCCGAGGTCGTGGCAGCATCCGGTACCGGCCGTACCTGACACCGAGGAGGAGTTCGTCCTCGTCTGTGACTTCCCGGCCGGGAAGTCACAGGGGCGGCGCTTCCATGAGCTGCTGGACGTGGTCGGTGCGGTCCAGGAGGCCGCTGAGTTCATCGGGCGCTGCCATTTCGCCGTGAAGCCCGACCGCGTGGCGGTCTTCTACCGCTTCGGGTTGTGGGCGGACGATGTCGCGGCCCTGCGCAGCCGTGTGCCGGACGGACGGCTCGACGTCCGGCTGAGCGTACGCCCGGACAAGGTCGTGGACGGCGTACCGCGGGTTCTGGAGTTCCGCATGGCGATCCGGATCGACGGCAGTCCCTGTGGTTCCGGGGACGCCAGCCTGGTCTTCCTGGCGCCCGGCGTGCACACCAACCACCGCCGCCACAGTCGCGCGGCGCTGTCGGCCGCCTGCGGCACGGCCGGCGGGGGCGGCGCGGCCGCCCCGGCGGGTTCTCCTGTCGACCCGGTCGACATCGGGTACGAGGATCCCCGCGACGTGCTGCTGCGCAACCCCGGTACGGCCGACGGACGGCTCGCCGTCGACGTGGTGCTGCCCCCGCCCGTCGACGGGGAGATCCCGGCGCGGGTCCTGCTGGAGGCCGTGCGGCAGGTGTCGCTGTACGCCGCCGTGCGGGCGCACGGTCTGGCAGCCGGGCGGATCACGCTGGCCTCGCTGCGGGCGCACTTCCGGGGCTACGCGGAACCGGACCTGCCGCTGCGCTGTGCGGCGGTGTGGGAGCCGCTCGGCAAGGACGGGAGGGGGCGGCGGCTGGCGACGGTCTCGCTCAGCCTGATCCAGGCCGACAGGGCTGTCCTGGAGACGACCACCTCAGTGGTCGAGGACCTGTGACCAGTAGTCATGCGACCACTCCCCTTCCAGCGCCTCGGTGAGCGCCGCCACCGCGTCGGTGTCGAGCATGGTGGTGATCTGGGCGTCCGCGGTCCGGCCGAGCCCGGCGTCGTAGACGGCGGCGCTGACGCAGAACTCCAGGCCGTCGCTGACGAGAAGGCACGTCCGGAAGGACCATTCGTCGCCCGCTCCCGGTGTCCCGTCCGGGCGTTGCACCTGGGCGGGCCGGCCGTCGGGGCCGAAGCCGAACTCGGTGAACCTGAACCGCATCCCCTGCCCGATGGCCTTGCTGTACGCCTCCTTGAGTGTCCACAGCCGCAGCAGGCTCGGGTTGCGCTCCTCCTCCGGCAGCTCGGAGACGAGCAGCCGCTCGTGCGGGGTGCAGATGTGCCGGTCGAGCCCGCGGCTGTAGATGCGCCGGTCGGACCGCTCGGCGTCCACACCGACCAGGCCGCGCGTGGTCAGGCCGACCAGCAGCAGGTCGTCGGTGTGGCTGAGGCTGATGTCGATCTGGTCGCAGCCGCGCAGGTACGGCCGGCCGGTGGGCCCGTACATCAGTTCCAGGTCCTGTGGCTCGGCGTGCAGCGCGGCGGCCGCGGCGTGTTTGAGCAACAGGCGGGAGGCGGCGAACTGGTCGCGTATCTCCTCGTGCGTGATGTCCCGGTAGCGGGCCCAGTCCCGGCCGAGGGTGGCGCGCAGCGCGGCCCCGCCCGGGTCGGCGGGGCGCCAGTCGTCGAGGCGGCCGTACACCAGCGCGGTGCCGTGTGCCGCCAGTTCGGTGCGCACCGCGGTCCAGTTGGTACCCGCCACGGTCACGGCGAGGGGGTCCCCGATGGCCATGGTCACGGGGCGACCACCAGGCGGTGGACCTCGGCGAGGTTGCGGGCCTGGAGCACCCGGGCGACCGGGACGGGCCGGCCGGTGGCCCGCTCG
This sequence comes from Streptomyces sp. ATexAB-D23, assembly GCF_000373645.1. Lineage (GTDB taxonomy): Bacteria > Actinomycetota > Actinomycetes > Streptomycetales > Streptomycetaceae > Streptomyces > Streptomyces castrisilvae. Next base: position 15,445 of record NZ_KB892040.1, on the reverse strand, counting down.
GCGAGCATGACCAGGCGCAGCAGGTGTACCGAGTCCCAGTCCAGCAGGGTGTCGAAGTCCGCGGCGGCTTCCTGCGGGGTCAGGTCGAGGCCGAGTTCCTCGCAGACGTGGGTGAGGAACTGGGGCAGGTCAGTGATGTTGCAGGTGGTGTCCATGGACCGTCCCTCCGAGTCGGGCGTCGAGGGTCAGATGACCCGGTACGGGTGGCAGGGAGTCCAGCGTGTGCCGGAACCAGATGCCGTCCCCGCCCGTTCCCTCCTCCTGTGTGAAGCCGAGGGACGGGTAGAAGCCGCGCACCCTCGCGTTGCTGCGGGTCGGGCGGTAGCGGGCCCGCACGGCGGTCAGGTGCCGGCCATGGGCATGGGCCAGTACGGCGGCCAGGCAGGCGTCCTCGATGCCTCGGGCCAATGCCCGGCAGCTGAGGAACACGTTGTCCACGGCCAGGGTGTCTGCCTCGCGGCGGATGAAGAGCGCGCCGACCAGCCCGCTGTCGCCGAAGCGGTCGCTGACGCGGACGGCGAGCACCTGGTGGCCTTCGGTGCGGTGCAAGGCGGTGACGCGGTCGGCCTGGACCCGTTCGCCGGTGAGGTTGAACTGGTTGGTGCGCAGCGACAGCTGGGAGAGCCGGCGGATCTCGTGCGGCCCGGGTTCGGAGAGGGTGACCTCGGTACGCAGCTCCGCCAGGTAGTCCGCGTAGGAGCCGGTGTTCGCGCGGAACTCCTCGCGTGCGGCGGCCTCCTGATAGCGGACGGTGCGACGGGTGTCGTCGTCGGTGATCCGCGGCGTGTCGAACCAACCGTCGCGCAGCAGGGCGTGCGGGTGCAGGGCCGGTTCGGCGCCGAGCGGGACGACGGCGGTGCCCGGCAGATGGCGGCGGATCAGGGCCCGCTCCGCAGGCGAGTCGTCGAGGAAGACGAGGGCGTCGGCGGAGATGCCCAGACTCCGGGCGATGGCGTGGAGGCTGCCGTCCTTGGGCTCCCAGCCGGCGTGGACGGCGACGAAGTCCGCGGGGCGCAGGGTCATGTCGGGGTGGCCGGCGAGCACGTCGTGGACCGGGCCGGGGTCGTTCTTGCTGCTGACGGCGAGCAGGACCCCCTGGGCCGCGAGCTGTTTCGCCACCCGCTGGACGGCCGCGTACGGCTCGCCGATCAGGCTGCCGCCCGGCGCGATGCCGTCGGGCCCGTCCTCGCCGAGGACCCCGCCCCACAGGGTGTTGTCGAGGTCGAGGACGAGACACTTCTTGGCCAGGCCGGACCGGGAGCGCAGCACGTGGGCCGCGTCGCGGGCGTAGGCGGAGAACAGCTCGTCGCTGAAGGGCGAGCGGGTGTAGAGGGCGAGACGCGGGTCGTCGGCCGGGCCGGTGGACGCGATGACCGGGTCGAGGTCGAGGACCACGACGGCGGGGTGGCTTTCGGTCAGGCGTAGCAGGCGGGCGTTGAATTCGCGCCACACCGCGCCCAGCCGGGCGCGCCCGCATTGGTCCACGAGCTGCTGGGCGCAGTGGCGGGGCAGCGGCAGGGTGTTGAGGACCAGGGTGCCGGTGCCGTGGGCGGTGTGCGCCTCGGCGACGAGGGTGAGGTGGGCGGCGAGTTCCGCGCAGGCGGTCTCGACGTCGTCGGGGCCCCAGGGCAGCGGGAGCCGGCCGAGGACCGCGTCGGCGTCCAGGACGCACAGAGTGAGGTCGGGGCGGGCGGTGCGCAGTTCCCCGCCGGGGTCGGTGAGATCGCGCAGGTAGGCACCGTGGGTGCCGTGGACCTGGTTGGCCAGCAGGCCGTGCCGGGCCAGCTCGGCGGTCAGCGGGTCGGTGAGCTGGGCCAGGGTGGAGTGGCCGGTGACGGCAACGGTGGCCACGGGTGTCGCCGGGTGGCCGGCGAGGACGTCTTCGGTGCGCAGGGAGGCCAGGACGCGGCCGCAGCGGCGCAGTTCGGACAGCAGGTCGGCCTCGGTCCGGGAGGGGTCGTCGGTGATCTCGGCGAGCAGGGAGCGGACCCGCGGATAGCACGCGGCGAGTCTCCCGGTGGTGCGCAGTGCGCGGAGTTCCTCCAGCGGGGTGGTCACCTTGTGTCCTCCTTCTCCAGGGCGAGACCTGCCTTGATCCACTTGCTGGACTCGACGACGAGGGCCAGGGCCCGGTCTCCGGGGCGGAGCTCCGGCACGAGGCGGTCGAGCTGAACGAACGGCAGGGCGTTTCCGGTGTTGCCGGTGTCGGCGACGCAGGAGATCTCCCGGGGGCCGGGCAGCGCCAGATCCTCGACGATGCGCCGGGTCATCCGGCCGGAGAGCTGTGGCGGCAGCAGGAAGTCGATCTCGTCCGGGCTCCAGCCGGTGGTCTCCAGCAGCTGCCAGAGGATCTCGCCTGCCATGGTGGGCACGCCCTCCTCGATGGCCTTGTAGTCCTCGTGAAGCATGCGGCGGTCCGGATCCCGGCGGGCGGGCCCCTCCCAGTCGATGGTCTGGCCCGGGGCGCGGCCCTGTCCGGTGAAGCAGTTGAGCAGCGCCCGCACGCCGATGGCCTCGCCCTCGGGGTCCGCGCTGACGACGGCCGCGCCCGCGCCGTCGCCGAACAGCACGTAGTTGACGAGCTCCTGGGTGGGCAGGGTGGAGGCGCCGCGCGCGGGGTCGAGGAAGCGGGCGGTGACGTCCCCGCCGACGACGAGCCCGGCCCGGTGGCCGGAGGCGAGCAGTGCGCGGCCGAGGTCGAGGGCTTGGACGGCACCCGCACAGCCCGCCTGGATCTGGTACACGGGCAGGTAGTTGAGCCCGAGCCGGTCCGCGACCTGTGTGGCGGTGGTCGGGAGCAGGGTGTCGGGGGTGGTGGTGGTGAGGACCAGGAAGTCGAGTTCGGAGGCGGCGAATCCGGACGCGTCCAGCGCCCTGCCGGCGGCCTCGGCGCACAGGTCGGTGAGGGAGTGCAGGACCTCGCCGGTGGCCAGGTCCCAGCCGAAGTGGCGGGTGCGGGTGCCTACGAAGAGGTCGATCCACTCCTCGCTGATCCCGAAGACCTTGCCGAGGCCGGCGTTGGTGACGGCCTCTCCGGGCAGGGCGGCGGCGGTGCCGGCGATGTGGAAGGCGGGTGCGGGCATGCCCGTGGGGAGGTTCATGAGGTGGCTCCTACGCTGATCCACTCGCCGAGGAACGCGGCGAGTGAGCCCACCGTCCGCAGTGCGGGGAGGATTTGCTGGACGGTGACGCTGCCGGTCTGCGGCAGTCTCGATTCGACGCGGTCCTTGAGCTGCATGATCATCACGGAGTCGAAGCCGAGGTCGGCGTAGAACCGGGTCTCGCGGCCGACCTGGGCCGGGTCGTACCCGCCGACCTCGACAACGGCGGCGATCACGGCTCCGAGCACCGGGTCCTCGGACCGGCCCGGCGCGGGGGCGGCCGGACCGGCGAGGACTCCGGTTCCGGCGTCGGCGGGGGATGCGGCCCCGGCCCCGCCGGGGGCAGCGGGGGCGGGGGCCGCGGTCGTGGTGGCGGTGCGGGGCACCGGAGCCTGCCAGTACCGGTTCTCGGTGGAGAACGCGTACGGTGCCAGCCGCTCCAGGGCGCGGTGGGCGGGCTCGTACAGCTCCTGCCAGTGCGGGTCGAGTCCGCAGCGGTAGAGGGCGGCGACGGTCTCGGCGAGGTCGGCGCCGCCCGCGCGGATGCCGGGCGAAGGATGCAGCAGCCGTACTCCCCCGGGCAGTCCGGTCCGGCCGGCGAGCTGGACGAGTTGGGGGGCGGGGCCGATCTCGATCAGCACCCCGGGCATCAGGTCGGCCATCAGGGCGTCCAGGGCCGCCTCGAACAGCACCGGTTCCCGGGCCTGCTCGCGCCAGTACGCCGCGTCCAGCGGCTCGTCACCGAGCATGCGCCCGTAGCGGGTGGAAGCGAAGGGGATGCGGGGGGCGGTGCAGGCGACCCCGGCCGCGGACTCGGCGAACCGGTCCAGGGCCGGTTCGGTCAGCGGCGAGTGGAAGGCGTGCGAGACGCGCAGCCGGCTGCTGTGGACACCGGACGCGCGCAGTTCGGCGGCGACGGTGTCGAGTGCTTCCAGAGCACCGGACAGGACCGTGTTGCCGGGCCCGTTGACGGCGGCCACGGCCACCGCCCGCCGGGTGGCGTGCGGGAGGGCCCTCAGCACCTCCCGCGCCTCGGCCGCTTCCGCGCGCACGGAGAGCATGCCGCCGCCTTCGGGGAGTTCCTCCATCAGCCGTGCTCGTACGGCAACCAGCCGGACGGCGTCCTCCAGGGTGAGTGCCCCGGCGGCGACGGCCGCGGCGAACTCGCCGACGCTGTGGCCGAGCACGGCGTCGGCGTGGACACCGAGGTCGCCCAGGGTGCGCCACAGCGCGTAGCCGACGGCGAACAGGGCGGGCTGGGCCCAGCCGGTGCGATGGACGGCCGGGTCCTCGTCGAGGATCAGGTCGCGGACCGAACCGCCCAGGTGGGGGGTGAGTGCGGCGTCGGCCTCATCGAGGTGGCGGCGGTAGGCGGCGCTGTCGCGGTAGAGACCGGCGGTCATGCCCGGTTCCTGGACACCCTGGCCGCTGAAGAGGAAGCCGATGGCCGGGGGATGCCAGGCCCGGTCGGCGATGCCGGCCCGTAGCTGGGCGTCGTCGGCGGCCGCTCTCAGGGCGGCCGCCAGTTCCGTGGTGTCGCGGGCGGTGATCGCGGCCCGGTAGCCCAGGCCCGTCTTGACCTGGTTGCTGGTCCAGCACAGGGCAGCGGCATCGCCACGCGGACGCCGGGCGACGGCCTCGGCCTGGCAGGCGAGGTTGCGGCGCAGCGCCTCGGGGGTGTTCCCGGAGACGGTGAACACGCCGACGGGGGCGGCGGTGCGGGTACGGCGCGCGGGTGCGCGGCGCACCCGCGGGGCTGCGGCGAGGACGGCGTGGGCGTTGGTGCCGCCCATCCCGAAGCTGCTGACTCCGGCGAGGACTTCTCCGGCCGGGAGCCGCAGCGGAGCTTTGAGCAGGCTCAGGCCGCGTTCGGCGAGCCGGAGCTGGGGGTTCTCGCGGACGGCGTGGCGGCTGGCGGGGACCAGGCGGTGGTGCAGGGCGAGTGCGACTTTGATGAGGCCTGCGATGCCGGCGGCGCCCTCCGTGTGCCCCAGGTTGCCCTTGACGGAGCCGATGGCGCAGGGCTCGGGGCGCTGCACGGCGTGGAGTTCGCCGAGGGCGGCGCACTCGATGATGTCGCCGAGCGCGGTGCCGGTGCCGTGGGCCTCGATGAAGCGGATACGGTCGGGCGTGACTCCGGCGCGCCGGTAGGCGGCGGCGACGACCTCGCGCTGCGACCACCGGTTGGGGGCGGTGACCCCGTTGCTGCGGCCGTCCTGGTTGACCGCGGAGCCTCGGACGACGGCGTACACACGCTGCCCGTCGGCGAGGGCGTCCTCCAGCCTTCGCAGCACGACGATGCCCGCTCCTTCGCTGCGCCCGATGCCGTCCGCGTCGGCGCTGAACGGCTTGCAGCGGCCGTCGGGGGCGGCAAGGCCCATCTGCGTGTAGACGCGGCCGATGGCCGGGGTAAGCACGAGGTTGACGCCTCCGGCGAGCGCGGTGCCGCACTCCCCCGCCAGCAGGGAGTTGACTGCCAGATGCACGGCGACGAGGGAGGAGGAGCAGGCGGTGTCGACGGCGAGGCTGGGTCCCTTGAGGTCGAGGTGGTACGAGATCCGGTTGGCGGCCATGCAGGAACTGGTGCCGGCGCCGAGCTGGGGGGTGACCCGGGAGTGGTCGGCCATGTGGAGCTGGGCCCACTCGCTGCCCATCGCCCCGACGAAGACCCCCGTGTCGCTGCCGGCGAGGGCGGCCGGGGACTGGCCGGAGTCCTCCAGCGCCCGCCACGCGCACTGGAGGAGCAGCCGGTGCTGCGGGTCCATGGCAGCGGCCTCGCGGGGTGAGACGGTGAAGAAGTCGTTGTCGAAGGTGGCGATGTCCTCGATGAACCCTCCGCGCACGGAGGCGTCGAAGCCGGTCCCCTCGCGCCGCCCGGCGGGCAGCTCGCCGATGCTGTCGCCGCCGCGGACGAGCAGTTCCCAGAAGCTCTCGGCACCGACCGCGCCGGGGAAGACGCAGTCCATCCCGACGACGGCCACCGCGCCGGCGCCCGTCACGGGCGCGTTCCGCCGGCCGGTACCCGGACTCCGCGCGAGGCCAGGTGCCGGGCCAGTGCGGCCACCGTGGAATGGTCCCAGGCCATGGACGGGTCGACCGGGATGCCGAACTCGTCCTCCACGTCGCCGCAGAGGCTCAGTGCGCATACCGAGTCCATGCCGTACACGGCGAGCGGGACGGTGGGGTCGATGCTTTCGGGCTCCCGGTCCAGGTAGACGGCGAGCCGGTCGGTCAGCCACCCGTACAGCGGGGCGGCCGCGCTGCGCGGCGGCGCGGGCAGGGTCATACCGGACTCCTTCGGTGCAGGGCCATGCCGGCCGGTCAGCCGGGAAGGGGGACGTTGTACAGGTCGTAGCTGCGCTGGTCGCCGAAGCGTGCGAGGACCTCCTGGTGGATCCGGGCCGTGCACTCGGCGGGCACTTCGACGTCGGGGGCGCCGAGGCGCCGGGCGATGTGGTGCAGGGCCAGCGCCGCCCAGGCGGGGTCGGCGAGGAAGGGGTCGCGGCCCGCGTCGCTGTGCCGCCACACGCCGAGGACGGCCGCGGCGGCGAGCACCAGGACGTACCGGTCGGTGAGCGTGAACCAGACCGGGCTGACATGGGCTCCACCGCCGGGCGGGGGCAGGGCCAGCACACGGGTGCGCAGGTCCCGGAGTTCGTCGACCATCTGCCCGGCGAGTTCGCGCAGGGCGCGCTCGACGGGGCTCCGGCCGGTCAGCGTCCCCGCGGTCTCCACGAGGGAGGCGCTGAGGCTGTCGCGGCCGCAGGCCAGCGCCAGGTGGTCGTAGCCGAACGGGGGCAGAGGGGCTCCCGGCTCGAACAGGGCGTCGGAGGCGGGCGGTTCGCGGAACCAGGACCGGGCGGCCAGTGCCGGGAGCTGAGGAATGATCGTGGCCTGGCAGGCGACGGTCCCCGCGTGTCCCAGGCTGACCACGGGCACGTCCCGCAGGTGCTTCTGGAAGACGCCGATGGTGCCGCCCCGGGTGTAGACCTGCGAGCCGAGGACGCTGGACAGGTCGTACATCGTGTCGCTGAGCACGCGCGGCAGCAGCGCCTTGACTGCGGCCGAGTAGACGCTGGTCTCGGCCGGGTGCAGGTGCAGGGCGCGGGTGGCGACGACGGCCAGGCAGTCGTAGAACAGCAGGTTCACGAAGGCGTTCGCCAGCGTGGTCGCCGTGTGTTCGGGATCGACGGGGGCTCCGTGCCCGGGTTTCTGGGTGCGGTCGACGAGGACGGCCGTGCGCAGACACGTGTCCACGGCGGCGGCGACCAGGGAGGCCATGAGGGTGCGGCTCATCTGGAAGGACCGCAGGGAGGTGGGCACGCCGCTGCCGAGCGGGCCGAGCAGGGTCTGCTCGGATACCGGGCAGTCGTCGAACGCGACGGAGTCGAAGTGGCAGCCGCGCATGCCGGTACGGGGACGGCGGCGGGTGACCCGGTAGCGGTCGGCCGGCAAGGTCCGCGGATCCAGCAGCAGGGCGGAGTGGCTGCCGCTGCCGGGGCGGTCGTCCGTCCGGCAGAACAGCACGAGGGCGTCGGCCCGGTGCAAGTTGTTGACGACGGACTTGGCGCCGCTCACGGACAGGCCGGCCGCGGTGCGTGTGGCGGTCACCTGACTGCGGACGAAGTCGTTGGTGTGGGCGGTCTCGTGCTGGGCGATGGCCGCTTTGGAGCCGGACAGCAGCAGCTCGGCGAGCCAGCCGCGCTGGGCCCCGCTGCCGATCATCCACACGTCCGACGCGGCCATGAAGGTGCTCATGCCGTAGCCGGCGCCGAGCGCGGCATCGCGCCGGAAGACCGGGCGCATCACGCGCAGCAGGGTCTCGGCGGAGTCGAAGCGCCCGCCGAGTTCGCGCGGCACGTACTCGGCGTTCAGGCCGAACTCGTCGAGGAGGGCTTCCGCGTCGGCGGACAGCGTGCCACGCCGGTCGGCGACCAGCAGCTTCGCGTACCCGGTGGGATTGCGGGCGTCGGTGGGGTCTCCCAGCAGGAGCTCCAGCTCGGCGGCCCGGTCCCCCACCGGCGCACCGGGGGTGAGGGGCCGGGGTTCGATCGCGAGGGCGCTCACCACGGCAGGTCCTGGGCCCGGCAGGCCGCCGACGCGGGGCCGACGATGTCGTCGGCCGGCGGACGGGGGGCGTCCACCAGGGCGCGCACGGCGGGGTCGAGGACTTCGTGGAGGCTGGAGAGGTCGCCTCTCAGGAACAGTTTCCGCATCAGGGCTCGCTGGATCTTGCCGCTCGTGGTGCGGCGCAGGGTGCCGGGCCGGACCAGGACGACGTTGCCGACGGGCACGTCGAAGTCCCGTCCGGTCAGGGTCTGGATCCGGCAGGTCAGGTCCTGGAGCCGTGCCGTCTCGGTGTGAGGGACGCGCACCTCGTGCACGATGACGAGTTGTTCGCGGTCGGCGTCCACGGTGAAGACCGCGCCGTGCCCGGCTCCGAGCGCCGGGTCGATCTCGCGGACGGCCCATTCGACGTCCTGGGGGTAGATGTTGCGGCCGTTGAGGATGATGACGTCCTTCAGCCGCCCGGTGACGTACAGCTCGCCGTCCTCGACGACGCCCAGGTCCCCGGTGCGCAGGAATCCGGAGTCGCCGCCCGCCAGAACCGCGTGGAAGGTGTGCGCGGTCTCGGAGGGGCGCCGCCAGTAGCCCTGGGCGACGCTGTCGCCGCGCAGCCAGATCTCGCCCACCCGGCCTTCGGGCAGCGGGCTGCCGCTGACGGGGTCCACGATGCGCAGGTCGAAGTCCTGGTCGACCGGGCCGCTGGAGACCAGGGTGCGGGAGGCTTCGCCGGGCCCGGGGGTGCGCAGTTCGTCACGTTCGAGGGCGGCCGGGTCGACGGCGCGGTGGCGGTACGGGGCGCCCGGGGTGGTTCCGGAGACGACGAGGGTGGCTTCGGCGAGACCGTAGGCCGGGTACATGCTTCCGGGGCGCAGGCCCGCGGCGGCGAACCGGGCGGCGAAGGCGTCGAGGGTGTCGGCGCGGACCGGTTCGGCACCGTTGAGGGCGAGCCGCCAGCCGGAGAGGTCGAGTCCGGCGAGCTGGGCGTCGGTGACCCGCCGCAGGCACAGGTCGTAGCAGAAGTTCGGTCCGCCGCCGATGGTCACCCCGTGTTCGGAGATCATGCGGAGCCAGTTGACGGGCCGTTTGACAAAGGCGGTGGCGGACATCTGGACGGACGCGGAACCCAGCCACAGGGGGTGCAGCAGGTGCGCGATCAGGCCCATGTCGTGGTAGTGCGGCAGCCAGCTGCCGAACCGGTCGGCGGGTGAGGTGCCGAGCGCCCGTCCGATGGCCGCCTCGTTGGCGAGGAGGTTGCGGTGGCTGACCATGACACCACGCGGCCGGGAGGTGGAGCCGGAGGTGTACTGGAGGAAGGCCAGGTCGTCGGGACCGGTCGCGGGCGGTTCCCAGTCCTGTGCGGCCGAGGCCACGCCGACGACGTCGGAGGCCAGGACGACGGCTTCGGCACGGGTCTCCATGGCGAGCCACAGGGACACTTCGGCGGCGCTCGCCGCGTCGGTGAGGACGAGCCGCGCGCCGGTGTCCTTGATGATCCCGGAGACCCGGTGCAGGCGCTCGCCCCGGTCGCCGGGGAGCGGGGCGGGCACGGCGATGGCGCCCGCGTAGAGGCAGCCGACGAAAGCCTTGAGGAATTCGGGGCCCTGCGGGTGGAGCAGCAGCACCGGCTGGCCCTGGGCGCCGTGGGAGCGCAGCCGGACGGCCAGGCTGCGCGCGGCGGCGTCGAGGCCCGCGTACGAGAGCCGTTCCTCGACCGGGCCCGCGGCCGTGTCGCGCAGGAAGATGTGCGCGTCCGCCTCGCCCAGGGCCCGCGCCCGATCCATGATCAGCTCGGTAAACGTTCGGTACTCGGTCAACGTAGGGCCCCCTCATGGTGCGCTCGGGGCAGCAGCGGTACGCCCCTCGTCCGCTCCCACCTGGGCGTCCGCATCGTCCGTTCCGCGGCTAAAGCGGGGCTTGCAGCATGCGTGTGCGGGGGTTGCGGCGCCCGGTTCAGGGGGGCACCTGTCCGGAGCCGGGGTGGGTGGCGTGCCTAGCCTGGCGATCGAAATCAGCCAGGGGAGGGCGTATGCGTTTTCGAATACTGGGGCCGCTGGAGGTCGGCGGGGCCGGGGGGCCGGGGTCGGACTCCGGGGGCTCCGGAAATCTGACACCGCGCGCCGCCAAGATCCGGGTGGTCCTGGCCGCGCTCCTGGTACGGGCGAACGAGATCGTCTCCGTGGACACGCTGATCGACGAGCTGTGGGGCGAGGAGCCGCCCCGTACGGCCACCACCACGTTGCAGGTGTACGTGTCCCAGCTGCGCAAGCTGCTGGACGAGGCGGACGCCGAGTACGGCAGGGACGCGCTGGTGACCCGGGCGCCCGGCTACGAACTGCGGCTGGACCCCGCACAGCTGGACCTCACCGTCTTCCAGGAGCTGTACGAGCGCGGGCAGGAACGGATGGAGCGGCGCGAGTACGAGGCCGCCGCGCGGCTTCAGCGCCAGGCCCTGGCGCTGTGGCGCGGCCCGCTGCTGTCGGACACCCCGCACGGTCCGCTGCTGGACGGCACGGCGGTACGGATGACGGAGGTGCGGACGGCGGCGCTGGAACAGCGGATCCGGGCCGACCTCCACCTGGGACGGCAGCAGGCCCTCATCGGCGAGCTGCAGTCGGTGGTGGCGGAGTTCCCGCTGCGGGAGGAGTTCTTCGCCCACCTGATGGTCGCCCTGTACCGGTCGGGACGGCAGGCGGACGCCCTCCAGGTCTTCTCCCGGCTGCGGCGCGGGCTGGTGGAGGAGCTCGGCATCGATCCCGGGCTGGAACTCCAGACGCTGCACCGGCAGATCCTGGGCGGCGACCCCGAGCTGCTGCGGCCGACGTCGGACGGCGGCGTCGCCGAGGGTCCGGGGGCGGACCGTGCCCGGATCTCGGTTTCGGGCGCCGTGCCGGGGCCGGGGGCGCCGGAGGGCCCCGAGGCCCCGGCCGCGCACCGGTCTGTGGTGGAGCTGCCCGCGGCCGACCGGCTGTTCACCGGACGCGAGGAGGAGCTGGGTGCGCTGGGCGCGCTGCTGGCCGCGCCCGGTGGCCGGATCGTGGTCCTCAGCGGCCAGGTGGGCGTCGGCAAGACCGCCCTGGCCACGGAGGCGGCGCACCGGGCGGGCGAGCGCTTCCCCGGCGGCCGGGTTCTCATCCGCATGCGGCCCGACGCGCACGAAGGCCGCGAAGGTATGGACGGTCCGGCGGCCGCAGCACGGATCGCCCGGCTGTACGGCGCCGAGGGCGCCCTGCCCGGGGACGCCCGCGAACTGCGGGACCTGCTGCGGGGACTGACCGGCGGCCGGCGCATGCTGGTGGTCCTGGACTCGGTGGACCGTGCGGACCAGGTCGAGCCCTTGGCGGCGGCCCTGCCCGAGGCCAGGTTCCTGGTCACCTGCCGGCGGGTGCCGCTCGGGCTGGACGGGCGGGTGTTCCTCCTCGACGTGCCGGCGCCCAGGGAGGCGCGGCGGCTGTTGGTGGCCGCCCGCCGAGGGACCGACGCGCCGGACGAGGCGGAGGCCGCGGAGATCGCCGACCTGTGCGGACAGCTCCCGCTGGCGCTGCGCGCCGCCGCCCGCGCCGAACCGTGCGCGGCTGCCCGGTTCCGTGGCGCGCCGGGGCGGCTAGCGGAACTGGACGCGGTCGCGCCCGGGTTCCTGGACCGGCTGGCCACGGCGTACGAGGACATCGGCAGCACGCGGCAGCGGGAGTTCCGGCTGCTGGGACTGCTGCCCGAGGGGCCCTTCGGGACGGAGTCGGCCGCCGCGGTCCTGGGCACGGACGCGGCCGGCGCACGAGCCGCGGTGGCGGAGCTGGTAGCGGCCGGGCTGGTCCGGGAGGAGCTGCCGGGCGCCGGCCGCCCGGCGTGTTACCGGCTGTCCGAACCCCTGCGGCTGCTGGCGGCGGACCGGCTCGCCGCGCACGAGCCGGCGGACTCGGTACGGTCGGCCACCGCCCGGCTGTGCGCCGCGTACGAGAAGGAACTGCGCGAGAGCTCCGGGCAGGTGGACGGGGCTCAGTCCCTGGAGTGGCCGGCCCGGCAACGGCCCGCGTTCGTCACGATGGTCCGGCAGGCGGCCCGATCCGGGCTGTGGGAGCAGACCGTACGCCTGGCCGACGCGCTGACCGGCCTGCTGGAGACCCTCGCCGCATGGGACGACTGGGAGAGCTGCCACCGGCTGGCCCTGGACGCCGCCCATCAGCTGGGCGATCTGCCGGCCCAGGCGCGGTTGCTGCGCTCGCTGGGCGACCGGGCCTGGCAGCGCCGCGAACTGCCGGCCGCCGCCGAACTGTACGAACGGGCCCTGTTGGCCGCCGACATCGCCTCCGACCTGCTCGAACGGAGCCGCGCCCTGACGGGCCTGGCCGATCTACGGTTGGACGCGGGCGCGGTAGACGGCGCCGCGGCCCTCCTCTCCCCCGCTCTGGACGCGGCCGCGCAGGACCCTCGCGCCCGGTTCGAGGCGCTGCGGGTGATGGGGTTGCTCGCGGTCGAGTGCGGGCGCCCGGCCACCGCCGAGGAGCACTTCGGCCAGTGCCTGTCCGCGGCGGTGGTCCTGGGGGACGCCCGTCTGGAGTCCTATGCCCGGCGCCGGCTGGCGGCGCTGCGCGCTCCGGCCCCGGACTGCTCGGAGGTCCGCCCGGGGGTCTGGCGTCTGCGCCCGGCGGCGTAGGCGGGCGGGGCCGGCCGGGCCGTGTCCGTCATCGGCTACGGCTACGGCTACGGCTACGGCTACGGCTACGGCCCCGGTTTAGCGGAGCCCCCTAGCATCCCGGCCATGACGGTCCTGCCTGACGACGGGCTCTCCCTGGCCGCCGAGTTCCCCGACCCGACACATGAGCAGTGGCAGCGCCTGGTAGAGGGCGTACTGCGCAAATCGGGCAGGGACGTCTCCGGCGACGGCGCGGAAGAAGCATTGTCCACCCAGCTCCAGGGCGGGCTCACCGCCCGTCCGCTGTACACCGCGCGCGACAGCCTGCCCGAACCGGGCGCCGTGGGCCTTCCCGGCTTCGCCCCCTTCATCCGCGGAGGCAGGGCCGCCGGCAACGCCGAGAGCGGCTGGGACGTGCGCCAGCGCCTCACGGGCACCGACCCCGCACGCGTGAACGAAGCCGTACTCGCCGATCTGGAGAACGGAGGCACCTCGCTCTGGCTCCCCGTCGGCGCCGACGGCATTCCGGTCGGAGGTCTCGCCCCGGCCCTGGCCGGGGTCCACCTGGACCTCGCGCCCGTGGTGCTGGACGCCGGCGCCGGCCATGCGGAGGCGGCACGCGCGTTCCTGGACCTGTGTGCCGAGCGCCGGACACCCCCCACCTCCGTCCGCGCGAACCTCGGCGCCGATCCGCTGGGCCACGAGGCCCGGACCGGCGAGCCGCTCGACATCGTCGCCGCCGCCGAGCAGGCCCGGACCATCGCCTCCGGGTATCCCCTGATCCGTACGCTGACCGTGGACGTCCTGCCGTACCACGAGGCGGGCGGCAGCGCCGCGCAGGAGCTGGGCCTGTCCCTGGCCACCGGGGTCGCCTACCTGCGGGCCCTCACCGAGTACGGTCTGAGCGCGGAAGCGGCCCTGGGCCAGCTGGAGTTCCGGTACGCGGCCACCGCCGACCAGTTCCTGACGATCGCCAAGCTGCGCGCGGCGCGCCGGCTGTGGGCGCGGGTCGCCGAGGCATCGGGTGCCCCGGACGCCGGCGCCCAGCTCCAGCACGCGGTGACCTCGCCGGTGATGATGACCCGGCGTGACCCGTGGGTGAACATGCTGCGCACCACCGTGGCCGGTCTGGCCGCAGGAGTGGGCGGCGCGGACGCGGTGACCGTGCTGCCGTTCGATCACGCGCTGGGCCTGCCCGACGCGTTCGCCCGGCGCGTCGCCCGTAACACCTCCTCCATCCTGCTGGAGGAGTCCCACCTGGCCCGCGTGATCGACCCGGCGGGCGGCTCGTACTACGTCGAGCGCCTCACCGACGAACTCGCGCACGCCGCCTGGGCGTTCTTCCGGACCGTGGAGAAGGCGGGCGGCCAGGCGGCCGCGCTGCGGTCGGGCCTGGTCGCAGAACACCTCGCCGCCACCTGGACCGAGCGCAGGAAGGGCCTGGCCGAGCGGCGCGAACCGGTCACCGGAGTCAGCGAGTTCCCCCTCCTGGCCGAGAAGCCGGTGATCCGTGAGCCCGCACCCGCGGCTCCGGCCGGCGGCCTGCCCCGCGTCCGGTGCGACGAGGACTACGAAACGCTGCGCGCCCGGAGCGACGCCCATCTGGCGGCGACCGGGAGCAGACCGCGCGTGTTCATCGCCGCGCTCGGCCCGGCGGCGGTGCACACCGCGCGGGTCTCCTTCGCCGCGAACCTGTTCCAGGCGGGTGGCATCGAGCCCGTCCACGAGCCGGTGTCCGTCGACCCGTCGACCGTCGCCGAGGCGTACATCGCGAGCGGCGCGGGTGCGGTCTGCGTGTGTTCCAGCGACGCGCTGTACGAGGAGCAGGCCGAGGCGGTCGTCGAAGCGCTCGTCGAGGCGCGTGCACCGCTGGTGTTCCTGGCCGGCCGCCCGGGGACGTATCGCGGTGTGGACTCGTACGTCTTCGCGGGATGCGACGCGGTCGCCGTGCTGGCCCTTGCCCTCGACCGTATGGACGTGACCCATGAGCAGTAGGAACATCATCCCCGACTTCTCCGACCTGGGCCTGGGCTCCCCCGCTTCCGCCGGCTCGGAGGATCTGTGGGAGGCGGCGGTGAAGGAGACCACGGGGTCCGCCGCGTCCGACCTGGTGTGGGAGACCCCCGAGGGCATCGGCGTCAAGCCGCTGTACACCGGCCATGACCTGGAGGGGCTCGATTTCCTGAGTACGTACCCGGGGATCGCGCCGTATCTGCGTGGCCCGTATCCGACGATGTACGTCAATCAGCCGTGGACGATCAGGCAGTACGCGGGGTTCTCGACGGCGGAGGAGTCCAACGCCTTCTACCGGCGCAACCTCGCGGCCGGGCAGAAGGGTCTGTCGGTCGCCTTCGACCTGCCCACGCACCGGGGTTATGACAGCGACCACCCGAGGGTGACGGGCGATGTCGGCATGGCCGGGGTGGCGATCGACTCGATCTACGACATGCGCCGGCTTTTCGACGGCATCCCGCTCGACAGGATGTCGGTGTCGATGACGATGAACGGCGCGGTGCTCCCCGTCCTCGCGCTGTACATCGTGGCCGCCGAAGAACAGGGCGTACCGCCGGAAAAGCTGGCCGGGACCATTCAGAACGACATTCTGAAGGAGTTCATGGTCCGCAACACCTACATCTACCCGCCGAAG
>NZ_KB892039.1 GCF_000373645.1 Streptomyces sp. ATexAB-D23 | reverse complement strand
CGCCGCGGGCTGATCCACGAAGATCCGCCGGACAGGCCCTGGGGGAAGCTCGCCGCGCCACCCTCGTGGGCGCGCGAGCGGTCTCACGCCGCGCCCAGATGAACACGGCCGAACGGGCCGGTCCCGGTGGGTCCGGGGGTTTCTAGGTGTTCACTCAGATCCCGCCGCCACGGCCCGCCGGGCGGGCGGGAAGCGCTTCTCCTTGGGTCCAGCGGCAGACGTCGGCGGTGCCCCGGCACGTGTGGGCGCCCGCCGCGTCCGCGACCTGACGAAGGCCGAAGGGGCCAGCATGATCGACACCGATTTGTGGATTCGGCGGTACTTCCCGAGTGCGGAGGCGAAGGTCCAGTTGGTCTGCCTGCCCCACGCGGGCGGTTCGGCCTCCTTCTACCGGCCGGTCGCGCAGGCACTGCGCCCCCGGGTCGAAGTCCTGGCCGTGCAGTACCCGGGCCGTCAGGACAGGCGCCACGAGGCGCTGATCGACGATCTGGGCACGCTGGCGGACCAGGTGGCCGAGGCCGTCACCGAGGCCGTCGACCGCCCCTTCGCGTTCTTCGGGCACAGCATGGGCTCGACGCTCGCGTTCGAGGTCACCCGGCGTCTGGAAGCGCGGGGGACCTTCCCGCTGCGTCTGTTCGCCTCGGCCAGGCGGGCCCCTTCGGCGCACCGGGACGAGCAGGTGCACCTGCGTGACGACGACGGGCTGATCTCGGACGTGCGCGCGCTCAGCGGTACGAGCCAGCAGGTCTTCGGCGACGAGGAGCTGCTGCGGATGGTGCTGCCCGCCATCCGGGGCGACTACCGCGCGGCGGAGACCTACCGGTACGCGCCCGGCCCCCGGCTGCGCTGCCCGGTCACCGCGCTGACCGGCGACAGCGACCCCAAGGCGACGGTCGAGGAGGTCGCGGCCTGGAGCGGGCACACGGACGGCGGTTTCGACCTGAGGACGTACTCCGGCGGCCACTTCTATCTGCTCGACCACACCGCGGAGGTCCTGCGGCTGATCGGTGATCAGCTCGCGGAGCCGGCCCTGCGATGACGGAGGAGTCATGACACCACGGCACGTCGCGATCTTCATGTTCCCGGGCTACGGGCATGTGAACCCGACGCTGGAGATCAGCCGCTGCCTCATCTCGCTGGGCCACCGGGTCACCTACGTCGTGGACGAGAAGTTCGCCGACCGGGTGGCCGCCGTCGGCGCCGGGGCGGTCCGCTACACCTCGCGGCGCAGCCGGCTCGGTGAGGGGACCGTGACCGGTGAGGACATCGGGGCGCTGGGCCTGACGTTCCTGCGGGAGTCGATGGACGTGATCCTGCCGCGGGCCCTGGAGGCGCTCGCGGACGACGTCCCCGACCTGGTCCTGTACGACCTCGAAAGCTTCTTCGCGGCGCGTACGGCGGCGAAGCGGTGGGGCTGCCCCACCGTGCAGCTGTTCCCGTACGTCGCCGCCAACGAGCACTACGCGCTGTCGCACGAGGTCTTCGACGGGACGAGCGAGAGCCTCCAGACGTGCCTGGACCTCCTGATGGAGCACCTGGCCGCCGAGGAGGCCGATCCGGAGACCGCGGCGGCGTTCCTGGCCAACTTCGACTCCCGCAACGTGGTGCTGCTGCCGAGGTCGTTCCAGCCGCGCGGTGAGACGTTCGACGACCGCTACACCTTCACCGGGCACAGCCTCCCGGCCGACCGGCCGGGCACCGGCTCCTGGCAGCGCCCTTCGGGGGACGGCCCGGTGGCCCTGATCACGCTGGGCACCGAGGTGAACGACCGGCCGGGCTTCTTCACGGACTGCGTGGAGGCCTTCGGCGGGAGCGACTGGCACCTCGTCATGGCGGTCGGACCCGGCAACCTGCCGGCCGGCCGGGCCGCAGCCCGGGGCGCGGCGAACGTC
The DNA here is from genome assembly GCF_000373645.1 of Streptomyces sp. ATexAB-D23. Lineage (GTDB taxonomy): Bacteria > Actinomycetota > Actinomycetes > Streptomycetales > Streptomycetaceae > Streptomyces > Streptomyces castrisilvae. The sequence goes on along the minus strand of NZ_KB892039.1, from coordinate 21,052 downwards.
GAGATGCACGAGTGGCTGGCGTTCAACACCGTGCTCCCGCACGCGTCGGCCGTGGTGTGCCATGCCGGCATCAGCACGATGCTGGAGGCGATCTCCTTCGGCAAACCCCTGGTGGTCATCACGTACACCCCCGAGGACCGGGTCAACGGCCGGTGCACCGAGGAACTCGGTGTGGGGGTCGCGTTGCCCGGCCACGAACTGACGCCCGAGCGCCTGCGCGAAGCGGTGGAGACCGTCGCGCACTCCGACCGCATCCACCGGCAGGTCGCCCGGATGCGCACCGAGATGCTGGCGGCGGGCGGCCCGGCCCGAGCCGCCCGGCTCATCGACGGCTGGCTCGCCGAGCCGGTCGCGGCGGCCGGGCAGCCCACCCCGGCACCCGAATTCCAGGACGCCGATACGTGAAAGACGTACGCCGTCGAAACCGTACAAGCGAATAGCGCTTCAAAATCCCCCCACCCATCAATTGTCCAGACCGAACACTGGAGCATCCGTGACGGAGCTTGTTGAACTGGGTGGCGAACTCAAGGTCTACACGCAGAGCCCACTCGAAGCGCAATACATGTATGATGAAATCTTCCAGCAGGGCTGCTACGACGGACTGGAACTCGGTGACGCCCCCACAGTTCTCGACGCCGGCGGCAACATCGGAATGTTCGCCCTGTACATCAAGAGCAGATATCCGGACGCGGAAGTCCACTCGTTCGAGCCGATGCCGAACAACATCGCGCTCTTCCGGAAGAACGTCGAACTGCACGGCCTCAGCGACGTGACACTGCACGAGACCGCGCTCGGCAGCGCCCCGGAGGCGGGCGTCGAATTCTCGTTCTTCCCGCTGCTCCCGGCGAACTCGACCCGCTATCCGGAGATCAAGGAAGGGCCGAAGGCCCAGATGGCCGAGCAGCACGGGGACCTGGCCGAGGAGTTCTACACCGCGGAGAAGGTGACCGTCGACGTCGAACGGATCGCCGCGTTCTTCCCCGGGGACCGGGAGATCGCGCTCCTCAAGGTGGACGTGGAGGGCGCCGAACCCGATGTGCTGCTCGGCGTCGACGACGCCCAGTGGCCGCGCGTCCGCCGGGTGATCGCCGAGGTCTGCGACCTGGACGGCCAGCTGGAGCGGGTCTGCGGGATCCTGCGCGGCCACGGCTTCGAGGTCACGCCGGAGCGGGCGCCGCTCACCGAGGCGGCGGACCAGTACTACATGGTCCGGGCCGTACGCGCCTGAACCGAAGGCACGAGCCCGGCCCCACGGGCCACAACGGCATCGCCCGGCCGCATTGCTGCGGCCGGGCGATGCCGTGCTCCCGGGGGCCGGAACCTCAGCTCCCCAGCGGCCAGTCGATCTCGGGCGTCAGGTAGTAGTTGACCCGCGCCTCACGCAGCCGCGGTCCCTGCGCCGCGAGACGCGGCTCGAACTTCTTCCAGTCGTGCGAGGACGCCTTCGCCCAGCCGACCTCGGCGACCGACAGAAGCCGCGGGAAGGCCAGGTTCTCCATCTGGTTGATGCCGAAGACGGTCTCGGTGAAGATCGTCGACTCGACCCCGCCCACGGCGGACGCCGGCAGCCCTTCGAGCTGGCCCTCCGGGTCCCAGTCGTAGGAGCCCTCCACCGACGTCGGACCGGCCCACGTCTGGCCCACCGGGTACTCGGGGTAGGTCTCCGTGTACTTCTGGTCGAGGTAGGTGTACATCGCCGGCGCCATGATGACCTTGCTGCCCGCCTTGGCGGAGGCGATGATCTGGTCCTCGTTGATGCCGGGGACCCAGAACTCCGTCAGCGAGTCCTTCGCGGGAAGCGAACCGGCCGCCTCCATCCAGCCCATCGGCTTCTTGCCGTGCTTCTCCACCATCTTCGCGATCTTGGCGAAGTAGGTGTCCAGCTGCTCCTTGGTGCGCCCGAACGTCTCGTCGCCACCGACGGCGAAGTACGGGCTCGGGCTGAGCGCCGCGACCTCGCCGATGACGTCGTCCATGAACTCATAGGTCGTCGGGTTGTCCAGGCACAGCACGCCCTCGTCGCTCTTGGGGTAGCCGAGGTAGGGCTCGATCGGCTTGCCGTCACAGGTGAGCTCGGGGTACGAGGCCAGGGCCGCGTGGGTGTGGTCGGGGCCGTTGATCTCGGGAATTATCGTGACGCCGCGCGCCTGCGCGTACCGCACGATCTCCTTGTAGTCCTCCTGGGTGTAGAAGCCCCCGCCCTCGCCGCCCGCCCCGGACTCGGCACCGACCTTGGTCAGCTCCGGCCAGGACTTGATCTCGATGCGCCAGCCCTGGTCGTCCGTCAGGTGCAGACGCACGTAGTTGACCTTGTAGCGGGCGACCGTGTCGATGTACTTCTCGACGTCGGGCTTCGGCAGGAAGTGCCGGCCCACGTCGATCATCGCGCCCCGGTAGGCGTAGCGCGGCGCGTCGTCGATGGTGCCGCCCTGGACCCGCCACGGGCCGGGCATCTGCTGCTTGCGCTCCACCTTCACCGGCAGCAGCTGGCGCAGCGTGGCCACGCCGTTGAAGAGGCCCGAGCGGTCGTCGGCCTCGATGGTGACGGTGTTGCGGCTGATGTCGAGCCGGTACCCCTCCTTCTTGGTCACCGCGTTCTTGCCGCCGAGCGACAGCACGATGCCGCGCGGCTTCGCCCCGGCGGGCACATCGCGCACCTTCAGCGGGTAGCCGGTGGGAACCCGCAACAGGCCGGCGAGGAAGTTGGCGGCGTCCTTCGCGTCGGACGAGTTCCGCGTCGCGTAGATCGCGTCGCTCTGCTTCAGGTCGAAGGCGACGCCGTTGGCGGTCCGGATGCTGACCGGCTGGGGCACCACCGAGGTGAGCGGAACGGCCCCCTTCACGGTCGAGACCGCCGGGTTGGGGCTGCTTGCCGAGACCGCCGCGCTGGACAGTGTCACCGTCAGCGCCATCACGACCCCGGTGACGGACATTCTCATGCCCCGGCTGCGCCAGGGGCTCGATGGACTTGCACTCACTCTCATCTGCAACCGTGTTTCCCGTCTAAGTGGCTTGGCGTCCCGATTCCCAACGAGGTTCAAGCTTTGGTCAACATCGGCTAGCGGAACCCCTAGTGTTCGCGCCCGGCCCTCCGGAACCATCGCTGGAAGAGTCCCTACGGATCCCGTGCGGCCCCCCTTCCGGCGGCCCGTTCCCCGTACCGTCGGCCGTCACAAAGGTCCGCCTCCGGGACGAACCGGATAGCGCACGAGTCAGACCCGACCAGGACTGCACCGATATCCGGCCATGCGCTCCTAGGCTGCTGAGCGCTCGCCGATACACACAAATCGGGGAAGGTGTGGCGGACATGTTCCATGCGGAGACCAGCACGAGGAGCGATTTTCCACAGACGGCGGGGGAAATGTCCGTCACTGCGCGAAGACCGCTCCATGCCGTCGACGGACTGCTCGACGCCGAATCGTCCCTGTTCACGGCGGAGATCCGGAGCGACGAATACAGCGCCGTGGTCCTCTCTATGTTCGAACGCTCGGGAGTCGGTCTCGCGATACTCGATCCGACCCTGCGGATACGTTCCGTCAACAACGCCTTCAGCACCCAGTGCGGACGCTATCCGGACGATATCTGCGACCGGAGTTTCGCCGAGTTCCTCCACCCGAGCGTGCGGCAGTACGTGCTGCGCCAGTTCGGCCGGCTCGTCCAGGAGCACCACGCCCCGGTCGTCAGCCGCTCCATCGCCATGTGGTTCCACGACACCGCGGTCTCCGGCAAGCTCGCCGCCTTCCCGGTGCGGGACGACAGCGGCCGGGTCAAGATGATCATGGCGCAGTTCACCCCGGAGGAGCCGGCCGACGACCGCCAGGAACTCGTGGGGTCGCAGCGGAAGCTGACCGCCCTCACCGCGAAGGTCCTGGAGGGGGTCGCGGCCGGGGACCCGACCGTGCGCCTGGCGGCCAAGCTCTTCCTCAGCCGCCAGGGCGTCGAGTACCACGTGAGCATCCTGCTGCGGCAGTTCAAGGTGCCCAACCGCACCGCTCTCGCGGCGAAGGCGTACTCGATGGGCATGTTCAGCATCGGCTGCTGGCCGCCCAGGATCCTCCCCGAGTACATCCGCCCGGACCGCCAGGGAACCGACCGCGCCCCCCGGGGCTCCCGGCAGGACAGCGGCGACTGACCGGGGCCGGACGGACCCGCACCCGCTGTGCGAACCCGTATCCGAGGGTGGCATCGCGCCCGGCGTCAGCTGCGCGCGGCCACCCTCTCCACGTAGTCCGCGGCGAGCACCGGCCCGTCGACGGCCCGCATCGCCCGGCTCAGCCCGCCGACCCGCTCACGTGTGTGCCCGTCCCGCACGATGCGGTCCACCTCCGCGCGCACCCGCTCCCCGGTCGCCTCGGCCTGCGGCACGTGCACGCCGAGCCCCAGCTCCTGGAGCCGGTCGGCGACGAGCCGCTGCTCGGGCATGTGCGGCACCGCGACCACCGGCGTCCCGAAGTACATCGCCTCCATCACGCTGTTCATCCCGGCGTGCGACACGAACGCGTCCGCGTGCTCCAGCACGGACAGCTGAGGCACCCAGCGGTGCAGCTCGACGTTGTCCGGCACCGTGGGCAGGTCCTCGTCCTCGGCCAGCGCGCCCGCCGAGACGACCACCTGCCAGTCGCTGCCCGCGAAGGCCTCGGCCCAGGTGCGCAGCGCGTCCTTCTGGTGGTCGAAGCTGAAGCTGCCCATCGACACCAGCAGCACCGGGCGGCCGTCGCCCGGCGGCTTCCAGGTGGTGTCGTGGGCCCGGTCGCCGAGACAGGCGCCGACGAAGGCGAACCGGTCGTCGAAGGTCTCGGCGGCGGGCTGGAAACGCCGCGGCAGGAACACCAGGTTCGCGTCGTCGGCCGCCGCGTTGAACTCTTCCAGGGTGACGTCCCCCAGGCCGTGATCACCCAGCAGCTTGCCCTGCTTCACGAAGAAGTCGATGAGCGCGGGGTGCTCCCGGTCGATCTCGTCCGCGTACAGCGCGCCGATCTGCTGCGTCAGCGAGTAGTGCTCGTTGGAGGCGAAGGTCGCGAACAGCTCGATGGCGGGCCGCTGCCACTTGCGGGCCAGCACCCGGCCGGCGGCGAAGGTGCTGACGTCGTACAGCAGCACGTCCGGAAGGTCGTCGCCGAACCCGGCCTCGTACACCGGGACGGTGGCGATGGCCTCGTCGATCGAGCGCACCGGCTCATGCACCAGGTACTCCGCGTCCACCCGGTCGGGCAGCTTGCGCGAGGCGAGCCAGGACTCGTACTCCAGCACCTTCGCGCCGGCCGCGGCGGCCAGCGGCGCGAAGCGCGCGTTGGTCGCGAAGGTCACACGGTGGCCGCGGCGCACCAGTTCCGAGACGACGGGGAGCGTCGTGTTGATGTGTCCGAACGCGGGAAACGGCAGAAACGCCACGTGGTACGACGACATGGGCAGCAGCTTGCCAGCGGCGGCGCCGGTGGCCGCCCGCACCGGCCCAACACTGGGCCTTTCACCAGTCCGTTGCTGCAGTTCGCCGTGGAGTTCGGGAGAACACCTGGTGTCCTGCCGTCGGTGTGGTTCCGCGCGCGGGCTCCGTGCTCCCGTGGGTCCGATGACCCGTTCCTGAGAAGAGAGCGAGATGCCGTGATCCACCCAGCAGATTACGCCGACACACGGGAGCTCCACCAGCGCCGGGCCGGCCCCGGCCTGGACGTCTTCTCCCGGGGCTGGCCCGACCAGGCTCCCGACACGGTCTGCGGCTGGGGCTCCAGCGAGCCGCACACCCAGCTGGTCCGCAAGGGACTGCGCACCATCATCGAGACGTACGACGTGAAGACGCTCAACGACGCCGGCTGCGGCGATCTGGCGTGGATGAGCACGATGGACCTCGACGACGTCGACTACATCGGTTACGACGTCCACGAGCGGGCCACCTGGCCCGAGCTGAGGCAGCGCGGCTACCGGCTGGAGGTCGTGGACATCACGTCGACCGTGCTGCGCCGGGCCGATCTGCTGGTCTGCCGGGATGTGTTCATCCACCTGCCGAACGACATGATCCTGCCCGCGCTGGAGCGGTTCCGCGGCTCCTGCCGGTACCTGCTCACCACGAGCTACGCCAGCGATCCCGTCCCGGAGCAGGGCGCCTTCTCCAACTACGCGCGGGTCTGCGAGCCGAGCCTGCGGCACGCGAAGCTCGATCTGACGCTGGCCCCGTTCTCCCTCGGAGAGCCGCTGGAGATCATCCCCGAGAACTCCCCCAACAAGTACCTCGGGCTGTGGGACCTGACCCGTTAGCCGCTCAGCCGAAGGAACAGGAAAGTCATGGCAAGCCCTCTGGACCTCGCCCACTCGCCCTGCCCCAACGACACGTTCGTCTTCCACGCGTGGACGGCCGGGCTGCTGCCCGGGGTGCCCTCCCCCGAGGTCACCATCGCCGACATCGACGTCACCAACGGCATGGCGGCCAGGGGCGAGCTGGACGTACTGAAGATCTCGTACGGGGCGCTGCCCCACGTCCTGGACCGGTACGCGCTGCTGCCCTGCGGCGGCGCGCTCGGTCACGGCTGCGGGCCGCTGCTGCTCACCCGTACCGCCTGCGAACCGGCGGACCTCGCCGGGCGGGTCGTGGCGATCCCCACCGAGCGCTCCACCGCCTACCTGCTGTTCCGGCTCTGGGCCCGGGAGGCCCTGCCGGGGCAGGAGGTACGCACCGTGGTGATGCCGTTCGAGCGGATCATGCCGGCCGTCAGGGACGGTGAGGTGGACGCGGGCCTGGTGATCCACGAGGCCCGCTTCACGTACGACACGTACGGTCTGCACCGCCTCGTCGATCTCGGCGAGGCCTGGGAGGAACGGACCGGGCTCCCCATCCCGCTCGGCGCGATCGTCGCCCGGCGCGATCTGGGCCCCGAGCGGCTCACGGCCATCACCGAGGCCGTCCGCGCGTCCGTCCGGCACGCCTGGGCCGACCCGGAGGCGTCACGGGACCATGTGCGCTCGCACGCGCAGGAGATCGCGCCCGAGGTGCAGAAGCAGCACATCGAGCTGTACGTCAACGAGTACACCGAGGACCTCGGTGCGGACGGTCTCGCCGCGGTCCGGGTCCTGCTGGACCGGGCGGTGGAGGCGGGGGCGGTCCCCGCGTTCCCGCCCGGCGCGCTGGACCCCGTCGGTTCCGCGCGGTGAGGGAGGAGCAGCCCCGGGCCTTCCCCCGGGGCTGCTCCTCCGTCGGCGTCAGAGCGTGGCCGCGGCGGTGGCAGCGGGTGTGGCCGCGGCGGTGGCACGGGCGGCCATGACGGCTTCCAGGCGGTCGGCGACCGCGGCGGCCCCCGGTGCCGTACGCATCCCCCGGCTCAACTCCGCCACCCGGTCGCGCACCTCGTCGTCACCTGCGATGGCCTCGACGGCGGAGAGCAGGGTGCCGGCGTCGAGATCACCGGGGCTGATCGACCGGCCGACGCCGAGGTCGACGACCTGCCGCGCGATCGCCACCTGGTCCTGCTGCTGGGGCACCACCACCACCGGGACGCCCTGGTGGAACGCCTCCATCAGGCTTCCCGTGCCGCCCTGGCAGACGAACGCGGTGGCGTGTTCCAGCACCGCCAGGTGCGGAAGCCACGACCAGGCCTCGACATTGGGCGGCAGCGGCCCGAGGTCCGACGGGTCCATGCCGCTGCCGAGGGTCATCACGAGGTGCCACGGCGTGCCGGCGAAGGCTTCGGCGCAGCGCCGGAAGAAGTCGGGGCGGCAGTTGACCGAGGTGCCGAGCGAGACCAGCAGCACCGGCGGGGCGCCGGGCGGGGGCGACCACTCTCCCGCGAAGTCCGCCGCGCGCAGGCAGGGGCCGGCGAAGAGGTAGTCGTCGCCGAACGTCTCCCCCTTGATCTGGAACTCCTTGGCGACGAACGAGATGTTGACCGCGGTGTCGTCGCCGCCGGCCATCCGCTCGGCGAACAGGCCGGCGACGCCGGCCGCCTCGACGCGGGCGGTCAGCTCGGCCGCCAGGCCGAGCAGCAGCGGGTCGCCCGGGTCCACCGGGGCGTGCGCGGGGTCGGCCTCGGTCCCGTTCTGCGGCACCTGGTCGTTGGTGCCGAAGCCGGCGTAGGTGCGCACCATCGGCGCCCCGTGGCGCCGGCTCACCGCTGCCGCCGTGTCGGAGGCGAGCGCGTCGTGCACGACCAGGTGGGGCGGGTCGTCGGCCGCGGCCGCCAGCGCCACCTCCAGAGGGGCGTAGCTCTCCCTGAGGAAGGCCACGAGCATCGTCGTCGCGGTCTCGTAGGAGGTGATCGTCTGCGGGAAGTCGGAGGCGTAGGACACGACGCGTGCCCCGGTGGCCTCGACGGCGGCCGCGTACCGTTCGGAGACCACGTAGGTGACGCGGTGGCCGCGCCGCACGAGTTCCTCGACCATGCCGAGGGTCGCCTTGAGGTGCCCGTACGAGGGGAAGCCCAGCCACAGCACGTGGCGTCCGGGCGGTCCGGGCTGGGTGGGGACGGTGCTGTCCAGGGGGCCGTTGGGTCTGGCGGGGGTCATGAGTACTCCTCGTCCCGGGCCGGTCCGAGCCGGCCGCGGGCAGCTGTTTCGAAGATGCCGGCCCGGCCCAGGACCGATTCGAGCAACGAGGCCTGGCGGACGGCGTCGGCGGCGTGCGGGGCGCGCGCCGCCGGGTCGGTGCAGGCCTCGGCGAAGGCGGAGACCGCGCGCAGGAACTGGTCGGCGGCCGGCAGGGTCAGCTGCTCGGTGTGCTGTCCCCGGCTCACCCGCAGCCGGGGCTGTTTGTCGGGGGGCGGGGTGAAGGCCCAGTCGACCTCGATCCGCCCTTCGCTGCCCCAGAGCGCGTAGGTGTTGCGGTAGTCGTGGTCCAGGCCGAAGTCGCACTGGGCGGTGAGGCCGGCGCCGTCGGCGAGCAGCACCGATCCGGCCATGTCGCAGCCGTCCTTCTCCTCGAACCCGAGCCGGGCGCCGAGGACCTCGATGCCGTCGCCGAGGAAGAGCTGGGCGGCCCGGACCGGGTAGCAGCCGGTCTCCCGGAGCGCTCCGCCGTCCAGTGCGCGGCTGTAGCGGATGAGTCCGCGGTCGGCTCGCGGGATGCCGAAGGAGGCGGTGAAGACGCGGGGGGTGCCGATGGCGCCCTCGGCGACCAGGTCGCGGACCCGCTGGTGCTGGGTGTGGTGGAGGAAGGCGAAGTTCTCCATGAAGGCCAGACCGCGTTCCCGCGCGGTCCTGGCCAGGTCTTCCGCGGCCTCGGCGCTCGCGGTGAGCGACTTCTCCACCAGGACGTGCTTGCCGGCCCGCAGGGCGGCGTGCGCCCACTGTTCGTGCAGCGCGTTGGGCAGCGGGATGTAGACGGCGCCGATGTCCTCGCGGGCGAGCAGCCGCTCGTAGCCGGTCACCGCCTCGCAGCCGAAGCGGTCGGCGAACGTACGCGCCTTGTCGGCGGTGCGGCTGGCGACCGCCACCAGCCGCAGCCGGGGGCAGCCGAGGATGGCCGGGATGGTGCGGCGCCAGGCGATGTCGGCTGCGCCCAGGACTCCGATGCCCGTCGGTTCGGCGTCAGACACGGCCTCTCCCGCGGACGGGGCCGGGGCCGGTCGGAAAGGTGTGTGGCGTTGGCTCCATGGTGTCCCTCTTCTTGCGGACCGCAGCGGTGCGCGAGACCGGCCGGCTCAGCGGTGCTTGGCGACGAACTCGCGGATGGAGGCGACCATGTAGTCGGTCATCTCGGCGGTGATGCCGGGGTACACGCCGATCCAGAACGTGCGCTCCATGATGATGTCGCTGTTCTCCAGACCGCCGCTGATCCGGTGCTCCACGTCGAGGTACGCGGGGTGGCGCACGAGGTTGCCGGCGAACAGCAGCCGGGTGCCGATGCGGCGGGCGTTGAGGAAGTCGACCAGTTCGGCGCGGCTGAAGGGGGCGTCCTCGGTGAGGGTGAGGACGAAGGCGAACCAGCTCGGGTCGCTGCCGGGGGTGGCCTCGGGCAGCAGCAGGCCGGGCACCCCTTCGAGCCCGTCGCGCAGCCGCTTCCAGTTGCGCTTGCGGGCGGCGGTGAAGTCGTCGATCCGGCTGAGCTGGCTCAGGCCCAGGGCGGCCTGGAGGTCGGTCGACTTCAGGTTGTAACCGATGTGCGAGAAGATGTACTTGTGGTCGTAGCCGTGCGGCAGATCACCCATCTGGTACGTGAAGCGCTTGAGGCACTTGTTGTCCTCGCCCGGCTCGCACCAGCAGTCGCGCCCCCAGTCGCGCATCGACTCGGTGATCCGGGCCAGCTCCACACTGTTGGAGAGCACGCATCCGCCCTCGCCCATCGCGAGGTGGTGGGCCGGGTAGAAGCTGACGGTGGCGTAGTCCCCGAACGTGCCGGTCTTGCGTCCCTGGTACGTCGACATCAGGGCGTCGCAGTTGTCCTCGACGAGGAACAGCCCCCGGTCCTCGGCCAGTTGGGCTATCTCGGTGGCCTCGAAGGGGTTGCCGAGGGTGTGCGCCATCATGATGGCCCTGGTGCGCGGGCCGATCGCTGCCTCGACCCGTTCCAGCGTCGTGTTGTACGTGCCGAGGTCCACGTCGACGAAGACCGGCACGAGACCGCACTGCACGATGGGGTTGACGGTGGTCGGCCAGCCGGCGGCGACGGTGATCACCTCGTCGCCGGGGCGCAGCCGGCGGTCCTCCAGCTCCGGCACGGTGAGCGAGGCCAGCGCCAGCAGGTTGGCGGACGAGCCCGAGTTCGTCAGGTGGGCCTTGCGGACGCCGACCGCCTTGGCGAACTTCCGCTCGAAGCGCAGCGCGGTGGCGCCGGAGGCGATCCGCATCTGGAGCGCGTGCTCCACCAGCATGGCGCGGTCGTCCTCGTCGAGAACCGCGCCGGCCGGGAGGATCGGGGTGACTCCCGGGACGAATTCCTGCCCGGAGGCCTCCTGGTCCCGGTGGTACTTGCGGGTCAGCTCGATGATGGACTGCACGTCGGCGTCGTTCATGGATGCCCTCCTCGTCCGCTGTGGTGGTCAGATGTGGTGTCGTGGCATGGGTACGGGGACGCGGAGGCTGCCCCACAGGGCGTGCAGCGCGTCGGTCACGGTGCGGGCCGGGGCCCAGCCCAGCTCCCGCCGCGCCAGGCCGGTGTCCAGGGGCCGGTCGCCGGCTCCGGCGTCGCGGCGTACGGTGGCCGCCGGGCCGCGCACGACCGCCGGGGCCGGCCCGTCCGCCCCGGCGATCCGGATCAGCTCGTCCACGGTGTCGGTCAGCCGGACGAGGACGCCCGAGCCGACGTTGACGATGGGCGGCAGCCGGTCCGCGCGCGCCGCGCACAGCACGGCGTCGGCCACGTCCCGGATGTCGACCAGCTCCCGGCGTACGCCGTCGAGCGGCGGCAGCCGCACCTCGGCGGGGTACGCGGCGAGCTGCCGGGCGAGCCCGCCGAGCAGGCTGTCGCCGGGGGTGAACGGGCCGAGCGCGATCGGAATCCGCAGCACGGTCGCGTCCACCCGCCCGAGCGCCGCGGCGCGGACGACGACCCGGGTGCCGGCGAGCTTGGTCTGGGCGTACCGGCCGACGGGGCGGCCCGGCAGTGTCTCCGTCAGCTTCTTGCCGGGGTGCGTGCCGTACTCGTACGCCGAACCGATGTGTACGAGCCGCACCGGCCCCGGCAGGGCGGCGACGGCGTCGACCAGCCGCTGGACCAGGGTCACGTTGCCAGCGGTCAGCTGGTCGTCGGTGACGTTCCACAGGGCGCCCGCCGCGTTCACGACCAGGTCGGGCCGCAGGGCGGCGAGTGCGGCGGCGAGTTCCGCGGGGTCACCTCGGGTGAGGTCCAGGGCCACCGGGCGGCAGCCCTCGGGCAGGTGGTCGGTGCTGCGGGCGACGGCGGCCACGGGGTGGCCCGCGTCGCGCAGCGCGGCGCACACATTGCGGCCGACGAAGCCACTGGCGCCGAGCACCACGGCGGTCGGCCGCCGGTCCGCGGAACCCACTGGGTCCATCAACGACTCCCGGATGTCTGGTCCGTTGGGGCGACGGCCCGGCCGGGCGGTCGTCACTGCCGCCACTATCCACGCGCCCCGGGAATGCACACAGCCGCTGCGGGGCCATGCACCCAATCTCTGGGTGTTTCCCCCGATGCACGCGCGGCCCGGCCCCCCTTGCGCAAGGGGCCGGGCCGCGCGGCGCGATCGGCTCAGGAGCCGTCCGGGTGGGCCGGCTGCTCCCGTATCCAGCGGTCGACGGCTTCGGCGGTGGTGTGGGCCAGGTCCTCCATCATCGTGAAGTGGTTGCCGGGCACGTCCACGACGCGGCCCGCCTCGCTCCAGCCCGTCTGCCACTTCTCCGGGGCCAGCCCCTCGCCGCCGGGCATCGGCTGCCCGGCCCGTACGAGCAGCACGGGTGAGGTGAGCGGGCCCGGCCGCCAGCCGCCGAGCAGGTTGAAGTACCAGCTCATCGCGGACAGCCGCGCGGCGTCCATCCGCGCGAAGCCGGCCTCCCGTTCGAACATCCCTCCGAGGAGCTGGTCCTCGAACTGGCCGAGCGAGTCGTCGCCCGGCACATAGGTGTCGACGAGGACGACTCCGGCCGGGGCGCGGCCCTCCTGTTCCAGCCGGGCGGCCGTCGCGTAGGCGAGGACACCACCGGACGACGAGCCGAGCAGCGCGAAGGGCGCGTCCCCGACCTGCTCGCGCACCATCCGCGCCAGCAGCCCGATCAGCGCGTCCTCGGTCGCCGGCAGCGCCTCACCCGTCGCGAATCCGGGCACCGCCAGCGCGGTGACGTCCCGTACGTCACGGAACGCCGAGGCGAACCGCGCGTACTGGTGCACGCCCGCGAGCGCCACCTGCGAGCTGAAGCAGACCAGCCGGACCGGCTCGGCGCCCTTGGCCAGCCGGACCGAGGTCGGGGACTCGGCCACCTCGTCGGCGTCGGCGAACGTCGGCCGCAGCCGGGCGACGCTCTGCAACAGCTCGAAGCCCTCGCGCAGCCTGCGCTCCTCGCAGGCCCGGCGGAACAGCCGGCCGATGGTCTCGTCGGTGTCGGGAGCGGCGACGGGCGCCGCATCCGCCCCGTCCGCCGCGCCCCGCGGCGCCGTGCCGAGCAGGGTGTCCAGATGGCCGGCCAGGTCGAGCGGCGTGGCGTGGTCGAAGGCGACGGTGGCCGGCAGCCGCAGCTCGGTCGCCGCCGCCACCGCGTTGCGCAGCTCCACCGATGTCAGGGAGTCCAGGCCGAGTTCGAGGAACGGCTGCTCGGGCTGGACGGCGTCGGCCGACGCGTGTCCGAGTACGGCGGCGGTGGCGCCGCGCACCAGGTCGAGCACCGCGTCCCGGCGGGCCGCCCCGGCCAGTTCCCGCAGCCGGGGACCGGCGGCGTGCCCGGTGCCGGACGAAGCGGCGGTGCGCCGGGCCGCCGGGCGGGCGAGGCCGCGCAGCAGCGGGGCGGTGTCCGGGCCGAGCGCCGCCGTGTCGAGCCGCATGGGCACGAACTGGGCGCCGTCGGCACGGAGCGTGGCGTCCAGGAGCGCGAGCCCGTCCCGGTCGCTCAGGGCGAGCACACCGCCCCGGGTCATGCGGCCCCGGTCCACCCCGTCGAGCCGGCCGGCCATGCCGTGCTCCCAGGCGCCCCAGGCGAGCGAGCGGCCCGGCAGGCCGTCGGCGCGCCGCTGCTCCGCCAGGGCGTCGAGGAAGGCGTTGGCGGCGGCGTAGTTGGCCTGGCCGGGGGTGCCGAAGGTGGCCGCCGACGAGGAGAACAGCACGAAGTCGGCCAGCCCGGTGTCACGGGTGAGTTCGTGCAGGTGGAGCGCGGCGTCCGCCTTGGCACGCAGCACCGAGTCGAACCGGTCCGGCGTGAGCGAGGTGATCACCCCGTCGTCCAGGACGCCGGCCAGGTGGACGACGGCGGTCAGCGGATGGGCCGGGTCGACCGCCGCCAGGGCCCCGGCCAGGGCGTCCCGGTCGGCCGCGTCGCAGGCGGCCAGGGTCACTTCGGCGCCCAGCTCCGCGAGTTCGGCCCGCAGGGGCCCGGCGCCGGGGGCGGCCGGTCCGCTGCGGCTGAGCAGCAGCAGGTGCCGTACGCCGTGCCCGGTGACCAGGTGCCGGGCGACCAGGCCGCCGAGGGCGCCCGTGGCCCCGGTGACCAGCACGGTGCCGTCCGGGTCCCAGGCGGTGCCCGGCTCCTCGGACATGGCGGCCCGGGCAAGCCTGGCCGCGCGCAACTCACCGTTCCTGATCGCCAGTTGAGGTTCCCCGGTGCGGAAAGCGGCGGGCAGGGCGAGGACCGATGCCGCCGCCTCGTCGAGGTCCACGAGGTGGAAGCGGCCGGGGTTCTCCGACTGGGCGGTCCGCACCAGGCCCCAGAGCGGCGCACACGCCAGGTCGTCCGGGCGCCCGGTGCCGTCGCCGAGCGCGCCCCGGGTGACGAAGACCAGCCTCGCCCCGGCGAACCGCTCGTCGGCGACCCAGGTCTGCACGGTCCGCAGCGCCTCGCCCGTGATGTCCCGTACGGCGCGGGCGGGGTCGGCCCCGGGGTCGGAGGCGACGGAGACCAGGACGGTCCCGGGCAGGGTCATGCCCGCCGAGGCCGCGGCCGACAGGGCCTCCAGGTCGGCGAACGACTCGGTCCACACACCCGCCCCGGTCAGCGTGTCCATGATGCCCAGCGCGTCCGTGCCGACCAGCGCGCAACGCCCCTGGTCCGCGCCCTGCTCCGCGCCCGTCTCCGGGACCGGCCGCCAGTCGACGCGGAACAGCCCGTCCGCGGGGGACGCCTCTCGGGGGCGTCCGACGGCGTGGGGCCGCAGCATGAGCGAGGCGATCGTGGCGACCGCCCGCCCTGCCGGGTCCACGGCGCTGAGCGCCACTTCCTCGGCGCCGGTCGCGGTGAGCCGTACGCGCAGTGCGGTGGCGCCCTGCGCGTACAGGGCGGCGCCCGCGAAGGAGAACGGTACGAGCCGGCCGGCGGCACCGGGCAGCAGGTGGGCGAGTCCGTGCAGGGCCGCGTCGAGCAGGGCGGGGTGCAGCCCGTACCGCCCGGTGTCCTCCGGGGCCGGTTCGGGCAGCGCCACCTCGGCGTACAGCTCGCCGTCGCGCCGCCAGGCCGCACTCAGCCCCTGGAAGGCGGGGCCGTAGGCGACGCCGGTCCCGTCCGGGTCCTGGTCGCCTTCGTAGAGCCCGTCGAGCGGCACCGCCAGCGCGCCGTGCGGCGGCCAGACGGAGGTGTCGAACGGCTCCCCGCCGGACGGGGCGGCAGCGGCGAGTGTCCCCGTCGCGTGCAGCGTCCAGGGCGCCTCGGCGGACGCGTCGGCCGGCCGGGAGGAGATCCGTACGGTGTGGTTCCCGGCCGGGCCCGCGGGCTCGGTCAGGACCTGGAGCTGCCGGTCGCCCGCGTCCAGGGGCAGGGGCGCGGACAGCACCAGTTCGTCCACGAGTGCGCAGCCGGCGTGGTCGCCCGCGTGCACGGCCAGGTCGACGAGCGCGGTGCCGGGCAGCAGCACCGTCCCGGCGACGAGGTGGTCCGCGAGCCACGGGTGGGCGGCGGTGGAGAGCCGCCCGGTGCAGACGGACCCACCGCCGGAGAGCGGGACGCAGGCGCCGAGCAGCGGGTGGTCGGCGCCGCTGAGTCCGGCGCCCGCCAGGTCGGCCGGGGCCGAGGCGTTCTCGGCCCAGTACCGCTGGTGGTGGAACGCGTACGTCGGCAGGTCGACGCGGCGCGCCCCCGTGCCCTCGTAGAACTCCGGCCGCCGCACCCCGCTCCCGTGGACCAGCAGCGGGGCGAGCGCCGCGGCGAGCGTCCCGGTCTCGGACCGGCCGCGGCGCAGGACGGCGGCGCGCACGACCGGTGCCGCCCCGGTGTCCTCGGTGTCGTCGCCGGCGAGGCACTCCCCGACGGCGGCTGTGAGGACGGGGTCCGGGCCGAGTTCGACGAAGGTGCTGACCCCGGCCGTGCGCAGCCGGGTGACCGCGTCGTGGAAGCGCACGGTCTCGCGGACCTGCCGCACCCAGTACTCCGGTGTCCCGAAGGCGTCCGGCTCGGCGGCGAGCGGGCCGCCGGTCGGCACGACGGGGATCTCGGCCGGCCGGTAGGTGACGGACTCGGCGACCCGGCGGAACTCCTCCAGCATCGGGTCCATCCGGGCCGAGTGGAAGGCGTGGCTCACCCGCAGCTGCTTGGCCCGGCGGTCCGCGAACCGTCCGGCCACCGCGAGGACGGCTTCCTCCTCGCCCGACAGCACCACGGCCCTGGGGCCGTTGACCGCGGCGAGGTCCACGCCCTCGCCGAGCAGGGGGGTGACCTCCGCCTCGGTCGCCCGCAGCGCCAGCATCGTGCCGCCCGCCGGGAGCGCCTGCATCAGCCGGGCGCGGGCCGCGACCAGCCGGCAGGCGTCCGGCAGGGACAGGACGCCCGCGACATGGGCGGCGGCCAGTTCCCCGACCGAGTGGCCGGCCAGCTCGTCGGGTACGACTCCGAAGGACTCCAGCAGCCGGTACAGGGCCACTTCGAGGGCGAACAGCGCGGGCTGCGCGTACCCCGTGCCCGACAGTGCCTCCTCATCGGTGAACATCAACGCGCGCAGGGAGGTGCCGAGTTCGGTGTCGAGGTGGGCGCACACCGCGTCCAGGGCCTCGGTGAACGCGGGCGCGGACGCGTACAGCTCGCTGCCCATGCCGACGCGCTGGCTGCCCTGTCCGGTGAACAGCACCGCGACCCGGCGCCGCGCGGCCCGGCCGTGTGCGACGCCCGGTGCGGTGGTGCCGGCCGCGATGGCGTCCAGCCCGGCGAGCAGTCCTTCCCGGTCGGTGGCGACCGTGAGCGCCCGGTGGTCGAAGAGGGGCCGGGTGGTGGCGAGCGAGTAGGCGGCGTCGAGCGGGTCGAGCCCGGGGTGCCGTGCGAGGTGGTCGCGCAGGGCGGCGGCCTGGCCGGGCACGGCCGCCTCGGTGCGGGCCGACACCATCAGCGGCAGCACGGGCGGCGCCGGCCGGGTGGCGGGCGCCGGTCCGGCCGCCTGCCGCTCGGCCGGGGCCTCCAGGATGACGTGCGCGTTGGTGCCGCTGATGCCGAAGGAGGAGACACCGGCCCGGCGGGGGCGGTCGGTCTCGGGCCAGGAGACGGTCTCGGTGAGCAGTTCGACCTGCCCGCCCGCCCAGTCGACCTCTTCGCTCGGCCGGTCCACGTGCAGGGTCGGCGGGAGCACGCCGTGCCGCATGGCCTGCACCATCTTGATGATGCCGCCGACGCCCGCGGCGGCCTGGGCGTGCCCGATGTTCGACTTGAGGGAGCCGAGCCACAGCGGCCGGTCCTCCGGCCGGTCCTGGCCGTAGGTGGCCAGCAGTGCCTGGGCCTCGATGGGGTCGCCGAGCACGGTCCCGGTGCCGTGGCCCTCGACGGCGTCCACCTCGGCGGGCCGCAGCCCGGCCCGGTCCAGGGCCTGCCGGATGACGCGCTGCTGGGCGGGGCCGTTGGGCGCGGTCAGGCCGTTGGACGCGCCGTCCTGGTTGACGGCCGAGCCGCGGACGACCGCCAGCACGCGGTGTCCGTGGCGGCGCGCGTCGGAGAGCCGCTCCAGCAGCAGCATGCCGACGCCCTCGGCCCATCCGGTGCCGTCGGCGGTGGACGAGAAGGACTTGCAGCGGCCGTCGGGGGCGAGGCCCCGCTGCCGGCTGAAGTCGATGAAGGTGCCCGGGGTCGCCATCACGGTCACCCCGCCGGCCAGCGCCGTGTCGCACTCGCCCGCGCGCAGTGCCTGCGCCGCGAGGTGCAGCGACACCAGCGAGGAGGAGCAGGCGGTGTCGACCGTCACCGCGGGCCCTTCGAGGCCCATCAGGTAGGCGACGCGGCCGGTGACGACGCTTCCGGCCGAACCGGTGCCGAGGAACCCTTCGGCACCCTTGGGGATGGTGTGCAGCCGGGCCAGGTAGTCGTGGTACATGACGCCCGCGAAGACCCCGGTGCGCCGGCCGCGCAGGGTGGCGGGGTCGATGCCCGCGGACTCGACAGCCTCCCAGGACGTTTCCAGGAGGAGGCGCTGCTGCGGGTCCATGACCAGCGCCTCGCGCGGCGAGATCCCGAAGAACGCCGCGTCGAACTCGGCCGCCTCGTGCAGGAACCCGCCCTCGCGCACATAGCTCGCGCCCCCGGTGTCCGGGTCGGCGTCGTAGAGCCGCTCCAGGTCCCAGCCCCGGTCGTCGGGGAAGGGGGTGACGCCGTCGGACCCGGTACGCACCAGGTCCCACAGGTCGTCGGGGCTGCGGACGCCGCCGGGGTAGCGGCAGGCCATGCCGACGATGACGATGGGGTCGTCGGCGTCCGCGCGGCCCGCGCGCCGTGCGGGGGCGGCCGGTTCGGCGGCCTCCTCCCCGAACAGCCGCTCCAGCACATGGCGGGCGACGGCCTCGGCGGTGGGGTGGTCGAAGACGAGGGTCGCGGAGAGCCGCAGCCCGGTCGCGGCGTTGAGGTGGTTGCGCAGTTCGACCGCGGTGAGCGAGTCGAAGCCCAGCTCGCGGAAGGGCAGGTCGGGCGCCACGTCGTGGGCCGAGCCGTGGCCGAGCACGGTTGCCGCCCGTTCCCGGACCAGTTCGCACAGGGCGGCGAACCGCTCCTCGGGCGGGAGCGGGGCGAGCCGGCCGGTCAGCGAGTCCGCCGTGGCCGTGCCGGCGGCGGCGGCGCGCCGGCGCGGGGCGCGGACCAGGCCGCGGAAGACCGGCGGCAGGTGCTCGGCGGACTCCCGCAGCACGGCGAGGTCGAGGCGGACGGGCAGCACGGCGGCGTGCCCGGTGGCGGCAGCCAGATCGAACAGGGCGGTGCCGTCGGTGACGGACAGCGGCACCACACCGCCGCGCGCCATGCGCCGCCGGTCGGCCTCGCCGAGTTCGCCGGTCATCTCGCCCGAGCCGTCCCACAGGCCCCAGCCCAGGGAGAGCCCGGGGAGTCCCTCGGTGCGGCGGCGCTGGGCGAGCGCGTCGAGGAAGGCGTTGGCGGCCGCGTAGTTGCCCTGTCCGGGCGCGCCGAGCGCGGCGGAGACCGAGGAGAACAGGACGAACGCCGACAGCGGCGCGCCGCGCGTCAGTTCGTGCAGGTGCAATGCGGCGTCCACCTTGGGCCGCAGCACCCGCGCCACCTGCTCCGGCGTCATGGACGTCACCGTCGCGTCCGCGAGGACACCGGCCGTGTGCACGACTGCGGTCAGCGGGTGTGCGTCGGGCACGGTGGCGAGCGCGGCGGCCAGGGCGTCCCGGTCCGCCGCGTCGCAGGCGAGGATGCCGACTTCGGCGCCGAGGCCGGTCAGCTCGGCGACCAGCCCGGCGGCGCCCGGCGCGGCCGGCCCGCGCCGGCTGAGCAGCAGCAGGTGCCGGACGCCGTGGGCGGTGACCAGGTGCCGGGCGATCACGCCGCCGAGTTCACCGGTGGCTCCGGTGACGAGCACGGTGCCCTCGGGGTCGTACACGGGGGCCTCGGCCGTCGGCGGTGCGGCGGCCAGACGGCAGGCGAACAGCTCCCCACCCCGGACGGCGAGCTGCGGCTCGGACGAGCCGCGAGCGAGACTGACAACCTCGCCCGACTCTCCTTCTGAGTCGACCAGTTGGAGCCGGTCCGGGTGTTCGGACTGCGCCGACCGTACGAGCCCCCAGACGGCCGCGCCCGCCAGGTCCGACACGTTCTCATCGGGCCGGACCGCCACCGCGCCTTCGCAGACGAGGACCAGGCGGGTGGAGCCGAAGCGCTCGTCGGAGAGCCACTCCTGGAGGAGTGCGAGGGTCCGCAGAACGGCCTCGTGCGTACGGTCGGCCGCTTCGCCGCCGGCCGTCGCTCCTCCGGTCGCCCGGGTCACGACCACATCGGGCAGGGGCTGCCCGGCGTCGACCGCCGCGCGCAGAGCCGCCAGGTCGGGGTACGCGTCCTGGCCGCCGCCCTCGCCGAGCAGCGCCCAGCCGGGCGCGTCGGCCCCGGAGAGCGGGTCGGGCGTCGCGATCCGCGTCCAGTCCAGCCGGAACAGGGCGTCCTTCGGGGCGCCTTCCGCCGATGCGGCGGCGCCGGAGCCCTCGGAGGCTTCGGAGTCCTGCGCGTCCGTGGCCATCGGCCGCAGCGTCAGCGCGTCCACCTCGGCGACGGGCCGGCCGGTGACGTCGGCGACCTGGACGGAGATGCCGTCCGGCCCGCCCAGCGTGAGGCGCGCCCGCAGGGCACCGGCCCCCACGGCGTGCAGGGACACCCCGTTCCAGGAGAACGGCAGCTGCCCGGACCCGCTTTCGCCCCCGCCCGCCCCGTCACCCGTGACGCCGAGCGCCATCGCGTGCAGGACCGAGTCCAGGACGGCGGGGTGCAGCGGGTAGGCATCGGCGCCCGACGGCTGGGCGGGGTCGTCGAGCAGGGCCTCGACGAAGACCTCGTCGTCCCGCCGCCATGCCCGGCGCAGCCCGCGGAAGACGGGACCGTACTGAAGGCCGAGCCCGGCCAGGGCCGCGTAGAGCCCGGCCGTGTCCAGCTCCCGCGCGCCGTCCGGGGGCCACTGGCCGAGGTCGTACGCCGGTTCCTCGTCCCGGGCCGGGGCGAGCAGGCCGGTGGCGTGACGCGTCCACCGGTCGGCGGGCTCGCCGTCCTGCCGGGAGGACACCTGTACGGAGCGGCAGCCGGTGGCGTCCAGCGCGCCGACCAGCAGCTGCACGTGGACGACACCGTCCTCCGGGATCACCAGGGGCGCCGTCAGGGTCAGCTCCTCGACGCGTTCGCAGCCGACGTGCTCCCCGGCGCACAGGGCGAGATCGAGAAACCCGGTGCCGGGGAAAACGATCCGCCCCGCCACCTGATGGTCCGCCAGCCAGGGGTGCGCCCGCGCCGAGAGCCCACCCAGGAACAGCACGTCCCCCGAGTCCGCCAGGCTGATCACGGCCTGGAGCAGCGGGTGCCCGGCCCCGACGGAACCGAGCGGGACAGGGCCCGCCATGAACCGGGCGGTCGGCCAGTAGCGCTGGTGCTGGAAGGCGTACGTGGGCAGGTCGACGGTACGGGCCCCGGTCCGGGCGTAGAACGCCGCCCAGTCGACATCCGCCCCGTCCGCCCAGAGCCGGGCGAGCGCGGTGACGGCGGTGGCCGGTTCGGACTGCTTACGGTTCAGCGCCGC
>NZ_KB892038.1 GCF_000373645.1 Streptomyces sp. ATexAB-D23 | reverse complement strand
CCCGCGGGGACCGGGGGCGCCGTATCGGTCGCCATGATTTCCTCACTCTCCGTGGTCGCCGATGGTTCCTTACTCCTTACCTCCCAGCGGAGAGCAGCCGATCAGCCGGACCATGGGAGTCCGATTGCGGCGCTCTCCGCCAGGAGGGAGGGAGTAATTAATCACCGTGCGTGACTAGGCGTCGGCCTTCTTGCCCTTGCGTGCGAACAGCGCGACGGCCAGGCCGCCACCGGCGACGAGGCCCAGCAGGGCGGGGGAGTTGATCCCGCCGCCCCCCGCGTTCGCGGTGTCCTGGGCGCTGCCGGCGGCCTGCATGCCGGACCCGTCGACGGTGTCGTACTGCTGCTTGCAGTCCGCCACGACCTCGCCCCTGGAGGGCGATCCGTACCCCTTGCCGATGAGGCCGGAGGAGTCCTTCACGCACTTGTCGACGGCCGCCTGGATCTTCTCGGCGGAGGCCGTGGCGGCCTTCTTGTCGGTGCTCGCCTGCTCGTTCCGGATCCTGATTTCCTCCAGTTCCAGCTTCTTCATCTGGATCTGGAGGGCGGCTGCCTCCTTCTCGTCCTTCGCGACGGCCGCCGAATGGACCTGGAACCAGATGGTTCCGCCGCCGACGATCGCCACTCCGGCCACCGCGATGGCGACCTTTCCACGGCGGGTCAGACCGGCCTTCTTGTGCACGACCGGGGTTCCGTACGGCCCTTCGTCGGCGTACGGGGAGGCGTCCGGAGCGCTGTTTCCGAAGGTCATTCCGGCCGTCATTCCGGCCTGAATTCCTTCGAATGCCCTCTCTTCTTCCGGTGTCATTTCAGTCTCCGTTCTTACGCGCCATGTCAGAGGCCGCCGAAATGGTGGCCTCCACACCCCGGAAGGTGTTGCTGGAAAGGTCGTTCCATTCCCAGAACCGCATGTTCACGCCCTGGCGGGCCAGTTGGGACTGGAGGTAATTCACGGCCTTGCCCCGGTCGATCGTGGTGACGTGCCCGGTGGATTCCAGGAAGGTCTGGGCACCCCTGATGCACATCCGTCCGGTGGGGGAGAAATCGAAGCTCTGGCACCAGCCGTAGCGGGTGAGGACTTCGATCACCTGGACCAGGTGGAACGAGGGCTTCAAGGGGCGCGGCTCCTGCCAAAGCCCCAGGTCAGCCATCGCGGACCGGATCCCCTTGGGGATCATGCGCTGGCTCCAGGTCGGGGGGTCGGGCGCCCAGATCTCCAGGGCCGGCGGGATCACCGTGGGGGGTGCCAGCGCGGGCGCCGGCGGGGTCGTCGTACGGGTGAAGCTCCCAGATTTCGGGGCTGGCCCGGTCGTCGTGGGTGCCATGCTGTGCTCCTTTCTTGCGTGAGCAGAAGACCGAGGCCCCCCGCTGATCACGCTTCAGCGGGGGGCCTTCGTGCGCCTGAACCGCGTCGCGGGTCTCCAGCTGCTCGGGGCGGCGCCCGAGCTCGGTGCGGGGGAGACGGATGCGGTCTGGCGCGGGGCGGGTTGTACCTGGCCCGCTGCGTCCGCGCTCAGGGCGCGGTGCGGGCGAGCGGCCTGCCGGCCGTGGCCGTCCCCGGTCCGCGCTCGGGATACGAGCGCGGACCGGGGACGACTATGAGCGGCAGGACGGTTGTGCGGGCGGTCTGGTCAGCGGACCGTGTGCTGCTTGAGGGCGACCGCGATCTGTCCGGCGCGGTCCGTGGCGATGGTGCCGCCCTCGGTCCGGACCGCCTTGGCGATGTTGGTCCGGTTCAGCGGCTCGTTCGCGGTCCGGAGCCGGTCCAGTGCGGTCCGCTCCTGGTCCGTGAGCGTGATGACCGTGAGGTCCGGACCGCCCTCCTCGCCACGGTCCGAACCGGAATCGCCTTCCTGCGCTTCCCGGTCGGCCGGTCCGGTGCGGTCCGACTCCTGCGGTCCGGGAGCGGCATCGGCGGTCCGGACCGTCACCCCGCGCGTAGCCGCCGCGCTCTGGGCGGCAGGCACGCTCCGAGGTCCACGGTCCGGACCGGGCCCGGTCGGCAGGTCAGCGCCCTGCGGTCCGGCCGGACCGGACTCCAGGGCGAGCGCCGGTCCGCCGGTCCGGTCCGTGGCCCCTGCGGTCCGGACCGAACCGTGGACCGCGTTCCGCTCGCCCGGACCGGACCGGACCGGGTACCCGCCGTGCTGGACCGGGCGGACCGGAACCAGGCTGTCCAGCGGTCCGGACCGGTCCATGCGGGTCAGGGTGAGGACAGTGGGGATGGCTGCCGGTCCGTGGTCGTCGGCCGCGAGGCGGGGAACGACGACCCGGTGCCGGGCCAGACCGGTCCGGTCCGCCTTGCGGTCCGCGAGCTCCGCGCCCGCTGCGGTCCAGGCCCGGTCCAGCGTGGTCAGCCGCGGGTCCGTGATCGCCAGCGACCACGCGGTGAAGGAGTGGACCGGGTAGCGCAGCCAGCGGACCGCGCCGATCGACGGGCGGGCCTTGGCGACCCTGCCGTCCTCACGGAGCTTGCGGCGGTGGATCAGTGAGGCGTACAGCTCCCACAGCACCATCCCCACGATGCTCATGGCGGCGAAAGCCACCGCCTTCGGGGTGAAGTGCCAGTAGGTGATCTGCTCCGTCCAGATCTCCTCCTTCGCGTCCCAGACCCGGCTGCCAGGCACCGGCTCACCGGAGGCGTGCCAGAAGTTCATGACAGCGGCGCCCAGGGCGAAGATCCACGTGCTGACGCGGTAGAGGGTTCCGGCGTCGCCGCCCTGGCGGGCCTGGTGGTACATCCAGCCCACGAAGGCCGTGGACAGCTCCCACGCGGCGGCGAACAGGATCGTGAAGGGGACGACCCAGCCGAGGATGTCCTCAGCGAACCCGGCCTGCCCGGTCCACGCGACGGCCATCGGGGCGGTGATCGGACCGATCACCATCAGACGTTCCGCGTTGACCTTCACGAACTTCTTGACCCGGTCGGCCACGGTCGGCTGGCCGGCACGGGCTGCGGCCCGCAGCTCACTGGCCTTCGCCTGCCGGGTCTCCTTCGCCTCCCTTCGCTCGTCGCGGGCCTGGCGCTTGAGGCGCTTGCGCTCGATTCGCTGCTCGGTGCGGTCGGTGGCGCGCTTCATCCGGGCGGCGGCCTCGGCCACCATGTCGTCGGCGGCCTTCAGCGTGACGTCCGCGTCCGCTTCCCGCAGCCGGGCCTGCGCCAGCGCCTGCTCGGCTGCCTCGAGGTCCGCGTCCCGCTTGGTGCGGGCGGCGGCCACGATGCGGTCGGCCTCCTCGCGGGCGGTGCGGGTCAGACGCTCGGCGTCCTCGGCCGCCGTCGCCCGCAGCCGGCCGATGTCCTCTTTGGCCAGCGTCCGTGTACGCGCCGCATCGGCACGGGACGCCTCCCGCTCGCGGGTGGCGTCCTCACGCAGCTCGGCTGCTGCCTTCTCCGCCCCGGCCTTCACCTGCGCGGCCTGGGCGTCAGCGCTCTCGCGCAGCCGCTCCGCCTCGCCCCGAGCCTGCTGAAGGAGCTGGTCGGCGTCTGTGGTGGCCCGGGTGCGGGTCTCCACCGCGGTGCGCTCCGCAGCCGCCAGCAGCTCGGTGCGCGCCGTCTCCGCGTCGGCGAGGGCCTGCGTCGCGGCCTGTGCGGCCTCGGTGCTGACCTGCTCCGCCTGCGCGGCCGCCGTGGCGGCGACCTCCTGCGCCTGGCGGTGGGCGTCGGCGAGCAGCTGCTCGGCAGCCGCGTTGGCGTCGGCGAGGACCTTCTCGGCCGCGCCGGACGCCTTCGTCGTGACGGTCTCGGCCTCCGTGCGCGCGTCGGCGAGCAGCTGCTGCGCCGTCGCTTCGGCGGCTGCGCGGACCTGGTCGGCGTCGGCGGCCGCGGTGGTGGCGGCCTCCGTGCGGACCCGGTCGGCGTCCGTCGCGGCGGCGGCCAGGAGGCGGGACTGCTCCGCGGTGGCGGCCTCGGTGATCGAGGCCGCCTCGGTGCGCGCGCCGTCCAGCAGCTCGGTGGCGAGCACCTGGCCGTCGGCGAGGATCCGCGCGACGTCGTCGGCGGCCAGGTCCCGGAGGTCGGCGGCGCGGTCGGCGGCGTCGGCCACGACCGGGTCGGCCTCCGGGTACACCAGCGGCACCGTCTCCTCGGGGGCGGCGGCCTGCGCGGGAACAACGGCAGACGCCTGTGCCCTGGCGCGCCCGTTGGCGCGGGTCTTCGCGGGGTTCTGGCGCCTGCGGCGGGTGGCGGGCTTGGTGGCCACGGGGTGTCCTTTCTTCCGGGCGCCTCAGTACAGAAGGGGCACCGTGGATCTGCGGCGGTGGGTAGGGTCGGGACCAGGCCCTCCGGGGCCCCGGCAGCTCTAATGCCGGGAACCCGGAGGGCCGTTGCGCTGGGCCGGTGCCGGGTGGTCAGGCTGCCGGGGCCGGGTCGCCGTAGGTGCGGGCGAACGTCGCGGCGGCAGCAAGCAGGCCAAAGACCTCTTCGACCGTGCGGGCGGGGTGCTGGTCCCAGTCGTTGTAGTTGGCGCGGGGCGCGCCGGTCAGGGCCCGGATGAGGAGCTCGAAGATCCAGTCGAGCGCCATGCGGGTGTCACCGCTGAACCGGTGCTCGGTGTCGGTGGTCTGGGCGTGGGTCAGTGCGTCGCGGATGCCGCGGCCGGCCTCGTACGAAGGGTTCCAGCCCGCGGTGCGCAGGATGGTGATGGCGGCCTCGGCGTGGAGGGCGATCTGCTCGCCGGTCAGTGGCATGCCGCTGGGGCCCCAGCGAAGCCAGTCGGTGTAGTCCTCGGCCAGTGCCCAGGCGCGCTCGATCAGCGAGGCCGGGGTGCTGGCGGGGGACGATGCGGCGATCGTTCCGGCGACGAAGGTCTCGATGTCGCGGACGAACTCGCTGGTGGTGGCCACCAGGTCCTGGCTGTGGTGCAGTCCGCGGTTCAGCTCGAACATGTGCGGTCCTCTCAGTGCGGTGGCTCCGGGCTGTCCGGCTCCCCTCGGCCCTACCCGTACCGGCGCACGGCCGGGACGGGCAGGGGAGGCAGCAGGCAGAAGCGGGTCAGCTGGCGGTCGGGGCGGAGGCCAGGGCGCCGGGCCCGTAGGTCCGGGCGAACCGGGCGCCAGCGGCGAGCAGCGCGGTGATGTCCGCGTGGGTGCGAGTCTGGCGCTCCGACCAGGCGGCGAACCGAGCGGTGGTGTTGTCGGTCAGGGCCTGGACGAGGACGTTGAGGATGTCCTGCGCGATGTCGCGGGTGTCGGGGTCGCCGTGCTCGGTCCCCCCGATGTGGCTCAGGGCGGTGAGCGCAGAGCGCTGCGAACCCCGGGCGGCGGTGGCGCTGTCCTCCTCGCGGACGTAGTCGAGCAAGGTCCGGACCATCTCCCTGACGCTCGTCTCGTCGTTGGTGGCGGGGAGCATGCTGGCCGACTCTGTGGGCCAGGACCAGGTGCGGGTCCAGCCGTCCTTGTTGAGGAGGGTGATCGTGGCGTCCAGGTGGCGGGCGACCGACTCGCCGGTGGACTGCTCGCCGGAGTTGCCGGTCCACAGCGGGCGGTAGGAGTCGAGCGCGAGCTCCGCAGCCTTCTCCAGCATCTGCGTGGTGATGACCACGGAGGAAGCAGTGGCGGCGGTGAGGGTCTGGGGCATGGTGGCCTCTGTTCTGTCTGGTGATTCCGGGCTGTCCGGCTCCCTGTCACCGCCCGAACCGGGCCGCCCTGGTGGTGGGCGGCCGGTGCGGGCGGATCGGGCAGCCGTCAGGCCGTGGCCATGAGGGGCCGGTGCGGGGCGATGATCTGACCGCCGGGGAGCAGCGCTCCGGTGTCCTCCCAGAGCAGCAACGCGTTACACAAGAGGCTCCAGCCCTGCTCCGGGTGGGCAGCTACGACGTGCGCAGCCTCCCGGTCGGGGCTGTCGGCGGTCGGGCACCTGGGGGTGTGCTGGCACAGCGAGTCCGGCAGCACCGTGGTGGTCGGGGTGGTGGGGTGGCTGCTTTCCATGGGGCTCTCCTCGAGGAGGAAGGCGGTCCCGGGAGTGTCCCGGGCTGGAGGCGTGCGAAAGGGCCGGCGGCCCGTGGTGCGGGCGGCCAGTGCAAGCGTTCAGCGTGGGGCGGGAGAGGAGTTGGGTTCCTGTCCCGTGGTGCGGTCAGGCGCGCTTCGTTTTCTGCTGGGCGAGGTAGTCGTCCTGGAGCCGGACGAGCTCGCCGTACAGGCGGCGGCCGGTGGTGCAGCGGCGGTCCGGCGAGCACGTGGGGCAGGTGGCGTCGTGCTCGCGGACCGCTGCGGCGGCGGCCATGTAGAGGTCGTACAGGCTGCGCTTCGTCACGCCGCGGACCGCTGCTCCTTGAGACGGAGACGGGCGGCCCGCCGCTGGATCCGGCGGCGGTCGTTTTCGTCGGTGCCGCCCCACACGCCGTGCTCCTGGCCGGACTCCAGCGCCCACTGGAGGCAGCGGTCCATGACCGGGCAGCGGCGGCAGACGGCCTTGGCTTCCTCGATCTGAATCAGGGCCGGGCCGGTGTTGCCGATCGGGAAGAACAGCTCGGGGTCTTCCTCCCGACAGGCGGAAGCGGCCCGCCAGTTGGTGTTGACCGGCAGGTCGGCGGAGGGCGCGTAGACGGCGGTGATGATGGGGATGGGGTTCATCAGGACCTCCTGGGTCAGTACGGAGCAGTCCCGGGGTGCGTCCCGGGGCTGCTCGCGGTGCTGGTGGGGTGGATGTCCGTCACTTGGTGGCCGGCCTCCCATGCCCTGGCGGCCGCGGCGGAGGCGGCCGTCAGGAGCGCGAGGGTGAGCGGGTGTGCCAGGCCGTGGACGGTGAGGGCCCGGACCGCGAGGTGCTGTGCGGTCCGGGCGGCGCGTATGAGAGCGGCCACTACTTCGGGCGGGACTCGCTGCGCTTGTTGGCCTCGCCGACCTTCTTCGAGAGGTCCTTGTGGCCCTGTTCGTCCAGCGCGGTGACGCCGGGCGGGCAGTCATGCCCGGGGCAGTTGAACCGATCGCAGAGCGGGCACTGGCCCATCGTCGGCCGGTGCAGGATCAGGACCGGCTGACGGACGTAGTCGGGGGCCATCTCCTGGAGCGTGCGCCGTACCTTGCGGCCGGCCACGGCGGCCCGGTCGTCGCCGTCGGCCACCAGCTGCTCCACGAGGTCACGGAAAGCGCGGTCGGTCTCGTCGCGCTCCGGGCCCTTCTGGTTGTCGGCGTCCTCCATGTCGTCGTAGAGGCCGTTCGACGGGGCGGGGATGGTGCGTGTCATGCTGGGCATCAGGTCCTCCAGTCAGGTCCTGGACAGTCCGAGGGCTGCAATCCCATGGGCTGTCGAGATCGCTCCCCGTTTGGGGAGTGACTGCTTGTACGAGCAGCCACGGCCGGTCACCCCGTTTCGTCGGGGTGACCGGCCGTGGTCGTTCGTCCAGCGCCTACCAGCGGTGGGTGAGGTCCTTCTCTTGCCGTTCCAGGACCGCGATCGTGGTCTCCAGGTCGGCTCGCTCCCACGTGGTGAGCGGTCGAGCGCCGGGCTTGGTCGGGGTGTTGAGCGTTTTGCGCAGCGCGGTCAGGACGTCGCGGACGCGCTGCTGGTCGGTCGTGTGGACCGGGCCGGCCACCTTCTTCCACTGCTGGTCGTGCAGCAGGCGCAGTGCCCAGGCGCGCTTGTCGGCCTGCTCCTCCTGCCGCGTCTGCCTCTGGCGGCGGAGGGGTGCGGTCCGCTGTGTGTGGGCGGCGAGGTGGGCGAGTCGGCGGCCGTCCGTGCACCGGGGGGTGGTGGCGGAGCAGGTCGTGCAGCTCTTGACGTGGGCCTCGTGCAGCTTGCGGGCCGTCTTGTCGTCGACGAGGCCACCGACGATCTGCATGACAGCCGGGGTGGGCATCGGCTGGGGCTTGCGGATGACGCGGTCGGCGCGGCGGCCGTTGGTCTCCGAGATGCCCTCCTCCAGGCGGCGGGACCACGTGGCGACGGTGACGTTGATCGTGACCAGGCGGTGGCTGCCGGGGCAGCGGACCGGGTCTTCGGTGCCGGCCTGCTCGGTGTGGTGAGGGACCAGCTTGGCCGTGGCCCGCTCCGTGTCGGCAACACGGATCGGAACCCACGTGCGGCAGGACGGGCACACCAGGGAGATGCAGGCGGGATCGAGGTCGTACTCGTGCGCCGGGAGCTTGGAAACGACAATCGGGTCAAGGCGGCTGATCGTGCGGGACCGCGTCCGGCGCTTGCGCTCCTGGCTGACGGTCTGGACCTCACGCTCACGGACGGATGCGGTCATGGGGAAACTCCTCACGAAGCAGGCGGGTCGGGTAAGGCGTCGCGGGTGCCCTCTCGGCCACGCCAGCACCCACCGGAAGATCCGGGCGTCCTGACGGACCGACAACGCATACGCGCTGCGACAGTTCAAACAGCAGTCACGGACACGGCAGAGGAGTTAGTTGCCTCAGACTCTGCGCGTGGCCACCGAAGTGGCGACTGGTCATGCAGTGGTGCGAGAGCGGGGCCCGAGAGCCCCGCAGCAACCGGGCTTGTTCGCCCGGCCGTTGCAACTTCCTATCGGAAGCTGATCCAGACGGTAGACCCGCAGGGGCCTCGCCGTCAACAGCTTCCGATAGGAAGTTTGTCGAGCTTCGCAGTGACCCTGCGTGCGCGGGCCACCACATTCGACCTGTTGAATAATCCCGGTTTTTTCCTGCGGGTCAAGCAGTCCCATGCGTTAATACCGGAATTAAGGTTGGATGGGTCGTCAGACCGTAGGAAGGGAGGCGCCATGGCAACGCCACGGTGGAAGCAGCTCGCGGACGAGCTCGCGCATGAGATCGCGGAGGGTGCGTACCCACCCGGCACGAAGCTGCCGAAGATCACCGAGCTTGTCGCTGCCGGTCGCGGCTCACGGACCACGGTCCAACGGGCCTACAGCGACCTGACCGAGCGGGGATTGACCATCGGCGTCCAGAAGTTGGGCACCATCGTGTCGCCCATCCTGGGGAAGATCCACCGCGACGGCACCGGCCGGTACATGCGTGTCGCCCGGGAGCAGAACGGGGCCCGCGGTGCCTTCGCGGCCGAGATCGAGCGCTTGGGAATGGCGCCGGTCAGCAAAACCGACATCAGTCGCGGCAGCCCGCCGGCGCGCATTGCCGAGCTGCTCGATGTCGATCCTTCAGCTCCAGACACGGTGCTGATCCGGGCGCGGGTCATGTCCGCCGGCGAGATCGTTGTCCAGTTGGCCACCAGCTACTTCCCGGGCAGCATCGCGTTCGGAACGCAGCTGGAACAGCAGGACACCGGAGCGGGAGGTTCGAAGTCCCGCCTGGAAGAGCTGGGTCACGGCCAACGGACGATCACCGAGACCATCGACGTCCGCTCGCCCAGTCCGGCGGAGGCCAACGCCCTGGCTATCCCCGTAGAACGCCAGGTGTACGAGATCACGCACGTAGCCCGCAGCGGGGAGGGGCGAGTCGTCGAGGCTTGCGTGCACGTGGTGTCAACGACGCTATGGACGCTGAGCTACACCTGGCCGATCGACCCGCCGGACACACCTGGCGATCCGGCGTGACTGCCCATCACCACCAAACGAAGAACGGATTCATCACTGTGAGCGACAAGATCGTGCGTGACTCCTCGACCCGCTACCTGCGTGCCCGCCGGGAGGAGGGAGCCTCGCGCGGAGCTTTCGACACCGAGATCAGGAAGCTGGGCGGCGTCCCGCGCGTCGAGACGACCGTGGAGCGCGACGCGACCCCGGAGGCCGTCGCTGCGGTCCTCGGCGTGGAGGCCGGCACTGAGGCTGCGACTCGCAAGCGTCGGATGTTCAGCGACGACCGCCTGGTGCAGCTGGCCGACTCGTACATCCCCCTCGATGTCGCCGAAGCCGCCGGGATCGAGCAGCCCGATCCGGGCAAGGGCGGGATCATCTCGCGTATGGCGGAGGCCGGCTTCGAGCAGACCGAGGTCACCGAGGAGATCCAGCAGCACCCGGCAACAGAGGCTGAGGCGTCCGCGCTCGGCATCGAGGCCGGGACTCTCCTGATCCGCATCATTCACGTCGGTCGCACCAGCGCAGGCCGCGCTGTCGAAGTGACCGTGCACACGCTGGCTCCGGACGCCTGGGTGCTGCGCTACAGCGTGCCGACCAGCTGATCGACCTCGCCGCTCGGGGCCGTTCGATGGGTCGCTGACCGATTGCACGGCCCCGCCCATTACTTCCTATCGGAAGTTGCGCTAAGGTTCCCGCCATGACTAAGAAGCCGGCTACGGCCAGATCGATCGCGGAGAGCTTCCGCGTCCGAATCGGCTCCGGCGCGCTGCAGCCGGGTGACAAGCTGCCCAGCACGAAGCAGATCGCGGCGGAGTTCGGCGCCAGCGAACTCGTTGTGTACCGGGCCATCACTCAGCTCAAGGAATCGGGCCACGTCGTTGCCCGTCAGGGCGCGGGCGCGTTCGTACGGGTCTACAACCCGCTGCTCTGGAATCCCGGCGAGTACGAACGCGGGGAGAGAAGCGACGACCCGGTGACCAACACCGACGACTGGAAAGCCCAGGTCCGAGCCCAGGGCAGGGAGCCCGAGCAAGGCACTCCGCAGGTTTCGACCGAACCGGCGCCGAAGGACATCGCGAACTGGCTCAACTTGGAGCCGGGCACACCCGTCGTTGCCCGCCGACGGCTTCGTCTCGTCGACGGCGAGCCGTGCCAACTCGCCGATTCGTGGTTCCCCGTCTCGATCGCCGAAGGCACTCCCCTCATGGAGGAGCGCGACGTGACCATGAAGGGCGGCATCCTCGCCGCCACGGGCAACCCGCAACACCGCATCCGCGACGAGCTCGACATCAGGATGCCCACGACTACCGAGATCGAGCGTCTCGATCTGCAGAACCTGCCGGGCACTCCTGTATGCCAGCACGTTCGAATTGGCTACGGAGCTGACAACGTTCCGGTCCGTGTGATGGTCACGATTGCCCCGGGCGACCGCAACCGGATCATCTACGAACTGGAGATCAACCGGTGACACTGCGCCTCGCCACTACGGCAGACGTTGACGCCCTGATGGCGCTGCGCATCGAGGCGGAAGGCTGGCTCGCTGCCGCCGGGATTGATCAGTGGAGGAACCCTCGGACCCGCGGTCCAGCCTTGGCGAAATGGATGGCCGATATCGAGGCCGGCCGAACCTGGGTCGTCGACGACGGCAGCGTGCTCGCCACAGTGACACTCGCCCCGGCAGACATGGATTTCTGGCGACCGAGCGACTCTCCCGAACGCGCCGTCTACGTAGCGAAACTCATCACCGCGCGGGCCGCAAAGGGCAGCAATCTTGGCGGTCGTCTCCTCGATTGGGCTGGCAGCCAGGCACGCGCGCAGAACAAGACCTGGGTTCGCCTGGACTGCTGGCGCGACAACCTGGAGCTGCAACGGTTCTACCTGCGCGAGGGGTTCGAGCACGTCCGTACTGAAGCCCCAGCCCATCGCCTGTCCGGATGGATGGGCCAGCGGTCGGCCTCAGTCGTACGTCACCCGAACGCTCTGCTGAACGATCCCGGCTCCTCAAAATTCGCAGGCTGATCCCGCGGAGCCAAAGAGGACCTGACTGCAACCCAGGAAGGAGTGACCGGTGCTCATCCCATCTGGCGGGCAATTCACTTCGCGCTTCCCGTCCGGCGGGCGCGGCATTCCGGGCACCTCGGACGCTTCCCGAATTCGTCCCGTAGTTCTGTCGGGTCGTGCGGTTAGGCTGTGCCCAGAAGTGATCCATAACGACGAGAACCCCGGGACCGGGCATGGTCCTCGGGGCCTCGTACGGGGCAATGCCTCGTTGGGCGACACCTGGAAAGGAGGTGATCGCGAGATGAAGACTACCCGCGTGTGCGGAACTCCACGCGCAGCTACGCCGTTCCTCCATCGCGATCACGCCATCGAGTGCGCCTTCGCGTACGCCGACACCGGCCTCGGAATCAAGGGGGTCGGGGTGACGTAGCGCCACCGGCCGCGCGCGCCAGACGAGTGGACGGCAATCCACTTTGGCCTCGCGCGGCCCTTCACGCCGACCAGAGGTCGGCCGCCCAGTCCCCGGTTCCAGCCGGTCCTGGGCTCCAGCTCATCGAGCTGGGTTGAGCAATCAGTCGCAGTACCCGGTCCGCAAGGACCACGCACCACCGCAGCGGCCCCCCGGCAAGGGGGCTTCTGCACAGCACCGCCGAAGCGGCTTCGCCACCGAAGTGGCTTCTCCGTTCCGCCGGCCCCGGCAAGGGCCTTTGGAACACCCGTTCGAATCACCGCAAGGAGAAAGGACTCGCTTCTGGTTCTTCGTCCGGTGCCCGCTCCTCACGGAGGGGGCGCCCCGCCCGTCCGATCTCCAACGGAGGTCGGTCCTTGTTGATCTATATGGAAGGCGGGTAACGCCATAGTGCACGAGCTTCGGCCGTCTTGTCAGGTCGACCACGACCAGGTCAGTACCCCCCCTGGGGTGATTACCGCAGGTTGTGGTGTCCCCCCTGGCGGGATTGTGACGTACATCACACCCCTTGACTGTCACACGGATGCCGCCGGGTCGGTGGCCTCGCTGACCTCGGGGATGTTCCTGTGAGCGCGGGAGCGGCGTCGGCCGCTGTGCTGGACCACCCTGTGCGGGACTTCTTCGACAACTCCGTCGACGGGCCCCTGTTTCCCGGCCAGCGGAACGCGCTGCGGTCGGTGCCGGCCTCTGGAAAGCCGGGCGACGGCGGCCTGGATGACCCGCTGCGTCTTGGTCGCGCGATGCGGCTGCGGCTGCGCAATGCGGTCCAGGCTCTGCTGGCGGACCCGTCGATCGCCGGGCAGTCGGACGTCGCGAGGCTCGCGACGGTCGTGCTGTACGCGAAGTCGCGCGCGCCGAAGGGTGCGAAGAACGACAACCAGACGTCGATCTGGGTTGCGGAGCTGGGCCGGTGGATGGGCGTGGGCGAGTCCACGGTCAACCGCCGGGTGCTGGTTCCGCTGCGTGCCTCGGACGCGCTGCACACCAAGGAGAAGAGGAACGAGAAGGGGCACCCGACCGGGCTGGAGTGCCTGGTCATGCCGCTGTGGAACGCCCGTAAGAGCGGGGGAGTGGGGGATCCGCTGGCTCTGACGCAGGCGGAGCTGGCGACGCTGCTGCACCTCATCGAGGCGCTGTTCGGGCACGGCTGGACGCCGGAGGACAAGGAGCCGACACCGCCGGGGCTGCTGGCTGGCCGCAAGGGCAAGGGCGCGGCGACCGACCGGCTCGGGCTGCTGCTGATGGTGCTGAACACCCCGGCCTCGGGCTGGCTGCAGCTGGTCGGCGGCTCGGTGAAGAAGCGCGAGGGGCGTGGGGCGGCGACGCTGGCCCGGCTGCTGGGCTGCTCGACTGCGGGGGCCCGGAAGGTTCTGGCGCGGCTGACGGAGGCCGGTGTCGTGGCGCGGCAGCACCGGGAGACGTCGACGCGGATGCGCGGCCGGGGCCGGGTCATGCTGCTGCCGGTCGCCCGCGCGTACGGCCGTCGCCTGGCCTGTGTGGAGGCTGTTTCAGGGGCCGGGTCGCTGTTTTCGGTGCGTCCTGTTGGTGCATTCGGAGATCATGCTCCGGCCGGGGCTGCTGGTGCCCTTGGGACGACTGGGATCGGCGGTATTGAGGGCCCCGGGGATGCGGCAGATCAGGAGCGTCCTGGTAGTGCAGAGCTCCACGCAAACCACGCTTCTGTGGTTACTCCCGTAGTTCCTCCGCAGCTCTCTTGTGGTTTTTCCGGCGAAGGCCGTGGGGGTGAAGGCCGTCGGCCGGAGCGCGTGTGCGTGCGCGAGGACCAGGCCGTCGACGACGAGACCGGCGTTGCCGGGTCCGGGGCGCCGGCGGCTGAGGGCGGCCCGCTGCGCGGGGAAAAGCCGGAAGAGTCCTCGGTCGATGAGCGGGATGCGCAGCGCGCTACCGGCGCTGGGGCCAGTGGTCGGCCGAAGGCCGTGGGTGGTCGAAAGACGCAGCAGCAGCGGAGGGTGGGCCTTCCGGCTGATCTTCGTCTGCGGGTGGCCCTGGCGCCGGTGTCCTGGCTTTGGGAGCAGCTGAGCGGCTGGCAGCAGGACCAGGTTGAGGCGGCCGCGAAGACGGAGCTGGCTCGGCTTGAGGGCTTGCTGGCGCTGCCGGGTGCCGCGCCGCGGTTGCTGGCCGACCGGCTCACCGACCGGCTGGCGGAGACCGGCGGCGAGGCCATGGTCACCGGCCCGTACGGGTGGCTGATCCGGCGGGGCCTGGTGCAGCGTCAGGCGTGCACGGACTGGCGCTGCGACGACGGGATCCGGCTGGACACCGGCGGCGAGTGCGAGAACTGCGGCAACGTGGTGCACATCCGGCGGGCCCGGCGGGCGAAGATCGCGGCGCAGATCGACCGTGAGCTGCCCGGCGTGGGCGACGACGAGCGTCGGCGCATCCTCGAGGAGCGGCTGCGCGAGCAGGTGGCCATCGAGGCGGAGGACCTCGTGTGGCGTCAGGAGCAGGCCCGCGCGGAGAAGGCCCGGCGCGCCGCAGCTCGCGCGGCTGAGCAGGAGCGGGTCGATGCCGATCGTGCGGCCGCGGCTGAGGCCGATGCGGTCCGGCAGGCGCTGGCGTGCGAGGACTGCGGGCAGTCGCAGGCCGGTGGGCTGTGCGAGGCGTGCGGCTACCGGCGTCGGACCGAGGCCCTGATCGTGGAGGCCGGGATGGTCGCGGCCACCTCCGTCGACCTGGGTGACCCGGGCGCCGTCGCCGCCATCACCGCCGATGTGCGCGTGTCGCTGGAGCGCGAGATTGCCGTTGTCCGCGCCGACTACCTGCGCGCCATGGATCCCTCCGACCAGGAGGCCGACCCGGTTGGCACCGCGTCCGTGCTTGCGTACGGCGCTCTTCACACCGCCCAGGAGTCCCTTGCGGAGTACCGGCGCAACGCGCTGGCGATGCTGGGCCGGACCGAGGAGGCCGAAGCGGAGGCCCGGCGGGCATACAAGGCGGAGCAGGGCCGCCCCTGGTTCCAGTACAACCCGACCGGTGAGGCCGCCGTCACCGCCGCGACGAAGGCCGCCGACGCGGCCCGGGAGCGGGTGGCCGGATACCTGCTGGCGACGCGGCTTGAGCAGCTGCGCGAGCAGGCGGCGGACCGCACCGAGACGGCCGCGGCCGCGCCGTGGACGAACCGGCTGCCGGAGCTCGCCGCGCGCCCGCTGGACGGCGACACGGCTGGGGCGGTGGTCGTATGACCACCGAGCTGAGCGGCGTCGACCTCGCCCGCCAGGCGCTGGTCGCGGCCCGGGAGGCGGCGAAGAAGAACGGCTCCGCCACCAGGAAGCCGAAGCGGCGCACTACCACCGTCGTCTCCCGGGACGGGCGTGAGCCGCTGGGACTGGGCAGCGCGATCAGCCGCATGCTGACCGAGCGCGGCATGGTCGCCCCGGCCGCCGGCGGCAGCGTCCTCGCCCAGTTCGACGCCATCCTCGCCGCGGCCGTGCCCGAGCTCGCCGGGCGCGTGAAGGCCGTGGCGTTCGACGCGGACACCGGCCGCCTGGACGTCGCCCCCGACGCCCCGGCCGTCGGCACGAAACTGCGCTGGAGCGCGCCGAAGCTGATCGAGGCGGCCAACGAGCGGGTGCGAGGCGCGAACGTCCGCACCCTGCACGTCCTGGCGCCCGCACCCGTGAAGGCCGGCCCCGCCACGGTCGCCGCCGACCCGGACCCGCAGCCGAGCACACCCACGTCGCCGGTGCAGCGCCGGACCCCGCCGGACGGCTACCGTCGCGCGATCGAGGCGCACCGCC
The DNA here is from genome assembly GCF_000373645.1 of Streptomyces sp. ATexAB-D23. Classification (GTDB taxonomy): domain Bacteria; phylum Actinomycetota; class Actinomycetes; order Streptomycetales; family Streptomycetaceae; genus Streptomyces; species Streptomyces castrisilvae. The sequence continues at coordinate 7,779 of NZ_KB892038.1, read as the reverse complement.
AGGCCGTGGTGCCGTCACGGGTCGACCCTGGCATCGCGGACGCGGTGGAGCGGCAGACCAAGGCGATGCGGGAGCTGTCCCGCCGCGCCTTCCCTGATCCGCCCTCCGTCCCGGACGATGCGCCGGCCCCGATCGACCAGGCCCGCATCCAGCGCCGCCGCCAGGCCGCGGTGACCGAGGCCGCCGCGCTGCGCCGGGCCCGGGACGAGAAGGCCGGCCGGGAAGTCGCTGTCCCGCGGCGTCTGGAGCAGACGGCGTGAGGGGCGTCGGGTCAGGTGCTGGTCTCGGGCCGCACGGTGTCGCCGTCGACCTCGGGCACGGCCTGGTCGTCGTCGGCGCCCCAGAGCGCGCGGGCGAGGAAGTACAGGCCGACCATCCCGGCGTAGATGAACATCCCCCATCCGAAGATCAGCATGAAGACGTTCGCGTCGCTGCGCGGGGAGCTGTAGGCGACCCCCTGCATGGTCGTGAACAGCCACGGGAACCACGTCGACTTCAGGAAGCCCGGGTCGGCGTACCGGCCGCCGCCCCGGCGCCACGACAGCAGCGGGACCGACGCGAAGCCGACGCTGGCCAGGCAGTACATGAGGGCGAAGAAGTCGTTGGCGATGAACTGGTGGCCGTTGGTGATCCCGAGGTAGGCGACCCCGGGCAGGAAGAGCGCGACCGGCACCCCGAAACCCAGCACGTCGCCACGCTTGATCTTCGCCACGCTCTCCCCCTGCAGTCGACGTCTCACCCGGCACCGTACCGGCCGCACCCGGCCGGATCCGCCGATCGCCGGGAAGGGCCAGGGCGCCGGGGCCGGCTACTCGCGGCGGGCGAGCTCCTCGGGGGTGGGCACGTGCCGGGTGACGTACGGCTGGCCGCTGTAGTCGACGGTGACCGTGTGCCGCAGGACGTCGTCCTCGGCGTCGTAGAAGATGTGCTCGATCTCCAGACAGACCCGGTCGGTGGAGATCCCGAAGTCCTGCGCCTCCTGGTCGTTCACCTGCCGGGCCCGACTGCCGGTGACCACCCGCACCGTGCCGAGCGGAGCGGGCGGTGGCGGCTCGACGACGCCGCCCAGCCGTGCCTGCTCCGACCTGTCCTGAACCCCACCCTGATCGGTCATGGTCGCCACCGTAGCGAGCGCGCCCGCCCGAGGGGGCAGTCTCTTGACAACTCAAGCCGCCACCTATGAGCCTCACACGCCATTTCCCCAGGTGAGAAGGGTGCGCGGTCGGCCTGCCAGGTGTGAGTCAGGGCCTGCGGATGCCGCGAAAAACCGGTCCACACCCCTCCGGAAACTCTATCCGAACGGGTTAAAAAAATGGGTTAAAGGCTAGGGTAAACAGTGCTAGGGTGAGGGCACGAAAGGAGATCCACCCATGGCATCCGAGGAAGAACTGTTCGCGTCCGTCGACGCGTTGCTGGAGGAGGAGCCGCAGCTCCCGCCCCCGGCGGAGCGCGCCCGGCTGCGCGAGGCCGCCGGCATCACCCAGGCCCGTCTCGCGACCGCGCTGAAGTCCACCGTGCAGACGGTGAAGAACTACGAAAACGGCAGGAGCGAGCCGAAGTCGCCGCGCTTGGAGGCGTACCAGCGGCTGCTGAACGGATGGGCGGCGAAGTATCCCGCCCATGCCGTTTCCGCCGCTCCCGCTCCGGTCGCCGCGCCGCAGCCGGTGCCGGAGACGTTCACCGGCCCTGCCGCGCCCGAGGTACCCGAGCCGGAGACCGTCACGCCGGTTCAGGCCCCCGCCGCCCCGGCCGCCCCGGAGCGCCCGGCCGCCCGTCCGGCGACGTCGTCGCGCCGCCCGGCCGCGAAGAAGGCCGCGAAGCCCGCAGTCGACCCGCGCTTCCCGCACGGGCCGCTCGCCGTGCTGGACGGCGACGGCTCCGCGTACGGCGTTGACGGCATCGTGCTGGACTGCCCGGCGACCACGGTCGTGGAGCTGGTGGAGTGGACGCTGCGCGAGGCCGGCCTCGGTGCGCCGAAGCTCCACCGCAACGGCAAGGACGCCGACCCGCTGATCGTGCTGACCACGGCGGCCGCCGTGAAGCTCGGGCTGCCCGAGCGCCTGGAGGACCGCCGCGGGCTGCGCCTGGAGGAGGACCACCTGGTCGTCAAGCAGGTCCTCAAGGCGAAGTGGCAGCTCACGAAGAGGGGCTTCGGGCCGTGGGCCCGCATCTACCGCAAGGCCACCGGTGCCCAGCGCCAGTGTGTGCAGCTCGCGGTCCTGCCCTGGGACGCCCTCGATGAGCGCTCCTGGCCCGGCGTCACGGACATGGCACCGGCCGACATCGCCCGGGTCCTGGGCATCTACGCCCAGCGGGTCAGCACCCCGCGCGGCAGCACCGCCGTCTCCGGCTTGGAGTTGATGACCGCGCTGCGCCCGCCGACCCGCCCGGTTCGCGACGAGGAGACCGGCAACTGGGTATCGGGCCCCAACCCCGGCTCGCTGGGCACGGAGGCGATGGACCCGGCGCCGCCGGAGGGCCAGCCCGAGCACCCGGCCGTCTTCCACTCCGGCTGGGACGGCGGGTTCCTGCACGAAGAGGCGTACAACTGGGTGCGCCCGGTGGAGCTCCTCGGCGACGAGGAGTGCACGCTGCCGTACGCGGTCGGCCTGGACCTCAACACGGCGTTCCTCGCGGCCGCCGCCCGGCTCACCGTCGGCCTGTCCGCCCCGGACCACTTCCACGCCCCGAAGTTCAACCCCAAGATTCCCGGGTCCTGGTTGGTCGACCTGTCCCACGTGGAAATCGACCCGCGCCTGCCCTCACCGTTCACCCCGTCCGGCGAGCGCCCGACCGGACCGGCCTGGTACCAGACGCACACCGTCGCCTACGCCCAGGAGCTCGGCTACAACGTCACCCCGATCGAGGCGTACCTGCGCCGCGAGACCGGCGCGTACCTCGACCCCTGGCACGACCGGCTCAAGACCGCCTACGTCGACACCCTCGCCGACATGGGCGTCACCAAGGACCTGACCGACCCCGAGTTCCTCGAGGCGATGGCCCGGCACAAGGACGTCGACCCCGCTTTGACCGCCGTGCTCGCCGCGATCAAGGGCACCATCAAGGGCGGCATCGGCAAGCTGTTCGAGAACCCGCAGGGCAAGAACCACAAGCCCGGCGACCCGTGGCCCGGTATGCAGCGCCCCACCTGGCGCCCCGACATCCGCGCCGCGGTCATCAGCAAGGCCCGGGTCAACATGCACCGCAAGCTGGCCAACATGGTGAAGCTGACGGGCCTCTACCCCCTCGCGGTGCTCTCCGACTGCGTCGTCTACCCCTCGCCGGGTGCCAGCCCGCTGGACTTCCTGCCGTACGCGGCGTCCGGCAAGCCGCAGCCCGGCGGGTTCCGCCTCGGGCCCACACCGGGCCTGGCGAAGCTGGAGGGCGTCCAGTCGATGCTGTGGGCGGTCGACGTGATGGAGAAGGGCCACAACCCCGCCAGCCTCATCAAGGGCGGCAACGCAGTCCTGGACGAAGGCGAGTAGACCGTGCGAGAGATCGAGAACGCCATCGAGCGCGCCGAACGGGAAGCGTTCACCCGCGAGCCGCCCAAGACCCTCAAGGCCCAGATCGGCTACCTGGTCAAGCAGCTCGGCACCGCCAAGGCCGTCGCCCAGGAGCTCGGCATCACCGCCGACTCCGTCAACCGCTACCGGCGCGGCGCCCGCAAGAACCCGCCCAAGGACATCGCCAAGAAGATCGACGATGCCGTCCGCTCCCGCTGGCAGCCGCAGGTGCGCCGCCGCCGGCGGAAGCAGGCGGCCAGCAGCGGCGGGATCACTGTGGAGACCCGGGCGTCCTTCGGCTACAAGGCCGCCGGGGGATCGACCGACGAACCGCGGATGCGCCGGCTGACCGTCCACCTCCCCGCAACCTACGCGCAGCGCCTGTTCGCCGCCCGTGACGAAGGGGTCAGCGACCAGAAGTTGCGTGAAATCATCGCCGACGGATTCAGGGAAGTGTATTTTCAGGACGGCGGACGCCGCGCAGGCGACCTCCACGAAGTCGAAATGAAGAACATCGACTACCTCGATCTCGACTACTGAATTCGGAACCCTTTATGGTCAGCATCAATTACCCGTATCCGCACCCGAAGAACGAGGCAGAGTACGCGGCGAACCGTCAGGCCGCCGACGACTACCAGCGCCAGGAGGAGGAAGGCGCCGACTTCCTCGACTGGGAAGAGGAGCTGGCATGACGCACATGGACCTCGAAGCCCTGGAGGCCCGGCTGCGGTTCGACCTGGAGAGCGCTGGCTTCGCGCCCGTGTCCGGTGCGGACGGCGAACCTGAAGGCGGCCTCCTCATCTCCGTCTACGACGACCACGTGCACATCAGCTGGGGTATGCACGACCGGCTCTGCGAGGCGGCAATCGACGTAGAGACCCCGGGCCGCGCGGGCGAGGCCGTGGTCATCCAGTACGAAACCGTCCGCGCCACGATGCACCTCGCCCTCGGCAGCATCCTGAACGCCTTCGGCTACCGCACCAAGCCCCACGCCCTCGGGTTCGGGTACATCGTCGCCCCGGACCAGCCCTGACCAACTCACCAGATGCCGACCGGCCTCACACGGAAGGAAAACAGTCATGGCCGCTCCCGCCGCCCCGTACCGCGCGTACGGTGAAGTGACGACCCGCCAGGAGGTGCCCATGAGCGCGCAGCCCGAGGAAGCCCCCGCCCCGCCGGCCCCGGCCGCCGCCGCCCAGCTGCTCGCTCAGCTGCGCGCCGACCGCCGCGCCGACACCTGGGTGCCGGCCTTCGAGCGGGACTGGGCCAAGGCCCTGGACGACTCCCGTCACACCTACAGCCTCACCCCGCTCCACGACGTCGTGCGGACCTGGCAGTTGCGCGTCGCCGCGGCCCCGGCCGTCGACGCGTACATGGACTCCGGGCGTGACGAGTCGGGCTTCGTGGACCTGGACGACGTCCTCGGTGCCCGCCGGTGACCGGTGAGCCGTGGGCGGTTCGCCTGTCGGCTCAGGCCGCCAAGACGCTCACCGAGCTCCCCGAGCACGCCAAGGAGTCGGTCCGCGACGTCCTGGACCTCGCGGTGCGCTCCCCGTGGGGGTGGCCGCAGTGGAACACCGGTGACCCGGACGGCGAGGACGTCCGCGCCGCGTCGGTCGGGCAGTTGTCCGTCGTCTACGTGATAAACCGGCTCACCCGCCACCTGTCCGTCCTGGACATCATCTGGATCGGGTAGCCACCCGGTGACAACGCCCTGACCCCGGCATTGCAGCTGCCGGGGTCAGGGCGTTTCGCATCGTAGCCACCACCGTATCCACGCGTTGCCACCCGGGCGGGAACGCGTATCCGCGAGTAGCCACCAGGTGCCGTAGGGCCGGGTAGCGTGCCGGGGACTGATCCAAAAACCCGGGGTGGGGAGTGGCGATGCGGTTTCCACGGTTCGACGAGCGCGGCCCGCTGACGACGACCGAGCTCGAGGCGCTGCGGTCGCTGAACGCGGCGTCCCTGACCGCGCGGCACGAGTGGCAGTCGGCGGTCACCCTCTGGGACCGCCTCGCGAGCGCCGGTGACGTCGCCGAACTGCACGAGACGCCGACGATGTTCCCGTTCCACGGGCAGGCCGTCCATGAGATCGCCAGCGGCGCGACCGCGTACGAGCGGCACACGGCGCTGGTCGCCTGGCGGTACACGGCCGCCGCGGTCGTCCTGGGCGTCGCCGTTCTGCAGCGCGTCGCGGAGGCGAAGCCGCCCCTGACGGCCGCCCTGGTGGAGGAGCTGTGCCAGGAGCCGACCCTGGGCCGCCTGCACGAGGCGCTGTCGGTGCCGGTGGCCGATCTCCTGCCCGAGCGCCCGCACCACAGCGCCATCCCGGGCGAGCGCGAGGACACCGCGCGCCGGTGGGCCAAGGCGCGCGACGGCGTGAACAACGCGATCGACATCGTCCTGGAGATCGCCGCCGACGAGGACGCCGACCACCCCCGGACCAAAGACGAAGCCGCCGGCTGCCTGCTCACCGAGCACTGCCCGCCCCACACCGACCCGGTGTACCAGGGCATCCTGGAGCCGCTGTTCCCGCTGGCGGAGGAACTCCCGTATGGCCTCATCCGGATCATCGACAAGGGCTGAACGCTCAGACCTGCGGCGGCGCCGCGCCGGGCAGCTCGCCGGCGAAGTCCCACCACTCCTGGATGGTCCACACGACGAGCTTGGAGCGGTCGGTGGACATCCGCAGCCACACCTCATCGCCGCCGGGCATGAGCGCCACTTCCACGTGCGGCTCGTCCCACGTGCCCAGCGCGTACATCCACTCGATGCCGTCGGGCCAGGTGCGCATCGCCGCCGTGCGCACGCTCAGCGCCGCAGCGAAGGCGTCCAAGGCGGCCTTGGGTATCCGCACCTCCGCCGGTTCCCGCTCGATCCCCGCCACCCCGGACCCCCTGGTTCTGCGGCAAGACGCGACAGCCCGCCGTCGCGGATCAGCCTGCCAGAGCCGCCCGGCACCGGTGTCACGTTCAGCCCCGCCCTGTGAGGTCTACGAGCCTTACAGGGCGTTTCCCCAGGTGAACGCGTTGCCTATGAGGCTGTGAGCCTGTGAGGTGGGGGGCTTGCGGCCGTGCTTCCGCACGCCCTGGCACGGTCCGCCGGCGCGCAGGACGATGGGGTCGTGGGCGAGGACAGCGAGGACCAGGAGCAGGCCGTCGCCCCGGCGCGGCCGCCGCTCAGCGCGGCCCGCGCCCGAGAGGTCACGGCCGGGCTGCGCGAGGCGATGGACGACGTCAGGCGAACCGTCGCCGTCCTCGCTGCCCGGGTCCGCGACGCGCACGCCGCCAAGGTCTGGCTCTCCCTCGGCTTCACCTCGTGGGAGGCGTACTGCGACGCGAAGTTCGGCATCAGCCGCGCCCAGGCGTACCGGCTCCGCCGCCCGCGCCGCGATCCACGACGCCGTCGCCGCCCATGTCCGACATCGAGGCCGCCGACGTCCTGGCGCTGCTGTGCGAGCAGATCGGCGAGACCCTCGATAGCGGCCTCGCCGCCCGCCGCTACGCCATGTCTGGCGGCCGCCGCGCCCTGCACGGCACCGTCCTGTAGCTCACCGATCCCGGCTGCCCCTGTGTGGCACACGGCCCGTTTCCCCAGGTGAACGATGCCGCTGTGAGGGTGTGAGCTGTGAGACGAGGGCCTTCGGCGACGGGGTAGCCGCTGCTCCTGGCCGTGCTGCTCGCCGTGGTGTAGCAGGTGCTGCTCGATGAGCAGCGGAGGATCGTAGCCCGCCTCGGTGGGGTGCTGCTCGCGGTCCTGGAGGTGGTGGTCGGGTTGCAGCACGGTGGTCTCGTGGGGGCAGCGCAGCATTTGCATGGGCCAGGCGGAACACGGGTGCTGCATGGGTAGCAGGCCGGCCCCGGCCGGTGCAGCACGGCCAGCTGCTGCACGCTGCTCTGTCCGGTGCCTGCTGCTCCGAGGCCAGGAAGCAGTACCTCGGAACCCGTCTCGACGGCCGCGGAACATAACTGAGCTGTGATGTTATGCGCGAGATCTATGCGCAGCTGCTGCATACAACGCGGCGCCCGTGCTGCTCACTGACCCCGCCACCTGGGGCTTTCCCCTCCAGGGGAACGATGTACGCACTCGCCGGGACAGTCAGCGCGTGTTCTGGAGAACCAGAACAGGACGGTTCCCCTGGTAATACCGTCCCGGCGTGCTACGCGCGGCTGACCTGCGGTTTCCCCCGGAGGGGAACGATGTACGCCCCCTGCCCACTGGACGTTGCCGCGCGTGTTCTGGAAAACCAGAACAAAACGGTTCCCCTAGTGAT
>NZ_KB892037.1 GCF_000373645.1 Streptomyces sp. ATexAB-D23 | reverse complement strand
GGGACGACTGTCGCAGACGCATACGCGTCCGGGTGGGGGCGTGCAGGGCAGTCCCCGCAGAAAATGGCGTACGACCCGGGTACCTGTTCGTCGTCGGGTGAACACGCCATTTTTGAGGAGTCTGCCCGGAGGGACCCCACCCCCACCCACCGGGTGGAGGCGCACCCCCGCGGGTGCGAGGCGCACCCCCGCGCACCCATATGGGTGGATGGCCCCGTTCCGATCGGGCGGCAACCAGTTCGTAACCGCAAACATCTGTCGCGCTACGCGCGTTGACTCTAGGCTGCGGCTCGCGTCCTCGGACGCGTACTCGAACCACCCGCTGAACTCACAAGGGGACCGATGTCAGCGACACCGCAGAAGAAACGTGCGTCCCGGCGGGTGCTCGCCGCCGCGGCCGGTCTGGTCACCGTGGGCGCCCTCGTCGCCGCCACGCCGGCCGGCGCCCACGGTCACGGTCACGGGCACGGCCACGGCAACGGGCACGGAAAGGGCCACGGCCACCAGACGCCGGCGCGGACCGTCGACGTGCAGCTGCTGTCCTTCAACGACCTGCACGGCAACCTGGAGCCCCCGGAGGGCTCCGCCGGTACGGTCACCGAGACGAAGGCCGACGGCACGACGGAGGCCGTCCCGGCCGGCGGCGTGGAGTACCTCGCCTCCTCGCTGCGCACCGCCCGCAAGGGCCACCCGTACTCCATCACCGCGGCCGGCGGCGACATGGTCGGGGCGAGCCCGCTGCTCTCGGGGCTGTTCCACGACGAGCCGACCATCGAGGCGCTCAACAAGATCGACCTCGACGTGACGAGCGTCGGCAACCACGAGTTCGACGAGGGCGCCACCGAGCTGGCCCGCCTCCAGAACGGCGGCTGCCACCCGGTCGAGGGCTGCTACGAGAAGGGCAAGAAGTTCAAGGGGGCCGACTTCCCGTATCTGGCCGCCAATGTGACGGACGAGAAGACGGGCAAGCCGATCCTCCGTCCGTACACCGTGTGGAAGAAGAACGGCGTCAAGATCGGCTTCATCGGGGTGACCCTGGAGGGCACGCCGGACATCGTGACGGCCAACGGCGTCAAGGGCCTGAAGTTCCACGACGAGATCGAGACGATCAACAAGTACGCCAAGGAGCTGGACCGGCAGGGCGTCAAGTCCATCGTCGCCCTGATCCACGAGGGCGGCGCGCCCGCCTCCGCGGCGTACGACTACGACTGCGACAGCCCCGGCGCCGGTGACGGCATCTCCGGGCCGATCACCGACATCGCCAAGGGCATCACGCCGAAGGTCGACGCGCTGGTGACGGGCCACACCCACCAGGCGTACGTGTGCACGATCCCGGACCCGGCGGGCAACCCGCGCCTGGTCACGTCGGCCGCGTCGTTCGGCAAGCTGTACACGGACACGACACTGACCTACGACCGCCGCACCAACGACATCGTGCGCACGGCGGTGAAGGGCTCGGCCAAGAAGGGCTCCAAGCACCACGCCCCCGCCCCGTCGAACCCGGTCTCGGCGAACCACATCGTCAGCCGGGACCAGACGCCGGCCAAGGACATGACGGACCTGATCGCCCGCTGGAACACCCTCGCGGCGCCGATCTCGAACCGGCCGCAGGGCTACATCTCGGCCGACATCGACGGCCGTGGCTCCACGGCCCCGGAGAAGCCGCTCGGCAACCTGATCGCGGACGCGCAGCTGGAGGGCCTGGCCCCGGCGGACAAGGGCGGTGCGGTCGTCGCCTTCATGAACCCGGGCGGCATCCGCGCCGATCTGGTCTACAAGGCGTCGGGCAGTGAGGGCGACGGGGTCGTCACGTACGGGGAGTCGTTCACCGTGCAGCCCTTCACCAACATGATGAACGTCGTCGACCTGACCGGTGCGCAGCTCGTCAGCGCCCTCCAGCAGCAGGTCAGCGGCTCGAACGAGGCCAGCCCGAAGATCCTCCAGGTGTCCGAGGGCCTCACCTACACGCTGGACATGACGAAGTCCGGCGCGGACCGCGTGGTCACCGACACCATCGAGCTGAACGGCGAGGCGATCGACGCGGGCAAGACGTACCGCGTCGCGATGAACGAGTTCCTCGCGGGCGGCGGTGACGGCTTCGCGGCGCTCGGGGAGGGCACCAACAAGCTCGTCGGCGCCTCCGACCTGGACCTGTTCAACGACTACCTGGCCGCGCACTCCACGGCCTCGGCCCCGCTGGCCCCGCCGGCGACGGACCGGATCACGGTCGTCCAGTAGCACCCGGAAGGGGGGAGGGGCTGCGGACCGGTCACCCGGCCCGCAGCCCCTCCCCCATTTTTTATGGGCCCCGCTCAGGCTTCCGCGCCGGCCCGGCGGCGGCGGACGACGAGCACGGCCGCCCCGCCGAGGACCACGGCCGCGCCGCCGGCGAGCCCGAGCGGGACGGTGGCGTCGGAGGCACCCGTGGAGGCGAGGCCGCCCCCGGCGGTCACCGAGTCGTCGGACGCCGAGCCCTGGGCCTGCTGCCCGGACCCGCCGGTGGAGCCGGTCGTGCCCGCGGAACCGGAACCGGAACCGGAGCCGGAGCCGGTGCCGCCCGTGCCGCCCGTGCCGCCGGTCGTCCCGGTCTTGGACCCCGCCGCCTTGACCGTGAAGGCGTACGTGTCCATGCCGGCGCCGCCGCCGCAGGAGCCGTCCTTGTTGACGTAGTCGGCCGAGGTGAGGACGACGCCGTTGCCGGCCGGGGCCTTGGCGTCGGCCGTGAGACGGAGCTTGACGTCGGTGTGCGCGCCGGCCTTCAGCGGACCGAGGCCGCTGATGAGGTGGTCGGCGGGGACGGCACGCCACTTCGGGGAGGCGGTGGTGGACCACTGGAGGTGCATGGACCCGTCGGTGGTCTTGAGGCCGGTCGTGTCGGTGGTGTGCACGTTGGCGTACGTGGTGACCGCGTCGAGGGTCTGCTTCGTGCCGTTGCCGACGCGGAGCGAGAAGGTGGTGGTCGTACCGGCGGTGACCGAGGAGGGCATGCCGGTCACGACGGCGGTGAGGTCGGCGCCCACGCAGTCCTGGCCGCCCTTCTCCTCGTCCCGGGCCTTGGTCAGCGCCTCGTCCGCCGCGGTCTTGGCGGCGAGGGCGTCGGCCAGGGCGTTCTGCAGGACGGAGTAGGCGCGGGCGGCGGCGACCCGGGCGTCGTCGGACGCGGTGTCGGCCTCGGTGGCCTTGGTGTCGGCCTCGGTCTTGGCGGTGGCCGCGGTGGCGGCGGCGGTCTCGGCGTCGGTGACGGCCTTCTCGGCGGCGGTCCGCTCGGCGTCGGTCGCGGTGTCGGGCAGGTTGGCGAGGGCCGCCTCGGCATCGGTGACGGCCTGGTCGGCGGCGGTCTTGGCGGCAGCGGCCTCGTTGGCCGCCTTACGGGCGGCAGCGGCCGCCACGGCGAGGGGCGCCTTGTCGGAGAGGGCGGTCTTCAGCTCCTCGTAGCCGGCGTCCTTCGCGGCGAGGGCCTTGTCGTAGGCCTTCTGGGCCTCGGCCGCGGCCTTTTCGAGTTCCTCGATCGTCGGCTTGGCCCGCGATTCCGCGGCCGGCTTGGAGTCGGCGAAGGCCGGGGTGACGGAGAGGAGAACGGCGGGGGTGGTGATGGCGAAGGCCACGGCGGTGGCGAGAGTGCGACGAATCTTCACATGTGCCCTTGGGGTCCGGATCGGAAAAGGGGAAAAGCGGAGAAAATCTGAAAGAACGCCGGCCGCGGTGGTTCGCTCACGCGGGCGGCTGTGAAGATCGTATGAGGCTCCTGGGAGCCGGACGAAAGCGATTTCCGAAGATCCCGGACGAAGCGTGAACGGCGGGTGCGGACAGATATCGGCAAAGAGTGCAGTTGCTCTCGGTCCGTACGCTTTCCCTGTGTGGAACGTCACGCGGAGGGTGGCGCTACTCCGGCACCCCGTCCGGCGGGGGCTGCGGTGCCCCCGGGAGGCTGATCACGGCTTCCGTGCCGCCGCCCGGGGCCGGGCTCAGGGCGATGTCGCCGCCCGACTGCTGGACCGTACGGGCCACGATCGACAGGCCGAGGCCCGAGCCGGGGAGCTGGCGGGCGGACGGGGAGCGCCAGAAGCGTTCGAAGACGTGGGGGAGTTCGTCGGCGGGGATACCGGGGCCGTGGTCCCGTACCGTCAGCCGGCCCCGGTGCAGCTCCACGTCGATCGTGGAGCCGGGCGGGCTGAACTTCACGGCGTTGTCCAGGACGTTGACGATCGCCCGCTCCAGCGCCGCGGGTTCGGCGCGCACGTACCAGGGGGCCAGCTCGGCCGTGATCGTCAGCTCGGGGCCGCGCAGCCGGGCCCGTTGCAGGGCGGTACGGGTGATGTCGTGCAGGGCCACCACCTGGAGCGGGCCGGTCTTGGCGGCGTCCGGGCGGGCCAGTTCCTGGAGGTCGCCGATGAGCGAGGCCAGCTCCGTCATCTGGGCCTTCACCGAGGACATCAGCGCCTTGCGGTCGTCCGGCGGGATCGCCCGGCCCGTCTCGTCGCTGCGGGCGAGGAGTTCGACGTTGGTACGGAGCGAGGTCAGCGGGGTGCGCAGCTCATGACCGGCGTCCGCGATGAGCTGGGCCTGCCGGTCCCGGGAGGTGGCCAGCGAGGCGGTCATCGAGTTGAACGACCGGGACAGGCGGGCGATCTCGTCCTCGCCCTCGACCGGGATGCGGACGGTCAGGTCCTCGGTACGGGCGACGTGCTCGACGGCCTCGGTCAGCTCGTCGACGGGACGCAGCCCGGAACGGGCGACCCAGAGCCCGGCGGCGCCGGCGCCGACCACGCCGATGCCGGAGACGAGGAGGAGGACCCAGGCGAGGGTGGAGAGGGGTTTGTCGATCTCGCTCAGGGGACGGGCGACGGAGACGGCGATCTTCAGGTTCGGCTGACCGAGGCCCCGTTTGACCTCCGCCGATTTGGTGAAGACGCGCATTTTCACCCCGTCTGCGGCGGACGCGGTGTGCAGCGTGCTGCGCACCTCGCGATTGACCACGGCGAGGTCGGCCCTGCCCACCGAGAGCGGTGACCAGTCCGGTGCGATGCAGACTGTGCCCTGGGCATCGATCAGCTGGACGGTGAGGCCGGAGTCGGTGCGGGGCGGTTCCTGCTGAGTGGGATCCAAGCAGTACGCGTACAAGGAGCTGAGATAGCGCTCGTCGACCGTGGTGTTGCGCAGGGTGGTGTCCAGCTGCTCCTCCAGCTGAGCCCGCGTGACGAACCAGCAGGCCACCGCCACCGCTGCCACCGCCACCGCGACCGCCGTCGCGACCAGCAGGGCCAGCCGGGAGCGCAGCGGCAGGGCGCGGAAGCGGTGCAGGGGCCCCGTCACCCCTCGCCCCCGCCGGAGCGCAGCGCGTACCCCACGCCCCGGACCGTGTGGACCAGGCGCGGTTCGCCGCCGGCCTCGGTCTTGCGGCGCAGGTACATCACGTACACGTCCAGGGAGTTGGAGCTGGGCTCGAAGTCGAAGCCCCAGACCGCCTTGAGGATCTGCTCGCGGGTCAGCACCTGGCGCGGGTGCGCGAGGAACATCTCCAGGAGGGTGAATTCGGTACGGGTCAGCTCCACGCGCCGGGTACCGCGGGTGACCTCGCGGGTGGCGAGGTCCATCTTCAGGTCGGCGAAGGACAGCACGTTGTCGTCGGGGACGGGGCCGCCCGCCGCGACCGCGTACGAGCTGCGGCGCAGCAGGGCGCGGATGCGGGCGAAGAGTTCGTCCAGCTCGAAGGGCTTGACGAGGTAGTCGTCGGCGCCCGCGTCGAGTCCGGTGACGCGGTCGCCGACGGTGTCCCGGGCCGTGAGCATCAGGATGGGCGTGGTGGTGCCGGTGGAGCGGATGCGGCGGGCGGCGGTCAGGCCGTCCATGCGCGGCATCTGGATGTCCAGGACGATGAGGTCGGGGGCGTACGACTCCGCCTTGGCGAGCGCGTCGAGGCCGTCGACGGCGACCTCGGTGCCGTATCCCTCGAAGGCGAGGCTGCGTTGCAGGGCCTCGCGCACGGCGGGCTCGTCGTCGACGATCAGGATGCGCTGCGGATCGTCATCGGCGGGGCTCATCGCTGCTTCGTCCTCTTCTCGTTCGGTACGGGCCGGGGCGCGTGCACCAGCTTCTCAGCCTCGCACGGCCGCCGGCGCCGGACCGGTCAGGAGCCGTTGCCCGCCCGCAGGGTGTCGAGGTCGGCCTTCAGTGTGTTCACGGGAATCGCGAAGCCGAGGCCGACGCTGCCCGCGCCTGAGCTGCCCGAGCCGGCGGCGGAGCTCGCCGAGTACATGGCGGAGTTGATGCCGATGATCTCGCCGTTCATGTTGATCAGCGCGCCGCCGGAGTTGCCCGGGTTGAGCGAGGCGTCGGTCTGGATGGCCTTGTACGTGGTGGTGGACTCGCCGGTGTCGCCGTTGAACTGCTGTCCGCCGAACTGGAACGGCCACTGGCGGCCGCCGCCCTGCTGTTCCTGCCCCTGGCTCTGGTCCTGGCCGCTGTCGCCGTCCTTGGCGACCGTGACGTCACGGTCGAGCGCGGAGACGATGCCGCTGGTGACCGTGCCGGTCAGGCCCTCGGGCGAGCCGATCGCGACGACCTCGTCGCCGACGGCGACCTGGGAGGAGTCGCCCAGCGTGGCGGTCTTCAGCCCGCTCGCGCCCCGGAGCTTGATCAGCGCGAGGTCCTTGTCGGCGTCGGTGCCGACGACGTCGGCGGTGTACGTCCTGCCGGTGCTCAGCGTGACCTTGATGGCCGAGGCGCCCGCGATGACGTGGTTGTTGGTGACGATCTCGCCGTCGGCGGTGATGACCACGCCCGAACCGGTCGACTGGCCGGCCGTCGACGTCGCGCCGATCTCCACGATCGTCGGCGAGAGGGCCGCGGCCACTCCGGCGACCGTGCCCTTGCTGCTCTGCGAGACGGTGGTGCCGGGGACGACGCCGCTCCCGGCGGCGGTGACGGTGCCGTTGTCGGTGAGCTTGCCGATCACCGTCGCCGTGCCGCCGCCCACGACCGCCGCCGCGATGGCCACGGCCGCGAGGAGCGCGACCGGCTTGCGGACCCGGCGCCGGGCCGGGGGCTCGGGGGCGGGCTGCGGCAGGCCGTGACCGTACGGGCCGCCGCCCTGGTCACCGCCGCCCGAGTGCCCGTCGGCCGGGGCCGGCGCGGGCCACACGGTGGTTCCGGGGCCCATGGGGACCGGCTGGACGGGCTGGTATGACGGCGGCGGCGGGTAGGCCGCGTCGCCGTTGCCGTACGAGGGGTACGTCGGGTACTCGCCGCTCGGGCGCTGGCTCTCTGTCATGTCTATGAGACTGTCCGGCCAAGATGAGAGGACCGTGAGTACGCCCTGAGAAGCCCGGCAGAACCGCGTATGCCCGATATAAGGGCGGCCCGGTCAAGGCCGCCCGGTGCTCGTCGGCGCGAGCCTCAGGACATGGGCGGCCGGTCCGCCGCCGGGGGCTCCCCGCAGCCGCAGGAGCGGCGGACCACCAGTGCGGAGGGGAACTGCTTCAGCCGCTCCCGCCGCGACCCCGACACCCGCAACGAGTCGTCGAGCACCAGGTCGACGGCGGCCCGCGCCATCGCGGGGCGGTCCGAGAAGACCGTCGTCAGCGGCGGATCGGTCAGCCCGGCTTCCTTCACGTCGTCGAAGCCCGCGACCGCCAGCTCGCCCGGCACGTCGATGCGCAGCTCGCGCGCCGCCCGCAGTACGCCGATGGCCTGGTCGTCCGTCGCGCAGAAGATGGCCGGGGGCCGGTCGGGGCCCGCGAGCAGTTCCAGCGCCACCTGGTAGGCGTCGTAGCGGTTGTACGGGGCCTGGAAGAGGCGGCCCTCCGTGGAGCGGCCCGACTCGTGCATGGCCCGGCGCCAGCCCTCGATGTGGTCGGCGACCGGGTCGCCGACCGCCGGGGTGGAGTCCACGCCGCCGAGGCACGCCACGTACGCGTTGCCGTGTTCGAGGAGGTGGCGGGTGGCGAGCTGGGCGCCGCCGACGTCGTCGGTGACGACCGCGACGTCGTCGATGGCCTCGGGCCGCTCGTGCAGCAGGACGACCCGGGCGTCCCAGGCCTCGATCTCCGCCGCCGCGCGCTCGCTGGGGCCCTGGCTGACCAGGATCAGGCCGGAGACCCGCATGCCGAGGAAGGCCCGCAGATAGTGGACCTCGCGCTCGTCGCGGTAGTCGGAGTTGCCGACGAGCACCATTTTCCCGCGCTCGGCGGCGGCCTGTTCGACCGCGTGCGCCATTTCGGCGAAGAAGGGCTGCCGGGCGTCCGGCACGATCATGCCTATGAGGTCGGTCCGCCGCGAGGCCATCGCCTGGGCGACCCGGTCCGGCCGGTAACCCAGCTCTTTGATCGCGGCGAGCACCCGCTCGCGCGTGGCCGGGGCGACCGGCCGGGGTCCGTTGTTGATGACGTAACTGACCACAGCGGTCGACGTACCCGCCAGTCTCGCCACATCGTCCCGCGTCACCTTGGCCACGCGCGGCAGTCTACGCGGATGGACCTACCTCTTGGCAGGCCGGACCGGGGGTTCTTCCGTGACCTCGGCAACGCCGGGCTGCTCCGAGTGGGTGACGGCGCGCGCGGCCGCCTTGGCCTCCTCGGCCGCCCGCTCCACCTTCTCGGGCGCGACGAACCGGTAGCCCACGTTGCGGACGGTGCCGATGAGCGACTCGTGCTCGGGGCCGAGCTTGGCGCGCAGCCGCCGTACGTGGACGTCGACCGTGCGCGTACCGCCGAAGTAGTCGTAGCCCCAGACCTCCTGGAGCAGCTGTGCGCGGGTGAAGACCCGGCCCGGGTGCTGGGCCAGATATTTGAGCAGTTCGAATTCCTTGAAGGTCAGGTCCAGGACCCGGCCCTTGAGTTTCGCGCTGTACGTCGCCTCGTCCACCGAGAGATCACCGTTGCGGATCTCCATCGGGGAGTCGTCGGAAGTGATCTGCTGCCGGCCGGTGGCCAGCCGCAGCCGTGCCTCGACCTCGGCGGGGCCCGCCGTGTCCAGCAGGACGTCGTCGACGCCCCAGTCCGCGGTGACGGCCGCGAGCCCGCCCTCCGTGACGACGAGGATCAGCGGACAGCCGGGTCCGGTGGACCGCAGCAGCTGACAGAGCGAGCGGACCTGGGGCAGGTCACGGCGTCCGTCCACGAGGATGACGTCGGCCCCGGGGGTGTCGACGAGGGCGGGGCCCTCGGCGGGGGCCACCCGCACGCTGTGCAGCAGGAGGCCGAGGGCGGGGAGCACCTCCGTCGACGGCTGGAGGGCATTCGTCAGGAGCAGAAGGGAACTCATCGGCGCCCACCTGCTCGGTTCATCGGTCGCTGATCGTGCACGGTTGGCTCGCCCATGACGTCGGTCCTCCTCAGTTCCCTGCGAGAGGGGCACTCCCGGGTGGGACCCGGGGGAGTATGCGGCTCTGCTTCGTACGCTGGTGTTCCGCTGAGCTTGTCGAAACGTCGTCGTAACAACGTCCGGAAAGCACAAAAGGACCCGGGGGCTGCTTTGCCCGGATCCTCTTCACAGGAGAATAACCCACATGAGTTCTGTGTCCGAGGGGAGAATTCCGGATTCCTCTGTTCGCTCGATCACGCGCGGCCCGCTGAGAGCCGCGTTGCGGGCGGATGACGGGGTCGGGATCGAGGCGGTGCACGACCCGTGTACGGCGGATGACGCCGGGGCCGGGGACCCGGGCACGGTGATCGTCGTCGCGCACGGATTCACCGGTTCGGCCGACCGTCCGGCGGTCCGGCGGGCCGTGCGGACGTTCTCCCGGTACGCGGCCGTGGTCAGCTTCTCCTTCCGTGGCCACGGCGGGTCCGGCGGTCTTTCCACGGTCGGCGACCGCGAGGTGCTGGACCTGGCGGCGGCGGTGTCCTGGGCGCGCTCGCTCGGGTACGGGCGGGTGGTGACGGTCGGCTTCTCGATGGGCGGCTCGGTGGTGCTGCGGCACGGCGCGCTGTACGCGGACCCGGCGGCGGACGGCGAGGGCGGCCGGCCCGTCGCGGAGCGCGGGGGGCGCACAGAGGCGTGTACGGGGGCGTACGCCGATGCGGTGGTGTCCGTGAGCGCCCCGGCGCGTTGGTACTACCGGGGGACGGCCCCGATGCGCCGCCTGCACTGGATGGTCACCCGCCCCACCGGCCGGCTGGTGGGGCGCTACGGCTTCCGTACGCGCATCCACCACGACGAGTGGAACCCGGTCCCGCTCTCCCCGGTCGCCGCGGCGGCCCTGATCGCTCCGGCGCCCCTGCTGATCGTGCACGGCGACCGGGACCCGTACTTCCCGCTCGACCACCCGCGCACGCTCGCCGCCGCCGCGGGCGGGGCGGCCGACCTGTGGCTGGAGCGCGGCATGGGCCACGCGGAGAACGCGGCGGACGAGACCTTGCTCACCCGCATCGCCGAATGGGCGGTGCGGCGGTGAACCATGATGGGCAGCCGATGCCCCGACCGGCACACGACGAACGGAACGAAAGGAGCGCCGCCATGCCTGCGGGAACGATCCGCTACTGGGCAGCCGCCAAGGCCGCGGCCGGGACCGCGGAGGAGCCGTACGCCGCCGCGACCCTCAAGGAGGCGCTCGACGCGGTGCGCGCGCGGCACCCCGGCGAGCTGAGCAGCGTGCTGCGCAGGTGCTCGTTCCTCATCGACGGCGACCCCGTCGGGACCCGGAGCCATGAGACCGTACGCCTTGCCGAGGGCGGCACGGTCGAGGTGCTCCCGCCGTTCGCAGGAGGGTGAACCGCAGAACATGAGCAACAGCGATCAGCAGCAGCCGTACTACCCGGGCCCGGAGCAGCCGCCCCAGTACCCGGCCCCGCACCCGCATCAGGCCCAGCCCCAGTACCCGTACGGGCAGGAGCCGCAGCAGTACCCCCACGCACAGCAGCAGCACCCTCAGCAGCCTCAGCAGCCCTACGGTCAGCAGCCCTACGACCAGCAGGCGTACGGCGATCCGTCGCACGCGGGTCAGGGATACGCGGGCCAGGGACACACCGGTCAGGGATACGCCGGTCAGGGATACGCCGGTCAGGGGTACGCGGATGCCTCGGCCGGGTCGCCGGAGCACGGAGCCGCGCAGACCTGGGAGGGCCAGACCTGGGACACCCAGTACCAGCCGGCCGTCCCGTCCCCGGACCGGCCGGCCCCGGTGCCGCCCGTGGACCCCGCCTCCCTGCCTCCCCGGCACGCCTCCGCACCCGGCGGGACCGGCTCGTACCCACTGCCCCCCGAGGTGCGGGCCGCTCCTGCCCCTGCCCCTGCCCCCGCCCCGGCCGGGGCGGCCGGTGACGACGGCTACAGCGCGCCCACCACGCTGGGCAACGCCCGCATCACCGACGCGCAGCGCGCCCGAGCCGAGGGGCGTTCCCCGATCATCGCGCCGGGAATCCAGCCGGCCGCGATCACGGCCGCGCTCGGGCTGCTGCTCGCGCTCGGCGCGGCCATCGGCTCGTACGCCCTGGCCGTACCGCTGGTGCTGCTCCAGGCGGTGACGGCGGCGGGCTGGTTCCGGCTCAACGGGATGTGGCCGGCCCGGCAGGGCATCGCGCTCGCGTTCGCCGGCGGGCTGGTCGCCGATGTGGCACTGCTCGCGGCGGGCCGGGAGAACGGTCCGGCCGCGATCATCGGCACGCTGGGCGTCTGGGTGCTGCTCACCGTCGTCCTCCAGCTGCGCAGCCGGGCCGGGGCCGACGAGCGGATGCAGGGGCTGATGGCCACCGTCGCGTCCGCCGCGCTCGCGGTGCTCGCGGCCGGGCACCTCGCGGCCGTCCCGGACGCCGTGACGGTGGGCGCGGTCGCGGTGGCCGTGGCGGTGCTCGTCCGGGCGTTGCCGCTGCCCGGACCGGTCTCGGTCGTGGCGGCGCTGGTCCTCGCGGCGGGGGCGGGCGCGGTCGCCGGTGCCGTCACCGACCTGGGCTCGAAGGGTGCGCTGCTCGGCCTCGCCGCCGGGGTCTGCGCGCTGATCGGGCTGCGGGTGGCGAGCTATGACTATCCGTCACGATTCGTGCACATGACCGCGGGTGTGGCCCTGCCGCTCACCGCGGCGGCCCCGGCCGTCTATCTGCTCGGCCGGGTGCTGACGTAAATCCGTACGGCGGCCGCCGGGACCGGAACCGGTGCCGTCCCAGCCGCATGGCGAAGCCCTCCACGGGGAACCGTTGGGGGGCTTTCGCACGTCGATCACGCGGAGACGTGCCGTGCGGTCGCAGGAGGCTCACGGGCGCCGAGCGCCCGGACGGACGGGCAGGCGGGGGGAAGGACAGGCATGCGTGCACTGCGAACGACACTCGTCGTCCTGGTGATTCTGGCGGGGGTGTTCGTCGCCGTGGACCGGGTGGCGGTGTACGTCGCCGAGTCGCAGGCCGAGGACCGGGTGAAGGTGGACGGGGCGCGGATCGGCTCCACCGACATCTCCATCAAGGGCTTCCCGTTCCTGACCCAGGTCGCCGGATCGGAACTCGACGAGGTGGACGTGACGATCACCGGGATCGAGACGACCGCCGCCGGCCGTACCCTGCGGATCTCCACGATGAACGCCGAGCTGCACGAGGTGCGGCTGACCGACGGCTTCTCGGGCGCCACCGCCGCCCACGCGACCGGCACCGCGGTCATCTCGTACGAGGACCTGACCAAGGCCGCCAGCGACGGCGTCGCCGTCGAGTACGGCGGCAAGGGCAAGGTGAAAGTGACCGGCGCGGTCAACATCCTGGGGCGCACGATGTCGCGCAGCGTCCTGTCCTCCGTCACCCTGGTCGACGGCCACACCGTCCGCGTCCGCGCGGACAAGGTGCCGGGCGAGGGCATACCCGGACTGGAGGGCCTCATCCGCGAGAAGACCGACTTCGAGCGCGAGGTCGGCGGGCTGCCGAACGGCCTGAAGCTGGAGAAGATCCAGCCGACCTCCGACGGCCTGGAGATCTCGGTGACGGGTACGGATGTACGGCTCGCGGGATGATCCCGCCCGTGGCCGGGTAGGGCTCAGGCGCGCCGGGGCGGCCGGCGGCTCTCGCCCGACGGCCCGCCACATAGTGAGACGTCCGAGTCCGGTCCGCAGATGGCCGGTCTTCGGCGTGCCCCGGGGAGCGGCTCGGCAGCTGCGTGCATCCGCCTCGTATCCCACATCACGGACGATCGTGTCTCAATATGCGACACGGCGGTGACATGTCCGCCCGTACGTCCCTACGATCGGTGCCATGCAGTGCTCTATTAGCGGTCTCCCGCAGCGGGGACAGGCGGATCTCACGAAGCGGCGGGCAGTGGACCTGTGCCGCGTCGCCGCCATGCTCTGTCGCACTGTCTGAGCGGGACGTCCGGTTTCCCGCATTCCCCAGGCCCTTCGACCGCACGTCGGGGCCATCCCGCATGTTGCCTGTACCCGCGGGCCCGGCCCGCGCCCCGTACATCCGCATCACGCACGATTCGCATCATCTCGCCGCAGACTGCCCCGGAGGAGAAACACAATGAGCCGTAGCGACGTCCTGGTAGACGCCGACTGGGTCGAGGCCCACATCGAGGACCCGCAGGTCGCGATCGTCGAGGTCGACGAGGACACCTCCGCGTACGAGAAGAACCACATCAAGAACGCGATCCGGATCGACTGGACCAAGGACCTCCAGGACCCGGTCCGCCGTGACTTCATCGACCAGGCCGGCTTCGAGGAGCTGCTGTCGAAGAAGGGCATCGGCAACGACACCACGGTCGTCCTCTACGGCGGCAACAACAACTGGTTCGCGTCCTACGCGTTCTGGTACTTCAAGCTCTACGGCCACCAGGACGTCCGCCTGCTCGACGGCGGCCGCAAGAAGTGGGAGCTCGACTCCCGCGACCTGGTGGACGGCGACCAGGTCCCGTCCCGCCCGGCCACGCAGTACAAGGCCAAGCCGCAGGACGAGTCGATCCGCGCCTACCGCGACGACGTCGTCGCCGCGATCGGCAACCAGAACATCGTCGACGTGCGTTCGCCCGACGAGTTCAGCGGCAAGCTGCTCGCCCCGGCCCACCTCCCGCAGGAGCAGTCGCAGCGCCCCGGCCACGTGCCGAGCTCGCGCAACATCCCGTGGTCGAAGAACGCCAACGACGACGGCACCTTCAAGTCGGACGAAGAGCTCAAGGCCCTCTACGAGGCCGAGCAGGTCGACCTGGCGAAGGACACCATCGCGCTGTGCCGCATCGGTGAGCGCTCGGCCCTGACCTGGTTCGTGCTGCACGAGCTGCTCGGCGTCGACAACGTCAAGAACTACGACGGTTCGTGGACCGAGTACGGCTCCCTCGTCGGCGTGCCGATCGAGCTCGGCGCCAACAAGTAAGGCCCCGTGCCACTCCGCCCGCGCGAGCGGGCGGACTCCCGACCAGCACGACTGAGACCCGAAGGACACAACACCATGTGTGGAGCAAAGGCCGGCGGCCCCGACGCTTCGACCATCAAGCCCGGTGAGACCACCATCCAGGGCAGCGTGACCCGCGACGGCGAGCCCGTCACCGGCTACGTCCGCCTGCTGGACTCGACCGGCGAGTTCACCGCCGAGGTCCCGACCTCGGCCACCGGACAGTTCCGCTTCTACGCGGCCGAGGGCACCTGGACGGTGCGCGCCCTCGTCCCCGGCGGCAGCGCGGACCGCACGGTCGTGGCGCAGACGGGTGGCCTCGCCGAGGTGGCCATCGCCGTCTAGGGCCCGTCGTCGAATTACCGTCGTTCGCCCGGAGGGCGGGCCGGTGCGGCGAGAGTGCGTGCATGGCGTCGGCCGGCAGACGGGAATGTGACGACAGGCTCTAGCAGTGGTGCCGGCACACAGCCGGCGACCGGCCGAAGGGCCGTGCCCCAGGGGGTTGGACGCTTCCTTGACGCGGGTACGGCCCTTCGGGCTGTCCGGACGCGGATTCCGGGCCTCCCGTAACGGCCGCTCGCTCCGGAACGGCCGAGCGGGCCAATCCGTCCTACGCTGGACTCATGTACCGCCGACGCCGGCGCGCCTACTTCGTACTGATGGGCGTATGCCTCGTCCTCTTCGTCTCGGCCTGGGCCTTCGTGAGGCTCTGGTCGATGCCCGCCGCCATCGCGATGTGCGTGGTCGCGATGGTGATCCCGCCGGTCGCCGCGATGGTCGGCAACCGCAAAGGGCCGGAGGACCGCTGGTGGGACGACCCCGCGCCCCGTCCGCCTCCGTCCACCGACGCGCGCGAGTCCGGTGACGCGCCGCCGTCCCCCGACGCACGGCCCCGCAAGAACGGGACCGGCGGGCCCGCCTGCCGCACCGGAGATCCGGAGTCCGACGCGTGGTGGGACGAGCTGGACGGCCGGAAACGGCGCGGCTGACGGGCGCGGAGCCTGCGGCGTCGGCCCCCTTCTCAGCGGCGGAGCCTGCTCGGCGGCGTACCCCCGCTCAGCGGTGGACCCCTTCTCAGCGGCGGAGCCTGCTCAGTAGACGAGTGCCTGCACGCCGTCGGCCATGATCTCGCTGACGAAGACCTGCGCGCCCGCGATCCGTACGCCCTCCAGGACGTCCTCCTCGGTGATGTCGCGCCGGGCCGCGCACTGCGTGCACAGCGTGATCCGGCCGCCCGCCTGGATCGACTCGATCAGGTCCGGCAGTGGCGCGGCGTGCGGCAGTTCGAACTCGGCGGCGCGTCCCGGCAGGGCGAACCACGCGGATTCCCCGGTCAGCCAGAGCGAAACCTCCACCCCACTGGCGACGGCGACGGCCGCCACGGTGAAGGCCTGCGAGCAGCGCTCGGCGGAGTCGGCACCTGCGGTCACCTTGATCACGAGCTTCTTCGGCATATACGGAACTGTAATCGTCGGCCGCACAACCCCGTCGGCAACCTGTGGGTCAGTTGTGTGCGCGGATAACGGAATCCGCGCTTCAAGGTCTCGTGGGGGGACCCATTTTGCACAGGGACGACAACATTTCCGACGGGCAGCCCGAGCCGCCCGCAGGGCCGCCGGCGCCCGCGGACACACCGGCGCCCGCGGAGCCACCGGCACCCGCCAACGTCGCCGGTAGGCGGCGCCCGCGCGGGCGTACGACGCTGATCATCGCCGCCGCGGCCCTGCTGGGCATCGCGGGCGGCGTCGCGGTCGGCTACGACGTCCAGGCCGGACGCGCGCCGACACCGCTCACCGCGCTCTCGCAGCCGGATCTCGCGTACCCGGCGAAGGCGCTGCCCGCCGCGAAGAAGCCGGACCCGCTGCCCGCGTCGCAGGACCGCCAGGTCCGCACGGACGGCGATCTGCGCAAGCTCGTCGCGCCCCGGCCGAAGGGCTGGGAGGAGGACAAGCTGCTGAGCACGCTCGGCTGGGACGGGTGGCTGGGGGTCGAGGACTACGCACTCGACTTCGAGGACGAGGACTACATGTACGGCAACCTCCTCGACCAGGGCATCCGGCGGGTCGCGGGCGCCGCCTGGAAGAAGGGCGAGTACCGCACGGCCACCGTCTGGCTGGTGCAGTTCCGCTCGGGCGCCGCGGCGGCCGACCACGCGGAGGACCAGCGCTCGTACATGCCGGGGACCGACCACGGCGCGGGCAACGAGGGCACCGCCCTCAAGGGCAGCGGCAACGGCCGGTACTACATCTTCCCGGCCGACCGGAAGCCCGGATACATGCCTGTCCACCACGCCAGGGCGATCTTCCAGCGGGGCGACGTCATGGTCGACATCAACGTCTTCGACACCGTGCCGATCAGCAAGAAGGACATCCGGACGCTGGCCGAGAGACAGCTGGAGCGCCTGTGAACGACGACCACACGCCCGAGCCCGCCCCGGCCACCGACCACGCTCCCGTACCCGAGCCCGCGCTCGTCCCCGAGTCCGCTCCCGAGCCCGCGGCCGTTGCGGACGCGCCCGTTCCCGTGCGCGGGGGCCGGACGCGTCGGGTGGTGCTCACCGCCGTCCCCGTCGTGTTGGTGCTCGCCGCCGTCGGCGGCGCCGCCGCGTACACGAAGACCACCGTCGACGACGCGGACCGCACCGTCACGACCCAGCTGTGGGAGGAGCCCGCGCACGAGCCGGGCAAGGACCCGGCCGGCGACGTCGCCCGGGGCCGTGCCTCCACCGAGCTGAGCAAGCTGCTGCTGCCCGTCCCGCCCGGCTACCGGCTCGGCCCGGACTCCGGCACCTACGGCAACGACGCGGAGGTCAGCGGTCGCGCGGCCGCCGCCGAGATGAAGGAGGGCGGGCGCGGCCTGTCCGGCCGGCAGCGGCGCGACTTCGAGAAGCGGGTCGACAAGCTGCGCGTCCAGGGCCTGGCCGTCCGCACGTACACCTCGAACGACAACGACCTGGTCATCGCCACCCAGCTGGTGCGGATGAAGGACAGGAAGGCCCTGAAGGACCTCTACTCCTTCCGGGCCGGACTCTTCGGCAGCATCGACGCCCTGCGCGACGGGCCGAAGATCGACGGCCACAAGAAGAACGCCAAGTGCTTCCGCGACCCCAAGAACAGCAAGCAGCGGATCGAGGGGATGTTCTGCATGGCGTACGAGGGCGAGGTGATGGTCACGTTCTCGGCATCCGGGACCAAGCCGTTCGACAAGGCGGCCGTCGCCGAGCTGGTGAAGGACCAGCTCAACCACATCACGTCCCCGGGGGAGTACATATGACCGAGCAGACGGCCGCACCGGAGCCCGAGGCCGTGGCCGAACCCGTCTCCGTACCGCCGCAGGCCCCCGCCGCGCCGCCCATGCCGCTCATGCCGCCGCTCCCCGTCCCGGCCGCCCCCCGGCCTCCGCGCCGCGCGCTGCGGGCCGTGGCGCGCTGGACCGTCGCCGTGCTGGTGTTCGGGGCGGTCGGGGCGGGTACGGCGTACGGCATCACCTCGATGGAACGTACGGACGTCCCGGGACTGGCCACCGAGGCCGACGGGCGCTGGGACTACCCCCGGCTCACCCTGCCCGCGCTCCCGGCCGGCGAGCCGCGCCCCTTCAGCGCCGGCAACCCGTCCGAGGTCCACCACGCCGACCTGCGCGAGCTGCTGCTCCCCGCACCGGCCGGGGCCACGGTGGACAAGAAGCTCAAGGGCGGCTGGGTCAGCACGGAGCAGTTCGCGTCCGAGTACGTGAAGGAGCGGCGTACCGACCTCGTCGACACCCTGCGCGAGGGGACCCTGCGGCACATCGCGGCGCGCGGCTGGACCATGCCGGACGGCGCGTCGAGCCGGATCTACCTGCTCCGGTTCAGCTCGTCCGAGGACGCCGACGCGTTCCGCGACGAGCGCTACATCGGGGCGTCGTCGCCGGGCGACGCGGTGCCCGGCGCGCAGTTCCTGGTGCTCGACGAGAGCTGGCGGGGCGGCGGCAAGGTGGAGAACACCGCGTCGTACGTCTTCAACGAGCCGAAGCCGTTCGGTGCCGAGCAGATACGGATCGGCTACGTCGTCGCGGGCGACACGGTCGCCGTGGTCGTCCAGTCCCGTAAGGGAGCCGGCGGCACGGCCCGCATCCCGTTCCACCAGACGGTGATCCTCCAGAACCAGCTCCTGGGCTGAGCCGCTCCGCGGGACGCCCCGGACCGGCGACACCGGGCCCCACCCATTAGGCTGGGGCCCGGTCCTGTACTGCCCTGTACTGCCGCCATACCGCTCGTTCGAGGAGCCCCCGTGCTTGAGGCATTCTTCTCCGCCCTGCTGGTCCTGGTCTGCGTCGGCGTTCTCGCCTTCGCCGGTGTGACCGTGAAGAAGCTGTACCAGGGTCAGCGCTGACCACCTCCCCGTTCCGGGCGTCCCCGCCTCCCGCCTCACAGATCGACTGAGCCGCTCATGATCGAGATCCCGTCCGACCTCCACCCGGACCTCGTCCCGCTGGCCTTCCTCCTGGGCAACTGGGTGGGCGCGGGGGTGTCCGACTTCCCCGGTGCCGAGAAGTGCAACTTCGGCCAGGAGGTCACCTTCAGCCACGACGGCCGGGACTTCCTGGAGTACACCTCGCGCTCCTGGGTGCTCGACGCCGAGGGCAACAAGGTCAGCCCCCTGGAGACCGAGACCGGCTACTGGCGCATCGACAAGGACCGCAAGGTCGAGGTCGTCATGGCCCGCGACCAGGGCGTCATCGAGATCTGGTACGGCGAGCTGGCCGACAAGAAGCCGCAGATCGACCTGGTCACCGACGCGGTGGCCCGGACCGCCGCCTCCGGCCCGTACAGCGGTGGCAAGCGGCTCTACGGCTATGTGAACAGCGACCTCATGTGGGTCGGCGAGAAGGCGACGCCCGAGGTCGAGCTGCGGCCGTACATGTCGGCGCACCTGAAGAAGACCGTCACACCCGAGGAGGTCGAGGCGATGGCCAAGAGCCTCGGCGACCTGCCGGACGACGGCATCGCCTTCTTCAAGTAGGCGCGCCTTCCTCACGTTCAAGCAGGCACGCCTTCGTCAAGCAGGCACTGCCCGAAGCGGTGGTCCCCGCTTTCCCGGAGCAGTCGTTCCGCCCGGATCTACACTGGGGGCTGTGGTGAGCACCGACTGGAAGACCGACCTCCGCCGGCGTGGCTACCGGCTGACGCCGCAGCGCCAGCTCGTCCTGGAAGCCGTCGACACGCTGGAACACGCGACGCCCGACGACATCCTCTCCGAGGTGCGCCGGACCGCGTCCGGCGTGAACATCTCCACCGTCTACCGGACCCTGGAGCTCCTGGAGGAGCTGGAGCTGGTCAGCCACGCCCATCTGGGCCACGGCGCCCCGACGTACCACCTGGCCGACCGGCACCACCACATCCACCTGGTCTGCCGGGACTGCGCCGACGTCATCGAGGCCGACGTCGCTGTGGTCGAGGAGTTCACGGCGAAGCTGCGCGGGGCGTTCGGGTTCGAAACGGACATGAAGCACTTCGCGATCTTCGGCCGCTGCGCCGGCTGCGCGGCGAAGGCGGCGGACGGGCCGGGCACCGCGGGGCCGTCCGGAGACCCCGCACCGGCCGCCGGGGTCTGAACCAGTCGTACGCTGGTCGCATGAAGAGCCCCCTGCTGTCCCAGCCCGGCGCCGTCCCCGCCGAGGGCCGCGACGAAGGCGTCGCCGCGCACTACGGCGACCTGTTCCGCGAGCAGCGCGCCCTCGCCGACGGATCGGGTCTGGTCGACCTGTCGCACCGCGGCGTCGTCACCGTCACCGGCAGCGACCGGCTGGCCTGGCTGCACCTCCTGATCACCCAGCACGTGACCGACCTCGCCCCCGGGCAGGCCACCGAGGCCCTGATCCTCAGCGCGAACGGCCACATCGAGCACGCCATGTACCTCGTTGACGACGGCGAGACGGTGTGGATGCACGTCGAGCCGGGTACGCAGGGCGAACTGATCGCCTATCTGGAGTCGATGAAGTTCTTCTACCGGGTGGAGGTCGCCGACCGCACCGAGGACTACGCGGTGGTGTACCTGCCGGCCGGTTCCATCGCCGAGGTGCCCGAAGGGGCCGTCGTACGCGAGACGGCGTATGGCCGCGACCTGTTCCTGCCGCGCGCCGGACTGGAGGCGTACGCGGCCGGGCACGGCCCGCTCGCCGGGGTCCTGGCCCATGAGGCGCTGCGCGTGGAGGGCCACCGGCCGAGGGTCGGCTTCGAGACCGACCACCGCACCATCCCGCACGAGCTGGGCTGGATCGGCACCGCCGTCCACCTCCAGAAGGGCTGCTACCGGGGCCAGGAGACCGTCGCCCGGGTCCACAACCTGGGCAAGCCGCCCCGCCGCCTGGTCTTCCTCCACCTGGACGGCAGCGAGGTCCATCTGCCCGGCCACGGAACCCCCGTCCGGCTGGCGGCCGACGGCGCCGAGGGCCGCCAGCTGGGCTTCGTCACCACCTCCGCCCGCCACCACGAACTGGGCCCGATCGCCCTGGCCCTGGTGAAGCGGAACGTGGCCGTCGACGCGGAGCTGCTGGCCGGGGACACGGCGGCGGCCCAGGAGACGGTGGTCGAGCCTTAGGTCCTGTCCGCACCGGCCGCCTGGCCGGGGTTCAGACCTCGACGATGACGGTGAACGGGCCGTGGTTCGTGAGCGAGACGCGCATGTCCGCCCCGAACCGGCCCGTCTCCACCGTCGCCCCGAGCGCCCGCAGCCGCGCCACCACCTCGTCCACCAGAGGCTCGGCGACCTCGCCGGGCGCCGCGGCGTTCCAGGTGGGCCGGCGGCCCTTCCGGGCGTCCCCGTAGAGAGTGAACTGCGAAATCACCAGAAGCGGCGCATTCACATCGGAGCAGGACTTCTCGCCCTCCAGGATGCGGACCGACCAGAGCTTGCGGGCGAGCTGCGCCGCCTTCTCCGGGGTGTCCTCGTGGGTCACTCCCACCAGCACACACAGGCCCTCGCCGACTATTTCACCGACGACGGAAGAGCCCCCGCCGTCGCCCGCGGCGTCCCGAACCGAGACGCTCGCGCCATCCACCCTCTGTACCACTGCACGCATACAGACCAACCTATCTTGGGCTGAACGGGTACAGAGCATCTCCACAAGGACCCTCGGGGTGGCACCATGCTCGGGAGGCGGTGCGCCGACGCACCGGTCGAGGGGATGGACACAAGCATGAGCACCCATGGAACCGGGCAGTCCCCGGGCGCAGTGCCGGTCGCGCGCCCCGGCGTCAGCAGCAACACCGGTACGGGCATCGGCAACGGTACGAGTACCAGCACCATGCGCCCGCCCGTGCAGCGGACCGGTCAGGGCGGTGACGAGGGCGACGGCGGCGGGCCCCGGACCGAACTGGGCGCCCTGAGACTGCCGGAGCTGCGCGCGCTGCGCCGCGACGCCCGGCGCGACGAGGCCGACCTCAGCTATGTGCGGCGGCTCGTCCAGGGGCGGATCGACATCCTGCGGGCCGAGCTGGCCCGGCGCCGGGACCCGGAGTCGCCGGTGGTGGACCGGCTGTCGGAGATCCTCGCCGACGCCCCGTCGCCGCACCGCTCATCCGCACGGCACGTCACGCTGTCCGTGCCGCGCAGCGCCGAGTACCGCAAGCTGGCCGCCGAGACGCTCGCCGAGGTCGAACTCTCCGACCTCGACGCCCGGACGGACGAAGAGCTGCACACCGCGATGGGGCGCCTGGTCCGCTACGAACAGCAGGTCTCCCGCCGCCGGCACCGGCTCCAGCGCACGGCCGACGGTTGCGGCGCGGAGATCGCCCGCAGGTACCGTGACGGGGAAGCACAAGTAGACGACCTGCTCGCCTGAGGCGATCCTTCCGGGGGCGGGTCCCGTCCGTCCCCGGAAGGCCACCATGACCTCCAGCGCAGCCCGCACCCCCGCCATATCCGACCCGGCCCCCGGCCTGCCCGTGCTGGCCGAGGTCGTACGGTCCGGATTCGTGGAGGGCCACCACCGGGGCTCACTGGTGGTGCTCGCCGCCGACGGCAGCGTGGAGCTGGCCCTGGGCGACCCGGCGGCGCCGGTCTTCCCGCGCTCCTCCAACAAGCCGATGCAGGCCGCGGCCGTGCTGCGGGCAGGGCTCGACCTGTCCGGTGAGCGGCTGGCGCTGGCCGCCGCGAGCCACTCCGGCGAGGGCTTCCACCTCGATCTCGTACGCAAGATGCTCGCCGAGCACGGACTGTCGCCGGACGACCTCCAGACCCCGCCGGACCTGCCGCTGGACCCGGTGGAGGCCGAGACGTATCTCGCCGCCGGGCACGTCCGCGAGCGCCTCACGATGAACTGCTCCGGCAAGCACGCGGCGATGCTCGCGGCCTGCGCCCGCAACGGCTGGGACCTGCCCGGCTACCTCGACCCCGGCCACCCCCTCCAGCAGCTGGTCCACCAGGTCGTCGAGGAGGCCGCGGGCGAACCGGTCGCGGCCGTCGGCACCGACGGCTGCGGAGCGCCGCTGATGGCCATTTCGCTGGTGGGCCTCGCGCGGGCGTTCCGTGCGTTCGTCACGGCACGGGAGGGCACCGCCGAGCGCCGGGTGGCGGACGCGATGCGCGCGCACCCGGAGTACGTGGCGGGCACGCGGCGCCCGGACACCTGGCTGATGCGCGAGGTGCCCGGCACCCTCTCCAAGATGGGCGCGGAGGCCGTCCAGGCGGTCGCCCTGGCGGACGGCAGGGCCCTCGCCTTCAAGATCGACGACGGCTCCACCCGGGCGCTGCGCCCGGTGCTGGGCCGCGCGCTGGGGCTGCTGGGGGTCGATGCCCCGGTGGTCTCGCGGATCGGCCGGGCGCCGCTGACGGGCGGCGCGGTGGAGGTGGGGGAGATCAGGGCGGCGTTCTGAGGCCCCTGGCCGCGAAGGCCGTGCCCTTCCCGGCCGTACGGCCGTCAAAACCATGCGACAGGCCCCGGCACGCTCTCCTAGCGTGGGCCGCATGACCGCCCTGGATATCCGTACCGTCACCCCGTCCGAGTTCCCCGACTGGCTGCGCGCCCTGAACACCGGCTTCCTGAGGCCGCCCACCCCGTCGGACGAGGAGGTGGCCGGGCGCCTGTCGTACATGGACCTGTCCCGCGTCCAGGGGGTGTTCGACGCGGGGCGGTGCGTCGCGACGTTCCGCTCGTTCGCCCAGGAGCTGACGGTCGTCGGCGGCGCGACGGTGCCCACGGACGCGGTCACCAACGTCGCCGTCTCGCCCACCCACCGCAGGCGCGGGCTGCTCTCGCGGATGATGGCCGCCGACCTGGCGGCGGCGAAGGAGCGCGGCGACGTGGCGGCGACGCTGATAGCCGCCGAGTACCCGATCTACGGGCGGTACGGATTCGGCCCGGCGGCCGGGACCACCGAGTGGGAGATCGACGTCCACCGCACCGGCCTCGACCCGCACCGCCGGGTCCCGGAGGCCGGTGACGGCGGCCGGATCGACCTGGTGGACGGCGCCGGGATCCGCGAGCTGGGCCCCGCCCTGCACGACCGGCTGCGGGCCCGGCAGCACGGCGTGGTGAGCCGCGACCCACGCTGGTGGGACCTGCTCACGGGACAGTCGCTCTTCCCCAACGAGCCCTGGACCGAACCTTTCTACGCCCTCTACCGGGGCCCCGACGGGACGGTCGACGGGATGCTCGCCTACCGGGCCGACGCGAACTGGAGCGACGCCAAGCAGCCGCTGAACCGGGCGACCGTGCGCGGCCTGATCGCCACGACCCCGGCGGCCGAGCGGGCACTGTGGCACTTCCTGTGCTCGGTGGACTGGATCGCCACGATCCGCACCGGGCCCCGCCCCGCCGACGACCTGCTCCCGCTGCTGCTCCCGGACCCGCGAGCGGCGCGCGTCGTGACGCAGGCGGACTTCCTGTGGGCGCGCGTCCTGGACGTCGTACGCGCCCTGGAGGCCCGCACCTACGTGGTGCCCGGCTCCCTGGTCCTGGAGGTCCACGACGCGTCGGGCCTCGCGGCCGGCCGCTTCCACCTGGACGCCTCGCCGAGCGGTGCCACCTGTGTCCCGACGACGCGCTCGGCCGACCTGGCGATGGACGTACGGGAACTGGGCACGCTCTGGCTCGGCGACGAGTCGGTCTCCCGGCTGGTGGCGCTCGGCCGCGTCGAGGAGTCGGCCCCGGGCGCGGCGGCGGCAGCGGACGCGGTGTTCCGGACGGCGCGGCGGCCCTGGTGCCCGGACGTCTTCTGAGCCGGGGCACCGGACCGGCGGAGGGCTCAAGTCCGGTTGAGGTCAAGGGCGTACGCTTCATGGTCATGAGCGCAGAGAAGGCCAGGTCGGGCGTGGCGGACGGGGGCGCGGCCGACGCGTCGCCCGCCCCGATGAGCCTGCGGGAGCGGAAGAAGCAGTTGACCTACCGGGCGGTCTCCGACGCCGCGATCACCCTGTTCCTGGAGCGTGGCTTCGACAAGGTGTCGGTGGCGGAGATCGCGGCGGCGGCCGACATCTCCAAACCGACGCTCTTCCGGTACTTCCCGGCCAAGGAGGACTTGGCCCTGCTCCGGTTCGCCGACCACGAGGACGAGGCCGCGCGGGTGGTCGCCGCCCGCGCGGACGGTGATTCGCCCCTGGACGCGCTGCGGCGGCACTTCCTGGACGGCCTGGAACGCCGGGACCCGATCACCGGTCTGTGCGACGCGCCGGAGGTGCTGGCGTACCACGCGCTGCTGTACGGCACCCCCGCCCTGGTGGCCCGCCTCTTCGCCTACCTGAGCCGCTCGGAGGACGCGCTCGCCCGCGCCCTGGGCGGCCGCGCGACGGACCGGCTGGCCGCGGGCCAGATCGTCGCGGTCCAGCGCGTCCTGGCCTCGGAGAACTGGCAGCGCGTCAGCGAGGGCGGCCGGGCGGACGACCTGTACGCGGAGGCGGTCGAGGCGGCGGAACGGGGCTTCGCGCAGCTGCGGTCGGGCCTGGAGGGTTCGGGACCGGCGGGCGGGGCGGACGCGGAGGGTTAGGGCCTGTCCGGCGGGGAAGCCGGGCGCGGCGGACACGGAGGGTCAGGCGGGTTCGGCGGGGGCCCGG
>NZ_KB892036.1 GCF_000373645.1 Streptomyces sp. ATexAB-D23 | reverse complement strand
CGTCGTCGGGTGAACACGCCATTTTTGAGGAGTCTGCCCGGAGGGACCCCACCCCCACCCACCGGACGGTGGGCGACCCGCACCCCACGGACGACGACGCCCCCCCCAAGCCCGTCCGGCGATTGAGGACGGAACCCCGCACCACGGAACCCCGCACCCCCGCCCCATACGGCACACTGGAGGTTTCCCCCACCCGAAAGGGCAAACGCGCGTGACCGGACCCCTCATCGTCCAGAGCGACAAAACGCTCCTTCTCGAAGTCGACCACGAGCAGGCCGACGCCTGCCGCAGGGCCATCGCGCCGTTCGCGGAGCTGGAGCGCGCGCCCGAGCACATCCACACCTACCGGCTGACCCCGCTCGGGCTGTGGAACGCCCGAGCGGCCGGGCACGACGCCGAGCAGGTCGTGGACGCGCTCGTGACGTTCTCCCGCTACCCCGTCCCGCACGCCCTGCTCGTCGACATCGCCGAGACGATGGACCGGTACGGCCGCCTCACGCTGTCGAAGCACCCCGTGCACGGCCTGGTGCTGACGACGACGGACCGGCCGGTCCTGGAGGAGATCCTCCGGTCGAAGAAGGTCCAGCCGCTGGTCGGGACGCGGATCGACCCGGACACCGTCGCGGTGCACCCGTCCGAGCGCGGGCAGGTCAAGCAGACGCTGCTGAAGCTGGGCTGGCCGGCCGAGGACCTCGCGGGGTACGTGGACGGCGAGGCGCACCCGATCGAGCTGGACGAGAGCGGCTGGGCGCTGCGCCCGTATCAGCAGCAGGCGGTCGAGGGGTTCTGGCACGGCGGCTCGGGCGTCGTCGTGCTGCCCTGCGGCGCCGGCAAGACGCTGGTCGGGGCCGGTGCGATGGCGCAGGCCAAGGCGACGACGCTGATCCTGGTGACGAACACCGTCTCGGCCCGGCAGTGGAAGCACGAGCTGGTGAAGCGTACGTCGCTGACCGAGGACGAGATCGGCGAGTACAGCGGGACCAGGAAGGAGATCCGGCCGGTCACGATCGCCACGTACCAGGTGCTGACGACGCGCCGGAAGGGCGTCTACCCGCACCTGGAGCTGTTCGACTCCCGTGACTGGGGTCTGGTGATCTACGACGAGGTGCACCTGCTGCCCGCGCCGGTCTTCAAGTTCACCGCGGACCTCCAGGCGCGCCGCCGCCTCGGGCTGACCGCCACCCTCGTGCGCGAGGACGGCCGCGAGTCGGACGTGTTCTCGCTGATCGGGCCGAAGCGGTTCGACGCCCCGTGGAAGGAGATCGAGGCGCAGGGCTACATCGCGCCCGCCGACTGCGTGGAGGTCCGGGTCAATCTGACGGACTCGGAGCGGCTGGCGTACGCGACGGCCGAGACGGAGGAGAAGTACCGGTTCTGCGCGACGACGGCGACGAAGCGGAAGGTCACCGAGGCGCTGGTGCGCAAGCACAAGGGCGAGCAGACGCTGGTCATCGGGCAGTACATCGACCAGCTCGACGAGCTGGGTGAGCATCTGGACGCCCCGGTGATCAAGGGCGAGACGAGCAACGCGCAGCGCGAGAAGCTGTTCGAGGCGTTCCGGCAGGGCGAGCTGAACGTGCTGGTGGTGTCGAAGGTGGCGAACTTCTCGATCGACCTGCCGGAGGCGACGGTCGCCATCCAGGTGTCGGGGACGTTCGGTTCGCGCCAGGAGGAGGCGCAGCGCCTGGGCCGGGTGCTGCGGCCGAAGGCGGACGGGCACGAGGCGCGGTTCTACTCGGTCGTCGCGCGCGACACGATCGACCAGGACTTCGCGGCGCACCGCCAGCGGTTCCTGGCCGAGCAGGGCTACGCGTACCGGATCGTCGACGCGGACGAACTGCTGTCGGAGAGCTGAGGGCGGCAGCGAGCTGAGGGCGGCAGCGAGCTGAGCTGAGGCCGCGGAGAGCTGAGGGGAGGCGGCGCGGTCAGTGGCCGCGCCGCACGCCCGCCTCCTCCGCGTACTCGCCGAGGACGACGACACCGAAGGCGGCCCGCGCGAAGACCTTGACGGCGCGCAGGGCGCCGGAGGCGCGGCTGTGGGGGTGACCGGGGGCCGCGGTGGCGCCGGTCCTGCCGGGGTTCAGGGTGAAGGTGCTCATGTATCCATGGTGCTCCGGGCGGGTGGCCCGGGGCGTCGCCCCGGAGGCGGAAGCCGGACGCGGCGCGCGTACGCCTGCGGTCGCACGGTGTCCCCTACGGGGTGGACGGCACCGTAATCCGTTCGCGCGGGGCGCGGGCCGCCGGTACACTCGCCGGTCTGCCCGCCTCCCGAACCGTGGTACCGGCGGCCCGTGAGGGCCTGTGCCGGCAGCCGGGGGAGCGCCGCCGACCGGACGGAAACCGGCCGACAACCGTACGTGCGTCACCGTACGTACCAGTGATCGATCCCCGAGCGGACCGCATCGCCCCGCACAGACACGGGACGGGCTGCGGTCCGCCGTCCTGCGTTGAATGCCGGAGGCAACACCGTGCCCGCGCACGAATTCGAGAGCGACACCACCACCGACCCCCTCGCGCACGAGCGCGCCCATCTCGCGGCCTCGCGCGCCGCGCTGCGCGCCATGCGGGAGGACGCCCAGGCCCTGGACATCAGCGATGTCACGGCGAACTGGGTGAACGCCGCAGTGCTTCAGGCGCAGATCGACGAGCGCATCAAGTCGCTCGCCGACCTCTCGCACACCCCGCTGTTCTTCGGGCGGCTCGACTATCTCCACGTGATCGGGGCCGAGGAGGCGGAGGGCGCGGAGGGCGAGCAGTTCTACATCGGGCGCCGCCATGTCCACGACGCGGTCGGGGATCCGATGGTCATCGACTGGCGCGCGCCGGTCTCGCAGCCGTTCTACCGGGCGTCCCGCAAGGACCCGCAGGACGTGGGCCGCAGGCGCCGTTTCGGGTACACGGGCGGCGACCTGACCGCGTACGAGGACGAGCACCTGACCGACCCAGCGGAGGCGGAGCAGACGAGCAAGCTGCTCCAGGCGGAGATCGAGCGGCCCCGCGTCGGCCCGATGCGGGACATCGTGGCGACGATCCAGCCGGAGCAGGACGAGATCGTCCGCAGCGGGCTGGGCGGCACGGTGTGTGTGCAGGGAGGGCCCGGTACGGGGAAGACGGCGGTGGGCCTGCACCGGGTGGCGTATCTGCTGTACGCGCACCGCGAGCGGCTGGCCCGCACCGGGACCCTGGTGGTCGGGCCGAACCGGTCGTTCCTGCACTACATCGAGCAGGTGCTGCCGGCCCTCGGTGAGCTGGAGGTGAAGCAGGCGACCGTCGAGGACCTGGTGGGCGCGCAGGTCGAGGTGCGCGGCACGGACGAGGCACTGGCGGCCGTCGTGAAGGGCGACGCGCGGATGGCCGAGGTGCTGCGGCGGGCGCTCAGGTCGCATGTGACGCTGCCGACGGAGCCGGTGATGGTGGTGCGCGGCTCGCGGCGCTGGCGGGTCCCGGCGTACGAGATCGAGGAGATGGTCCAGGAGCTGCTGGCCCGCGACATGCGGTACGGGGCGGCGCACGAGGCGCTGCCGCAGCGCATCGCGCACGCGGTGCTGGTGCGGATGGAGGAGGCGGGCGAGGCGCCCGACGACCGGGTGCAGAACGCGGTGGCCCGCAACCCCGCGGTGAAGGCGGCGGTGAAGGCGGTCTGGCCGGCGGTCGAACCGGCGAAGCTGGTGCTGCGGCTGCTGGCGGACCCGGAGTTCCTGGCGGCGCACGCGGAGGGCCTGCTCACCGAGGACGAGCAGAAGGCCATCCTCTGGGTGAAGCCGGCCCGCAGTGTGAAGTCCGCGAAGTGGTCGGCGGCGGACGCGGTGCTGATCGACGAGGCATCGGACCTGGTGGCGCGTACGCATTCGCTGGGCCATGTGGTGATCGACGAGGCGCAGGACCTCTCCCCCATGCAGTACCGGGCGGTGGGCCGCCGCTGCTCGACGGGTTCGGCGACCGTGCTCGGCGACCTGGCGCAGGGGACGACGCCGTGGTCGACGCAGAGCTGGGAGCAGGCGCTGCACCATCTGGGCAAGGCGGACGCGGTGGTGGAGGAGCTGACGGCCGGCTTCCGCGTGCCGCGCGATGTGATCGCGTACGCCTCGCGGCTGCTGCCGGTGATCTCGCCGGGGCTGACGGCGGTGGAGTCGGTGCGTGAGTCGCCCGGTTCGCTGTCCGTACGGGAGGTGGTGGGGGCGGACGCGCTGGACGCGGCGGTGATCGCGGCGTGCGAGGAGGCGCTCACGCACGAGGGGTCGACCGGTCTGATCGCCGCCGACGCGCGCATCCCGGCGCTGGCCGACGCCCTGACGGCGGCGGGCCACCCCTACCTCTCCCCCGGCCAGGAGACGACCGCCGATTCCCGGCTGACGCTGGTCCCGGCGTCGTTGGCGAAGGGCCTTGAGTACGACTACGTGGTGCTGGACGAACCGGCGGCGGTGGTCGACGGGGAGCCGGACGAGCGCACGGGCCTGCGCCGGCTGTACGTGGCGCTGACCCGTGCGGTGTCCGGGCTCGCGGTGCTCCACTCGGCGCCACTGCCGCGGGAGCTGGGGTAAGGGAGCGGGGGCGGGGGGACGCTCGTCCACCCCCGCCCCCGCCCGGTTCAGCCGGCCGTGCAGGCCCTGCCGTTCAGCTTGACCGTGCCCGGGTCGGCCGCCGGGCCCGAGAGGCTGCTGTTGAACCCGAAGTCGACCGACGCGCCCGGTGCGAGGGTCCGGTTCCAGGACAGCCCAGTGGCCGTCACCGTCCTGCCGTGCTGCGCGAGTTCGGCGCTCCAGGTGTGGCTGAGCCTCTGGTCGCCGGGGAGCAGCCAGGTCAGGGACCAGGGCGTGACGGGCTCGGTGCCGGTGTTCCTCACCGTGACCGTGGTGGTCGATCCGGTGCTCCACGGGTGCGAGGAGTACGTGACCCGGCAGGCGCGGTCCGGGCCCGCGCCGTCGCCCGCGTCGTCCAGGTAGGAGGCGACGAAGGCCAGCGGCGCGTTCCAGTTGATGGCGACCTCGTTGGTGGCGTACGAGCCGTTGTCGTCGAGGTAGCACATCGCGGCGGCGCAGCCCTTGAGCTTCGTCGCGGCTTCGGGGTCGCCGGAGGTGGGTGCGGTGAGGTTGGGGCCGCCCGCGAGGGAGCCGGCCGGCGGGTGGGGCAGGGCGGGGTCGGACTGGTGCGCCCAGAACCGGTGGTGCTGGTTCTGCGAGAAGCGCTCGCCGTACCCGGTGACGTAGGACTGGTTGAGCGGGTTGCGCCCGAACAGGTAGTCCGCGCCGCGCAGGACGGCGTCGCGGTAGCCGGCCTCGCCGGTGAGGTCGGCGGCGGTGGCCAGCACGATCATGTTGTTCAGCACCTGGCTGTTGGAGCCCCAGGTGTAGTTCTGGCCCGTGGGGGCGTACGGCACGCCGTACAGCTGGTCCTCGGTCTGCTGCTTGTAGCGGTCGGCCGCCGTGGTGACGACGGCCCGCACATCCGCGAGTTGATCCGTCGTCAGGTCGTTCGGGACGGTGGCCAGGGTGAGCACGCCGAGCCCGGCGGTGCCGCCCCACCACATGCCGCCGTCGGCGGGGAAGGCGGCGTCGGCGTCACCGTGCAGCGGCGATTCGAGCAGGGCCTGGCGGTAGGTGTCCTTGCCGGTGGTGGTGAACAGCTCGGCGGCGGCCCAGTAGAACTCGTCGCTGACGTCGTTGTCCTCGTAGGTCCCGCCTCCGACACCGTCGGCCGGGCTGGCGTACACCGCCGGGTGGGCCTTCGCGGCGGCCCACGCCGTCTCGGCTGCGGTACGGCACTGGGCCGCGAAGTCCGCGTCGAACGGCGCGTACAGCCGGGCGCACTGGGCGGCGGTCGCGGCGAGGTTCAACGTGGCGGCGGTGGTCGGCGGGTGCAGTTCGCGCTGTTCGGGGTCGAGTTCGGGCCGCATCGGCAGACCGGTCCAGTTGGCGTCGTGCACCTTGTGGTGGACCATGCCGGCGAGCGGGTTCCCGGCCGGGACCTGCATGCGCAGCAGGAAGTCCAGCTCCCAGCGCGCCTCGTCGAGGATGTCGGGCACGTCGTTGCCGTGCTCGGGCACCCGCAGCGCGCCGTCGCCGAGTTCGGCGGACTCCGCCCCGTCGGCGGTCAGGGTCCGCTCGTACGTGTCCATCAGCTCAGCGACCGCGATGCCGCCGTTCACCACGTACTTGCCGTGGTCACCGGCGTCGTACCAGCCGCCCCGCACATCGAGCCGGTAGTCACAGACCCCCGGCTGGCACGGCACGTCCGTGTCGCCCTTGTTGGGCGCCACACCGAGGTGCCCTGCCGGTCGCGCGTACTCCTCACCCACCAGATCCGCGTCGATCTCGATGCCGCTGCGGTTCTGGTAGAAGTACGCGAGCGAGTCGGAGCGCAGGCTGTCGTAGAGGTCGGCGCGGATCGAGAAGGGCTCGCTGACCTGGCCGTCCGCCTCGATCGTGAAGCCGTCCCCGGTGTCGGTGACAGCACCGAAGTCGAAGGTGTGGACGTTCTGCCGGGAGGTCGGGTCCTCCCCGCCCGGCACGGTCGTCCCGCTCGCGACCGCCGCCCCGTCGGCCGACTTCAACGTCCACGGCAGCGGGTCGGTCGCGTCGGTGACCAGGGTCCCGGTCTTGGGGCCCTTGGGGAGGTAGCCGACCTGGTTGACGCGGACGGGCGAACCGGTGTCGGGCTCGTACACGGGCGGTTCGGCGCCGCCGCGCAGGGACACGTCGTCCAGGCAGAAGGTGGCCGCCTCGGCCCCGCCGCCGACCTGGAAGGCGACCTGGGCCGCGTCCCGGTCGGCGGTCGCGGTGAAGACATGGGTGACGGGGGCGGCCTCGACGCCGATCTGATCGGTCGCGGAGAGATCGGTGGTGTACGGCTCGGTGGCCATCTGCACGTTGGTGTGAATGGACAGCGGTACGGTCGAACTGGCCGTGTACGTAAGGGTGTACGTCTCCCCGGCGACGAGCGGGATGTCGTTCTGCCCGACGATCGCGTCCCACGGGTTGGCGGTCCCCGCCTCCACATCCGCGCAGAGCCGGCCGTCCACGACGGCGGCGGGCGCGTTGGCCGTCCACCACCAGGGCGCGGTCCCGGCGGAGAAGTCTCCGTTGGTGATCTGCTCGGGGGCCGGCTCGTCGTCGGCGGCGGCACCGGGCGCACTGAGGACACCGCCGAACAGTGCGGCGAGGGCCAGTACTCCGAGCGCGCGGCGTCTGCGGCGGGTGGGGGACGGAGGCGGGGAGGCGTTCACCGGGGGCCTTTCGTAGCAGTAACGGGGCAGCCGAGCGGAGAAAGAGCGATGGGAGCGCTCCCACGACAGACGGGCATGCCGGGGAGGCGCGCCATGGGAGCGTTCCCATCACCGCGCAGCCATTGTGGAGCGGGGGATGACTGTTGCGCCAGGGTCATGACACCCACACCTGGGAAACCCCGCACCCGCGAAACGTCCGGGTGGGGGCGCGCAGGACAGTCCCCGCGGAAAACGGCGTACGACCCGGGCCCCCCGCGTACCCGGGTGAACACGCCATTTTCGAGGAGACACCCCGGAGGGACCCCGCCCCCACCCACCGGACGGCGGGCGCAACCAAACCCGTCCGGCGCTTGGCCACACACAGGGCCAAATCAAGCCCGTCCGGCACGTGAGGACGGCACCCGCACCCCACGGACGAACCCAAATCAAGCCCGTCCGGCACCTGGCCACACACAGGGCCAAACCAAGCCCGTCCGGCGCTTGAGGACAAAACCCCCGCCCCGGCAAGGGCCGAGCCCAAAGGATGCCGCCCGCCCAAGGGCTACGCGTCGAGCACGTCCCGCCACTCCCGCACCGCGGCCTCGGCCACCGCCCCCGACCAGCCCCCCGTCCGCGCCGCGCCGCCGATGTGCACGGCGTCGATGCCCGCGTCCAGCAGCTCCGGCAGGTGCTCCAGACGCAGACCGCCGCCGACGAGGATCTGCGGCTCATACCCCGGCTCACCCTTGCGGGCCGCCTCGACGACCAGCGTGGGGATGCCGTCGTCCACCCCGGCGGCCGAACCGGCGGTGAGGTACGTGTCCAGGCCCGGCAGGTCCGCGAGGGCCTTGCGCAGGGCGTCCCGGTCGGCGGCGCGGTCGATCGCACGGTGGAACGTCCAGCGGCAGCCGTCCAGTTCGGCGACGAGCCGCTCGACCGCGACCAGGTCGGGGTTGCCGTCCGCATCCAGGAAGCCGAGCACGAACTCGTCCGCACCCTCGGCGCGCAGCTCGCGCGCCTTGCGCACGAGTACGTCGATGTCGCCGGCCGCGAAGCCGTCGGCGACCCTGAGCATCACGCGCAGCGGGATGTCCACCGCGGCCCGGATCGCCGCGAAGGTCGCACAGGACGGGGTGAGGCCGTCCGCCGCCATGTCGGTGACCAGCTCAAGCCGGTCCGCACCACCCGCCTGGGCAGCGACCGCGTCCTCCGCGTCGAGAGCGATCACCTCCAGGACTGCACGGTTGCTCATGGGAACCCAATCCTCCAGGAAGCAGCTATAGGTCTAGTCCAATGGCCAGCCTACGGGGCGGTAGGCCGGCCGCGCAGCCCTCACCGTGAACGTGAAGATACGCGAGGTCAAACACCCGCCGGTCGAACGACGGCGCGCGACCCCCGCACCAACAAGGGATCACCCTTGCGAATGGATAGGGGGTGGGGGTATACATGAACCATGACCAGATACCCCCCAGGGGTATAAAGACGAAGACACTCCACCTCACCTCACCCACAGAGGAGGCCACCATGTCCGCGCAAACCGCGGCCGACCCGGCTGCCACCACCGCTGCCGGCGCCGCCGCAGAGGTCGAGCTGGCCATCGGCGGCATGACGTGCGCCTCGTGCGCGGCCCGTATCGAGAAGAAGCTCAACCGGATGGACGGCGTCACCGCCACCGTCAACTACGCCACCGAGAAGGCCCACGTCAGCTACGACGAGGACGCCGACGTCTCCGTACAGGACCTCATCGCCACGGTCGAGAAGACCGGCTACACCGCGCACGAGCCCGCTCCCCCGGCCCGTACCGCCGGCGTCTCCTCCGCCGCCCCGGCCGAGGAGGCTGACGAGCTGCGCCCGCTGCGGCAGCGCCTGATCACGGCCGTGCTGCTCGCGGTACCGGTGATCGCGATGGCGATGATCCCGCCGCTCCAGTTCGACAACTGGCAGTGGCTCTCGCTCACCCTCGCGGCCCCCGTCGTCACGTACGCCGGCTGGCCGTTCCACCGGGCGGCGTGGACCAACGCCCGGCACGGCGCGGCCACGATGGACACGCTGATCTCGGTCGGTACGTCGGCCGCGTTCCTGTGGTCGGTGTGGGCGCTGTTCTTCGGCACCGCCGGGATGACCGGCATGACGCACCCCTTCGAGCTGACCATCGGCCGCAGCGACGGCGCCGGGAACATCTACCTCGAAGCGGCCGCGGGCGTCACCGCGTTCATCCTCGCCGGGCGCTGGTTCGAGGCCCGGTCCAAGCGGAAGGCGGGCGCCGCGCTGAAGGCGCTGATGGAGCTGGGCGCGAAGGAGGTCACCGTCCTGCGCGGCGGGCGCGAGGTGACCGTGGACACGGCGGATCTCCGGGTCGGCGACCGCTTCCTGGTCCGGCCGGGCGAGAAGATCGCCACGGACGGCGTGGTCGTGGAGGGCGGCTCGGCGGTGGACGCGTCGATGCTGACCGGCGAGTCCGTGCCGGTGGAGGTCGCGGTCGGCGACGCGGTGACCGGCGCCACGCTGAACGCGGGCGGCCGGCTCGTCGTGGAGGCGACCCGGGTCGGCTCCGACACACAGCTGGCCCGGATGGCGAAGCTGGTCGAGGACGCGCAGAACGGCAAGGCGGCGGCGCAGCGGCTGGCCGACCGGATCTCGGCGGTGTTCGTCCCGGTGGTGATCGTGCTCGCGCTCGGCACGCTGGCGTTCTGGCTGATCGACGGGGCCGGTCCGACGGCCGCGTTCACGGCGGCGGTGGCGGTCCTGATCATCGCCTGCCCCTGCGCCCTGGGCCTCGCGACCCCCACCGCCCTCATGGTCGGCACCGGACGCGGCGCCCAGCTCGGCATCCTCATCAAGGGCCCCGAGGTCCTGGAATCAACCCGCCGCGTCGACACCATCGTCCTCGACAAGACCGGCACCGTCACCACCGGCCGCATGACCCTCCAGACCGTCCACA
The DNA here is from genome assembly GCF_000373645.1 of Streptomyces sp. ATexAB-D23. Classification (GTDB taxonomy): domain Bacteria; phylum Actinomycetota; class Actinomycetes; order Streptomycetales; family Streptomycetaceae; genus Streptomyces; species Streptomyces castrisilvae. The sequence goes on along the minus strand of NZ_KB892036.1, from coordinate 15,949 downwards.
CCACTCCCACCACCACCGAAACCGACGTCCTCCGCCTCGCCGGAGCACTCGAACACGCCTCCGAACACCCCATCGCCCAAGCAGTCGCCGCCGGAGCCACCAACCACACCACCACCCCCCTCCCCACCCCCGAGGACTTCACCAACGTCCCCGGACTCGGCGTACAGGGCACCGTCGACGGCCACGCCGTCCTCGTCGGGCGGGAACAGCTGCTGGCCGAGTGGGAGATCCGGCTCCCGGCGGAGCTGGCCCGCCGCAAGGCCGAGGCGGAAGCGGCCGGCCGTACGGCCATCGCGGTGGCCTGGGACGGCGAGGCGCGCGCGGTCCTCGAAGTGGCCGACGCGGTCAAGGACTCCAGCGCGGAGGCCGTCACCGCGCTCCGGGCACTCGGCCTGACCCCGATCCTGCTGACCGGCGACAACCGGGCGGTGGCCGAGTCGGTCGCGGCCGAGGTCGGGATCGACCAGGTGTACGCGGAGGTCCTGCCGCAGGACAAGGTCGACGTCGTCAAGCGCCTCCAGTCCGAGGGCCGTTCGGTGGCCATGGTCGGTGACGGCGTCAACGACGCCGCCGCCCTCGCGCAGGCCGATCTGGGCCTGGCGATGGGCACCGGCACCGACGCGGCGATCGAGGCGAGCGACCTGACCCTGGTGCGCGGGGACCTGCGGACGGCGGCGGACGCGATCCGGCTCGCGCGCCGGACGCTCGGCACCATCCGTACGAACCTGTTCTGGGCCTTCGCGTACAACGTGGCCGCGCTGCCGCTGGCCGCGATGGGGCTGCTGAACCCGATGATCGCGGGCGCGGCGATGGCGTTCTCGTCGGTCTTCGTGGTCGGCAACTCGCTGCGGCTGCGGGGGTTCAGGGCAGGAGTCTGAAGGTCGCTGCCGAAGGGCGGCCGGGCTCGGCCTCCGACACGGAGGCCGGGCACCGGCCGCCCGCCGCCGTCTCCCCGCCCGGGGCGTGCGATGCGCACCCCCGTCCGAGACCTCGAACGCGCCGAGGGCGCCGAGGCCGCCGAGGCCGCCGAGGGCTCCTCCCGAGGCTTCGGGCGCGTGTCGCGCCAAGCGGGAACGGCCGAACGGAGCGGCTCCGCAGCCCCGTTGTCAGTGCCCGCGTCTACGCTCCTGCCATGAGCGACTTGCTGCACGACGCCCTCCCCGGGCACGAGGTCAACCTCGTCTTCGCCCGGGGCCTCTCCCTGTCCGCACTCGCCTCCGGACTGCGCGAGCTGAACCGCGAGCCGCTCGCCGAGGGCGAGGCGGACGGCTGGGTGTGGGCGGTGCACGACATGGTCAACGACGAGCTGGAGGACTGGGAGAACGTCGACTACCGGCGGGTCTGCCCGCAGGGGGCCGAGGTCGTGGTGTTCGTGACCGAGCCGTGCAGCGCGAAGGCGCACGGCCCGAGCTTCGACTATCTGCGCGACGGCGCCTACACGCTCTCCTTCAGCTTCGAGGACCTGTGCAGCCGGGTGGGCGAGAACCCCGACTACATGTCGGCCGAGCTGCTCGCGGCGAACCTCATAGGCCCGGATTCGGAGTGCACCCGGTGGGAGACCGAGGAGGGCCACGACTGCTACGAGGACCATGACTTCGACCGCGAGGTGCGGATCGCGGGCGTGATAGCGAAGTGCTTCGGCCTGCCGTCCGCGCCGCTCGCCCCGGCGGTGACGGCGCGGTGACCATACCCCTCATCGCCCCGGACACGTTCGTCACGTACGCCAGGGGCCTGGACCTGCCCACGCTGAGCGCGATCTGCGCCGAGGTGGGCCTGCCCGCCCGTGCGGAGGGCGAGGCGGACGGCTGGGTCTGGGTGACGCACGACGCGGGCACCAGCACCGGCGGCAAGGTGGCGGACCAGGCGGGTCACGTCACCGGGTTCCGCTACGAGGACCGGCTCGGCAGCCCCAACCCGGTGGAGACGGTGTTCCTGGCCTCGACCCCGGCGTGCGAATGCCCGCATGGGCAGAACTACATGGTTCCGCACTGCGACGCGCACCCGTTCCACTTCATCCACAGCCGGCGCGGGTTCTCGCAGACGTACTTCAACATGGGCCGGCGCCGCGAGTCGCGCCGCCACGGCGACCTGCTGGTACGGGAGTTGCTGGCGGCCGGCATCGTCGGCCGGGAGACCCCGCGCTACGCGGCCGAGCCCGGGTTCAACGACGACGGCGCCGTGACGCTGCGGATCATCGCCGACCGCTTCGGCCTGCCCGCCACGGGGTGAGCGCCGGTCCGGCAGTGCAACCCGCCTCTCAGCCCTCAGCCCTCAGTCGAAGATGTTCAGCTCGCTCTCGCGCGCCCCGTCCAGCTCGTACCGCGTACCGGTCAGCGGCCGGCCCGCGTACAGGCGGATCAGGGTCGCGCCGTCCCCGGCGTACCGGGCCGGTTTCCGGTCGTCCCGTCGCGCGCCGAGCGTCAGCTCCGTCGTGGCGCCGGTCAGCCGGGCGGTGAGCGGGAGCGTCTCCCGGGCGCGGGTCACGGCCGCGAGGAGGGCGAGGGCGGGGCCGAGCCCCGGGCCCTCGTAGGCGCCCCGCAGGCCGAACGCCTCGCGGACGTCCCCGGCGTGCACCCACTCGCCGAGCGCGATCCCGTCCATCGCACCGCCCGAGGCCGCGATGACCGGCCCCGCCCCGGTCATACCGCGCTCTAGTTCGTCCACCACCTGCGTGTTCGTCCAGCCGGCCCGGTCCGCGATGTCCCGGTCGTTGGACTCGGGGCTGAACACCCCCCGCTCGAAGCGGCCCTCCACCACCCGGTTCAGGGCGGCCCCGCAGTGCGCGAGGACGTCCCGCACGGTCCAGCCGGGGCAGGCGGTGCGCAGCTCGAAATCACGGTCGGATGCGTCCCTCAGCAGCGGCACGAAGAGATCGCGCTCGGTGCGCAGGAGGAGACCGGGCAGTTCGGGATCGCGTGGTTCGGTCACGGCCTCATGCAACCACCGATGGCCGGGAACCACCCGTTCGCCATGCCGAAGTGACGCACACTCAATTACTCTTGCGCACCAAGAGAGTTGGCATACACCTTAAGCCTCCGGGAGCCATCGTGTCCCTCTTGATCGATCTCGCCGGCCAACTTGTCCCTCACTTCTCCTACTTCGCCGCCCGCATGACCGATGGTGTGATGGAGGGCGCCGTGCAGCGGATCACAGACCGAACCGTCGACGCGGGCGAGGGCGCCTTCCGCCACCTCGTCGGGCTGGACGGGGCGGCGGCCGACGACGAGGCCGCGCTCACCTCGCGGGCCGCCGACGAGCTGGACAGCATGGTGGCGAGGTTGAACGCCGAGGAGCGCGAGCGGCTCGCCGCGGCGCTGACCACCTGGCTGGAGAACCCTCGCGGCCGAGACAGCCTCGTGGACCTGGTGGAAGCCCCCCGCCCCGACCCCGGCCCCGGCTCCGGTCCCGACCCCGACCCCGGCCCCCGCCCCGGTCCTGGCCCCCGCCCCGGCCCCGGTCCCGGTCCGCACGTCTCGGTCGAGTCGCACGGCGACTACAACACGGTGATCGGCAGCGTCGGAACGTTCAACCAGTACCCGAGAGACGACCTGTCGTGAGCCACGACCCCGGCGACAACGGCGGAATCTCCAGCCGGTCGTACGGTCGCGACAGCACGGTCATCGGCCGGGCCGACACGCTGTTCCAGGTCTTCATCCAGCGGGCCTCCTTCGTCACGGGATGGTTGTTCCTCGTCCTGGCCGTCGTCCTCACCGGCTACGCCGTGTGGAACTGGCCCGGCGGCTCGCGCAAGCAGTACGTCGTCTTCTTCGTCTTCCTCGTCCTCGCCTTCCTCGCCGCTGTCGCCCACATAGGCGTACGCAGACCCGAGCGCGGCCGGGCCGGCGGGGTGGGCCGGGGGGCCGGGAGCGCGCGGCCCCGGCTGCCCGATCTGCTGCTCATCGCATCGCTCGTCTTCTCCCTGATCAGCTGGTGGTCGTTCCAGAACGTCGTACGCAACGGCGAGGTGGCGACGGTGATCCAGGTGACCGGGAAGCAGCCGCTGACCGGGGCGTCGGGCAGTGTGCTGACGCTGACGATGCCCCAGCCGGAACGCGCCGACCGGCGGGACCGGCTCCGGCTCACCCTGGAGGTCGGGGAGGACGACCCGAGCGCCCCGGCGTGCTCCCACAAGACGCGGGTCCAGCTCACCGCGGTCACCCAGGGGGTCAGTCCGCGCCGGTCCGATCTGCCCGCCCGTTCCACCACCGACTTCGCCCTCGGCGATCTCGCCGCCCGGTCCGGGACCTCCTTCGAACTGCGGGTGCGGACCGTCGAAGGCTGCACCCTGCGGCTGTTGGACTGGCAGGCCGTCCTGCACAACACCTGACGACAACTCACAGGGAGCGAGGCATGAGATGACAGGAGCAGCCCGACACCGGCGGGCGGTGACCGTCACGGCGGCCGTCGCGACGGCCGTTCTGTACGCGGCGGCGACCGGCTGCGACTCCGAACCCGAGTCGATCCTCAGCGACCGGACGGAGGTCGGGGCCAAGAGCGACCAGCCGGGCACGAGCTTCTCGCCGCACGACGGCGAGTACAACGGCTTCGACATCTCCGTGGTCGGGACCCTCATGAACATGCTCGGTTACGACACTCCGCGCTTCAGCGGGGTGCTGTCCAAGAACCGCGCCAAGCTGCTGCACGACGACCACGTCCAGCTGGTGGCCGCGACCTACTCCATCACCCCGAGCCGGATGGCGCCGAAGGACAAGGGCGGCGACGACCTCGACTTCGTCGGCCCGTACGCCTCCACCCAGCAGGGCTTCCTGATCCGCAAGGACGACCGGAGCATCCGCACCCTGGCCGACCTCGACGGCAAGGTCGTCTGCGTCTGGAAGGGCACCACGTCCGCCAACGAGCTCAACAAGCCGGCGCACGACAAGATCGTCAAGCGGACGGAGGAGGACGCGAGCTACTGCGTGAAGGCGCTCAAGGACAAGGAGGTCGACGCGGTCTCCACGGACCAGCTGATCCTGTACGGGTTCATGCAGGCCAATCCGTCGCTCAGGGTCGTGCCCGGCATCAAGTTCGGGGAGCCCAACGACTACGGCATCGCCATGGCCAAGGGGCACCGCAAGGACTGCGTCCGGCTGCGCGACGCGCTCACGCAGTACATCCGCCAGGCGACCTCCTGGGAACGCGACTTCCAGAACAGCCTTCCCGCCGTCCCCAAGGAGACCCGGGACGAGGCCAAACCCACCGAGGACGAGATCATGGCCCTGTCCTGCGTGGACCGGCCGGGCGACAGCCCCGCCGACTGACCGGCGGGGCACCCCTGGGGCCTGTCCTCACTGCCGTCGTCGCCCGGCAGACGGCAGTGAGTACAGGCCCTAGAGTCGCCGCCATGACCGACAGCGCGCAGAGTCTCCGCATCCGATGGCAGGAAGTCCTCGTCGCCGCCCGGGGCGGCGGCGAGGGCCCCGACCCGCTGCCGTACGCCGACAACCTCCTGGCGCGCTGGGCCGAGCCGCAGCGCAAGTACCACACCACCGCGCACCTCGCGGCGGTCCTCGACCGGATCGACACGCTCGCCGGTCATGCCGCCGACGCGGACGCGGTACGCCTGGCCGCCTGGTTCCACGACGCGGTCTACCGGCCCGACCGCTCGGAGAACGAGGAGCGCAGCGCCGTACTCGCCGAGCGCGCGCTGCCCGAGGCGGGGGTGCCGGACGGGGTCACCGCGGAGGTCACCCGGCTGGTCCGGCTCACCGTCACGCACGATCCGGCCGCGGGCGACACCAACGGCGAGGTGCTGTGCGACGCGGACCTGGCGATCCTGGCGGCGGCGCCGAAGGAGTACGGGGAGTACGCGGCCCAGGTGCGCGAGGAGTACGGCTTCGTCCCGGACGAGGCGTTCCGGGAGGGGCGGGCCGCCGTGCTGCGGCAGCTGCTGGGGCTGCCCAGGCTGTTCCGCACGCCGTACGGGGCGGCCGAGTGGGAGCCGAGGGCGCGGCAGAACCTGCTGACGGAGCTGGAGCTGCTGACCGGCGCGTGACCCGGCGCACGCGCCGGCGGGAGCACCGGAGCGCGCGGTCGGCAGGCACCCACGGCGACGGCCGCCGGGAACACCCCGGGAACACCCCGGGGAGTGACCCCGGGAATACCCGGGGAATGCCAGGGCTGTTTTCGCTGTTGGCAGCTGTCATGCCCGACTCCGCCGCTCGCAGCCGCTCCCGTATGCCTCTGGCCGTCTACATCCTCGGCCTCTCGGTCTTCGCCCTCGGAACGAGCGAGTTCATGCTCTCCGGGCTGCTGCCGCCGATCGCCGAAGACATGAACGTGTCGATCCCGCGTGCCGGGCTCCTGATATCCGCCTTCGCGATCGGCATGGTGATCGGTGCCCCGCTGCTCGCGGTGGCGACCCTGCGGCTGCCCCGCCGCACCACGCTCATCGCGCTGATCTCGGTCTTCGGCCTCGGGCAGGTCGCGGGCGCGCTCGCACCGACGTACGAGGTGCTGTTCGTCTCCCGCGTGGTCAGCGCGTTCGCGTGCGCGGGGTTCTGGGCCGTCGGCGCGGCGGTCGCCATCGCGATGGTGCCGGTGAACGCGCGGGCCCGCGCCATGGCCGTGATGATCGGTGGGCTGTCCATCGCCAATGTGCTGGGCGTACCGCTGGGGGCGTTCCTCGGGGAGAACCTCGGCTGGCGTTCGGCGTTCTGGGCGGTCGGCGCGGCCTCGGCGGTGGCGCTGGTGGGGGTGATGACGCTGATCCCGCGCATCCCGCTCCCGGCCGAGAAGCCGCAGCTGAGGCGTGAGATGGCCATCTACCGCGACCGGCAGGTGTGGCTGTCCGTCGTGCTCACCGCGCTCGCGGCGGGCGGTGTGTTCTGCGCGTTCAGCTATCTCGCGCCGCTGCTGACGGATGTCGCCGGACTCGAATCGGGCTGGGTGCCGACCGTGCTGGCGCTGTTCGGGTTCGGGGCGCTGGTCGGTACGACGATCGGCGGCCGGGTCGCGGACGCGCACCTCTTCGGGGTGCTGCTGAGCGGGATCGCGGCGTCCACCGTGTTCCTGGCCGCGCTCGCGCTGTTCGCCTCGAACCAGGCGGCCGTGATCGCGCTGTCGTTCCTGCTGGGCCTGTCGGCGTTCTACACGGCGCCGGCGCTGAACGCCCGCATGTTCAACGTGGCGGGCGCCGCCCCGACCCTCGCGGGGGCGACGACGACCGCCGCGTTCAACCTGGGCAACACCGGAGGGCCCTGGCTGGGCGGCGCGGTGATCGACGCGGACTTCGGGTTCGAGGCGACCGCGTGGGCGGGGGCGGCGATGACGGTGGCGGCGCTGGCGACCGTGGTGGTCTCGCTGCGGCTCCAGCGGGCGCGCGGCTCGGCGTCCCGGCTGGTGGCGGCGGGCTCGGTGGGCAAGGGCGCGGCGGTGGAGTCCGCCGCCGACTGCGCGGCCGGCTGAGCCGGAGGCGCCCGCACACCCGGCCGCCACGCACCCTCACACGCGCGGCGCCGGGTCCAGTCGTCCGGTGCCGGGTCCAGTCGTCCGGCGCCGCGTACGTCGCGGGCGCACGCACCCTCACACGCGCGGCGCCGGGCGGTGCTTCGGGCGGCGCAGGCCGGCCTCCGTGATGCGGCGGACCAGTTCCTTGGAGCCGATCTGCTGGGCGCCCGCCCGTACCGCGTCCTCGTACCGGGCGTCCGGGATGTCGTAGTGGTCCCGCTCGAAGGCCCGGGGCGGGCAGCCCATGGACGCCGCGAAGGCGTGCAGTTCGTCGAACGAGACATCGCTGACGAGGTGGGACCAGAACCTGCCGTGTCCCGGCCAGTTCGGCGGGTCGATGTAGAGGGTCACGGGCGCGGTATCCCGCTGAGTCCGCCGACCGGGGCGACCGCGACCGCGGTCCTGGCGCAGACCCAGTGCGGGTGCGGGCCGAGCTCCGGCTCGACGTCCAGGGCGTGCGGGTCGCCCGCGTCGCAGACCGGGCACAGCGGCCAGCGGCCGTACTTCTCCAGCAGCGCGTCCTGCACGTCCTGGGCGACCAGGCCCACGACGAACTCGACGCCGTCCGGCCACTGCTCCACCCACCAGCGCCGGTGCGTCACCGCGTCCTCGACCATCGAGACGATCTGCGCCTCGGCGACGTCTCCGGCGGCGAGGTCGGCCATGACGAGTGCGCGGGCGGTGTGCAGCACCTGCTCCAGACGGTTCGGCTCCATGGAGCCATTCTCCACCTGCCCGGTGGCGGATTCCGCGGCTTCCGCCACAGGTCGGTACCAAAGGGGGGTTGACGGACCCCGGGGTTGAAAATATCTTTCAAAGGTGACCAATGACCTGAAGGAAAGTTTCAGTCCGGACTCGCCGCCGGCCCCGGCCGCGCTGGCCGCCAAGGTGCGGACGCTGTCGCCGTCCATGACCCGCTCGATGCAGCGGGTCGCCGAGGCCGTCGCCGGCGACCCGGCCGGCTGCGCCGCCCTGACGGTCACCGGTCTCGCCGAGCTCACGGGCACGAGCGAGGCCACCGTGGTCCGCACCGCCCGCCTCCTCGGCTATCCCGGCTACCGCGACCTGCGCCTCGCGCTGGCCGGTCTCGCCGCCCACCAGGAGTCCGGCCGGGCGCCCGCCGTCACCGCGGACATAGCGGTGGACGACCCGATCGCCGACGTGGTCGCCAAGCTGGCCTACGACGAGCAGCAGACCCTCGCCGACACGGCCGCCGGTCTCGACACCGTGCAGCTCGGCGCCGCCGTCGCCGCTGCCGCGACCGCCCGCCGGATCGACATCTACGGTGTGGGCGCCTCCTCCCTCGTCGGCCAGGACCTGGCCCAGAAGCTGGCCCGGATCGGCCTGATCGCCCACTCCCACACGGACCCGCACCTCGCGGTGACCAACGCCGTGCAGCTGCGCTCCGGTGACATGGCCATCGCGATCACGCACTCCGGCTCGACGGGCGACGTCATAGAGCCCCTGCGGGTCGCCTTCGACCGGGGCGCGACGACGGTCGCGATCACCGGCCGCCCCGACGGCCCGGTCACGCAGTACGCGGACCACGTGCTGACCACGTCCACGGCCCGCGAGAGCGAGTTGCGCCCGGCCGCGATGTCGAGCCGCACCAGCCAGCTCCTGGTCGTGGACTGCCTGTTCATAGGGGTCGCGCAGCGTACGTACGAGACGGCGGCCCCGGCCCTCGCCGCCTCCTACGAGGCGCTGGCCCACCGGCACAACCCGCGCACCCGCTGACCGTCGCCGGGCCGCCCCGGCACCCGCACCCGCACCCGCAGAACCGCCCGCGTTACGAGAAAGCAGAGCCGCTCTCCATGACCTCCCTCACCGACGCCGACGCCGCCACCCCCGACGGGTACGGCGAGCTGCGCGCCCAGCTCGCCACGCTGACCACCGAGGCGTTCCGCCCGGAGCTGGCCGAGATCGACCGGCTGGCCACCGACGAGATCGCCCGGATCATGAACGGCGAGGACCAGACCGTCCCCGCCGCCGTCGCCGCGCAACTCCCCGGGATCGCCGCCGCGATCGACGCCGTCGCGGAGCGCATGGCCCGGGGCGGCCGGCTGATCTACGCGGGCGCGGGCACCGCGGGCCGGCTCGGCGTGCTGGACGCCAGCGAGTGCCCGCCCACCTTCAACACCGACCCGGCCGACGTCATCGGCCTCATCGCGGGCGGCCCGTCCGCGATGGTCACCGCCGTGGAGGGGGCCGAGGACAGCAAGGAGCTGGCCGCCGCCGACCTCGAAGCGCTGGGGCTCACCGCCGATGACACGGTGGTCGGCATCTCCGCCTCCGGCCGTACGCCGTTCGCGATCGGGGCCGTCGAGCACGCCCGCGCGAAGGGCGCCCTGACCCTCGGCCTGTCGTGCAACGCGGACTCCGCGCTGGGCGCCGCCGCCGAGCACCCGATCGAGGTCGTCGTCGGCCCCGAGCTGCTGACCGGCTCCACCCGCCTCAAGGCGGGCACCGCGCAGAAGCTCGTCCTCAACATGATCTCCACGATCACGATGATCCGGCTCGGCAAGACGTACGGAAACCTCATGGTCGACGTGCGCGCCTCCAACGAGAAGCTGCGCGCCCGCTCGCGCCGCATCGTCTCGCTGGCCACGGGTGCCTCGGACGAGGAGATCGAGGCGGCGCTCGCCGCCACCGACGGCGAGGTGAAGAACGCCATCCTGACCATCCTCGGCCAGGTCGACGGCCCCACCGCCGCCGGCCTCCTGTCCGCGTCGGACGGCCACCTGCGCGCGGCCCTCGCCGCCGCCCCCCGCACCACCTGACCCACCGCACCACCCCTCCCCCGCACAGCAAGGCACCACGCACCATGGCTACAGAAGACAAGAACCGCGCCACTGCCGCCGCGATCCTTCCGCTCGTCGGTGGCGCCGCGAACGTCAGCTCCATCGCCCACTGCATGACCCGGCTCCGGCTGGGCCTGCACGATCGTTCGCTCGTCCAGGACGAGGCACTGAAGGCCGTGCCCGCCGTCATGGGCGTGGTCGAGGACGACACGTACCAGATCGTGCTCGGTCCCGGTACGGTCGCTCGCGTCACCCCGGAGTTCGAGAAGCTGGTCGAGGAGGGCCGGGCCGAGGCCCCCGCCCCTGCCCCCGCCACCCCGCTCACGGCGGAGGAGCTGGCCGCGCAGGGCGCCGAGATGAAGGCGGCCCGCAAGGCGAAGAACGCCACGCCGTTCAAGCTGTTCCTGCGCCGGATCGCGAACATCTTCGTGCCGCTGATCCCGGCCCTGATCGGCTGCGGCATCATCGCCGGGCTCAACGGCCTGCTGGTCAACCTCGAATGGCTCCCGTCGGTCACCCCGGCGCTCGCGGCGATGGCGTCCGGCTTCATGGCGCTGATCGCGGTCTTCGTCGGCTTCAACACGGCCAAGGAGTTCGGCGGCACCCCGATCCTGGGCGGCGCGGTCGCGGCGATCATCGTCTTCCCCGGCGTCGCGAACATCGAGGCGTTCGGCCAGAAGCTCTCCCCCGGCCAGGGCGGTGTCCTCGGCGCGCTGGGCGCGGCGGTGCTCGCGGTGTACGTGGAGAAGTGGTGCCGCCGCTGGGTGCCGGAAGCGCTGGACGTCCTCGTCACGCCGACGCTGACGGTCCTGATCTCCGGCCTGGTCACGATCTTCGGCCTGATGTACGTGGCGGGCGAGATCTCCACAGCGATCGGCACGTTCGCGGACTGGCTGCTCTCCAACGGCGGCGCGGGCGCGGGTCTCGTCCTCGGCGGCTTCTTCCTCCCGCTGGTCATGCTGGGCCTGCACCAGGCGCTGATCCCGATCCACACGACGCTGATCGAGCAGCAGGGCTACACGGTCCTCCTCCCGATCCTCGCCATGGCCGGAGCGGGCCAGGTCGGCGCGGCCATCGCGGTCTTCTTCCGTCTCCCGCGCAACGAGTCGATCCGCAGGACCATCAAGTCCGCCCTGCCCGCGGGCTTCCTGGGCGTCGGCGAACCCCTGATCTACGGCGTCTCGCTCCCGCTGGGCCGCCCGTTCGTCACGGCGTGCGTGGGCGGTGCGTTCGGCGGCGCGTTCGTCGGCTTCTTCAACCAGCTGGGCGACGCGGTCGGCTCCACGGCGATCGGCCCGTCCGGCTGGGCCCTGTTCCCCCTGCTCGACGGCAACCACGGCCTGGGCGCGACGATCGCGATCTACGCGGGCGGCCTCCTCGTCGGCTACCTGGCGGGCTTCGTCGCCACGTACTTCTTCGGCTTCAGCAAGGACCTCCTGGCGGAGTTCAACGTCTCCCAGGACCCGACGGCCACCCCGGCGACCGCTCCGGCCCCGGCCCCGGCCCCGGCGCCCGCGACGGCGAAGGAACCGGCGGCACTCTGAGGCGTACGACGACGAAGCGGCGGCACCCGGTGCGGGTGGCCGCCGCTTCGCCGTCGTGCACCTCAGGCCGGGAAGCCGTCCGTGGGCACCGTGACGTCGAAGGGCGCGGGCAGCACGAGCGGCTTGCCGAACGGCACCGGGTCGGACTGCTTGTAGGTGCCGTCCTCGTTCGGCTCGGTGAACAGGGTGGCCATGGCCCCGCGCGTATCGAACCGGTCGATCAGCAGATACATGGGCACGCCCGCGCGGGCGTAGGCGCGGTACTTCTTCGTACGGTCCTCGCGGGCGTTCCCCTTCGACGTGATCTCGGCGATGAGGAGGGCGTCCGAGGCGTCCATGGGGACGCTGGTGTCGGGATCGGCGGAATCGATCAGCTCGGAAGGCATGACCACGAGGTCCGGAACGTAGAGCTTGCCGAGGGGTGCCACGTGCACACCCAGGGTCTGGTAGATCCCCATCTCGTCGGGCAGGTTCGCGTAGAGGCAGCGCTGCACCTTCTCGGCGATCCCGTTGTGATGCGCATGCGGCGGCGGTGTCAGGAAGATCCGCCCTTCATCGATCTCGGCGCGCCACCCCTCGGGCACGTCGAGTTCCTGCCAGGTGCGCAGCAGGTAGTCCCACTGGCGGCCTTCAGGGTCCTGCTGGTGCTCGACCATCGCGGCGGTCATCGCGGGTCCCTTCCTCTGAAGCCTGGAGGGGGGAGCGTAGATCGACAGTTCAGCGGCGCGGGGCCGCTCTCCTCAGCGTCCCACGATCGGGTGAGCAGCGCACCGATCACCGGGCGGGCTTCCCGGCCGCGCGCCGGGGCCTGGCTCATCCGCCGGTCGGTCCCAGCCCCCTGACCAGCGCCAACAGCGCGTCGTGCGTGGCCGGGTCCGCCGCCACGACCAGGCCGCCCGCGCCCGTGTGGACGGGCAGGCCGTCGATGCCGGTCACCACGCACCCGGCGGCTTCGCAGAGCGCGATCCCGGCGGCGAAGTGCACGCTGTCCAGGCGCAGCCCCGTGCCGCCGTCGGTGACGTACGCGGCCCGGCGGCCGGCGGCGACCCAGGCGACGGCGAGCGTGCTGGAGATGACGCGCGGCCGGTACCCGGCGGCGAACCCCGGCATGGCGAGCAGTTCCACCGCACGGAAGCCGGGGGCGTGGGGAAACGGCGGATCGAGGTTGACGTCGACCAGCCGCGACCCGGCCGAGGGGACGAGCCTCTCGTCCGTCCCGTCGGCCGCCCGCACCCACGCGTGCGCGCCGTCGGTCCAGAACACCTCGCCGCTGAACGGATCGGCGGAGGCGGCTGCCGTGATCCCGGAACCCACGCGCAGCGCGACGTTCACCGCGACGAGCATGCTGCCCACCGCGTAGTTCAGCGTGCCGCACAGCGGATCGACCAGCCACCCGCGCTCCGTGCCCGGGGCCCCGCTCGCCCCGCTCTCCTCACCCGTCACCGCGTCCTCGGGCCGGGCCGCGCGGAGCACGCCGAGTATGGCCTCCTCGGCCGTGAGGTCCGCCGCCGTCGCGAAGTCACCGGCCGACTTCTCGAACCGTGCCAGCGACTCCCCGTACATCTCGCGGACGACGGCCGCACCCGCGCGAGCCGCCCTGACGGCCAGTTGGGCATCGCTCTCCATGCTCATGCTCATGGTCACCATGCCCGCAGGCTATCGACGGCCGCGCTGTCGGCGGCCGGTTACCGAGGCAGCTTCCCCTCCCGGTTCAGCTCCGTCACCCGGGCCCGCAGCACGACCCCCGGCGGGGCCGGCCGGACGGAGTCGGGCGGGCAGTCCCACTCCGGCCCACCCCCCGGCGGCCGGAGCTGCACGTACGGCCCGACGCGCCCCATCACCCGGCCCACCCGCCCGTCCCGCGCATCCACGGCGAAGGACCCCGGCTCCGGCGTACACGCCTCCGGTCCGTCTCCTTCACCCGCCATGGCCCGCTGCCTTCCCGTCCAGCACACCGCACAGCCGAAGCGCCGTGTCGAGGTTGCAGCGCCCGAGGTCGACCAGCACGTTCGCCTCGTCGCTCGCGCACGAGACCGGGTCGACCCGCAGCGACGGCAACGTGACCCCGACCCCCGCGAACCCTTCCCTCAGCCGCGCCACCATCTCCTCGGCCTCCCGCACTCTGCTCGCCGCCGCTTTGCGCCGTTCCGTAGTCGTCATGATCCATTCCTTCCACGCTGAGTAATGAAGATGCATACCCAGAGTGGTGATTCTCTCGTTAGCCTGGAAGAGGTGCAGCCCCAACAACCGCACGTGTGCAACCGGGAGTTGTCATGCCAGGTCCCAGAAAGCTCGACCCCTCCTCCTCCCCGCGCGCCCTACTCGGCGCGGAACTCCGCCACCGAAGAGAGCGGGCGGGCCTCTCCCAGACCGAACTGGGCGCCCCGCTCTTCCTCAGCGGCTCGTTCATCGGCCAGCTGGAGTCCGGGGTGCGGCGGATGCAGATGGACCAGGCGGCGAAGTTTGACGAGATCCTGGACGCGGACGGCTTCTTCGTACGGAACTGCGCGGCACTGAAGAAGTCCAAGTACCCCGACCACTTCGCGGAGGCGGCCGAGGCGGAGGCGCGAGCGACCACGATCAAGGAGTACGCGCCCCAGCTCATCCCGGGCCTGTTGCAGACGGAGGCGTACGCGCGGGCGGTGTTCCGGGAAGGTCTTCCCACCTCCACAGAGAGCACAATCGACGAGTTGGTGGCGGCACGGCTGGAGCGCGGCCAGATCCTCACCGATCCAACAGTGCCAATGTTGTGGGTCGTGCTGGACGAAGCGGTGCTGCGTCGAGCCGTGGGCGGACCGGGAACAATGGCGGCGGCACTCCGCCACATTGCTGCACTGGCCCGCCAACACCGGATCATCGTGCAGGTGCTGCCGTTCGAGGCGGGCGGCCATCCGGCCATGGGCGGCGGCCTCAAGCTCATGGCATTCGCCGACGCTCCCCCACTCGCCTACCTGGACGGCCTCGGAGCGGGTCAACTTCTAGACGACCCAGGCACCGTGAGGGGCTACGAACTGACCTACGATCTGGTCGTGGCCAACGCGACCTCACCGGCAGCGTCCCTGGCCTTGATCGAGTCGGTGGCGGAGGATTACGAGCATGAAGCGCAGCGGATCTGACTACGACCTGTCCACGGCCACCTGGCACAAATCCTCCTACAGCGATGCCAGCGGCGGTAACTGCGTAGAGGTCGCCACCTGGCGCAAGTCCTCCTACAGCGGACCGAGCGGCGGAGACTGCCTCGAAGTCCTCGACGGCAACCCCGACATCGTCCCCGTCCGCGACTCCAAGGTGCCCAACAACCCGGCCATCATCTTCCACGCGACCGCCTGGCACCCCTTCATCACCGACCTCAAGCACGGCTGACCCAGCGGTAATCGAGGCAGTGGCAGAGGATTACGAGCATGAAGCGCAGCGGATCTGACTACGACCTGTCCACGGCCACCTGGCACAAATCCAGCTACAGCGGTGGCGACGGCGGCGACTGCGTGGAGATCGCCACCTGGCGCAAGTCCACCTACAGCGACGGCAGCGGCGGCAACTGCCTCGAAGTCCTCGACGGGGTCCCCGTCCGCGACTCCAAGGTGCCCAACAACCCGGCCATCATCTTCCACGCAACCGCCTGGCACCCCTTCATCACCGACCTCAAGCACGGCTGAACACCCTGGCTCGGGGCTCAAGCCCCGGGCCCCGAGCGCTCTTTGAGTGGAATGGGCGGATGGGCCTGTACCCACCCGCCCACCCTCGTGACCCGCAAGGGTTGACTTTTCGCGTTCGAGTTGCGACCGACCGTAGCCACGCTCTAGCTTCAGCGAGGACACAGACCAAGACGGCCCCTGCCGGTGTTTGAGCACCGCCAAGGGCCTGACCACCTCGATCGACAGTTAGAGAAGGAACCGATCAGATGGCTGCCAGCCAGTTTAGTGGTGCCTCCGCGCCCGACCACCCGATGGCCAACCCCGGTTACGGCAAGCGCTCCGCGCCGGACCAGCGCCCCCGCACCGGCGCCGACTTCACCCACCTCATCCCCCGCGACGCCGCCATCGCCTCGTACATCGACTCACTGCGCGACGGCGCCGACATCTCCGTGAAGACCCTCGCCAAAGCCCTCCCGTACGGACAGTGCGCGATCCGCACCACCCTCAACCGCCTCCAAAA
>NZ_KB892035.1 GCF_000373645.1 Streptomyces sp. ATexAB-D23 | reverse complement strand
GATGGTGTCCCGTGGAGTGGTGTAGCGGATCTTGGTGGGGGATGTGCGCCCGTTGTGAGCCGGCGGGTGCGTCGACTGCCTCTGTGTACTCCCTGAGAACGAGGTCGGCGACCGTGTAACTGTCCTTGGTGAACGGGCAGTTCGACCCAAGGGGGTACACGGTGGCCTTGTCACAGCATGACCTACTTCGCCTGCTGGAGTCACTACGTTCGGCGGACGGTCTTGAACTCGTGCGCGAAGTCGCCGAGCGGCTGTTGCAGGAGCTGATCGAGGCCGAGGCCACCGCGCAGATCGGGGCGGAGTGGAACGAGCATGCCTCCACCCGGACCGGCTACCGCAACGGGCACCGGGACAAGACGGTGACCACGCAGGCCGGGGATCTGGAGCTGGCGATCCCGAAACTGCGGGCCGGGAGCTTTTTCCCCAGCCTGCTCGAGCGCCGGCGTCGTATCGACCAGGCCCTCTACGCTGTGATCATGGAGGCTTACGTTCACGGTGTCTCCACCCGCAACGTCGATGACCTGGTCAAGGCGCTCGGCTCGGACACCGGCATATCCAAGAGCGAGGTCTCCCGGATCTGCGGCGATCTCGACGAACAGCTCGAAGTGTTCCGCACCCGGCCCCTGGACCACACCCGCTTCCCCTACGTCTACCTCGACGCGACCTGCGTCAAAGCCCGGGTGGACCACCGAATCGTCTCCCAGGCCGTGGTCATCGCCACCGGTGTCACCCAGGACGGCGGCCGCGAGGTCCTGGGCGTCATGGTCGGCGACAGCGAGACCGAAGCCTTCTGGGCCACGTTCCTGTGCTCGTTGCGCGACCGCGGTCTCAGTGGCGTCCGCCTGGTCATCTCCGACAGCCACAGCGGCCTGGTCAAGGCCATCCGCAAGGTCATGCTCGGCGCCGCCTGGCAACGCTGCCGGGTGCACTTCGTCCGCAACGTCTTCTCCGTGATCCCCAAAGGAGCCGCGGAGATGGTCGCCGCGACGATCCGCACGCTCTTCGCCCAGCCCACCGCCGAAACGGTCCGGACCCACCTCGACACCGTCGCAGACATGCTCGGCGCACAGTTCCCCAAGGTCAAAGAGATGCTGCTGTCCTCGAAGGAGGACCTGACCGCCTTCGCGGACTTTCCCCATCAACACTGGAAGAAGATCCAGTCGACCAACCCACTCGAACGGCTGAACCGGGAGATCAAACGACGCTCCGACGTCGTCCAGGTCTTCCCGAACACCGGCGCTGTCGCCCGGCTCGCCACCGCCGTCCTCGCCGAACTCCACGACGAGTGGATCGCGTTCCCCCGCCGCTACCTTTCCACCGAGAGCATGGACAGCCTCTATCCGGACAACACCCAGGCCCTCCCAGAAAGCACCAACTGATCAGCTACACCACGAGATGGGACATGACCGGTTGGGACTGCTGCACGGATAGGTGACACCTGACCTGGCTTGCTGAGAGGCGGCCTGGAAGGATGTCGCAGTGCCTAAGCCGTATCCGACGGAGTTCCGCGAGGACGTCGTGCGGGTCGCGCGCAATCGCGAGCCCGGCGTCACGCTGGAACAGATCGCCGCCGACTTCGGCGTCCACCCGATCACGTTGTCGAAGTGGTTGCGCCGCGACACCGACAAGGGCGGCGCCAAGCCCGCAACGGCGTCGGGCGAGTCGGCCGAACTGCGCGAGGCCCGCAAGCGCATCCGGCTCCTGGAGCAGGAGAACGAAGTGCTGCGGAGGGCTGCGGCGTATCTGTCGCAGGCGAACCTGCCGTCAAAATGATGTACCTGCTCGTCCGCGAGCTGGCCGCCGCCGCTGCCCCTGACCGGGTGGCGGTGACGTGGCGGGTGCTCAAACTGGCCCGCCAGCCCTACTACCGGTGGCTGGCCTCACCGGTCACCGACACCGAACTCGCCGAGGCATACCGGGCGCACGCCCTGTTCGCCGCTCACCGCGACGACCCGGATTTCGGCCACCGCTTCCCGGCCGATGAGGCCCGTGCGGCCGGCGAGGCGATGGCCGAGCGGACCGCTTGGAAGATCTGCCGCGACAACCGCTGGTGGAGCGCGTTCGGTAAGCGGCGGGGCCGGGGCAAGAACGTCAAGGTCGGCCCTCCGGTCCACGACGACAGGGTGAGGCGCGATTTCACCACATCCGGGCCGAACCGGTTGTGGCTGACGGACATCACCGAGCACGCCACCGCTTGGGTTCCAGCAGTCGTCGCAACACCGATCGGAAGTGGTGCTCGCGGTGGATGCGCAGGGAAAATCGGCGGAGTTGAAGGACAGGTTCTTCGAGGAGCTTGATCGTGGCGGCTCGGTGCCCGGCGACAACGCGGCCATGGAGAGCTTCTTCGCGCTGCTGCAGAAGAACGTCCTCGACCGCCGTGCCTGGGCCACCCGTCAGGAGCTGCGGATCGCGATCGTCACCTGGATCGAGCGCACCTACCACCGCCGCCGACGTCAGAGACGCCTGGCCCGATTGACCCCCGTCGAGTACGAGACCATCATGACTCCACCCGCAGCCCTGGCTGCATAAACCCCGCTGTCACCCGATCATGCAGCAGTCCCGTTGGCGTGATGCGACCGGGCATCGGACGTTACGAGGTCGCTTCGGCGACAACTCTGCGCCGACACTGACGGCCACTCATGTTTGCCTGACGCGTCGTCTTCCATTCGAGATCATCTTGCATGTGCGTTGACAAGGTGCTGAAAAGCAACAGTGATCAGTGAAGGGCCGTGAAGGCGAGTATTGCCAGGTCAGATGGCATGCTGGGGTGTTGTGCCCCTGGGCTCAAGGGGCACAACACCCCGCCCCTCAGATGTCCCGGAAGATCTCGATCTGCGCCCCCACCGAGTTCAGCCGCTCCGCCAGCTCCTCGTAGCCCCGGTTGATCACGTACACGTTGCGCAGGACCGACGTGCCCTCCGCCGCCATCATGGCGAGCAGGACCACCACCGCCGGGCGCAGGGCCGGGGGGCACATCATTTCGGCGGCGCGCCAGCGGGTCGGGCCCTCGACCAGGACGCGGTGGGGGTCCAGGAGCTGGAGGCGGCCGCCGAGGCGGTTGAGGTCGGTGAGGTAGATGGCGCGGTTGTCGTAGACCCAGTCGTGGATCAGGGTCTGGCCGTGCGCCGAGGCCGCGATGGCCGCGAAGAACGGGACGTTGTCGATGTTGAGGCCGGGGAACGGCATCGGGTGGATCTTGTCGATCGGCGCCTCCAGTTTGGAGGGGCGGACCGTCAGGTCGACCAGGCGGGTGCGGCCGTTGTCCGCCGCGTACTCCGGTGTGCGGTCGCAGTCGACGCCCATCTCCTCCAGGACCGCCAGTTCGATCTCCAGGAACTCGATCGGCACCCGGCGGATCGTCAGCTCCGACTCCGTGACGACGGCGGCGGCCAGCAGGCTCATCGCCTCGACCGGGTCCTCGGACGGGGAGTAGTCCACGTCCACGTCGATGGAGGGCAGGCCGTGGACGGTGAGCGTCGTCGTGCCGACGCCCTCCACCCGTACGCCCAGCGCCTCCAGGAAGAAGCACAGGTCCTGGACCATGTAGTTGGAGGAGGCGTTGCGGATGACCGTGGTGCCGTCGTGCCGGGCGGCGGCCAGCAGGGCGTTCTCGGTCACCGTGTCGCCGCGCTCGGTCAGCACGATGGGGCGGCCGGGCGTGACGGAGTGGTCGACCCGGGCGTGGTAGATGCCCTCGGTCGCGGCGATGTCCAGGCCGAAGCGGCGCAGCGCGATCATGTGCGGCTCGATCGTCCGCGTACCGAGGTCGCAGCCGCCCGCGTACGGCAGCTTGAACGCGTCCATGCGGTGCAGCAGCGGGCCGAGGAACATGATGATGGAGCGCGTGCGGCGGGCGGCGTCCGCGTCGATGGCGTCCATGTCGAGCCGGGCCGGCGGGACGATCTCCAGGTCGGTGCCGTCGTTGATCCAGCGGGCGCGCACGCCGATGGAGTTGAGCACTTCGAGGAGGCGGTAGACCTCCTCGATGCGGGCCACCCGGCGCAGCACCGTACGGCCCTTGTTGAGCAGTGAGGCGCAGAGCAGCGCCACGCAGGCGTTCTTGCTCGTCTTGACGTCGATGGACCCGGAGAGCCGGCGTCCTCCGACCACGCGCAGATGCATGGGGCCGGAGTAGCCGAGCGACACGATTTCGCTGTCGAGTGCTTCACCGATGCGGGCGATCATCTCAAGGCTGATGTTTTGATTGCCGCGCTCGATGCGGTTCACGGCGCTCTGGCTGGTTCCGAGCGCCTCGGCAAGCTGGCTCTGTGTCCAGCCCCGGTGCTGACGGGCGTCACGGATGAGCTTGCCGATACGTACGAGGTAGTCATCTGACATGTCGGCAGGCTATCTCAGATATGAGATGGCACTCGGGTGGGGGTGTGCCGTTCGGGTGAGAGGCGGGTGTGGCGGGGTGTCGGACGGGGGCGCGGCGGCGGGTGGGGAGGTGGGTGCGGAGGTGGGTGCGGAGGGGGGTACCGCGAGCCGGGCCAGGCGGAAATCCTGTCGACGCCGGCCGGTGCGGCTCATAGGGTCCCGCCCCATGAAGCCCCACGGCATGAAGGTGCTCTCCGTCAACATCGGCCGTCCCCGCCCCAATCCGTGGAAGGGGCTGAGCGCGACCGGCATCGACAAGCGGCCGGTCGACGGTCCGGTCGCGGTGACGGCTCCCGGGCCCAAGGGCACCGGAGCCGTCGGGCTGGCCGGTGACCGGGCCTACGACGTGAAGCATCACGGTGGCACCGACCAGGCCGTCTACGCGTACGCACGCGAGGATCTCGACGGCTGGGAGGGTGAATTCGGCCGGCCGCTCACGGGCGGGGTGTTCGGCGAGAACCTGACCACTCTCGGGGTGGAGGTGAACGCGGCGCTGATCGGTGAGCGGTGGCGGATCGGGCCGGACGTCGTCCTGGAGGTGTCGTGTCCGCGGATTCCGTGTGCGACGTTCCAGGGGTGGCTGGCGCGGGAGGGGTGGCTCAAGCGGTTCACGCGGGCCGCCCTGCCGGGTGCGTATCTGCGCGTGATCGAACCCGGCGAGATCCGCGGCGGCGACCCGCTGGAGATCGTGCACCGGCCCGACCATGAGGTGACCGTCGCGATGTCGTTCCGGGCGATGACCCTGGAGCCGGAACTGTTCCCGCTGCTCGCCGTCGCCGACGCGCTGCCCGAGGAGACGAAGGAGCGGCTTCGCCGACGCACCTCCCTGTAGGGCCATCCGAGTGTCCGTGCGGCGGGCAAAAGCGCAGGGGAGCGCTGGTGTCGTACCCGGATGCGCGGCGCACCAGGGCGCCCGGACATGACCCGTCAGCGGTCATGTACTAGAGTTATCTCGACATCGAGATATATGCCGAAGGCGCACAGCGGGCCGCACACGGTAAGGGTTACCTAACTAATCCTTACCTTAGCGGATGGCCCGGTGGTCCGAGGCGGCACCACGCGGCGCCCGCCCTGGTGAGGCGCGGCGCGGAGTTACGCGCACATTGATGAAGGAGACTGTCGTGTCGGCGAACAGCTTCGACGCCCGCAGCACGCTGCGCGTGGGCGACGAGTCGTACGAGATCTTCAAGCTGGACAAGGTCGAGGGCTCCGCCCGCCTCCCTTACAGCCTGAAGGTGCTGCTGGAGAACCTGCTCCGCACGGAGGACGGCGCGAACATCACCGCCGACCACATCCGGGCGATCGGCGGCTGGGACTCCCAGGCGCAGCCCAGCCAGGAGATCCAGTTCACGCCGGCTCGTGTGATCATGCAGGACTTCACCGGTGTGCCGTGCGTGGTGGACCTCGCCACCATGCGTGAGGCCGTCAAGGAGCTGGGCGGCGACCCGGCGAAGATCAACCCGCTGGCCCCGGCCGAGCTGGTCATCGACCACTCCGTCATCGCCGACAAGTTCGGCACCAACGAGGCGTTCGCGCAGAACGTCGAGCTGGAGTACGGCCGCAACAAGGAGCGCTACCAGTTCCTGCGCTGGGGCCAGACCGCCTTCGACGAGTTCAAGGTCGTCCCCCCGGGCACCGGCATCGTCCACCAGGTCAACATCGAGCACCTGGCCCGCACGGTCATGGTCCGCAACGGCCAGGCGTACCCCGACACCCTCGTCGGCACCGACTCGCACACCACCATGGTCAACGGCCTCGGCGTGCTGGGCTGGGGCGTCGGCGGCATCGAGGCCGAGGCCGCGATGCTCGGCCAGCCGGTCTCCATGCTCATCCCGCGCGTCGTCGGCTTCAAGCTGACCGGCGAGCTGCCGGCCGGCACCACCGCCACCGACCTCGTGCTGACCATCACCGAGATGCTCCGCCAGCACGGTGTCGTCGGCAAGTTCGTGGAGTTCTACGGCGAGGGCGTCGCCGCCACCTCGCTCGCCAACCGCGCCACCATCGGCAACATGTCGCCGGAGTTCGGCTCCACCGCCGCGATCTTCCCGATCGACGACGAGACGCTGAAGTACCTGCGCCTGACCGGCCGTGACGCGCAGCAGGTCGCGCTGGTCGAGGCGTACGCCAAGGAGCAGGGCCTCTGGCTGGACCCGGCCGCCGAGCCGGACTTCTCCGAGAAGCTGGAGCTGGACCTCTCCACGGTCGTCCCCTCCATCGCCGGCCCGAAGCGCCCGCAGGACCGCATCATCCTCGCCAACGCCAAGGCGCAGTTCGCCCAGGACGTCCGCAACTACGTGGACTGCGTGGACGAGGCGGGCAAGGAGTCCTTCCCGGCCTCCGACTCCCCGGCCATCGGCGCCGCGGGCCCGACGAACCCGGTCCCCGTCACCGCCCCCGACGGCACCACGTACGAGCTGGACCACGGCGCCGTCACCGTCGCCGCGATCACCTCCTGCACCAACACCTCGAACCCGTACGTCATGGTCGCCGCGGCGCTCGTGGCGAAGAAGGCGGTCGAGAAGGGCCTGACCCGCAAGCCGTGGGTCAAGACCACCCTCGCCCCGGGCTCGAAGGTCGTCACCGACTACTTCGACAAGGCGGGCCTGACCCCGTACCTCGACAAGGTCGGCTTCAACCTCGTCGGCTACGGCTGCACCACCTGCATCGGCAACTCGGGCCCGCTGCCGGATGAGGTCTCCAAGGCGGTCAACGAGCACGACCTGGCCGTGACCTCGGTGCTCTCCGGCAACCGCAACTTCGAGGGCCGGATCAACCCGGACGTCAAGATGAACTACCTGGCGTCCCCGCCGCTGGTCGTCGCGTACGCCCTCGCCGGTTCGATGAAGATCGACATCACCAAGGACGCCCTCGGTGTCGACCAGGACGGCAAGCCGGTCCACCTCTCCGACATCTGGCCGTCGGAGGCCGAGGTCAACGACGTCGTGGCGAACGCCATTGGCGAGGACATGTTCAACAAGTCCTACCAGGACGTCTTCGCGGGCGACGCCCAGTGGCAGGCGCTGTCGATCCCGACCGGCGACACCTTCGAGTGGGACTCCGAGTCCACCTACGTGCGCAAGCCCCCGTACTTCGAGGGCATGACCATGGAGACCTCGCCGGTCGAGGACATCACCGGCGCCCGGGTCCTGGCCAAGCTCGGCGACTCGGTCACCACCGACCACATCTCCCCGGCCGGTGCGATCAAGGCCGACACCCCGGCCGGCAAGTACCTCACGGAGCACGGCATCGAGCGCCGCGACTTCAACTCCTACGGCTCGCGCCGTGGTAACCACGAGGTCATGATCCGCGGCACGTTCGCCAACATCCGCCTGCGCAACCAGATCGCGCCGGGCACCGAGGGCGGCTACACCCGCGACTTCACCCAGGCCGACGGCCCCGTGTCGTTCATCTACGACGCCTCGCAGAGCTACCAGGCCGCCGGCACCCCGCTGGTCATCCTGGCGGGCAAGGAGTACGGCTCTGGCTCGTCCCGCGACTGGGCGGCCAAGGGCACCGCGCTCCTCGGCGTCAAGGCCGTCATCGCCGAGTCCTACGAGCGCATCCACCGCTCGAACCTCATCGGCATGGGCGTCCTGCCGCTCCAGTTCCCGGAGGGCCAGACCGCCGAGAGCCTCGGCCTCACCGGCGAGGAGACCTTCTCCTTCACCGGCGTGACCGAGCTGAACGACGGCACGACCCCCCGCACGGTCAAGGTCACCACCGACACCGGCGTGGAGTTCGACGGCGTCGTCCGCATCGACACCCCCGGCGAGGCGGACTACTACCGCAACGGTGGCATCCTGCAGTACGTGCTCCGCAGCCTGATCCGCAAGTAAGGGCTGAGGCAGTACGGCGAGAGGGCCGCATCCCCGGTGACGGGGGTGCGGCCCTCTCTCATGCTCCCGGAAGAGCTGCCGTGCGGATCAGAACAGGAACTTGTAGCTGTTCCAGCCGCTCGTGCCGATCTTCTTCTTGGCCTTGTACGGGGCCGCGGCGTTGCCCGTGCCGCTGTACAGGTACAGCTCGCCGCCCTTGCGGGCGATGAGGTCGGTGCGGCCGTCCAGGTCGACATCGCCCGTGGAGATCAGGCGGTCGTACTGGTTCCAGCCGCTGCCGATCTGGGTGCGCTTGGCGAACGGCGCGTTCTGGTTGCCGGTGCCCTTGTACAGCCACAGGACGCCGGACTTGTCGCGCGCGACGACGTCGTTCTTGCCGTCGCCGTTCAGGTCGCCGTTGCCGGCGATCTCGCTGTAGATGTCCCAGCCGTAGCCGGCCTTGATGCGCTTGGTGACCTTGCCGTCGCCGTAGCCGAGGTAGACGTAGAGGTCGCCCTTGGTGTCGACGGCGAGGATGTCGCCCGCGGCCGCTCCGCCGATCTGGCCGGGGGAGACGATCTTGTTGTAGATGTTCCAGCCGTAGCCGATCTTGACCGACGACGAGTCGAACTTCAGGTAGCCCATGTCGCCGTTGGTCTCACGGAACCAGAGACCATCGCTCTTGCCGTCGACCTGGTTGTCGACCTGCATCATGGCGCTGACGCCGAGCCAGCCCGAACCCGAGACCTCGCGGGCGGTCAGGCCGCCCTTGCCGTCCGGCGAGTACGAGTAGGCCGTGCCCGCGGAGTTCACGCCGTACAGCGCGAACGACGGGGTGGCGGCGGCGGCCGAGACGGCCGCCGCCGGCTGGTCCGCCGCCGCGCCGAGCGACGGCTGCGGGGCGTCCGCCGCCACCGCGGAGGTGCCGGTGGCGACGAGGGCGGCGGTGAGCGCCGCGGCTGCCGCGCGAGCGGCTGTGCGTGTGTAGTGCCGGCCAGTGGTTTTGGCCACAAGTACTCCATGGATCGTGAAGTGGGACGTGGCCCGCCGCACGGAGGCGGCGGGCCACCGATTCAGCCGAATCGTGTCACGATTTCGGGCGCCAAACCTTCACGTTTCGTCATGAGTCTGTAACCGCGTGGTTGTTGCCGCGATCAGAAGAAGAGGTTGTACGTGTTCCAGCCGGAAGTCCCGATGATGGCCTTGGGCTTGTACGGGGCCGCTGCCTTACCGGTGCCGGCGTACAGGTACAGCTCGCCCTTGGGGTTGCGGGCGACCAGGTCCGTGATGCCGTCCATGTTGAGGTCACCGGCGGCGAAGATGGTGTTGTACTGGTTCCAGCCGCTGCCGATCTTGGTGCGCTTGGCGTACGGGTCGTGCTGGTTGCCGGTGCCCTTGTACAGCCACAGGACGCCGGACTTGTCGCGGGCGACGAGGTCGTTCTTGCCGTCGCCGTCCAGGTCGCCGTTGCCGGCGATGTCGGCGTAGATGTCCCAGCCGTAGCCGACCTTCAGGCGCTTGGTGACCGTGCCGTCGCCGTAGCCCAGGTAGAGGTAGAGGTCGCCCTTGGTGTCGCGGGCGAGCAGGTCGCCGCCCTCGGCGCCGCCGAACTGACCGACCGAGACCAGGGTGTTGTAGATGTCCCAGCCGTAACCGATCTTCTTCGCGGGGGAGTTGCCCTCGTAGTAGTAGATGTTGCCCGAGGTGCCGAGCTGCCAGCGGCCGTCCGCGATGTTGTCCGCGTTGTTGTCCACCTGGCCGACGAACTTGAGGTTCGTCCAGCCGGTGTCGATCTTGACGCGCGACGAGAGGGTGCCGTCACCCTGCGGCGCGTACGTGTAGGCGGTGCCGGAGCTGTCGACGCCCGAGAGGGCGAACAGCGGCGCGTCGCCCGGCTCGGCGGCAACGGCGGCGGACGCGCCGGCGGCGACCAGGGCGGCGGTTATCGCGGCGGCGGTGAGACGGGTGGCGGCCCGCCCGGTCCGACGGCCAGAGATCTTGGCCACGTGTGTTCTCCATGGATGGTGGGACGAGGCGTGACGAGCCGCGGGATACGGGGACACGCCACGGAATTGAGGGTGATCCTTTCACGAGTCCCTCACGTGTCCAAGGGTTTGGCGAAATGACGCCAACGCTACATCTTCGCCCCGGTATGCGGACGTTGCCGCGGTCCCGGACCCCCGCGTTCGTACCCAGGTGCGTACCCGCGCGTTCGCGGGGCAGATGGTCGGTAGCTTCCGAAATCCCGTCGGACAGCGGAAGAAGAGGAGTTGTCGTGTCATTTCTGTGGGCCATCATCGCGGGACTCGTCATCGGCCTGTTGGCCAAGCTCGTCGTCCCCGGCCGCCAGCCCATCCCCCTCTGGCTGACGATCCTCCTCGGCGTCGTCGGTGCCCTCGTCGGCAACGCCCTCGCCAGTGCCTTCGGTGTACGTGACACCAGCGGCATCGACTGGATCAGGCACATCTTCCAGATCGGCGTCGCGGCCGTCCTCATCGCCCTCATCAGCCCCGTGTGGGCCCGGCGCACCTGAGCGACCGCACGACAACGCCCTGCCCGCCGCGGATCGCGGCCGGCAGGGCGTTGTCGCGCTCGCTTCCCTCCGGGGTCAGGACCGGTGGGAAGCGATCAGCCCCTGATACCAGCGGTAGCTGTCCTTCGGGGTGCGCTCCTGGGTGTCGTAGTCGACCCGGATGATCCCGAACCGCTTCGCGTACCCGAGCGCCCACTCGAAGTTGTCCAGCAGCGACCACACGTAGTAGCCCCGCACATCGACGCCCGCGTCCATCGCAGCCCGCAGCGCCGTCAGATGCGTACGCAGGTACTCGACGCGGTCCGCGTCGCGCACCGCCCCGTCCGGCTCCACGGTGTCGTACTCCGCCGAGCCGTTCTCCGTGATGTGCACCGGAGGCAGCGCGTCCCCGTAGGTCTCCTTCAGCGCCGTCAGCAGATCGGTGAAGGACTCCGGGACGACCGGCCAGCCCATCGCCGTCTTGCGCACGCCCCGGTACTCCGTCTCGCGGTACCGGTTGTCCGTCGCCACCCGCAGCGCCGGGTCGGGCTCGCGGTGCGGGGCGTCGGCGACCACGATCGGGCGGTAGTAGTTGATGCCGAGGAAGTCCAGCGGCTGGGATATCAGCTCCAGATCGCCCTCGCGCCGGAAGTCCTGCCCGGTGATCAGCTCGCCCCACGTCTCCTCGTCGCTCGCCGGGTAGCGGCCGGCCAGGATCGGCTCGGTCCACCCCAGGTTGTGCTGGGTGTCCGCGCGGACGACCGCGGCCAGGTCGGCGTCCGAGCCGGTGGCCGGGACGTTGCGGTCCAGGTTGAGGGTGATGCCCGCCTCCCGGACGCCCGCCGCCCGCAGCTCCTTCATCGCCAGGCCGTGGCCGACGAGCAGGTGGTGCGCGGCGGCCAGCGCGCCGCGCCCCTCCTTCGCGCCCGGTGCGTGCCGGCCCACCGAGTAGCCGAGGAACGCGCTGCACCACGGCTCGTTCAGCGTGATCCAGCGCGGCACCCGGTCGCCCAGGTGCTCCGCC
This sequence comes from Streptomyces sp. ATexAB-D23, assembly GCF_000373645.1. Classification (GTDB taxonomy): domain Bacteria; phylum Actinomycetota; class Actinomycetes; order Streptomycetales; family Streptomycetaceae; genus Streptomyces; species Streptomyces castrisilvae. The sequence continues at coordinate 359,421 of NZ_KB892035.1, read as the reverse complement.
ATGATCGCCGTGTACTCGCCGAACCGCTCGGCCGTCTCCCGTACCCGCCAGCCGCCCCGGTCCTCCAGGGCCTGCGGCAGGTCCCAGTGGTAGAGGGTGGCGGCCGGCTCGATGCCCGCTTCGAGGAGTTCGTCGACGAGCCGGGAGTAGAAGTCGAGGCCCTTGGGGTTCACCGCGCCGGAGCCGTCCGGCTGGACGCGGGACCAGGCGATCGAGAAGCGGTACGAGCCGACGCCCAGCTCGCGCAGGAGTGCCACGTCCTCCCGGTAGCGGTGGTAGTGGTCGCAGGCGACGTCGCCCGTGTCACCGCCGTCCGTCTTCCCGGGGGTGTGGCTGTAGGTGTCCCAGATCGACGGGCCGCGGCCGTCCTCCTGCGCGGCACCCTCGATCTGGTAGGAGGCCGTGGCCGCGCCGAAGACGAAGCCGGGCGGAAACACGGGGAAGTCAGTCATGGAAACCCTTACTTGACCGAGCCGCCGGTGATTCCGGCGGCGATGTACTTCTGGGAGAGCACGAGCAGGACCGCGGCGGGGATCGCGGACAGCACGGACGCGGCCATCACCGAACCCCAGTCGCCGACATGGGCGCCGATGTACTGGTAGATGCCCAGTGTGATCGGCTTGACGTCGTCCGTGGTGTTCAGCGTCAGCGCGAACATGAAGTCGCTCCAGGCGTACAGGAACGAGAACAGCCCCGCCGTGATCAGCGAGTTGCGGCTCATCGGGAGCACGACCCGCACGAACGTACGCAAGCGCCCCGCGCCGTCGACCTCGGCGGCCTCGATGACCTCGCGCGGGATGGCGACCATGAACGACCGCATCAGCACGATCGCGAAGGGGATGCCGAGCGAGGCGTCCGCCAGCATCAGACCGGCGTACGAGTTGACCAGGCCGAGGTCCACGTACGCGCTGTACAGGGCGTTGGCGATGACGATGCCCGGCACCATCTGGGTGATCAGCGTGCCGAAGACGATGGTCCTGGTGCCGCGCAGCTTGAACTGGGCCAGCCCGTAGGCGGCGGGCGCCGAGATCGCCAGACAGATGGCCACCGCGCCGAGCGCGACGGCCAGCGAGGTCAGCAGGTTGCCGCCCTGGTCGCTGAGGGCCGAGCGGAAGCCGGACAGGTCCAGGCCGTGCGGGACGGGGCTGACCTCCAGCAGTCCGGACTCGGGCTGGAGTGCGGTGTTCACCATCCAGTACAGCGGGAACAGCATCACGCACAGCACCAGGATGCCGAAGACCATGGCGCCCCAGCGCCGCTTCGGCCGGCCAGTGGGACGGGTGGGGGCGGCGGGGGTACGCACAGTGCTCGCCATGCCGGTCACTTCCCCTCGTTGCGGTTGGCCCGCAGGTAGAACACCGCGAAGACGGCGGAGATCAGGATCAGGATGTTGCCGACCACGGCACCGGCCCCGAAGTCCAGCTGGACGAAGGAGTTCTGGTACGTGAGGGTGCCCAGGGTCTGCGTGGAGTCGGCGGGACCGCCGTCGGTGAGCGCGAGGATCAGGTCGAGGATCTTCACCGTCGACATGAAGCCGAGCACCAGCACCACGGTGATCACCGGCCGCAGCATCGGCAGCGTGATGGAGCGGAACGTCCGCCAGGCGGACGCGCCGTCCAGCGAGGCGGCTTCGTACAGCTCCTTGGGGACCTCCTGGAGGCCGCCGTAGAGGATCACCATGTTGAACGGGATGCCGATCCAGATGTTCACCAGGATCACCGAGATCAGCGCCATGCTCGTGCTGGTCAGCCACGGGGTGTCGCCGCCGGCGCCGATCGTGCCGAGGAACGAGTTGAGCACGCCGGTGTCCTGGTCGAGGATGCGCCGCCAGACGACACCCGAGACGACCATCGGCACCAGCCACGGCAGCAGGATCAGCGACCGGAGGATGCCGTTGAGGGGGAAGCGGCGGCTGAAGAAGACGGCGAGGCCGAGGCCGATGCAGAACTGCCCGATCAGGGAGCCGATCGTGAACAGGATGGTGTGCCACAGGGCCTTGCCGAAGAGCTCGTCGTTGAAGACGTTGCTCCAGTTGTCCGTCCCGTTGAACGGGGACTTGCCCGTGAAGAACGTGGACGGCGAGTAGTCCTGGAAGCTCATCACGATGTTGCGGACGAGCGGGTACCCGAAGAAGAGCGCCATGAACACGACGGCGGGGGCGATGAAGCCCCACTGGGCGAGCCGCCTGCGGCGCCGTATGCGGGCCGGGTTCGGCGGCTTGGCCGCCTTCTTCGCGACGGGCGCGGCGCCTGCGGCCGCGGAAGCGGTGGTGGTCGACATGGTTCGGATACCTCAGTTCCCGCTCGTCGCGCGCTTCTGGGCCCGCTTGAGGGCGGTCTCGCTCGGCTCACCCGTCAGGGCGGACTGGAACGCGCTCTGGAGCGCGAGGGAGACGGACGACCACCGCGCGCCGAGCTTGGCGGTGCGCGAGCGGGCCGTGGCGACCTGGTCGGCGAGGGCCGCCAGCTCCGGCGCCTTCGTGCGCCACACGGCGGCGGCCTTCTCGTTGGCCGGGACCATCCAGCTGTTGATCGCGTAGGTGATCTGCTCCTGCTCGCCGGCCATGCAGCCGATGATCTTCGCGGACATCTTCTCGCGCTCGCTGTCACCCGTGTTGGGCACGGTCAGCACGCCGCCGCCCAGCGGCCCCACCGAGTCGTCGCCCGCCTCCGGGACCGGGATCTGGGCGATGCCCCAGTTCAGGCCCTTCTTGGAGTTCAGGGTCTCGACCTGCCACGGGCCATTGATCATCATCGCCGCGTTGCCCGCCATGAACTGGTCGTTCACGTCGGCCTGGGTCCAGTTGACCGTCGACTTGGAGAGCGAGCCGTCCTTCAGCAGGCTCTTCCAGTAGTCCAGCGCCCCGGCCACCTCGGGGCTGTCGAGCTTCGTCTCGTCGCCGCCGTTGGACCACATGAACGGGGTGAACTGGAAGACCCCGTCCTCGGCGCCGCCGGCGCTGAGCGCCAGACCGTACCGCTTGCCGTGGGTCAGCTCCTTCGCTGTCTCCCGCATCTCGGCCCAGGTGGTGGGCACCTCCAGGCCGGCCTTGTCGAGCGTGTCCTTGTTGTAGAACAGCGCCAGCGTGTTCACGGTGCGCGCGGCCCCGTAGTACGTCCCCTCGTACGAGCCGAAGTTCACGATCCCCTCGGGGATGTCGCGCGTCGACAGGCCGAGGTCCTTCAGCGGGATCAGCCCGCCCGCCTCGGCGAACGTCGGCATCTCGGAGGCGTCCAGCTGGAGCACGTCGGGCAGTGACTTGGACGACGCCATCCGCAGGGCCTTGGTCATCACCTGCGAGGCCGGGACGCTCTGCTGCTCGATGGTCACCCCGAGCTGCTTGCCGCACCGGGCCAGGGTCTGGGCGTCCCAGCGGTGGTAGGACTCGTCGGTCGAGGAGTTCAGGACCGTGTACACGTCCGGGTCCCGCTGCTGGCCGCAGCCGGACAGGACCACGCCGCCTATCAGCGCGGAGACGACCGTGAGCGGGACGGCGACCCCTGGGGTGAAGCGGTTCGACATTCTGCTGCCTCTTGTCGGCAAGGGCCCGGACGGCTGCGCTGCCGTCCGACCGATTTGTTTGCTGCCAGTACTAATACGTCATGTCGGCGTTCGTTTCTAGACCATCCTGGTGACACACACGTCACATAGGGGCAACATGCCCGCTCGCAGGGGGGTCCGAGGCGTCGGCTCAGGCGGATTCATGGGCTCCGCAGGGTGAATCGAAGCGCTTCGAAAACTATTTGTTTTGTGTACGATCAAAATCAGGACCCCAAGGAACGGACCCCCCATGAAGTTCACCGACGGCTTCTGGCAGATGCGAGACGGTGTCCACGCCTCGTACGCCACCGAACTCCGCGACCTCCGCCTCGACGCCGGCCGGCTCACCGCCTACGCCGCGGTCAAGCGCGTGACCCGGCGCGGGGACACGCTGAACGCCCCCCTGATCACCGTGGAGGCGTACGCCCCCGCCGAAGGCGTCATCGGTGTCCGCGTCACCCACCTGGCGGGCAAACGTCACCCGGGCCCCGACTTCGCGCTGCCCGGCGCGACCGGCGACCCGTCGGCCGCCGTCCGGGAGCACGGCGGGGCCGCCGAGCTGACCAGCGGCCCGCTCACCCTCCGGCTGCCCGCGGCCGGCGGCTTCGGCCTGGAGTTCCTCGACGCGGACGGCCGGCTCCTGACCGCCGCCGGACGCAAGGGGACCGCCTTCGCCACGACCGGGGACGGCGGCCACCACATGCTCACCCAGCTCGCGCTGGGGGTCGGCGAGACGATCCACGGGCTCGGCGAACGGTTCACCCCGTACGTCAAGAACGGCCAGGTGGTCGACATGTGGCAGGCGGACGGCGGCACCAGCAGCGAGCAGGCGTACAAGAACGTCCCGTTCTACCTCTCCTCGCGCGGCTACGGCGTCTTCGTCAACCACCCCGGCAAGGTCTCCTTCGAGGTCGGCTCCGAAGCGGTGGGCCAGGTGCAGTTCAGCGTCGAGGACCAGACCCTGGAGTACTTCGTCGTCGCCGGACCCACCCCCAAGGAGGTGCTGGCCCGCTACACCGCGCTCACCGGCCGCCCGGCCCTGCCCCCGGCCTGGTCCTTCGGCCTGTGGCTGACGACCTCGTTCACCACCTCCTACGACGAGGAGACCGTCACCTCGTTCGTGGACGGCATGGCCGAGCGCGGCATCCCGCTCTCCGTCTTCCACTTCGACTGCTTCTGGATGCGCGAGTACCAGTGGTGCGACTTCGAGTGGGACCCGCGGACCTTCCCCGACCCGGCCGGCATGCTGGCCCGCCTCAAGGACAAGGGCCTCAGGATCTGCGTCTGGATCAACCCGTACATCGCGCAGAAGAGCCCCCTGTACGCCGAGGGCGCGGCGAACGGCTACTTCGTCCGCACCCCCGGCGGCGACGTCTGGCAGTGGGACATGTGGCAGGCCGGCATGGCGCTGGTGGACTTCAGCAACCCCGAGGCCACCGCCTGGTTCCAGGACAAGCTGAAGACGCTGCTGGACCAGGGCGTCGACGGCTTCAAGACCGACTTCGGCGAGCGCATCCCCACCGACGTCGTCTGGCACGACGGCTCCGACCCGGAGCGGATGCACAACTACTACACGCACCTCTACAACAAGGCCGTCTTCGAGGTGCTGGAGAAGGAGCGCGGCCAGGGCGAGGCCGTCCTCTTCGCCCGCTCCGCCACCGCGGGCGGCCAGCAGTTCCCCGTGCACTGGGGCGGCGACTGCTGGTCCTCCTTCGGCGCGATGGCCGAGTCCCTGCGCGGCGGCCTCTCCCTCTCGCTGTCCGGGTTCGGCTTCTGGAGCCACGACATCGGCGGCTTCGAGGGCACCCCCGACCCGGCGGTCTTCAAGCGCTGGCTCGCCTTCGGCCTGCTCTCCTCGCACAGCCGGCTGCACGGCTCCTCCTCCTACCGCGTGCCGTGGGAGTTCGGTGACGAGGCGGTCGCGGTCGCCCGGCAGTTCACGGAGCTCAAGCACCGCCTGATGCCCTACCTGTACGCGGCGGCCGTCGAGGCCCACCGCACCGGCGTCCCCACCATGCGCCCGATGCTGCTGGAGTTCCCCGACGACCCGGCCGCCCGCACGGTGGACCGCCAGTACCTGCTGGGCCCGGACGTCCTGGTCGCCCCGGTCTTCAGCGAGGACGGCCACACCGAGTACTACGTCCCCGAGGGCACCTGGACGCACCTCCTGACCGGCGAGACCGTCTCCGGTCCCGCCTGGCACCGCGGCACCTACGGCTTCGACAGCCTCCCGCTGCTGGTCCGCCCCGGCGCGGTGCTGCCGCTCGGCGCGGACACCTCCCGCCCCGACGGCGACTGGACGACCGGCCTGGAACTGCGCGTGTACGCCCCCGAGGGCCTCGGCGACTTCACCCGCACGGTGACCGTCCCCGACCTCACGGGCGCCCCCGCGGCCACGTACCAGGTGGTCCGCGAGGGCGGCACCCTCCGCGTCACCGCCGACACGGACCGGCCGTACGAGGTCGTGGTCGTCGGTGACCCGGCGGTGGACGTGGTCAAGGGCTGAACGCGGGCGCGACCACCCACCTGTACACCCCGTTCCCGGTCGCCATCGATCCGGCCGGACTCTCCCGCCAGCAGGTGCCGGCCGTATCCGGGCACTCCCGGGCGCGCCCGCCCGCCCGGTCCGGGCCGGAATGCGATCGTGGAGCGGCGGGTTCCCACCGTCGACAACACGTGAGCGGCAACGGCACCGAGAGCGGATGGCCTCATATGGGCGAGCTGATCCTGATCCGGCACGGCGAGACCGAGTGGTCCCGGGACGGACAGCACACGAGCCACACCGACCTGCCGCTGACCCCCCTCGGTGAGCGGCAGGCCCGCGCCCTGGCCCCGCTGCTCGCGGACCGCGCCATCGCGCTCACCCTGGTCAGCCCCTCGGTCCGGGCCCGGCGCACCGCCGAACTCGCCGGGCTCACCGAGCCCCGCGTCACCCCCGAGCTGCGCGAGTGGGACTACGGCGGCTACGAGGGCATCACCACCGACGAGATCCACCGCGCCCGCCCCGGCTGGAACCTCTGGACGGACGGCGTCGCCGCCGGCCCCGCGGCCCACCCGGGCGAAACCCCGGCGGAGGTCGGCGACCGGGCCGACCGGGTGCTGGCCCAGGTGGCGCAGGCCGCCCGGCGCGCCGGGGACGAGGACATCGTGCTCGTCGCCCATTCCCACTTCCTGCGCGTCCTGACGGCCCGCTACCTCGGCCTGACCCCGGCGGAGGGCACGCTCTTCCAGCTCGCGACGGGCGCCGTGTCCCGCCTCGGCCGGGAACACGGCCGGCCGGTCATCACCGCGTGGAACGTCACGCTGCCCGAGAGCCTCTTCCAGCCGGAGCAGCCGGAGCAGCCGGAGCAGCCGGAGACCCCGGAACGCGCCTGACCGCGCCTTCGGGCAGGTCCTGGAAGTCGTCCAGCCACACGACGATCCCGGTGCGCCCGGTCAGGGCCGCAGCGGCGCCCGCCCGGATCGCGGCCGCGCAGCGGGCCTCGGTGAACGAGGCGGGGTCGTACGTCGAGGACATGCCGAGCCCCTCCCCGCGGAACGAGGCCCCGGTCCAGTCGACCGCCGTCACGTTCTCGGTGGGTTCGGCGAGCTCCGCCCCCACGATCAGGAACCGCTGGGCGAGATGGCTCGGGGTCACCGTCGTCAGGGGGTCGATGAGGTCGTTGCCCGCGCTGACGACGAGGTCCGGGTGCAGGTCCAGCGCCCGGGTGACCGCGGGCAGCAGGTCGGTGTCGTCGGACGCGGTCACGGTGCGCAGGTCCACGTCCGTCTCCTTCGCCCACTCCCGCACCGCCTCGGCGAGGGTCTTCGCCGGGCGGTCGGTGCCCGCGGTGAGCAGGACGACCCGGGTGCCGGGCGCGGGCCGGACCCCGGACCACGAACCGGGGCTCGGTGTGACGGTCGACTCCGGCGCGGGCGGCCGGCCGGGATCGGTGAACCCCGCGCCGGGTGTGCCGAGGGCGGAGGGGACGGGGCGCCGCTGCGACCAGTCGTCACCCGGGGCGCATCCGGTGAGCAGGGCGGCGGCCACCACCAGAACGGCGGCGAGGGGCGGGCGGTGCAAGGCGGACGTCCTTCGGTGCGGAGCGGCTTTTCCCACATCCTGCTCGGCCGTTCCACACGATCTCCACCGGTCCGACCGATTTCGAACGCTTGTTTTCTCATGGTTCGCTGACCGGTCGTCGGCGGTTCATCCACGACCAGCACGGTGCACGGGCAACCCCAAGGAGACCCATGTCGCACCGTGCCCGCCGCCTGCTGCTCGCCTTCGCCGCGGCGGCCTTCCTCTTCCTCGGCCTCGTCAGGCCCGCAGCCGCCCACGGCTTCACCTCCGTCGTGTACGCGCACGTCACCGCCGAAGGTGACGGCCGGCTCCGTAGCGAACTGAAACTGGAGTACGACCTGCTCGTCGTCTCGGCCGCCGACGCCGGGTCCGACGACCCGCTCTTCCGGGCCGGGACCGACGCGTTCGAAGCCAAGGACGCCGACGCCCAGGCCAAGGCCCTCGACGCGCACCGCGCGACCGTCATCGATTACGTCACCCGGCGCTTCGCGGTCACCGCGGGCGGCGCCGACTGCGAACCCGCTCCCGCCGGAGGGTTCCGGATGGGCACCGAGGAGGGCGTGCCCTACGCGCTGCTCACGCTCGACTGGACCTGCGCCGGACACGGCACCGGTGACCACGAGATCCGCAGCGGCCTCTTCCCCGACGCGGAGGGGTACGTCAAGGGAACCAAGACCATCGTCACGTACGCGGTCGACGGTCACACCGGCAGCGCCGCCCTCGACAGCGCCCACCCGGACTTCTCGATCAGCCAGTCCTGGCCGCAGCGGTTCTGGGAGTTCTTCCGCCTGGGCGCCGAGCACCTGCTGACGGGCACCGACCACATCCTGTTCCTGCTCGCCCTCATCGCCGGATCGCGCAGGCCCCGCGAAGTCGTCCTGGCGGCCACCGCGTTCACCCTCGCCCACTCGGTGACGTTCCTGCTCGCCGCACTCGGCCTGGTCGACGTCCCCGCCGGCCTCGTGGAGCCCGTCATCGCCCTGTCCATCGCCGTGGTCGCGGGCTGGCACCTGTGGCGCCTGCGGGAGCGCGGCGAGCGGGCGGCGGCGCTCCCGGCGCCGGAGGCGAGCCGGCTCGGGCTCGACCGGGCCGGGTGGACCCGGCTCGGCGTGGTGTTCTGCTTCGGCCTCGTGCACGGCCTCGGCTTCGCGGGGGCCCTCGGTATCGAGGCGGCGTGGTCGTGGACGCTCCTGTGGTCCCTGCTGGTGTTCAACATCGGCATCGAGGCCGTCCAACTCGGCTTCATCGCCGTGCTGTTCCCGCTCCTGCTGCTGCTCGGCCGGCGCTCGCCGCGGGCCGGCCGGTGGGTGACCGGGGCGCTGTCCGCGGGGGTGGCCGTCATGGGCCTCGCCTGGTTCGTACAGCGCGTGACCGGATCGTAGGAACCACAGGCGGAAGGCGAAGTTCAGCCTCCGCCCGGATCGCCTTCGCGTGGTGTTCATCCAGGGCCTGGAACTTGGTGCCCGTCCTTCGTGTGTGCACATCCTGCCCACCGTTTGTACACAAAAGAATCGATACTTCATGAGAACGAACCCTTCCCAGCGGGCCGGCAGGCCCGTCGGGCACCGCGTGGCCACCGGCGCCACCGCCGCCTTCCTCGGCCTGGCCGTGGCCTTCGCGGGCGGGCAGGCATCGCCCGCCGCCGCGGCCGAATCCTCCACCCTCTCCGGCATCGTCCTGGGCGTCGGCGCCAACGAGACCCAGCGCACCGTCAGCTGGTACTCCTCCGCGGACACCGCCCAGAAGGTCCAGCTCGCCCCCACCGCTCAGCTCAAGGGCGGCGAATTCCCCGCGGACGCGGCCAACTTCGACGCCCTGGGCGCCAAGAACACCGCCGGCAGCGGCTACAACCGCAGCGCCACGCTCACCGGCCTCAAGGAGAACACCGCGTACTCCTACCGCGTCGGGACCGAGGGCAACTGGTCCCCGGCGTACTCCTTCACGACCCAGGACTTCGAGGGCGACTACGACTTCCTGTTCCTCGGCGACCCGCAGATAGGTTCCTCCGGCGACCTGGCGCAGGACCAGGCCGGCTGGCAGGACACCCTGGACGTGGCCACCAGGGCCAACCCGAAGGCGGAGATCCTGGTCTCCGGCGGCGACCAGGTCGAGAGCGCCAACAACGAGGCCCAGTGGACCTCCTTCCTCGCGCCCGACCAGCTGCGCCAGTACCCCTGGGCCGCCACCATCGGCAACCACGACGTCGGCGGCAAGGCGTACGAGCAGCACTTCTCGACGCCCAACACCGACAACTCCGGCTCGCTGTACGCCAACGGCAACCCGGCGTCCGACACGTCGGGCGGCAACTACTGGTACATCTACAAGGATGTGCTGTTCATCGACCTCAACAGCAACAGCTACGACACCGCCCAGGGCGGCGGGGGCGACGAGGCGCACACCAAGTACGTCACGGACGTCATCAACGAGCACGGCTCCGAGGCCAAGTGGAAGGTGCTCGTCTACCACCACTCGATCTACTCGCCGGCCTCGCACGCCAAGGACAAGGACAACAAGGTCCGCCGCGTCGACTTCCCGACGACCTTCTCCAAGCTCGGCGTGGACATGGTCCTCCAGGGCCACGACCACAGCTACTCCCGCAGCTACCTCATCAAGAACGGCCAGAAGGCCGACCCGGACGAGCAGCCCGGCGCGGCGGACGTCTACCCCGGCCCCGGCGGCGTCCTCTACGTCACGGCCAACTCGGCCTCGGGTTCGAAGTACTACGACATCACCGCGCCCGACTCCAGCGGCACCAGCGGCGCGGGCAACGGCGCCGACCCGCTGAACCCGGACAACTACTGGTACAACTCGGTCCAGAACCAGGAGCACGTCCGCAGCTACGTCAAGGTCCAGGTGCGGGACGACAAGCTCGTCGTCGAGAACATCCGCAGCGGCACCTGCGAGGCACCCAACTCCCAGGTGTCCAAGGGCGACTGGTGCAAGAACACCACCGCCGCCCAGCCGGTCGGCTCGGTCGTCGACAAGGTGAGCGTCCACCCCTACAACGGTGACGGCCAGTCCCTCCAGGTCAACGTGCCGAAGCCGGCCCCCGGCGAGTTCGGCTGGACCATCGACGGCTACAACGGCCTGGTGGACCTCGGCACCGCCAAGGAGGAGAACGGCGACCACTTCACCGCCTCCGGCAAGATCAACCCGATCCGGGTGACGGACACCCGCCGCTCGCTCTCCCCGTGGGCGGTCTCGGCCGGCGTGAGCACCTTCAAGGACGCCGAGAAGACGTTCGCGGGCTCCTACCTCGGCTGGTCCCCGTACATCCTCGACCAGGGCGCCGGCGCCAAGGCCGGTCCTTCGGTCCCGTCCGGCTACGACGGCAAGGGCGAGGGCCTGGCCCTCTCCCGCAACCTCGGCTCCGCGCCCCAGGGGCACGCCCGCGGTACGGCCCGGCTGGGCGCCGACCTCGACCTGAGGATCCCGGACTCCGTCCAGAAGGGCGGCTACCGCGCCACCCTCACCATCACCGCGCTGAGCAGCTGACCCTCCCCGCTCCACCGGCGTGGCAGGCTCCGGTACGCCGCAGCCTGCCACGCCGCCGTTCCGAGAGAGACCCCATGCACGCAGTGGCACCACCTCGCCGCACCGCCGCCGTCCGCACCGCCCTCCTCGTCCTGCTCGCGACCCTGGCGTTCGGCACGTCCACCGGCCCGGCACGGGCCGCCGGCGGCGACGTCACCTGGACGGTCCGGACGGCCGCGGGCGACTACGGGGAGGACCGGTCGAGCTTCGGCTACACCGTCAACCCCGGCGGTGAGGCCGAGGACGCCCTCGTCGTGGCCAACCACGGCACACAGCCGCTGAGCCTGGCCGTCTACGCGGCCGACGGCTTCACGACGGACAAGGGGCAGCTCGACCTCCTCACCGAGGGGAAGAAGTCCCGCGCCGTCGGAGCCTGGGTGCGGGCCGGCCGTGAAAGCGTACGGATAGCCCCGGGCAGGAGTGCCGAGATCCCCTTCACCGTGAAGGTCCCGCGCGACGCGTCCCCCGGCGACTACGTGGGCGGCATCCTGACCTCGCTCAAGCAGGCGGGCGACACCGAGGGCATCACCGTCGACCGGCGCCTCGGCATCCGGATCAAGCTGCGCGTCAGCGGCGCCCTGAAGCCCGCACTCGCCGTCGAGGACGTGCACATCGACTACCGGGGGACCGCCAACCCCTTCGGCCGGGGCGGTGCCACGGTCTCCTACAGCCTCCACAACACCGGCAACGCGCTGCTCTCCGGCACCCAGAAGGTCACCCTCACCGGCCCCTTCGGGACGCTGAGCACCGAGGCCGGCACGATCCCGGCACCGCCGGAGCTGCTGCCCGGCGAGCGCTGGAAGGTCACGGTCCCCGTCCACGACGTCACCCCCGCCCTCCGCCTCGCGGCCACCGTCGCCGTCACCCCGATCCTCACCGACGCCGCGGGTTCCACCAGGGCCCTCGACCCCGTCCGGACCACGGCCCACGGCTGGGCGGTCCCCTGGACGCTCCTGCTGCTCGTGGTCCTCGTCCTGGGCGCGGCCGTCGCGGCGTTCGTGCTCGTCCGCCGGGCGCGCGCCCGGCGGACGCGGCGCGAGGAGGAGCGGGTGCGCGAGGCGGTGGAGCAGGCGCTGCGCGACAAGGCGGAACAGCACTCCTGAGTGCGGCACGCACACGCGGACGGGCCGCCCGGCATCCGGGCGGCCCGTCCTCATGGGCGGAGCGGGTGGCTCAGGAGATCAGCTCCACCTCCGCGAGCGTCGCCTCCCCGTCGAGCACCAGCCGGTAGTGCGCGTACGAGCCGGGGGACTTCACCGAGAAGGCCCTCGTCTGCTTGTCCCAGGCGAAGGTCTCGCCGGACCGCTTGTCGAGGTCCTTCCAGCTCCTGCCGTCCGCCGAGCCCTGGAGGACCCAGCCGGCCGGGGCCTTCGCCGCCGTCGCCGAGGTCAGCGTGTACTGGGCGGCCTTCGTCGCCGACGGGACCGGGAGCTCGACGGTGGAGACCGTGGCGGTGGTCGCCGAGGTGTTGTCGAACAGCGCGCCCTCGCCCTTCAGCACGTCCTTCCTCGGGGACGGCACCTGGTCGTCCTGGGTGAGGGAGACCGGGGCGGCGTTCTTGCCGGTGCCCCACGCGGACGGCTTCGGGCCCATGTCGAAGGCCAGCGTCCCGCCCTTGGCCAGCAGGTCGTGCGGCAGCGAGGTGGAGGTCCACTTCTTGCCGTTGACCTTCAGGCCCTGGACGTAGATGTTCTTCGCGCTGTTCTTCGGCGCCTCGACGACCAGCTTGCGGCCGTTCTCCAGGTGCACGGTGGCCTTGGTGAACAGCGGCGAGCCGATCGCGTACTCGCCGCTGCCCATCACCAGCGGGTAGAAGCCGAGCGAGGAGAAGAGGAACCAGGCCGACTGCTCGCCGTTGTCCTCGTCGCCGTGGTAGCCCTGGCCGATGGCACTGCCCGTGTACAGCCGGCCGAGGACCTCGCGGACCTTCTCCTGCGTCTTGTAGGGCTGCGAGGCCGCGTCGTACATGTAGGTGACGTGGTGGGCGACCTGGTTGCTGTGCCCGTACTGGCCCATCCGCACGTCCCGGGCCTCCGTCATCTCGTGGATGACGCCGCCGTAGCTGCCGACGAACTCCGGGCCCGCCGTCTCCGGGGTGGCGAAGTACGTGTCCAGCTTCTTCGCGAGACCGTCCCGGCCGCCGTAGAGGTTGGCCAGGCCCCGGCTGTCCTGCGGGGCGGTGAAGGCGTAGCCCCAGCCGTTGGTCTCCGTGTAGTCGTACCCCCAGACGCGCGGGTCGTACTGGTCGGAGGGCAGACGCCAGTCGCCGGAGGCGTCCTTGCCCTGGAAGAAGCCGGCCTTGTCGTCGAACAGCTCCACGTAGTCGCGGGCCCGGTTCAGGAAGTACTCGGACTCGTCCTTGTAGCGCTGCTTGTGCGTCTTCTCGTAGAGCGCCCGGCCCATCTTCCCGATGCCGTAGTCGTTGAGGTAGCCCTCCAGCGACCAGGACAGGCCCTCATGGGTGGAGGTGTCGGCGTACCCGGCGAACGGGGACGTCTCCATGCCCTTGCGGCCGACGCCCGAGGAGGGCGGGACCACCGTGGCGTTCTTCAGGGCCGCGTCGTACGCCGCCTCGGCGTCGAACTCCACGCCCTTGACGTACGCGTCGGCGAACGCCACGTCCGAGGAGGTGCCGGTCATCAGGTCCGCGTACCCGGGGGAGGACCAGCGCGAGATCCAGCCGCCGTCCTTGTACTGCTGCACGAAGCCGTCGACCATCTCGCCGGCCTTCTTCGGGGTGAGCAGGGAGTAGGCGGGCCAGGTCGTCCGGTAGGTGTCCCAGAAGCCGTTGTTGACGTAGACCTTGCCGGGGACGATCTTCGCGCCGGTGTGCGTCGGGGTGTCCGAGCCGACCTGCGGGGAGAACGGGGAGGCGTAGGTGTCCTTGCCGTCGACCTGCTCGAAGCCCGAGTTCGGGTACAGGTAGAGCCGGTACAGGCTGGAGTACAGCGTGGTCAGCTGGTCGGGGGTCGCGCCCTCGACCTCCACCTTGCCCAGCAGACCGTCCCAGGCGTCCTGCGCCCGGTCCTCGACCCCGGCGAAGGAGCGCGAGGCGGGGATCTCGGCGGCCAGGTTCTGCTTCGCCTGGTCGACGCTGATCAGCGAGGTCGCCAGGCGCAGGCCGACCGTGCGGTCCTTGCCGGCGTCGAAGCGCAGATACCCGGTGACGTCGTCACCGCCGCCGCCGGAGAGCTTGCCGCTCGCGGTGACGGGCGCGTCGAAGACGCCGTACACGAACAGCCGGGTCGCCCCGGTCGAGAGGCCGCTCTTCACGTCGGAGAAGCCGGTGAACGAGCTGGTGGCCGGGTCCAGGGTCAGCCCGCCGTCGTTGGAGACGTTGTCGAAGACGATGCTCGCGTCCTTGCCCGGGTACGTGAACCGCATCCGCGCCGCGTGGTCGGTCGGCGTCATCTCGGCCTTGAGGCCGTTCTCGAACGTCACCCCGTAGTAGTGGGGCCTCGCCGTCTCGTTCTCGTGCCTGAACGGCAGCGCGCGTGCCTCACGGGAGGCGTCCGGGGTGCCGGAGGCCGCCGACGGCATCAGCTGGAACGTCTGCCGGTCACCCATCCAGGGGCTCGGCTCGTGGCTCGCGCTGAACGCCTGGAGCGTGGGCAGGTTGTCCTCGTTGTTGCCCCGCGCGTAGTCGTAGAGCCAGCTGGTCGAGCCGGCGTTGGTGACCGGTGTCCAGAAGTTGAAGCCGTTGGGGACGGCGGTCGCGGGGAAGTTGTTGCCGCGCGAGAAGGAGCCGCTGGAGTTGGTCCCGCGCACGGTCGAGGCGTAGTCCGAGAGATGCGCCTCGCGCTTCTCGGGCGCCCTGGGCGCGATCTTCAGGTCGTCGATCCAGCCCTGGAACTTCGCGGGGCCCTTCGGGGAGTCGTACGCGACCAGGATGCGGTCCACGGTCTTGCCCGCCGCGACGGTGCCGATCCCGGCCTCGACCTTGTTCCACTGGTTCACGTAGAGCCGCTTGGCGTCGGCCTGGCCCTGCGGGGTCAGCAGGCCGCCGTTGGAGTCGGTGGCGCGCAGATCACTCAGGTAGGTGCCGTCCGTGAACGCGAGGTCCACCGCGACGTGGGTGGCCGGGTAGGACAGGTCCGTCTCACCCATCTGGGGGTAGACCAGGTAGGAGAGCTCGGTGTCCCGGCTGACGCGCGTGTTGACGTCGAAGACCTTGTTGTACGAATATCCGCGGCCGTCCGCCTTGTGCGTGCCCGCGTACCTGAGCGCCTTCTTCCCGGTGAAGCCCGCGCCGGCCTTCGCGGTGGGGGAGCCGGACGGGCCCCGGTCGACCTGGCTGCGCATGTCGGCGGGGGCGGGGGCGGAGGTGTCGCCGTCGGAGAACTGGACGTCGGCGAGCTGGGTGGCGTCGGTGGCGCCGTTGTTCTTGGTGATGTCCAGCCGGAAGTGCTGGTAGGCCTGGTCCGCGGTGAAGTCGTACGACTTGGTCTGGAAGCGCTCGCTGAAGGTCTGGCCGGTCCGGGTGTCCAGGTCCGTCCAGCTCTCGCCGTCCTCGGAGCCCTGGAGGGTCCAGTCCCTGGGGTCGCGCTCGTCGTGGTCGTCGGCCGAGGTCAGCGCGTAGGTCACGACCTTCACCGGCTCCGTGAGGTCGAACTCGGCCCAGGCGGAGGGCTCGAAGGCCAGCCACTTCGTGCCGGACTCGCCGTCGACCAGGTTCTCCTTCACCTCGCCGCCGGCGGTGTTCTCGTCGCTGGCGCGGACATCGGTGACCTTGTCGGTCACATTGCCCGGTATTCCGGAGGAGAAGCCGCCATCGATACCCGATGCCCGCTTCTTTCCGTCAGGGCCCTGTTCAACGGTATTGCGCCAGTCCGGCTGCTTTTCGTCCTCCTCGAAGGACGTGCTGAATGTCCGGTCACCCGCGGGCCCATGACCTTTTCCGGTCGACCCGGCCGATTGAGCGGCGGCCGCCGTGGGGGCTGTCACGACCAGGACCAAAGAGGCCGCGATCAGCGCTGCCGTGCTGCTTTGTCTCGTGCGAGAACGGTTTCGGGGGTGCATGCCGAGCCATTCCTCCCGGGGAAGTGCGCTTGGACAACGTTGTCAGAAGATACGCAGGAACAAGTAGGGAGTGAAGTGGCGTGCGGTGTCAAGGGTGTTGGATCAGAGCCGGCTGTCGAATCGACCGGAATGCGGAAATCGTTACATCCGGCGGAGGGCGTACGGTGCCGAGGTATCCGCGAGGTCTCAACTCGGGAAAGACTCCCGTGCAAACTTGCTTTCGATCTTGCTCAGTTGGCGGCAAGTGGACTATACCTGTCGGCGTCTGCACAGCCGGGTCACTGGTTGCGCGGCTGGGGGACACGGGGGCAGGACGACACGACGCCGCAGGTTGCGTCGGCTGTCCGGTCCCCCGACGCCCCCCACGGCAATGGTTAGCCTGAAATCTGTACCACCCAAGCGCAACCGACCGCGGTGGCGGGGCCCTTCGCCTGAGGCGAATACGACGGGGCGACCGGTACACACCGCCTGAGTCCTGGAGAAGGCGAGGACTTGAGCATGGGATCCACCTCCGCCCACAAGAATGAGGGCCTTGGCCGTCGCGATGTGATCAAGCGTTCTGCCGCACTCGGTCTGATCACCGTCCCGACGATGAGCTTCCTGTCCGCCTGCGCGAGCGGCGACAGCGGCAGCGACGACACGGTCAAGAAGGGCAAGACCAGCGCGAAGAACCCGCTGGGCGTCAACGAGACGGCCGCCCTCGACGTGGTCATCTTCGACGGCGGCTTCGGTGAGCAGTACGCGATCGACGCCGAGAAGAAGTACACCGCGGCCTTCCCGAAGGCCAAGGTCAAGCACACCGCGACGCAGAAGATCCAGTCGCAGCTCCAGCCGCGCTTCAACGGCGGCACCCCGCCGGACCTGATCGACAACTCCGGTGCCGAGCAGATGGACATGGGTGTCCTCGTCGGCAAGAAGCAGCTGCTCGACCTCACCCCGCTGATGGACGCCCCGTCCATCGACGACCCGAGCAAGAAGGTCCGCGACACCCTGCGTCCGGGCGTCCTGGAGATGGGCCAGTTCGAGGGCGACCCGGTCTGGATCATGTACTACGCGTACACCGTGTACGGCGTGTGGTACTCGCAGACCGCGCTGGAGAAGCTCGACGCGCAGTACCCCGAGAACTGGGACGACATGCTCGCCCTCTGCGCCAAGGCGAAGAAGCAGGGCATCGCGGGCTGGACGTACGCCGGTAAGTACCCGTACTACCTGCCGTTCTCGCTCTACCCGTTCATCGCCAAGATCGGCGGCCGGGAGGTTCTCGACAAGATCGACAACCTGGAGCCGAACGCGTGGAAGGACCCCGCCGTCAAGGCGGCGTTCGAGGCGTACTACGAGCTGTACAAGAAGGGGTACATCCTCCAGGGCACCCCCGGTCTGACCCACATCCAGTCGCAGACCGAGTGGACGAAGGGCAAGGCGCTCTTCATCCCCAACGGTTCGTGGGTGGAGAACGAGGCGGCGCCGACCACGCCCAAGGACTTCAAGATGATGGTCGCGGCCCCCTCCGGCCTGGACTCGTCCGACAAGATGCCCTTCGGCACCATCTGGGCGTCCGGCGGCGAGCCCTTCGTCGTCCCGGCCAAGGCGAAGAACCCGCAGGGCGGCATGGAGCAGCTGCGCATCATGCTCTCCGAGGAGTCCTCGAAGAACTTCACCCAGCAGGTCAAGTCCCTGAGCGCCTTCAACGGCGGCACCGACGGGCTGACCCTCTCCACGGCCATGCAGGCCGGTGTCGACGCGCTGAAGAAGGCCGGCGACAACGTGGTGAACCCGCGCCTCCAGGACTGGTACGTCAAGCTCCAGAAGGAGCAGATCGGCACCGCCGGTCTCGGCGAGATGATGGCCGGGCGCCTGACGCCCACCGAGGCCATCAAGAAGATCCAGGGCTTCGCGGACGCGGCGGCCAAGGACCAGTCCATCAAGCACTACAAGCACCAGTGAGCAACCGTCACCAGCGGCGGCACCCGCGGAAAGATCGGGGTCGGTAAACGATGCAGCACGGCAGGTACCGGTTCATTGTGGGGTTCCTGGTAGCCCCCTTGGCCTTGTACGCGGTCTTCGTCATCTGGCCGTTCATCCAGGCCATCTACTATTCCTTCACGGACTGGACCGGTCTGAGCCCGGACTTCAAGATGGTCGGCTTCGGCAACTACACCAGGATGCTGAAGGACGACATTTTCTGGAAGTCCCTCCAGCACAGCGTGATCCTGGTGCTGGTGCTGCCGCTGGTGACGTTGGGCCTCGCGCTCTTCTTCGCCTTCATGCTGAACGTCGGGGGCCGTCGGCGCAAAAACGCCGCGGTCTCCGGCGTGCGGGGCTCGGGCTTCTACAAGATCGCCTATTTCTTCCCGCAGGTCCTCTCGATCGTCATCGTCGCCCTGCTGTTCCAGTTCGCTTACAACCCGCGTTCGGGAATGCTGAATTCGGCGCTCAAGGGCATCGGCCTCGGCTCCGTGCAGCCGGACTGGCTGGGCGACCCGAGCCTGGCCCTGATCTGCGTCATGGTGGTGCTGGTCTGGTCGACGGTCGGCTTCTTCGTCGTCCTCTTCTCGGCCGGAATGGCGTCCATTCCCAAGGACTTCTACGAGGCGGCGCTCCTGGACGGGGCCAGCCGGGTCACGACGTTCTTCAAGATCACCGTGCCGCTGCTCTGGGACACCATCCAGTCGGGCTGGGTCTACATGGGCATCCTGGCCCTCGGCGTCGAGGCGTTCACGGCCGTCCAGGTCATGACGGTCGGCCCCGGCGGCCCCGACTACGCGACCTCGATCCTGCCGTTGTACGTCTACCAGACCGCCTTCCGTGACGGTCAGGCCGGCTACGCGACGACCATCGGTGTCGGACTGCTCATCGTCACCATGGCGTTCGCCGCCGTCGTGATGCGGCTGGGCCGGCGCGAGCGGCTGGAGTTCTGATGCTGCGCTTCCCGGGCCACGCCGCCCGGACCCCCAGCAGGCAAGACAGCCCGGTCCCGGCGGCCGGCTCGACAGTAGTACGAGGTGAGCACACGTGAAGGCCACTGAAACCCCTCCCGTGGTCACGGTGAAGGAACCGGCCCCCGTGTCCAAGGCGCCTGCCCCGGGCGGCAAGGAGAAGGGCAGCGAGGGCAAGACCCTCAACGTCTTCTCCCACGGTGTGCTGATCATCTGGGCGATCCTGGTGGTCCTGCCGCTGCTCTGGGCGATCATGTCCTCGTTCAAGAGCGACGACTCGATCCTGTCGACCCCCTGGGCGCTGCCGGACAAGCTCCACTTCGACAACTGGTCGCGCGCCTGGAGCCAGGCGCACATGAGCGACTACTTCTTCAACACCATCGTCGTGGTGGGCGGTTCGCTCATCGGCACCCTGCTGCTCGGCTCGATGGCGGCCTACGTGCTGGCCCGGTTCGACTTCCCGGGCAACCGCTTCATCTACTACCTGTTCATCGGCGGGATGAGCTTCCCGATCATCCTGGCGCTGGTCCCGCTGTTCTTCGTGATGAACAACATGGGCCTGCTGAACACGCGCCACGGACTGATCATGGTCTACATCGCGTACTCACTGCCCTTCACCGTCTTCTTCCTCACCTCCTTCTTCCGGACGCTACCGGGATCGGTGGCGGAGGCGGCGATGATCGACGGGGCCTCGCACACCCGGACGTTCTTCCAGGTGATGCTGCCGATGGCCAAGCCCGGCCTGATCAGCGTCGGCATCTTCAACTTCCTCGGCCAGTGGAACCAGTACATGCTGCCGACGGTGCTGAACACCGACCCGAAGTACCGGGTGCTCTCGCAAGGTCTGGTCGAACTGGCCAACAGCCAGGGCTACAAGGGCGACTGGTCCGGACTCTTCGCCGGACTGGTGATGGCGATGCTGCCGGTCCTCGCGGCCTACATCATCTTCCAGCGCCAGGTCGTGGCCGGGCTGACCGCGGGCGCGGTGAAGTAGGCCCCGCGCCTCTTCCCGTACCGCCTGCCCGCACCTCCTGAACGCACTACCGAACGAACCGAACCGCCCGTCGGCGTCCTCGCCGGCGGGCGGTTCGTCTGTGTACGGGAGAGTTCGCCAGGTCGGAGGTACGGCGCAGCCGCGCTCATCCGTGGCTCGGACTGCTCAAGGTCTTGACGGGGAGGACCCCAAAACGGTCAGCTTAGAGTTCACATGTTGGAGAATATGGCAGGAGTGAGTGAGTCGATGGAGACTCCGGGGTCGCAGACGTCTCTGCATCGCGCCAACCTTGAGCGGGTCGTGCGCGCCGTACGTATGGCGGGTTCGCTCACCCAGGCGGAGATCGCCAGGAGTACGGGCCTGTCCGCGGCCACCGTCTCCAATATCGTTCGTGAACTGAAGGACGGCGGCACGGTCGAGGTGACCCCCACCTCGGCGGGCGGCCGCCGGGCCCGCAGCGTCTCGCTCAGCGGCGACGCCGGCATCGTGATCGGCGTCGACTTCGGCCACACCCACCTGCGCGTCGCCGTCGGCAACCTGGCCCACCAGGTGCTCGCCGAGGAGTCCGAGCCGCTGGACGTCGACGCCTCGTCGGCCGAGGGCTTCGGACGGGCGGAACAGCTGGTCAACCGCCTGATCGAGACCACCGGGATCAGTCCGGGCAAGGTCATCGGGGTGGGGCTCGGTGTTCCCGGCCCGATCGACGTCGAGTCCGGCACGCTGGGCTCCACGTCGATTCTGCCGGGCTGGACGGGCATCAACCCCAGCGACGAGCTCGCCGCCCGTCTCGGCGTGCCGGTCTACGTGGACAACGACGCCAACCTCGGGGCGCTCGGCGAGCTGGTGTGGGGGAGCGGCCGGGGGGTCAGGGACCTCGCGTACATCAAGGTCGCCAGCGGTGTCGGCGCCGGTCTGGTGATCGACTCGCACATCTACCGGGGCCCCGGAGGAACGGCCGGCGAGATCGGTCACATCACCCTCGACGAATCGGGCCCGGTCTGCCGCTGCGGCAACCGCGGCTGCCTGGAGACCTTCACGGCCGCGCGCTACGTGCTGCCCCTGCTCCGGCCCAGCCACGGCCCCGATCTCACCATGGAGCGGGTGGTCCAGCTGGCCCGTGAGGGCGATCCGGGCTGCCGGCGGGTGATCGGCGACGTCGGGCGGCACATCGGCAGCGGCGTCGCCAACCTGTGCAACCTGCTCAACCCGAGCCGCGTGGTGCTCGGCGGCTCGCTCGCGGAGGCCGGGGAGCTGGTCCTCGGGCCCATCCGCGACTCCGTGTCCCGCTACTCCATCCCCAGCGCCGCACGGCAGCTGTCGGTGCTCCCGGGGGCCCTGGGAGGCCGGGCGGAGGTGCTGGGGGCCCTGGCGCTCGTCCTGAGCGAGATGGGGGATTCAACACTTTTGGAGAGCACCCTGCCCGCGGCCACACCTGCCTTCACTTAGATAACGAATGGCACCGTTGTCATCTCGTTAAGGATTTACTCCTTGACGCCGCCCTCGCGGCCGAGTTGACTTCCAGCCACCTCGGCCGCGACGTTGCGGCCTCGTCAGGGAGGCAAACCCCCAATGAACGCAATGACGCGACGCATCGTCATCGGTACGGCCGCAGTTTCGATGGCCGTCTCCCTCGCCGCCTGCGGCAAGGCCGGCGACGACAAGAAGGACTCGGCGGACTCGGGCAGCAAGACCAAGATCGGTCTGCTCCTCCCGGAGAACAAGACCGCCCGCTACGAGACGCTGGACAAGCCGCTGTTCATCGAAGCGGTCGAGAAGAACTGCCCGGACTGCGAGGTCGTCTACAACAACGCGGCCAGCGACGTCGGCCAGCAGAAGCAGCAGTTCGAGCAGCAGATCGCCGACGGCATCAAGGTCATCGCGATCTCCTCGGTCGACGCCGAGAAGGCCGCCGCGTGGGTCGCCGACGCGCACAAGAAGGGTGTCAAGGTCGTCGCGTACGACCGCGCCATCGTCGGTGCCGACGCCTACGTCAGCCACGACAACGAGAAGATCGGCAAGCTCCAGGGCCAGGCCGTCATCGACGCCCTCGGCTCCAAGGCGTCCGGCGCCAACGTCGTCATGATCAACGGCGACGAGAAGGACCCGAACGCCGGCCTGTTCAAGAAGGGCGCCCACGCGTCCCTCGACGGCAAGGTCAAGATCGCCTACGAGGCGTCCGGCGAGTGGGACCCGAAGATCGCCGGCGAGAAGATGACCGCCGCCATCTCCTCGGTGGGCAAGGGCAAGATCGACGCGGTCTACTCCGCCAACGACGGCATGGCGGGCGGCATCATCACGTCCCTGGGCAACGCCGGCATCAAGGACATCCCGGTGGGTGGCCAGGACGCCGAGCTCCCCGGTATCCAGCGGATCATCGCCGGTACGCAGACCTTCACGATCTACAAGTCGCCGAAGCAGCTCGCCCCGGCGGCCGCCCAGTTCGCCGTCAACCTGCTCCAGGGCAAGGACATCGGCGCCGAGGGCGAGACGGACGGCGTCCCCTCCACGCTGCTTGAGCCGACCGTGGTGAACAAGGACAACATCGAGTCCACCGTGATCAAGGACGGCATCTACGAGGTCTCCAAGGTCTGCGTGAAGGACATCGCCGCCAAGTGCACCGCGCTGGGCATCAAGTAGTCCCTCCTCGCGCCGGGGCCGGCCGGCCCCGGCGCGTACGGGTGTGACCCGCACCGCACGGCGGAGTCCGCCCACCCCATGACTGTCCGGCCCCGGCCGGCCCACACCCCGCTGCCGGCCGGGTGCCGGACACTCTCCCCCCCCAGTACTTCCCGTACGTCGACGCGGCCCCTCGTGGCGCGGCGTCTCCGCCGGTCAGGCGGCACATCCCCGCCGGTCAGGCGGCGAAGGAGATGGTTCACGTGTCACAGACGCCCGTGCTGGCGTTGCGTGGGGTCTTCAAGCGATTCGGAGCGGTCCAGGTCCTCTCCGGTGTCGATCTCGAAGTCCACGCCGGAGAAGTGGTCGCCCTGGTCGGCGACAACGGTGCAGGAAAGTCCACGCTGGTCAAGACGATCGCCGGCGTGCACCCCATCGATGAGGGCGTCATCGAATGGGAGGGCGCGAAGGTGGACATCAGCCGTCCGCACGACGCCCAGAACCTCGGCGTCGCCACCGTCTACCAGGACCTCGCGCTCTGCGACAACCTGGACGTCGTCGCCAACCTCTTCCTCGGGCGCGAGATCAAGAAGGGCGGCGTACTCGACGAGGTCGCCATGGAGAAGCGGGCCCAGGACCTCCTGTCCACGCTCTCCATCCGCATCCCCAGCGTCCGCATCCCGGTCGCCGCGCTCTCCGGCGGCCAGCGCCAGGTCGTGGCCATCGCCCGCGCCCTGGTCGGCAACCCCAAGATCGTGATCCTGGACGAGCCCACCGCGGCCCTCGGCGTCGAGCAGACCGCACAGGTCCTCGACCTGGTGGAGCGGCTGCGCGAGCAGAACCTCGGCGTCATCCTCATCAGCCACAACATGGCCGATGTGAAGGCCGTCGCCGACAAGGTCGCCGTGCTGCGACTCGGCCACAACAACGGCATCTTCCCGGTGGCGACGACCAGCCACGAAGAAATCATCGCCGCGATCACGGGCGCCACCGACAACGCCGTGACCCGCCGCAAGTCCCGCAGCGCGGAGGCATCCAAGTGAGCAACGTCAACGAGACTCCGGCCAAGGTCCCGGCCCAGGCGGACGCCACCACCGAGGCTCCCGCGGCAGCGCCCGACGCGGTCAGGGTCGTCGACCCCCGCCTGCTTATCCGCGAGCAGGGCTTCAAGGGCTACTGGACCGAGTTCAAGCGCAAGGTGCGCTCGGGCGAGATCGGCTCGCTGCCCGTCGTGGTGGGCCTGATCATCATCGGGATCGTCTTCCAGCTGGAGACCGGCAACTTCCTCACCTCGTACAACCTCGACCAGATCACGCTGTACGCGGCGGGCCCCGGCATCATGGCCGTGGGCATCGTCTTCGTGCTGCTGCTCGGTGAGATCGACCTCGCGGTCGGTTCCGTCGCGGGTCTGGCGGGTGCGGTGTGGGCCGTGGTCGGCACGGACATACCCGACTCCCTCGCCATCGTGGTGGGCATCCTGTCCGGCACGGTCATCGGCGCCTTCCACGGCATCGTCTTCGCCAAGATCGGCGTGCCCGCGTTCGTCGTGACCCTGGCGGGCTTCCTGGGCTGGGCCGGCATGCAGACCTGGGTGATGGGCGACAAGTCCACCATCACCACCCCGCTCGGCAGCTTCGTCCGCGATCTGACCAGCTACTACTTCGAGGACATCGCCGCCGCCTACGGCCTCGCCGTGGTCGTCATCATCGCCTTCTACCTCGCACAGCTGCGCGACGCGAGGCGCCGCAAGACCGCGGAGCTGCCGCACCGCCCGCAGAGCGAGATCATCCTGCGCACCGCGCTGCTCGCCGTCATGTGCCTGCTCGCCGCGTACGCGTTCAACCAGGAGCAGGGCCTCCCGCTCTCCCTGGTGATCTTCCTCGGGATCCTGGTCGTCACCGACTTCATCCTGCGCCGCACCACCTACGGCCGTCAGGTCTTCGCGGTCGGCGGTGGCGTCGAGGCAGCGCGCCGCGCCGGCATCAACGTGTCCTGGATCCGCATCTCGGTGTTCATGATCTCCGGCACGCTCGGTGCGGTCGGCGGTCTCTTCCTGGCCTCCGCGACCGGCGGCGCCGACCGCTCGCTCGGTGGCGGCAACCAGCTCATGATGTGCATCGCCGCGGCCGTCATCGGCGGTACGTCCCTGTTCGGCGGACGCGGCAAGGTCTGGTCCGCGCTGCTGGGCATCCTGGTCATCCAGTCGATCGTCCAGGGCCTCAACCAGATGAACCTGTCGTCGAACGCGATCCAGTACATGATCACCGGCGGAGTGCTCCTCATCGCCGTGATCATCGACTCGGTCTCGCGCAAGACCCAGAAGACCGCGGGCCGCGCCTGACCGCGGACCCGCGCGCACCACTGCCGGAGCCCGGCGCCCCTTCGCGGGGGCGCCGGGCTCCGGCACGTACCGGCACGGGCAAGCAGCACTCCCCGCCCCCGGCCCGGGGGGAGGCCGTTAGACTCATCCGATCGGCATGCTCGACCAGCACAATCGCAAGGAGGCACGGTGACACAGCCGCGCGAAGCGCGTCACGCACGGGCGGTGGTGGGCGACGGATGGGATCTGCTGACCCGCATCGGCGGACCGCGTGACCTTGACCGGCTCACTTCCGAGCAGCTGGAGCAGCTCGCCGAAGAGATCCGGACCTTCCTCGTCGACGCCGTCTCCAAGACCGGCGGCCACCTCGGACCCAACCTCGGCGTGGTCGAGCTGACCATCGCCCTGCACCGGGTCTTCGACTCGCCGAAGGACAAGGTCCTCTTCGACACCGGCCACCAGAGCTATGTGCACAAGCTCCTCACCGGCCGCCAGGACTTCACCAGGCTCAAGAGCAAGGGCGGCCTCTCCGGCTACCCCTCGCGCGCCGAGTCCGAGCACGACGTCATCGAGAACTCGCACGCCTCCACCGTCCTCGGCTGGGCCGACGGCCTCGCCAAGGCCAACGAGGTACGCGGCAAGGACGACCACGTCGTCGCGGTCATCGGTGACGGAGCCCTCACCGGAGGCATGGCCTGGGAGGCGCTGAACAACATCGCCGCCGCCAAGGACCGCCCCCTCGTCATCGTCGTCAACGACAACGAACGCTCCTACGCGCCCACCATCGGCGGCCTCGCCAACCACCTGGCGACCCTGCGCACCACCGACGGCTACGAGCGCTTCCTCGCCCGCGGCAAGGACCTCCTGGAGCGCACCCCCGTCGTCGGCAAGCCGCTGTACGAGACGCTGCACGGAGCGAAGAAGGGCCTCAAGGACTTCATCGCCCCGCAGGGCATGTTCGAGGACCTCGGCCTGAAGTACGTCGGCCCGATCGACGGCCACGACATCGAGGCCCTGGAGTCCGCACTCCAGCGGGCCAAGCGCTTCGGCGGCCCCGTCATCGTGCACTGCCTCACCGAGAAGGGCCGCGGCTACACCCCCGCCCTGCTCGACGAGGCCGACCGCTTCCACGCTGTCGGCAAGATCCACCCCGACACCGGGCTGCCCGTCGCCACCTCCGGACTCGACTGGACCTCCGTGTTCGGCGAGGAGATGGTCAAGCTCGGCCACGAGCGCGAGGACATCGTCGCGATCACCGCGGCCATGCTCCAGCCGGTCGGCCTGACCAAGTTCGAGAAGGAGTTCCCGGACCGGATCTACGACGTCGGCATCGCCGAGCAGCACGGCGCGGTCTCCGCGGCGGGCCTGGCCACCGGCGGCCTGCACCCCGTCTTCGCGGTGTACGCCACCTTCCTCAACCGGGCCTTCGACCAGGTCCTGATGGACGTCGCCCTGCACAAGTGCGGGGTCACCTTCGTCCTGGACCGGGCCGGGATCACCGGCACCGACGGCGCCTCGCACAACGGCATGTGGGACATGTCGATCCTCCAGTGCGTGCCCTCGCTCCGGATCGCCGCCCCGCGCGACGCCGACCAGGTCCGCGCCCAGCTGCGCGAGGCCGTCGAGGTGGACGACGCCCCGACCGTCGTCCGCTTCTCCAAGGGCGCGGTCGGCCCCTCGGTCAAGGCCGTCGGCACGGCGGGCGGCATGGACGTGCTCCGCGAGTCCGGCGCGGCCCGCCCGGACGTCCTGCTCGTCTCCATCGGCGCGCTCGCCCCGATGTGCCTGGAGATCGCCGGCCTGCTCGACGCCCAGGGCATCTCCACGACCGTCGTGGACCCGCGCTGGGTCAAGCCGGTGGACGAGGCCATGGCCCCGCTCGCCGCGCAGCACCGCGTCGTCGTCACCGTCGAGGACAACAGCAGGGCCGGCGGCGTCGGCTCCGCCGTCGCCCAGGCGCTGCGCGACGCGGACGTCGACGTGCCGCTGCGCGACTTCGGCATCCCGCCGGTCTTCCTCGACCACGCCTCCCGCAAGGAGGTCATGGCCGAGATCGGGCTGACCGCACCGGACATCGCCCGCCAGGTCACCGGTCTGGTCGCCAAGCTCGACGGCCGCTACGAGACGGGCCCCGAGAGCCGCACGGTGGCGGAGCCCGTCCGGGACTGACCCGTACCCGAAGCTCGGCCGAATGGGCCGGTCGCACCGCCCCGCGAGGGTGGTCCGACCGGCCCGTTCGCATGAAATACCGCCGGAACAGGCGTGCCGGGGGCAGGTGGGCCCTCCGGGTCCGAATCATGGCGTGCACGACGAGTGCGTGGAGGTACGCCGGTGAGCACGCAGCAGGACCTGCCCCCCAGCGGAAACGGGCTGTTCCGGACCAAGACGGTCGAACAGTCCATCCGCGACACCGAGGAGCCGGAGCACGCCCTCAAGAAGTCGCTCTCCGCGCTCGACCTCACGGTCTTCGGGGTCGGCGTCATCATCGGCACCGGCATCTTCGTCCTCACCGGGAAGGTCGCCAAGGAGACGGCGGGCCCGGCCACCGCCATCGCCTTCGTCGTCGCCGGCGTCGTCTGCGCCCTGGCCGCCCTCTGCTACGCGGAGTTCGCCTCCACGGTGCCGGTGGCCGGTTCGGCGTACACCTTCTCCTACGCCTCGCTCGGCGAACTGGTCGCCTGGATCATCGGCTGGGACCTGGTGCTGGAATTCGCGCTGGGCACGGCGGTGGTCGCGGTCGGCTGGTCCGGGTACGTCCGCTCGCTGCTGGACAACGCCGGCTGGCACCTGCCCGACGCGCTGTCCGGACCGGACGTGGCGGAAGGATTCGGCTTCGACATCCTCGCGTTCGTCCTGATCCTGATCCTGACCGTCATCCTGGTGCTGGGCATGAAGCTGTCCGCCCGGGTCACCACGGTGGTGGTCGCCGTGAAGATCGCCGTGGTCCTGATCGTCATCATCGCGGGCCTGTTCTTCATCGACACCGCGAACTACTCGCCGTTCATCCCCGAGGCCCAGCCGCAGCCCTCCGGGTCGGGGTTCGACGCCCCGCTGGTCCAGCTGATCTTCGGCTACGCCCCGACGAACTTCGGCGTCATGGGCATCTTCACCGCCGCCTCCATCGTCTTCTTCGCCTTCATCGGCTTCGACGTCGTGGCCACGGCGGCGGAGGAGACGAAGCTCCCGCAGCGCGACATGCCGCGCGGCATCATGGCCTCGCTGTTCATCTGCACCGCGCTCTACGTCGCCGTGTCGATCGTCGTCACCGGCATGCAGCACTACACCGAGCTGTCCGTCAGCGCCCCGCTGGCCGACGCCTTCAAGGCCGTCGGGCACCCCTTCTACGCGGGCGTCATCAGCTTCGGCGCGGCGGTCGGCCTCACCACGGTCTGCATGATCCTGCTGCTCGGCCAGACCCGGGTGTTCTTCGCGATGAGCCGCGACGGTCTGCTCCCGAGGTTCTTCTCCAAGACGCACCCGCGCTTTCGCACCCCGTACCGCCCGACCATCCTGCTCGGCGTGCTCATCGCCGTCGTCGCCGGTCTGACCAGCATCAACGAGCTGGCGACGCTGGTGAACATCGGCACCCTCTTCGCCTTCGTGGTCGTCGCGCTCGGCGTGATCGTGCTGCGCCGCACCCGCCCGGACCTGCACCGGGCCTTCCGTACCCCGTGGGTGCCGCTGATTCCCATCCTGTCGGTGGCCGCCTCGGTCTGGCTGATGCTCAACCTGCCGGCCGAGACCTGGCTGCGGTTCGCGGTCTGGATGGTGATCGGCGTGATCATCTACTTCACGTACGGCCGCAAGCACAGCCGGGTGAGCCGCACCCGCGCGTGACCCTCCTCCGTCACCGCGCGGGCCGTACCGTGCGCGGGCCCGCGCACCGCGCCCCGTACGCCTCGACCCGGCGCCGCAGCTCGCGGTCGGCGGTGACGACGACGCAGGGCCGCGGCGGCGACTGTGCCGCGGCCTCGGCCGCCAGTTCCGTGATCCGGTCGTCACCGCTGCCCGGCGCCGCCTCCACCCGCACCTCCGGCACCGGAGCGACGTCCCGGGCACGCCCCTCGACCACCAGGACCAGGTCGACGGGGCCGGGCAGACCGGGCAGGCCGTCGGTGGCGTAGCGGACCAGCGCGTCGCGCAGCCGCTCGGCCGCGGCCCGCCGGTCCCGCCACCAGCCGTCCGGGACGGAGCCGACCACGTTGGCGGCGTCGATGATCACCAGGGCGTGTGGGGCGGACATGCCGCAAGGGTGTCATGGGAGGCCGCCCCGGCGTACGGTGCTGAGTCCCGTGACGCGGGCCGGTAGCGACGATTCCGCGGGTTCGAACGGTGATTCTATGATGGGTGCTCCCCGTCTTCCGGGTGCCGGTCGTGACACAAAGCCGCAGATCGGGAGCGGACCATCACGGAAGGATGACCTCACGACATGCGAGCCAGGTCGAGACGTTCCCAGGGGAGCACCTCGGGAAGGGGCGAGGGCGCCCTGCGCGACGTCGAAAGCGCCGAGGGGCCTGCCGGGACCCCGGTCGGCGGACGCTGGCTCGTGCGTGGCAAGGACGGCAGGCTCACCGCCTACGCCCGCAACGAGGACGGGGTCCTGCGCTGGACCGAGGAGCGCCCGGGAGGCCCCCGCTGGCAGGGCCCCGAGTTCTTCCCGGTCGCGGACCTGAACCATCTCTCCGTCGCCCAGGGCGCGGACGGCTACGTGCACTTCGTCGGGCGGCGTTCGGTGTCCGGCGAGGAGGGCCCGCAGGTCGACCTCGTGTACGCCGTCCAGTACCAGACGGGCCGCCCGGTCACGGCGTGGCGCTCGCTGGGCAACCCGTACAAGGACGCCGAGCGGGCCGCCCGCGTCGGCCCTCCGGCGGCCGGCGTCGCCTCCTCCGGCGCGGTCCACGTCTTCGTCCGCAACGCCAACGGCGGGATGATGCTGCGCCGCGAGGGCAAGAACGGCAAATGGGAGGGGTGGAAGGACCTGCGGGGCACCCTGGGCAAGGAGACGATGGCTGTCGCGGTCGCCGGGTCCGGACGCTTCGAGCTTCTCGTCCCCGGCGCCAACAAGGCCATGAGGTGGGCACAGAGCGAACCGGGCGGCGCCTTCGAGAAGCTTCCCAACCTGAACGTCAAGATCGCCGGCGGGGCGGTGAGCGTCCTGGAGACCGCTCCCGACCGCAACACCTACTACTGGACCGACGCCGCCACCGGCACTCTCACCGCCAACCGCCTGGACACCCCGGCCGTCGCGATCGGCGACACCCCGGCCGAGGGCCCGGTCGCCGCGCTCCGCGCCGAGCTGGACGGCTACGACTGCACGGTGCTCGCCCACCGCGACCGCGACGGCCGGGTGATGCTCGCGGCCTGCGGAACGGAGAACGAGAGCGGTGGGCTCTGGTGGGCGGCGACGGGCGAACGGACCGCCACGGACCCGGCGCTGGCGCTCGACGCGAACGGCCGTGTGGTGCTCGCGGTGATCGGGGTGCGCGGTGGTCTCTACGTGGCCCGGCAGAACGGCGAACCCGGCCTGGCGCTGGGGCCGGCCCAGCGGGTGTGAAGATCCCGGCGCGTCCCTGAGGGGCGCGGGTGGGACCGGAGGCGGCTGCGGGGCGGGAAGCGGCTGTGGAACGGGAAGCGGCAGGGGAACGGGAAGCGGCAGGGGAACCGGGAGGGTTCCACGGCCGCTTCCCGTGTGATGTCCGGTCAGCCACCCGTGGCGGGCGACTTCTTGGCCGACTCGGGGATGGCGGCGTCCTCGCGGATCGACTTCCACAGCGTCTTGGCCTGCGGCTCGGCGGCCACGACCCGGTTGGGGTCGACCTTGTCGTAGGCCACGGGGAGCATGATCGTCTCCATCGTGTCCGGGTCGACCCCGTTCATCGAACGGGCGAACTGCGTGAGGGACTTGAGGGAGGCCAGGCCCTCGTCGGTGGTCAGCGACTTGGTGGCCGAGTTGGCGACCTTGTACGCGCTCGTCGGACTGCCCAGCAGGTCCTGCTTCTTGACCTCGCTGAGGAGGGCCATGAGGAACTGCTGCTGGAGCCCGATGCGGCCGAGGTCGCTGCCGTCGCCGACGCTGTAACGGGTGCGGACGAAGGCCAGGGACTCGGTGCCGTTGAGCCGCTGCGGTCCGGCGGCCAGGTCGAGTCCGGACTTCTTGTCGTGGATGTCCTCCTTGACGTCGACGGTCACACCGCCGATGGCGTCCACGAGGTCCTTGAACCCGGCGAAGTTGATCTCCAGGTAGTGGTCGATGCGCACGCCGGACATCTTCTCGACCGTCTTGACCACGCAGGCCGGACCGACCTGTGAGTAGACGGAGTTGAACATCACACGGTCCTTGCCGTCGACCGTCGAGCCGTCGGCCTTGGTGCAGTCGGGCCGGGTCACCAGGGTGTCGCGCGGGATGGACACGGCGACGGCCTTGCTGCGGCCCTCCGGGATGTGCACGACCAGCGCGGTGTCCGAGCGGGCCCCGCTGACCCCGACGCCGCCGCCCAGCTCCTTGTTCTCCGCGCCGGCCCGCGAGTCCGAGCCGAGGACCAGGAGGTTCTGCCCGCTGGTGGGGAGCTTCTCGGGGCGGTCCTCGCCCAGGGCCTTGTCGATGTCGACGCCCTTGATGTTCCCGTCGAGGCTGCTGTAGAGCCAGTAGGCCGTTCCGCCGGCGGCGACGACGAGCACCAGGACCGACAGCAGGACGGCCCGGCGTATGCGCTGGCCTCGTGTCCGAACGCGCTTGCGCCCGCGGCGGGGTTTCTCCGGGGAGCTCCCCGGGCCGGGGGTGGTGGCGTCTTGGGTCATCCTGAGTGAGTCCTCACAACTTGTGGCCTGGTCAGGGCGCAGGTGATGGGGGTGGGACTCGGGTGGGGGGTGGAGCCGGTCCGCGTTTTCCCGGGATGAGCACTATAAGCAGTCGATCAGGTGTACGTACGAAGGCTGTGGCGCAACTGTGACAGAACGGAATTGATCATGTCTGTCCGGGTCCGGTAGATACCTGAGCGCAATGGGCTGATTTCCTGACCGGAAGCGACAGTGCATATCTTCTTGGAAGCCGGGACGTCCATCGCGCCCGGTTCCACACACGAGGGGGGTCGGGGCGCATGGCACGCAGAGGGGAGCGCCGGCCGGAGCGCGGCAGGCAGGTGCCGGGCCGGTCCGGTGCGTCGGCGCGTGGGGCTGGGGGTGTGGCGATCGTGGTCGCGACACCGGGGGACGCCCCGGCCCTGCTGGCACTTCAGGAGAGCGGCCCGCAGGTCGACATCGTCTGCGCCCAGCCGGGCACGCCCGACGAACGGGCGGCGTTCGACCGGGCCGTCGCCGACTGCGCGGCCCGCGGTGTCCGGGTGGCGGGGGAGCCCTGGGTCATCGACGCCGAGCCGGGGAAGATCACCGCGCTGGTGCTCGACGCCCTGCGTGAGCTGCGTCCGCTGCGGGTCGGCACCCTGGACCCGGACCCGGAGCACACCTCGATCGACCGGGAGGCCAAGCGGCCGGTCGTCACCGAGCCGCCGCTGCGCGGCAGCGTGGCGCGCGCCACGGTCGCCGCCGCCCGCACGTACCAGCGGGAGTGCGGCTCACCGGTGTTCGTGCGGTGCCACCGCGCGGGTGCCGACCCGCGGCTGGGCGCACGGGGCGCCGCGCGTCATCCGCTGCCGCTGCGCTGGCTCGTCAGGGGCGTGGACGGCCGGCTCTCCGCCTACCTCCCGTCGGCGGCCGGGGTGCTGCGCTGGACCGAGCGGCGGGCGGGCGGGGACGAGTGGAGCGGGCCCGAGCTGCTCGAAGGGCCCGACCTGCTGCCGGGTCTCGAAGTGGTCCAGGACGCCCAGGGCTATGTGCACCTCTTCGGCCTGCGCCGCAGGAAGCGCGCGGACGGCAAGGACTACGTCGACGTGGTCCACGCGACCCAGTACCAGAGCGGGCGCCCCATCGGGCCCTGGCACCCGGTGGGCAACCCGCACGGCAACGACCGGGCCAAGGGCCGTGAGGCCGGCTTCCCCGCCGCGGCCTTCGACGCCAAGGGGAACCTGCACGTCTTCGTACGGAACATCGGCCACAGCATCAGCACGCGGCGGCAGGCACCGGACGGCCGGTGGAGCGGCTGGCAGCATCTGCGCGGCGCCACCGTGGCCGACGAGCTGGTCGCGCTGACCGGCGCCTCGGGGACGCCCGAGGTGTGGGCCAGGACCAGGGACGCGGCGGCCGCGATCCGCTGGCACCGCGAGACGCCCTCCGGCGACTGGGCGCTGGACACCACGGCTGCCGTCAGCCCCGCCCCCGGCACCCTGTCGGCGGCCCCCGAGGCGGGGACGGTGCGCTACCGCTACGCCGGGAGCAACGAGGTCTGCGTGCGGGTCCCGGGCGCCGGTGCGGTGAGCCTGGGCGGTCCGGAGGGCACCGGGGCGGTGGCCGCGGCCGCCGGGGTCGGCATCCAGGGCTGGGGCTGCACGGTGCTGGTGCGTTCCGGGGAGTCGGGGGCGTGCTGTGTGGGGGCGCACGCGGACGGGCGGCCGGAGAGCGGTGTGTGGTGGTTCGACGCCGGGGAGACCTCGGTGGTGCCGCCGGCCGTGGCGGTGGACGGCCTGGGCCGGGCGGTCCTCGCGCTGCTGGGCGACGACGGTGTGCTGCGGCTCGCACGTCAGGAGCAGGGGGCGAGCGGTCTCGCCTTCACCCCCTGGGTCAGGGTGGGGTCCGAAACCTGACCTCTGCCCGGAAGGTGGCCGCGTGCACGTACGTGACCGCTTTTGACAGTTTCTAGTTTGACCTTGATCTTGATAGGGTCTCGTCCTGTCTTTATGTGGATCACAGGTGAAGCTCCTGTGTCCATTATGTGAACGCCCCTTGATTGCGACTTCTTGCAGGCCGATGGGGCCGCGTTGCCCACGTGAGTCGTGTTGTCTGAGGGGTTATGGGGAAGCTGTCGCTGCGTGCCGTTCAGAAGCTGACATGCAAGAAGCGCGATGCCTGGTGGACCGTTCTACTGGTCGATCCGGTCGCCACGCGCATGCTGATCGGGATGGCCAAGTTCAAGTTCATCACCCCGAACCGGGTCACCTGGTCGGCGCTCTTCGTCGGCCTCGGCTCCGCGTACTTCTTCCTGAAGGGTGATACCGGCTCCCTCGTCATCGGCGCGGCCCTCTACCACCTGAGCTTCATCCTCGACTGCATCGACGGCAAACTCGCCCGCCTCAAGGGCAACGGCACCGTTTTCGGGGGCTGGCTCGACTACGTCTTCGACCGCATCCGGGTCCTCTTCTGCGCGCTCGCCCTGATGGGCGGCCAGTACCTGAGCACGCACAACGAGCTCTACCTCCTCGCGGCCCTGGCCGTCGTCTTCCTCGACATGCTCCGCTACGTCGACGCCCTCCAGATCTACAAGATGCGCATGTCCATGCGCATGAAGATCGAGAAGGTCACCATGGAGCGCAAGGCGCTGGAGGAGGAGCAGGCCCAGCGGGACGCGACAGCCGCCGCCGCGGCCGGCGCGCCCGAGCAGCCCAAGGTGGTCTTCATCGAGGACCTGCTCAGGGAGAACCCCGGCGTCGAGGCCGAGGTGCTCAAGCAGCAGAGCGGCGACGTGGTCGACCTGCACGCGCAGTTCCGCAACCGCTTCCCCTGGTACACCCGGTTCCGCCAGGCCCTGCTGCGCAGCCGCATCAGGCCGCACCTGATCAGCGGCATCGAGTTCCAGATGTTCATCTTCATCGTGGCGCCGCTCATCGGCCAGATCCTGTGGACGACCGCGATATCGGCCGCGGCCCTCGGCCTCTTCGAACTCGTGATCATGTACAAGTTCTGGCTCTCCACCCGTGACTTCACCCGGCTCATGGAGAAGCTCGCCACCGAGCCGTCCAATGCCGGAGTGATCGCCGAGCACCTGCACCGGGGGCGCCACCGCAGAGGCGGGGACGCCGGCGACGACGACCAGCGGGACGCCCTCGCCCAGCAGTTCCCGCTCCCCGAGCGGGACGACGACCTCGGCTTTCAGCCGTACCCCGAGCCCTACACCCCGCACGCCTCGGACATCGAGACCCAGCAGCTGCGGGCCCTGCCCTACTGGGCGGAGAGCGAAGGGTCCGTACGATGACTCCGCCCGCCGACCCCTCGCTGTACACCGTGACGGTGGTGGTCCCCGCCTACAACGCGAGTGCCACGCTCGGCCGGGCCCTCCAGTCCGCACTGGCCCAGACCCACCGCGCCGTCGAGGTCGTCGTCGTGGACGACGCCTCCGTCGACGGAACGCTCCAGGTGGCCCGGGAGTTCGCGGCCGGTGACGCCCGCGTCCGGATCGTCGAACGCCCGCAGAACAGCGGCGGCGTCGGCGCGCCCCGCAACAACGGCATCATGGCCGCCACCGGCCAGTACGTGATGTTCCTCGACGCCGACGACGAACTCCCCCTCAAGGCCTGCGAGACCCTGCTGGAGTCCGCGGTCGCCACCGGCGCCGACATCACCGCCGGCCGCGCGCTGCGCGTGAACCTCGCCAAGGACGAGATCACCGTCTGGCAGCCGCAGCTCTACGGCACCGAGCGCACCGTCGACGGCGGGCTGCGGACGATGCCGGAACTCTTCGAGGACCCGATCGCCGCGGCCAAGCTCTACCGGCTGGACTTCCTGCTCGACCACGGCATCCGCTTCCCCGAAGAGCTCTTCTTCGAGGACACCTACTTCTCCACCGTCGCCTGGTACTCGGCGCGCTCCATCACCCTGCTCCCGGCCCCCGTCTACCGGTGGATCTGGGAGCGCGAGACCGACACCCCCTCCATCACCAACCGGCGCGGCGAACTGCGCAGCATCCGGGACCGGGTCCTCGTGCACCAGTACGCGGACGCCTTCCTCCTCCGCCAGGGGGAGCGCGAACTGCTCGCCCACAAAGCCGCCAAGTTCCTCTCGCACGACCTGCGCCTCTACACCCCGGAGCTGCGCGCGGGCGACGAGCAGTACCGGGCGGGCTTCGCCGGCTTCGTCGCGCCGTACCTCAGAGGGCTGCCGCCCGACGTCTACGACCTGTGCGGGCCCCTGGAACGCGTACGCGCCTTCAGCCTGATGCACAGCCGCGTCGACCTCGCGCTCACCGTCTCCGACTACACCCAGCGACGCAGCGTGCTCAGCTCCGACCTGGTACGGCGCGACGACAAGGTCTACTGGTCCGCCTCCCTGCTCGGCCGGCCGCAGGCCGAACGGTTCCTGGACGTCACCGACCTCGACCTCACCGGCAACAGCCTCTCCGACTCCCGGCTGTTCAACCAGGCCACCCTGGTCGAGATCCGGGACAGCACCCTCCACGTCACCGGCTACATCCGCAACCAGTTCGCCAGGGTCGGGCCGAAGGACAAGCTGGAGCTGACCGCGGTGCTCCGCCGCCGCAGCACCAAGGCCGACCACACCTTCGAGGTGACCGGCGTCGACGTCGACGACGAGTTCATCCGCTACCACACCATGGTGGACCTGGCCGCCACCCTCGGAGCGGCGGGCCGGGCCGGCAACTGGAACCTGTTCGTGCAGCTGCGGCACGGCAAGGAGCGGGCCACCACCACCGTAGCGATCAGCGGCCTCGACGTCCGGCGCGAGCGCTACCGCGGCCCGGACGACACGTACGAGATCTACGAGACCGTCAGCGGGAACCTCGCCCTGCGCCCGGAGACCACCGAGCAGCAGACCGCCGACCACCCGCGTGGCACCCCGTGGCTGTGGTGGCAGGACGGCCCGCCCGCCGAGCCCGCGGCACCCCACCGCGAGACGTACGACGCCGCGATCGTGGCGCACTGCCACAACGACGAGTACAACCTGTACGAGTTCCTCAGCTCCCTGCTCGCGCAGCGCGAGTTCGCCGCGACCCAGGTGGTCCTCGTCGACGACGGCTCCACCGACGCCACCTCCGCGCAGCTCGCCCAGTTCGCCGCGTACCACGCCAACGTCGAGGTGATCCCGCAGATCAGGCTCGGCGCGCGCTCCAGCTTCGACAACGGCCTGCGTTACGTGCGCGCGCCCTACGTGATGTTCGCCCGCGCCCAGGACATCCTCGGCGAGAACTGCGTGGGCCGGCTCGTGGCCGCCGCCCAGCGGTGCAAGGCCGACGTCGTGGTCGGCGACCAGGACAACTTCCCCGGCCCGCGCAGCTCCACCGACGCCCCCTGGCGGCGCTACTTCGGCGCGGACGCCCCCCGCATCGACCGCCTGGACGACGCCCCCTATCTGATCTTCTCCGCGGAACTGGGCGCCAAGCTGTTCCGCACCTCGCTGCTGCGCCGGCACGCCCTGCGCACCGGGCACGGCCCCGGCTTCGAGGACGCCTGGCTCGCCGTTCCGGCCCTGCTGCACGCCCGTACGGTGACGACCGCGCCCACCGCCACCTCGTTCGCCCGCGACCCGGAGCGGCGGGACTCGCTGTTCGACCTGACCTGGAACGACCCGGTCAAGACCCAGGAACTCATCCGCCTCTGCCGCCACATCATCCGGATGACGGAACGGCTGAGCGCCCGCGGCGCCCGGCTCGCCATGCGCTTCGTGGTCCGCTCCATGCAACCGCACCTGCGCAACATCCACCGGATCATGAGCCGGACCGAGATCGCCGGGATCTTCCCCGCCCTGGTCGACATCTACCGGCCGATACCCGACGAGCTGATCCTCCAGTACGCGGGCGTGCCGATGTCACGACTCCAGCACCACGCCGTACGGACCGGCAACTACGAGCTGTTCTGCGACCCGTACACCAAGCCCGCCTACCGGCCGCAGCTCCTCATCGACGACGCGGGCATGCACCGCGGCCTCGAAGCCGACCGCACCGAGACCACCACCCTGCTGCGGGTCGACCGGCAGAAGGCCGTCCTGGAGACCGTCGTCCCCGACGGCGACCACCTCCACTTCGAAGGACTCCTGGTCCTCACCGGCGTCGACATCGACCGGCTCTTCAGCAACCGCCTCGAACTGGTCCTCGGCGACGGCCGCCGGGAGACCGCCCTCCCGATCGAACAGGTCTACCGCCGCGACCGCTGGCGCGCCCGCAAGGAACAGGACTGGTACGCGGGCTGGCGCGCCACCGCCCGCCCCGGCGACCTCGCCGCGCTCTCCAACCGCGACCTGAAGCCCCGGGTCCGCGTCCACGACGGCGACCGCAGCCACGACATCGCCGTCGAGGCCCGCCAGATGCTGCACCGTTTCAAGGGCGTGCACCGCCTCGGCCGGGCCCGTATCCGCCTGACCATCGCCGGCAACGAGTCCGTCACCTTGCGCCGGATCAGCGGCCCCCTCCGCAAGGCCGGCCACGCGCTGCGCCGCCTGCGCCAGGAGGTACGCGCCTCGCTGCCCGGCCGCACCGGCTGGCGCACCCGGCTGCTGTACTGGCTGATGTATCCGAAGCTGCACGGCCGCGACATCTGGATCATCGGCGAGCGCGAGGACACCGCGCAGGACAACTCGTACCACCTGTTCAAGTGGATCAGGGAGAACGAGCCCAAGCGCAAGGTCTTCTACGCGATCAACGGCGACTCCCCGGACCGCGAGAAGATCGACCACCTGGGCCAGGTCATCGACCGGCTCTCCTGGAAGTACCGCGCCTACCTGCTGCACGCGACCCGGCTCATCAACGCCTACGACCTGGAGGCCTACCTCGGCTTCCCCGGCCTGTCGAAGCGGGCCTTCCTGCGCGGCTACGGCGACCTGCTGCGCTACCAGCGGGTCTTCCTCCAGCACGGCGTCGTCTACAACGACGTCGTCGGGTCCATCCACGCCCAGGTCACCAACGTCGACATGGTCCTCACCACGGGCCGCAGCGAGCGCGCCTACTACGCGGAGCACTGCGGCTACGGCTACGACCGGGTCGCCGCCACCGGACTGCCGCGCTACGACGCGCTCAAGCCGCTCGACGGCCCCCGCAAGGTCCTGGTCATGCCCACCTGGCGACGCGACATCGTGGCCCCCTCGTACAACAAGGCCGCCAAGCCCGAGATCCCGTTCGCCGCCTCCGAGTACTACCGGTTCTTCTCGGCGCTGCTGCGCGACGAGCGGCTGCTCGAAGCGCTCCAGTACTACCGCGTGGAACTGGAGTTCATGCCGCACTACGAGATCCGCCCGTACCTGAAGCACTTCCGCATCGACCACCCGTCCATCACGGTCTCCTCCACCGGCCGGGACGTGCAGCTCGCGATGCGCGAGTGCTCCATGCTCGTCACCGACTACTCCTCGGTGTTCTTCGACGTCGCGTACATGGGCAAGCCCATCGTCTACACGAACTTCGACGACGAGGCGTTCTACAGCAAGCACTACAAGCGGGGCTACTTCGACCTGGCCCGCGACGGCTTCGGCCCCGCCTGCGGCACCGTCGACCGCGCGGTGGACGAGATCATCGCCTCCATCGCCCGCGGCTTCGAGGTCGAGCCCGAATACCGGCGCCGCGCCGAGGAGTTCTTCGTCCTGCGCGACACCAACAACTGCCGGCGCGCCTTCGACGTCATCGACACGATGGACGCCACGGCGGGCGGCGA
The DNA here is from genome assembly GCF_000373645.1 of Streptomyces sp. ATexAB-D23. Lineage (GTDB taxonomy): Bacteria > Actinomycetota > Actinomycetes > Streptomycetales > Streptomycetaceae > Streptomyces > Streptomyces castrisilvae. The sequence goes on along the minus strand of NZ_KB892035.1, from coordinate 319,922 downwards.
CCCGGGCCGCATGTCCACCCCGCTCGTCATGGGGCGGCCACAGGAGCAGGAGCGTGAGAGGGCGTAAGGATGTGAGCGGGGCGGGCTCCCTTTACGGCTGAACGGCGGCACGCGGTAATTCTCCGTCGGTCTCCGGTGTGTACCGACGGAGAATTCTCGCATGCTGTTTCTCAGTCCAGCGTGACGCTTCCGGCAGCCGCCGAGAAAAGCGACCCGCCGGTGCTCAGCGAGATGTAGACCTCGTACACGCCCGGAGCCGCCTTCTGTAGATCCACACCGTTGTAACCGGGGGTCGCGAAGTAGGCGAAGTCGTAGTTCCCGAAATCGCCCCGCCTGACGTGCTTGCGGATCGCCGCCGTCTTGCGTGACATTCCGAGCCGGTAGGAATGCGTGGAATCCTGCCCCTGAAGCACCAGGTAGTACTGTCCGTGTCCGCGGTCGTCCGCTTCGACGCCGTGGACGAAGAGTACGCCCTCTACGTGAAGCATTCGATCCTTCAGCCATGTCGATTCCAGCGAGAAAACAGTTTCCGCCGAGAACTGGCCGACGATGGGCCTGCGTATCAGTCGTACCCGCTTTTTGTCCCCGATGAGAACGGCCTCGTTGCCGCCGACGGGCCGCCTGATGTCGAAGGGGCGGCGGGCCACCAGAGCGGTGCGCCTGTCTATTCCCTCGGCCGGGCTCGTCACCCGGACGGAAAGGTTGTACGTGCCGACGGGGATGCCCTTCATCGAAATACCCGACGGTGACTCCGGCTCGAACCCTCCGTACGGATAGTCGCAGGAGAAACGGTCGAAGTACTGGCTGTAGAGGTACTTGGCCTCCGTGGTCGCCAATGGGAATTCGAAGTGGCGGCTGCCGCTCTCCATGATGAGGCTCTTCGTCGTCATGGAATGCGAGTAAGCGGATTCGCCGGGGATGAACGCATCGCCCGACAGTACGATGTTCGCCCCGCGGATGTCCTGCTTCTTCACCACGGCTGTCAGCGTGTCCGAGACCCGCAGCTCGTACAAGTAGGACTGCCGATCAAACTCATTGACCTGCTGTTTCCCGTTCTCCACGAACCCCAGGCGGGGGTCCGCCCCCTCCGTGAGGGCCGACAGCAGACCGGCGATGAGGGGCATGTTGTACCCGGACACCTCGCCGTGCTGACGCACCATCGGTGAATCGGTACGGATGAAGTTGAAGTTCTCGCAGGCCCAGAAGAGCTGAAGATGCGGGTTGATCTCCGTCTCGTACTGCTCGTCGGCCTCGGAGGTGAACAGGTAGATGTTGTGTCCCTGGCCGCCGCGCGCCCTGAGCATTTCGGGAATGGCGCCGTCGAGTACGTCGACATTCTGCTGCGGCATCGATTCGCCCAGCATGTACTGACCCGTCACCGGCCTGTCGCGCACATAGCTGCCGATCAGGAATTGCGGCACCACCGTGACAATATTCCGGTATCCGTACCGCAGGCCGTAGTAGAGGGCCGCACTTCCGCCCTTCGAGACACCGAGGAGACTGACCCGGTCCCGGCCGAGACCGAGACGAGCGAGCGTGCGCTCGATCAGACCGGCGACCGATGCCTCGATGGAGAAATCCATGTTCCGGCACATGTAGTAGCTGTAATGGCCGTCGAAATCATCCCGGATCCACAGGATATTGGCGCGCAATTCCATCAGGGACTTACCGGCGAAGTGGTATCCATTGGGCGCCGCGAGCCCGGAGAAGACCACGATCAGATGCTGTGAGTCGCCCTCGGCGGGCCGGAATCGGTACTCGACGGGGAAAGGGCCCGTGGTGTCCGTCTCGGTGACCACTCGGCGTCGGTCGACGGCCGCGCGATTCGGCACGAGAGGAGGAAGTGCTGTGGTCATGAGATACGCTGCCTGCTCTTGTGTGATTCCGGACACGCCCCCCGGCGGAAGCCGTCCGAGTCTATCCGGCCACCACTCGGCCAGTCGAGCCCGAATTCATCACGAATGATTCGGGACACCCGTGCGCTCTTGATAGCATCCGGAACGTCATAAGGCTGGTATCCACGGCGATTCCCCGCGCGGTACCCGGACAGAGCCTGTTCGTTGTCCGGGGGCGAGGGAGCGGAGCATGAACGGACGACGGGCCGTGCGGATACCGGTGTTGTGCCTCGCCCTCCTGACTGCCGCGTGCACCACGCAGACCAGCGCGGACCCCGACGGCCGGGACGCCCGCCCGCAGTCCGCCGGAGCCTCGCCGACGGCGGAGGACCTGCCCCGCGGCCTCGCGTTCCGGCAGTCGGTACGCAAGCTGGCGGACGGCAGCCCGGTCCGCGTCAGCGTGCTGGCCGTGGCGCCGGACGCCCCCGTCGACGTCCGGACCGACCACGGCGGAGCGGTGGCGAAGACCGACACCGTCCGCGACCTGGCCCGCCGGACCCAGGCGGTCGCGGCGGTCAACGGCACCTACTTCGACACCGACTCCGCGCGCTACAAGGGCGACCCCCTCGGCCTCTACGTCTCCGGCGGCGCCCTCCTCAGCGAGGCAACGAACGGGCGTACCGCGCTGGTCCTGCCGGGGCGGGGGGAGCGGGCCCGGATCACCGAGCTGCGGTCCGCCACCTATGTCACCTCGTCGGACGGGGCGCGCGCGGTCGTGGACGGTACCGGGCGGGTGCCGGGGCGGATCGTCGGCTGCGGGGGCGTGGGAGGCGACCGGCGCACCGACACCGGGGCGCTGACCGGGGAGCCGCTGCCGGGGCGGGTCTGCTACGACCCCGACGAACTCGTCGACTTCCCCGCGCAGTGGGGCGCGTCGACGCCTGGCGCGGACCGGGACAGCGTCGAGGCGGTGGTCGACGCGCACGGCACGGTGACCGCGGTGCGCAGCCCCTCGGGCGGAACGGTCCCGGCGGGCGGCCGTACGCTCGTGGGCATCGGTTCCGCGGCCGGCTGGCTCCGCGAGCACGCGACGCCGGGCCGCGGCCTCACCGTGGAGTCCCGGGTGACCGACCCCGACGGCCGGCAGGTCGAGCTGTCCGGCGCCTCCGTCGTCGGAGCGGGCCCCGCACTGGTGCGCTCCGGCCGGGTCTGGATCAACGCCGCTGCCAACGGGGTCTCCCAGGGGGCCGTCGACAGCCGTTCGCCGCGCACCGTCGTCGGCATCCGCCCGGACGGCGCCCTCCTGCTCGTCGTGTTCGACGGACGCCGGCCGGGCGTCAGCGAGGGCGTCAGCCTCACCGAGGCGGCCGGCATCCTGGTGTCGCTCGGCGCCGAGGACGCGATCAACCTCGACGGCGGCGGGTCGAGCACGATGGTGGTCGGGGACAAGGTCCGCAACAGCCCGTCGGACGCGGGGGACACCGACGAGGAACGCCAGCGCAAGGTCTCCAACGCCCTCGTCGTCGTCCCGCGCCGCATCACGTCCTGACCACCCGGACACGGGAACGGGCCGTACGGGGAATCCCGTACGGCCCGTTCGCCGCTCGTGAAGCCGAACGCGTTACGCGGGAACGCTCGCCACGCCCCGCGCCAGGAACTTCTTCCCGTTCACCCGCTCGGAGACGCCCTCGCGGTCCAGGTACGGCGTGATGCCGCCCAGGTGGAAGGGCCACCCCGCACCGGTGATCAGGCAGAGGTCGATGTCCTGGGCCTCGGCGACGACGCCCTCGTCCAGCATCAGGCCGATCTCCTGCGCCACCGCGTCCAGGACGCGGTCGCGGACCTGCTCCTCGGTCAGGACCGAGTCGCCCTGCTTGAGGAGGGCGGCGACCTCCGGGTCCAGCTCCGGCTTGGCGGGATTCTCGGCGGAGTAGACGTAGAAGCCGCGCTTGCCGGCCTTGACGACCGCCGCGAGGTTCTCGGAGACGGTGAAGCGCTCCGGGAAGGCGCGGTTCAGGGTCTCCGAGACGTGCAGGCCGATCGCCGGGCCGACCAGCTCCAGGAGCACCAGCGGGGACATCGGCAGGCCGAGCGGGTCGATGGCCTTCTCCGCGACCTCGACCGGGGTGCCCTCGTCGATGACGTTCTGGATCTCGCCCATGAAGCGGGTGAGGATGCGGTTGACGACGAACGCCGGGGCGTCCTTCACCAGCACCGCGGTCTTCTTCAGCTTGCGGGCGACACCGAAGGCCGTGGCCAGCGAGGCGTCGTCGGTCTGCTCGCCGCGCACGATCTCCAGGAGCGGGAGGATCGCGACCGGGTTGAAGAAGTGGAAGCCGACGACCCGCTCCGGGTTCTTCAGCTTCGACGCCATCTCGGTGACCGAGAGGGACGAGGTGTTGGTGGCGAGGATCGCGTGCGCCGGGGCGACCGCCTCGACCTCGGCGAACACCTGCTGCTTGACGCCGATCTCCTCGAAGACCGCCTCGATGATGAAGTCGGCGTCGGAGAAGCCCTCGGCCTTGTCCAGCACACCGGAGACCAGGGCCTTGAGGCGGTTGGCCTTGTCCTGGTTGATGCGGCCCTTGCCGAGCAGCTTCTCGATCTCGGCGTGGACGTAGCCGACACCCTTGTCGACGCGCTCCTGGTCGATGTCGGTCAGCACGACCGGCACCTCCAGGCGGCGCAGGAACAGCAGGGCGAGCTGGCTGGCCATCAGGCCCGCGCCCACCACGCCGACCTTGGTGACCGGGCGGGCCAGGTTCTTGTCCGGGGCACCGGCCGGGCGCTTGGCGCGCTTCTGGACGAGGTTGAAGGAGTAGATCCCGGCGCGCAGTTCGCCGCCCATGATCAGGTCCGCGAGCGCCTGGTCCTCGGCGTCGAATCCGGCGGACAGGTCGCCGTCCTTGGCCGCGGCGATGATCTCCAGCGCGCGGTACGCGGCCGGGGCGGCGCCGTGCACCTTGGAGTCGGCGATGGCCTTGCCGCGGGCGACGGCCTGGTCCCAGGCGTCACCGCGGTCGACCTCGGGGCGCTCCACCGTGACGGTGCCGTTCAGCACGTTCGCGGTCCAGAGCAGCGACTGCTCAAGGAAGTCGGCGCCCTCGAAGAGCGCGTCGGCGATGCCGAGCTCGAAGACCTGCTTGCCCTTGAGCTGACGGTTCTGGTTGAGCGAGTTCTCGATGATCACCGAGACCGCGCGGTCCGCGCCGATCAGGTTGGGGAGCAGCGCGCAGCCGCCCCAGCCGGGGACCAGACCGAGGAAGACCTCGGGCAGCGAGAACGCGGGCAGCGCCTTGGAGACGGTGCGGTACGAGCAGTGCAGACCGACCTCGACACCGCCGCCCATGGCCGCGCCGTTGTAGTACGCGAACGTCGGGACCGCGAGGCCGGAGAGGCGGCGGAAGACGTCGTGGCCGCCCTTGCCGATGGCCAGCGCGTCCTTGTGCTCCTTGAGGAGCTCGACGCCCTTGAGGTCGGCGCCGACCGCGAAGATGAACGGCTTGCCGGTGATGCCGATGCCGGTGATCGCACCCTCGGCGGCCTCCTTCTCGACCTGGTCGACGGCGGCGTTCAGGTTCGCCAGCGACTGCGGTCCGAAGGTGGTCGGCTTGGTGTGGTCCAGGCCGTTGTCCAGCGTGATGAGGGCGAAGCGCCCGGCGCCGGCCGGCAGGTCCAGGTGGCGTACGTGCGCCTGGGTGACGACCTCGCCAGGGAACAGCTCGGCCGCACCCTTCAGAAGCTCGGTGGTGGTGCTCACTTGTCGCCTCCGGCGTTCTCGAAGTGCGGGTTCTCCCAGACGACCGTCGCGCCCATGCCGAAGCCGACGCACATCGTCGTCAGGCCGTAGCGGACCTCGGGCTGCTCCTCGAACTGGCGGGCCAGCTGCGTCATCAGCCGGACGCCGGAGGAGGCGAGCGGGTGACCGTAGGCGATCGCGCCGCCGTACTGGTTGACCCGGGCGTCGTCGTCGGCGATGCCGTAGTGCTCCAGGAAGGCCAGCACCTGTACGGCGAACGCCTCGTTGATCTCGAAGAGGCCGATGTCCGAGATGGACAGGCCCGCCTTGGCGAGGGCCTTCTCCGTCGCCGGGATCGGGCCGTAGCCCATGACCTCGGGCTCGACGCCCGCGAAGGCGTAGGAGACCAGACGCATCTTGACCGGGAGGCCCAGCTCGCGGGCGACGTCCTCGGCGGCGAGCAGCGAGGCGGTGGCGCCGTCGTTGAGACCCGCGGCGTTACCGGCCGTCACGCGGCCGTGGGCGCGGAACGGGGTCTTCAGGTTGGCCAGGGACTCCATCGTGGTGCCCGGACGCATCGGCTCGTCGGCGGTGACCAGGCCCCAGCCCGTCTCACCGGCCTCCGCGTTCGTGCGGCGCACCGAGACCGGCACCAGGTCCTGCTGGATCTTGCCGTCGGCGTACGCCTTGGCGGCCTTCTCCTGCGAACGCACCGCGTACTCGTCGGCGCGCTGCTTGGTGATCGTGGGGTACCGGTCGTGCAGGTTCTCCGCGGTCATGCCCATGAACAGGGCGGACTCGTCGACCAGCTTCTCCGACACGAAGCGCGGGTTCGGGTCGACGCCCTCGCCCATCGGGTGGCGGCCCATGTGCTCCACACCACCGGCGACCACGACGTCGTACGCGCCGAAGGCGATGGAGCCGGCCGTCGAGGTGACGGCGGTCAGCGCGCCCGCGCACATGCGGTCGATCGAGTATCCGGGGACGGACTGCGGCAGCCCGGCGAGGATCCCGGCGGTACGGCCGAGCGTGAGGCCCTGGTCGCCGATCTGCGTGGTCGCGGCGATGGCGACCTCGTCGATCTTCTTGGGGTCCAGGTCCGGGTTGCGGCGCAGCAGCTCCCGGATGGCCTTCACGACGAGATCGTCGGCGCGGGTCTCGTGGTAGATGCCCTTCGGGCCCGCCTTGCCGAACGGGGTGCGGACGCCGTCGACGAAGACGACGTCCCGGATGGTACGAGGCACGATGGCTCTCCTCCAGGGTGCGGGATGGCACTGCTGCGAGGCGCGCCCTGAGGCACGCCGCTCCGCTCATGCTACTTGCGGGTAACCAGACTGCCCACCCCCTGCGGCGGGAGCGGCGAAGGTCACACGGGGAAAGTGTCCGCCGTGGGCCCCGCCGTACACGGGAAATGGCCCGGACGGACTCGTATTCGAGTCCGTCCGGGCCATCGGGAGTGTGCGCGGAACCTGGCGTGAATACGCCCCTGTCCCATGCGCTTCCAGGGCCTGTGCGCGATCAGCCCGGCTGCGTGAGCGCGCGGACCAGCAGCGGGGCCACCTGCTCGATCTGCCAGTGCCGCGCGCCATACCCGGCCAGCGCCGATTCCACCGTCTCCGGCGTCGGATTCTTCGGCGGCTCCCAGCACACCCGGCGCACGGTGTCCGGCGTGATCAGGTTCTCCTGCGGCAGGTGCAGGCGCTCCGCGAGCGCGGAGACCGCGGCGCGGGCGGCCGAGAGCCGGGCGGCGGCCGCCGGGTCCTTGTCGGCCCAGGCGCGCGGCGGCGGCGGACCGGCGAGCGCCTGGCCGGGCTGCGGCAGCTCCGTGTCCGGCAGCGCCTTGGCCCGGTCGACGGCGGCCTGCCACTGCTCCAGCTGGCGCCGCCCCATGCGCGGGCCGAAGCCGGGCAGGGCCGTCAGCGCCTGCGTGTTCGGCGGCAGCGCGAGGGCGGCCTCGATGATCGCGGCGTCCCCGAGGACCTTGCCGGGCGAGACGTCCCGGCGCCGGGCGACCTGGTCGCGGGCGGTCCACAGCTCCCGCACCACCGCCATCTGCCGGCGCCGGCGGACCTTGTGCATCCCGGAGGTGCGGCGCCAGGGGTCCTGGCGCGGGGGAGCCGGCGGCGCCGACGCGATGGCGGCGAACTCCTCCCGCGCCCACTCCAGCTTGCCCTGCCGGTCGAGCTCGTCCTCCAGGGCGTCGCGCAGGTCGATGAGCAGTTCGACGTCGAGCGCGGCGTACCTCAGCCAGGGCTCGGGCAGCGGGCGGGTGGACCAGTCGACCGCGGAGTGGCCCTTCTCCAGGGAGTAGCCGAGGACGTTCTCGACCATCGCGCCGAGGCCGACCCGCGGGAACCCGGCCAGCCGTCCGGCCAGCTCGGTGTCGAAGAGCCCGGTCGGCGTCATCCCTATCTCGCGCAGGCACGGCAGGTCCTGCGTCGCCGCGTGCAGAATCCACTCGGTGCCGTGCAGCACCTCGCCGAGCCCGGACAGGTCGGGGCAGCCGACGGGGTCGACCAGCGCGCTGCCCGCGCCGTCACGGCGCAGCTGTACGAGATAGGCGCGCTGCCCGTAGCGGTAGCCGGACGCCCGCTCGGCGTCCACGGCCACCGGCCCGGAGCCCGCGGCGAAGGCGGCGATCACCCCGGCCAGGGCGTCGTCGGAGGCCACCACCGGTGGAATGCCCTCGCGCGGTTCGAGCAAGGGGATCGGCGCCGGGGCGACGTCGTCCGGGGGAGCGCCCCCGGTGGTTCGCAGTGAACTGTCTGCTGCGGTCTCTTGGGCGTCGGTCACGTGTCAAGGGTATCTGTGTGTGCGCGGCGCCCGTCGACGGAACGTTCCGTCGACGGGCGCCGATGCGTGTAATCCAGCCGGTTCCGCGTTTCTGCACACCGGCGGGGGTGCGGAATCAGTGGATGATGCCCGTCCGCAGGGCCACGGCGACCATTCCTGCGCGGTCTCCGGTGCCGAGCTTGCGGGCGATGCGGGCGAGGTGGCTCTTGACGGTCAGGGCGGACAGCCCCATGGAGACACCGATGGCCTTGTTGGACTGGCCCTCGGCGACGAGCCGCAGAACCTCCACCTCGCGGCCGGAGAGTTCGCGGTAGCCGCCCGGGTGGCTCGGGGTGCCGGGGGGCCGGCGGTGCATACGGGCGGCGGTGGCGCCGATGGGGGCGACGCCGGGACGGGCCGGGTGGCCGATATTGGTACGGGTGCCGGTGACGACGTAGCCCTTGACGCCGCCCGCGAGGGCGTTGCGCACGGCGCCGATGTCATCGGCGGCGGACAGGGCGAGACCGTTGGGCCAGCCGGCGGCTCGGGTTTCGGACAGCAGGGTCAGCCCGGAACCGTCGGGCAGGTGGACGTCGGCAACGCAGATGTCGCGCGGGTTGCCGACGCGGGGGCGGGCCTCCGCGATGGACGACGCCTCGATGACGTCACGTACTCCGAGTGCCCACAGATGGCGGGTGACGGTGGAACGGACGCGCGGGTCGGCCACGACGACCATGGCCGTCGGCTTGTTCGGGCGGTAGGCGACCAGGCTTGCGGGCTGCTCAAGGAGAACGGACACCAGGCCTCCTGGGGAGTGGCGGGACGGGCCGGCTCGGGGATGAAGCCGGGGCGAACCGTGCTTGAAGGGTCATTGACTCCTTCGGCAGCAGACCCCTGCTCCTTTAGGGGAAGATCACGATTGCTGAGTAACAATTCGGGCAAATAGGACGCGCGATCGATTGCACGAAGACCGCGGCGATGGCCGAAAGTGATCGTATGACGCAGCGTCACAGGAAACGGGAACGGCCGCGACATCCCCGGGGACATCGCGGCACGGGCCGTCGAGACTTTCTGACGGCACCTGCGGCACGGCCGGCGAGACCCTCTTACGGCACCTGCGGTCCGCGCCGCTGGGGCAGCGTCACCACCGCCGCGTCCTGCGGGCCCGACGGCGGCAGCCCCGCGATCTGGCACAGCAGATCACCCCACGCCACCAGATGCGCCGCCGTGTCCGGCACCCCGCCGCGCCCCTCACGCGGCGTCCAGGAGGCCCGGATCTCGATCTGGGTCGCGGGACGCCGCGTCTCCAGCGCACCGAAGTAGTGCGAGCCCGCCATGGTGACCGTGCCGCCGGCCTCCCCGTAGAACAGTCCACGCGCCTCCAGCGCGCCGGTCAGCCAGGACCAGCACACCTCCGGCAGCAGCGGGTCGGCGGCCATCTCCGGCTCCAGCTCGGCCCGGACCAGCGTCACCAGCCGGAAGGTGCCCTGCCAGGCCTCGTGCCCGGCCGGATCGTGGAGCAGGACCAGCCGCCCGTCGGCGAGATCCTCCTCGCCGTCCACGACCGCGGCCTCCAGCGCGTACGCGTGCGGAGCCAGCCTCTTGGGCGGCCGCGTCGGATCCACCTCCAGCTCGGGGCGCAGCCGCGCCGCGCGCAGCGCGTCCACCGCCGAACGGAACGCGGGCGGGACGGCACCGCCCTCCGCGCCGTCCGCGCCGTCAGCGCCATCGGATTGACCGGAGATGTGTCCCTGAGCCGCAGCCATGCGGGGAAGAGTAGGCGGAACCGGAGCTTCGCGTGCGGAAGGACACCCGTGCGGGGCCGGGCTCGTTGCGCTTACGTGCGAAGATTCGTTCTGTGAGTGCCAACGATCGCCCCTCCGGGCAGCAGACGAAGACCTCCGCCACCCACGACTCGGCGTTCCTGAAGGCGTGCCGGCGTGAGCCCGTGCCGCACACGCCGGTCTGGTTCATGCGCCAGGCGGGACGCTCGCTGCCCGAGTACCTGAAGGTGCGCGAAGGCATCCCGATGCTCGAGTCCTGCACGATGCCGGAGCTGGTCGCCGAGATCACGATGCAGCCCGTCCGCCGCCACAAGGTCGACGCGGCGGTCTACTACAGCGACATCGTCGTCCCGCTCAAGGCCATCGGCATCGATCTCGACATCAAGCCCGGCATCGGCCCGGTCGTCGCCGAGCCCTTCCGCACCCGCGCCGACCTGGCCCGGCTGCGCGACCTCACCCCCGAGGACGTCCCGTACGTCACCGAGGCCATCGGCCTGCTCACCGCGGAGCTGGGCGCGACCCCGCTGATCGGCTTCGCGGGTGCGCCCTTCACCCTCGCGAGCTACCTCGTGGAGGGCGGCCCGTCCCGCAACCACGAGCACACCAAGGCCATGATGTACGGCGCCCCGGAGCTCTGGGCCGACCTGCTCGACCGCCTCGCCGAGATCACCGGCGCCTTCCTGGAGGTCCAGATCGAGGCCGGCGCCTCGGCGGTGCAGCTCTTCGACTCCTGGGTGGGCGCCCTGGCCCCCGCCGACTACCGGCGCTCGGTGCTGCCCGCCTCCGCGAAGGTCTTCGACGCCGTCGCCCGCTACGAGGTCCCGCGCATCCACTTCGGTGTCGGCACCGGTGAACTGCTCGGCCTGATGGGCGAGGCCGGGGCGGACGTCGTCGGCGTCGACTGGCGGGTCCCGATGGACGAGGCCGCGCGCCGCGTCGGCCCCGGCAAGGCGCTCCAGGGCAACCTCGACCCGGCCGTGCTGTTCGCCCCGACCGCTGCGGTGGAGGCCAAGACCCAGGAGGTCCTGGACGCGGCCGCGGGCCTGGAGGGCCACATCTTCAACCTGGGCCACGGCGTGATGCCGAACATGGACCCGGACGCGCTCAGCCGCCTCGTCGAATACGTCCACACCAGCACCGCCCGCTGACCGGCCGGGGGCGGGCGCCGCTCAGGCGGTGCCCGCCTTCCGCAGCACCGACACCGTCTTGCGGGCCGCCACCAGGACCGGGTCCCAGACCGGCGAGAACGGCGGGGCGTACCCCAGGTCCAGGGCCGTCATCTGCTCCACCGTCATCCCCGCGGTGAGCGCCACCGCCGCCACGTCCACCCGCTTGCCCGCGCCGTCGCGGCCCACGATCTGCACGCCCAGCAGCCGCCCCGTGCGGTACTCCGCGAGCATCTTCACCGTCATCGGCCGCGCCCCCGGGTAGTAACCGGCCCGGCCCGTCGACTCGATCGTCGCCGTCACGAACCGCAGGCCCACCGCACGGGCGTCCCTCTCACGCAGCCCGGTGCGGGCGATCTCCAGGTCGCAGACCTTGCTCACCGCCGTACCCACCACACCGGGGAACGTGCCGTAGCCACCGCCCACGTTGGAGCCGATGACCTGGCCGTGCTTGTTGGCGTGCGTGCCCAGCGCGATGTGCCGGGTGCGGCCCGCCACCAGGTCCAGGACCTCCACACAGTCGCCGCCCGCCCAGATGTTCTCGTGGCCCACGACCCGCATCGACAGATCGGTGAGCAGCCCGCCGTGCGGCCCCAGCGGCAGCCCCACCGCACGGGCCAGCGTCGTCTCGGGCTCGACGCCGATGCCGAGCACCACCACGTCCGCCGGATAGGAGGCGCCGTCCGTGGTGACCTCGGTGACCCGGCCGTCCGGGCCGGTCGTGATCCCGGTGACCTCCGCCCCGTTCACCGTATGGATGCCGAGCCCGTCCATGGCGTCGTGGACCAGGCGCCCCATGTCCGGGTCGAGCGTCGCCATCGGCTGCTCGGCGCGGTTGAGCACGGTCACCTCGTAGCCGCGCTTCAGCATCGCCTCCGCCATCTCGACCCCGATGTATCCGGCCCCGACGACGACCGCGCGCCGGCCCGTCGTCCGCTCCAGGGTCTCCAGCAGCGCCTGCCCGTCGTCCAGGGTCTGCACCCCGTGCACCCCGGCCGCGTCCATGCCGGGCAGCTCCGGGCGCACCGGGCGGGCCCCGGTGGCGATGACCAGCTTGTCGAACCCCGTCCAGTACGTCTCGCCGGACTCCCGGTCCAGGGCGCGCACCCGCCGCCCGGCCACGTCGATCTCCGTCACCTCGGTACGGGTGCGCAGATCGATGTCGCGGGCCCGGTGCTCCTCGGGCGTACGGGCGATCAGCCGGTCCCGCCCGGTCACGTCGCCGCTCACCCAGTACGGGATGCCGCACGCGGAGTACGAGGTGAAGTGGCCCCGTTCGAAGGCGGTGATGCTCAGCTCGTCCGGGCCCTTCAGCCGCCGGGCCTGGGACGCCGCGGACATCCCCGCCGCGTCCCCGCCGATGATCACCAGTCGTTCCGCCGCCATGCCGGTCCCTTCGACGCCCCGTCCGAAAGAACCCACGCTACGGCGCCGCGCGCCCCGGTGACGGGCTCACTCGCCCTCGGCAGCGGCCCTGTCACGGCCTGACGTCCGCTCAGTCCGCCTTCCGGCGCGATGACATCGGCCGGTTCGAAGTGGCCGCGTCGGGGGCGAGGAAGAGATTTGAGAGAGTGGAGGCATGCAGCGTTCACCACACCGCGCGGACAGGGCCCCCGGCCACGTCGTCGTCATCGGCGGCGGCATCGCCGGACTCGCGGCCGCCCACCGGCTCGTCGGGGCCGGGCTGGGAGTCACCCTCCTGGAGGCGACCGACCGGCTCGGCGGCAAGCTCATGACCGGCGAGGTCGCGGGCGTCCGGGTCGACCTCGGCGCCGAGTCCATGCTCGCCCGCCGCCCGGAGGCGGTCGGCCTGGCACGCTCCGTGGGGCTCGGCGACCGCCTCCAGCCGCCCGCCACGGCCACCGCCGCCCTGTGGACGCGCGACGCGCTGCGCCCCATGCCCAAGGGTCATGTGATGGGCGTCCCGGGAGACCCGTCCGTCCTCGGCGACGTCCTCTCGCCGGAGGGGCTCGCCCGTATCGCGCAGGAACGCGACCTCACCCCGACGGCCGTCGGTGACGACGTCGCCGTCGGCGCGTACGTGGCCGACCGGCTGGGCCGTGAGGTCGTCGACCGGCTCGTGGAGCCGCTGCTCGGCGGGGTCTACGCGGGCGACGCCTACCGGATCTCGATGCGCGCCGCAGTCCCGCAGCTCTTCGACGTCGCCCGGCGGTCGGGCTCGCTGCTCGACGGGGTCACCCGCATCCAGGAGCAGGCCGCCGCCCGGCAGCAGACCGGGCCGGTCTTCCAGGGCATCGAAGGCGGCATCGGCAGCCTGCCGGGCGCCGTCGCGGACGCCGTACGCGCCGGGGGCGGCGACATCCTCACCGAGACCCCGGTGCTGGGCCTGACCCGTACCGCCGAGGGCTGGGACGTGCGCACCGACACCCGGGTCGTCGCGGCCGACGGCATCGTCCTCGCCACCCCCGCCTGGTCCGCCTCCACCCTGCTCGCCGCCGAGTCCCCGGCCGCCTCGGCCGAGCTGGCGGGCGTCGAGTACGCGTCGATGGCCCTGGTCACCATGGCGTTCCGGCGCTCCGACACGGCGGGCACGGCCGCGCTCGACGGGCGTTCCGGCTTCCTCGTGCCGCCGGTCGACGGGCGCACCATCAAGGCCGCCACCTTCTCCACCCGCAAGTGGCAGTGGGTCGCCGACGCCGCGCCCGACCTGTTCTTCCTGCGGACCTCGGTCGGCCGCTACGGCGAGGAGGACCACCTGCACCGCGAGGACGACGAACTCGTCGGTGTGTCCCTGCGCGACCTCGCCTCCGCGACGGGGCTGACCGCGAAGCCCGTGGCCACCGAGGTCACCCGGTGGATCGGCGGGCTGCCCCAGTACCCGGTGGGCCACCTCTCCCGGGTCGCCCGCATCCGGGATGAGGTCGCCAAGCTGCCCGCGCTGCGGGTGTGCGGCGCGGTCTACGAGGGGGTCGGCATCCCGGCCTGCGTCGCGAGCGCCCGGCGCGCCGCCGACGAGATCGCCGGCGCTCTCGCGGGGGAGACCGCCGCCACGCCGACCCTGGTTCAGGGCACACGGAGCGAGGCGGGACAATAGCCGTATGAGTGCTTCCGAGACTGAGACATCAAGCAAGGCTCCGAACGCCGGCAAGAAGGCCAAGGACCTCAACGAGGTCATCCGTTACACGTTGTGGTCCGTCTTCAAGCTGCGCGACGTCCTGCCCGCCGACACCGACCGCGCGGCCGTCGCCGGCGAGGTCCAGGAGCTGTTCGACAAGCTCGCGGCGCGGGACGTCACCATTCGCGGCACCTACGACGTCTCCGGCCTGCGCGCCGACGCCGACCTCATGATCTGGTGGCACGCGGAGACGGCGGACGAGCTCCAGGAGGCGTACAACCTCTTCCGGCGCACGCGGCTCGGCAAGCACCTGGAGCCGGTCTGGTCGAACATGGCGCTGCACCGCCCCGCCGAGTTCAACAAGTCGCACGTCCCGGCGTTCCTCGCCGACGAGACGCCGCGCAACTACATCAGCGTGTACCCCTTCGTGCGCTCGTACGACTGGTACCTGCTGCCCGACGAGGACCGCCGCCGCATGCTCGCCGACCACGGCAAGATGGCCCGCGGCTACCCCGACGTGCGCGCCAACACGGTCGCCTCGTTCTCCCTCGGCGACTACGAGTGGGTGCTGGCCTTCGAGGCCGACGAGCTGTACCGCATCGTCGACCTGATGCGTCACCTCAGGGCCTCCGAGGCGCGGATGCACGTCCGCGAGGAGGTCCCCTTCTTCACCGGCCGGCGCAAGTCGGTCGCGGACCTGGTGGCAGGGCTCGCGTAGCGAACGGGCTCCCAACCACCCCAACCCGGAAGATCAGACGGCGGGCATCGGGCACCTCGTGCCGTCCGCCGGTCCAGCGACACCGGGTTCGGCCCGACGGTGCGGCGCGCTCGGCGCGCCGCACCGTTCGTCATTCCCGGGCCGTGCGTCCTCGTACGCCCTCCCGGCCCGTCAGCGCCGCCCGTAGCGCGGGGTCATCCACCGCGCCCACCCCGCGTACGGCGACCGCCACCAGCGTGTCGCCCGTGGCGCCGTCGCCCGGCGGCGCGCACGCCTCCAGCATCCGCTGCCCGGCCGGTGAGGCCCACGTGCCGTAGGGGTGCGCTTCGAGCCGGGCGATGGCCAGGCACCCCAGGGTCAGGGCGAGAGGCAGCCCGAACCACACGAGCAGCCGCGTCTCGGGGCCGCCGGGGGCGAGCAGGGCGGCGGCGCCCAGCGCGGCCACCAGCCCAGCCGTCCCGCGCACCGCCCGCACCGCCGACGCCATGTCCGCCCCGCGAGGCACCGCGAGGCCCGCGGCGACCAGCCGGTCGGCCACGGCGCGTACGGCGTCCGCGGCGGCCGCCGCCGCGCGTACCGGCGGTATCGGCGACTGTCCCTCGGGGCCGATGGCCCGGATCACCGTGCGCTCCACCTCGTCGCGGCCCTCCGGGTCGACCACCGTCGCCCAGCCGGTGGGGGCGAGCAGCAGCCGGCGCCGCAGATGCATGGAGACGAGCGCCAGATCGGCCACCCGGCGCGGCCCGCCGGCCAGGAACGCCGCCTCGTACAGCGTGAGTTCCCGCCGGTACGCGGAGAACCGCGCCCCCTGGGCCGCCGCCCCGGCCGGCTGCCGGGCCAGGCGGGCTCCGGCGAGGCAGAGCCGGACGCAGGACAGCCCCGCCGCGCCCCACGCGACCAGCACCAACAGAAAGGGGACCATGCGGGATTTCTATGCGAGGGCGGTCCGCCGCGCCATAGCTCGTCCAGCAGGTGGACCAGCCGTCTCAGGAACTGCTGCCGCAACTGGAGCCGGAGGAACCGCAGCTGGAACCACCGCCGCAGCTGGAGCCGGAGGAACCGCAGCTGGAACCGCCCCCGCAACTGGAACCGGAGGAACCGCAGCTCGAACCCGATCCGCATCCGTTGGCCCCGCCGCAGCTGCTCCCGGGCGAGCTGCCGCAGCCGCCTCCGGGGCTCGACCCCGCGCACCACACCGACGGCGCGAGCAGCATGCCCGAGGAGTCCGTGGAGGTGTACGAGGTGTACCGGGTGTGCGAGGGGCGCACGGGCCGGGTGCGGGCCGCCGCGATCAGGTGCGTCCGCAGCGCGGGATCGGGAACGGCGCGCAGGCCGTGGACCGCCGCCAGGAAAGCCGGTTCGGCGCGGTGGGCGTGTGCGGCCCGGAACTCCGCCGCCGCCCCGCGCCCCGCCCGGGTGACCCGGGACCGGGCCACCGCCGTGCAGACCAGCCCGGTCACGAAGCCGCCGGCCACGGCCGGCACCACCACGGCGAAGAGCGGGACGCGCCAACCGGAGCCCCCGCCGTCCGACATGAACCCGCTGACGGCGAGGCCGAAGGCGACCGGGAAGGCCAGAAAGCACAGCAGCGTCTGTACGAGGCCCCACACCCGCCACTTCGCGCTCGCACCGGGCGCGGCCAGCAGCCCCCGCGCGGCCAGCCCGTGACCGGTCTCCTGCACCGCCGGATGCCGCATCACCGCGACCCGCAGGGTATGCAGGGCCCCGCTCGGGGCTGCGGCGTGCTCCTGGAGCACGGCCCGCTCCACCGGGTCCTGGGCGACCGGGCGCAGGACGGCGACGATGCCCGGCCCGCCGACGTTCAGCCGGCCGTCCGCCTGCATGGCGGTGAGTGCCGTGTCGACGACCCGGCCGGGCCCGCCGTTCAGGAAGGCGGCCTCGTACAGATCGTGCAGCGGACCGCCCTGCCCCCGGCGGGTGCGCGCGAGGCCGGTGATGAGCAGGACGGAGGAGAGGACCACCGCGAGCGTCAGGACGAAACACGCCGCGGCCATCCCCGTCACCTCCCCACCAGCACGGAGCGGGCGGCCCGCGCCAGCCGGGTGGCGCGTCCGGGCGGTCGCGGGGCGGCCCGGTCCTGCCACCAGTACGTCAGCCGGCGGCGCGCCGCGTCGTCCTCGGGGCGGCCCGCGATGAGCAGCTGCTCGGCGAAGTCCAGGGCGTCGCGCCGGTAGCCCGCCGTCATGGGCCGCGCTCCGGCGTACGCGAGGAACGCCTCCCGGTAGCCGCGCCGGCCCAGGATCTCGGGCAGCTCGGGCGCCACCTCGGCGACGACATCGGCGCGCTTCGCGGCCAGGGCCCGGCTCTGCACGCCGAGCCTGCGCCGGTCGAAGCCCTCGGGGGCGGGGGCGCCGGCGACCAGGGCGGAGAGCAGGGCGGCCTGGGCGACCGCGACCCCGTCCCGCACGGCCTCCGGGACGGGCGGCGCGGCTGTGACCCATGATGTGGCTCTGGCGCCCGATACGCCTGTGGTGCCCGATACCGCTGTGGCCCCAGATATGCCCGTGACCCCCGTTACTGCTGTGGCGCCCGGGACAGCGGGAGCCCCCGCGCCCCGGCCCGCACCCCCCGCACCCCGGCCCGTGCCCCGGCCCGCACCCTCCGCGACCCCGCCCGCGTCCAGCGTGGCCCGGATCGCGTCCAGTTCGCCCGCCAGCTCGGCGGCCGGCGGGAAGGCGCCGTCGCGCTCCAGCAGCACCCCGGGCGGCGCGACCCGGGAGCGCAGCTCGGCCAGGACGTCGAGCACCGGGGCGGTGACCGGGTGGGCGTGCGTGTCGTGCCAGACGCCGTCCTTCTCTACGCCGCCGGCCACATGCACATACGCGATGGCCTCCACCGGCAGCTCGTCCAGGGCGGTCGCCGGGTCCTGGCCCAGGTTCACGTGATTGGTGTGCAGATTGGCCACGTCGATCAGCAGCCGCACTCCCGTACGCTCCACCAGCTCCGCCAGGAACTGCCCCTCGGTCAGCTCCTCGCCGGGCCAGGAGATCAGCGCCGCGATGTTCTCCAGGGCCAGCGGCACCGGCAGCGCGTCCTGCGCGATCCGCACGTTCTCGCACAGCACGTCCAGCGCCGCCCGGGTGCGCTCCACGGGCAGCAGGTGCCCCGCCTCCAGCCCCGGCGACCCGGTGCGCGCCCCGCCCGCCCGTACGAACGCGATGTGCTCGGTCACCAGCGGGGCGTCCAGCAGCGACACCCGGGCGGCGAGGGCGGCGAGGCGGCCGGGATCGGGGCGTTCGGCCCCGCCGAGGCCCAGCGAGACCCCGTGCGGCACGACGGTGACCCCGCGCTCCCTCAGCCGTACCAGGGACGCGGGCAGATGGCCGGCGCAGAGGTTCTCCGCGACCGCCTCCACCCAGTCGATCCCCGGCATCGCCTCCACCTCGTCGGCGATCTCCGGCCGCCAGCCGATCCCGATACCCAGCTCCATGCCGTCCCCCTCTGTTCCGTGCAGGGGTGATGACCCCGCGGCACGGCGGTGAATCCGGGAGGGAGGACGTTCAGAGCTTCATTTGAGGTTCCGGGGCGCCCGGATCCCAGCAGGTGCGGTCTTCTGGGCGCCCGGGTCTCAGCGGCGGCGCAGGGCCGGATGGTCGGCGACCACGGTGCACGAGCCCGGGGCGATCTCGGTGAACCCGGCGTCCCGCACAACCGGCAGCCCGCTCACCGTCAGCTCCTGCCAGCGCGCCGCCTCCGGGGTGGCGACCGAGAGGGGGAAGCCCGCCTCGCGCCACGCCTTGCGCTCGGTCTCCGACAGCTCCCACCAGGCGAGCTGCGCCCCGTGCCCGACCTGCGCCATCTCCTTGCCGGCCGACATGCCCAGCTCCGGGTTGAGCCAGAGCACCGGATGCGCGAGGTCGGGCGCGGCCGGCGGCTCCGGGTCGTCCAGGTCCGTCCCCGAGACCTGGAGCTTGGCCAGCTCCTTCGGCCAGCCGTCCAGGGGGACCGGCGGGAAGACCCGCACCTCGGCCTCGTCGCCCGTGACCGTGATCCCGGGCAGCGCGGCCGCCTTGCGCCACTCGGCGCCACGGGCCCGCCGCACCACCTTGCGGATACGGGCGTCCTGCCAGTCGCGCATCACCTCCGCCCAGGCGCCCTCGCCCACCGACCGCTCGTCACAGAGCATCACGAGCACCGCGCGGGCGGCCGTGCGCAGGGCGTCGGTGCGGGCCGGAGGCGCCGTCTTCTCGATGTGCACCACCAACGGCAGTACGTACTGCGGTGCTTCGTCCCGGTCCGTCCGCCCGGACCGGAACGGGCTGTCCACAGGCGGGGCGACCGGTTCGGGGGACGGGGGCGCGGGGGTGTCGTTGCTGCTCACCCGACCAGTCTGCCAGCCGCCTCCGGTGGCGTTTCTTGGCGGAATGGAACAGTCCGGGCGAGGATGCTCCGCATGAAGAGCGACCTCTTTTCCAGCGAGCACATGGCGGAGCAGGCAACGGCCCCCGGAATGACGTTGCAGAACGCCAAATCCATCAAGTACGCGGTCAACGGGGAGATGCACGCCCGCCAGGGATCGATGGTCGCCTTCCGCGGTGATCTGCAGTTCGAGCGCAAGGGGCAGGGCATAGGCGGTCTGCTCAAGCGGGCGGTCACGGGCGAGGGGCTGCCGCTGATGGCGGTGCGAGGCCAGGGCGAGGCGTGGTTCGCGCACGAGGCGGCCAACTGCTTCATCGTGGAGATGGAGCAGGGCGACGTCCTCACCATCAACGGACGCAACGTCCTGTGCTTCGACGCCACGATCTCCTACGAGATCAAGACGGTGAAGGGCGCCGGGATGACCGGCGGCGGCCTCTTCAACAGCGTCTTCACCGGCTACGGCAAGCTCGGCCTGATGTGTGAGGGCCACCCCATCGTCATCCCCGTCACGCCCCAGCAGCCGGTGTGCGTCGACACCGACGCGGTCGTCGGCTGGAGCGCCCAGCTGAACACCTCGCTGCACCGTTCGCAGAGCGTCGGCTCGATGATCCGGGGCGGCTCCGGCGAGGCCGTCCAACTGCGGCTGGAGGGACAGGGGTTCGTGATCGTACGGCCGAGCGAGCTGAAGCCCGAGAAGGCGTCGGCCCACTGAGACCGGGCACGGAGCTACTGCGGCTGCGGGGCGTGGGGCGGCGCTACGGCCTCGCCGGGCCCTGGGTGCTGCGCGGGGTCGACCTCGACCTGCCCGCACGCGCCCTGGTCCGCGTCGAAGGGGCCAACGGCACCGGGAAGTCGACCCTGCTGCGGCTGCTGGCCGGGATCGACGCCCCGTCCGAGGGCCGGATCACCGGCCGCGGGCCGCGCACGGCGTACGTCCCCGAGCGGTTCTCCGCAGCCCTGCCCTTCACGGCCGCCGGCTACCTCGCCCACCTGGGCCGGATCCACGGGCTGCGGCCGGCGGACGCGGCGGCGAGGGCGAGCCACCGGCTGACCCGGTTCGGCGCCGCCGCGCACGCCGGGACCCCGCTCGCCGAACTCTCCAAGGGCACCAGCCAGAAGGTCGCCGTCGCCCAGGCGCTGCTCGCCGAGCCGGAGCTGCTGGTGCTGGACGAGGCGTGGACCGGCCTGGACACCGAGGCGCGCGGCGAACTGGACCTGGCCGTCGCCGAACGCGTCGCCGCCGGGGCCACCGTCGTGTACGTCGACCACGACCCGCACCGCCTGGCGGGCGCGGTCGACGCCGCGTACCGCGTCGAGGGGCAGGCCCTGGTCCCCGCGCCGCTCGACGCCCCCGACGCGGCCCCCCGGCCCCCGGGTCCTGATCGAGGCGACGTGCGCGCCGGGCACCCCGCTCCCGGCCCGGCTGCCCGGCGCTCCGGAGGGCACGGCCGCTCCGGACGGCACGGCGCGGCTCACGGTCCCGGCCGCGCACTCCGACGCCCTGCTGTGCGCGCTGCTCACGGCCCGCCCGCCGTGGCACATCAGCCAGGTGACGGCGGCCGGTGCTCGGGCCGGCCGCCCGGCCTCCCGGGACGGGGCGCCATGACCGCGCTCATCCGCTACCAGGCCGACCTGCTCGTACGGTCGCAGCGCTGGACGGCCCCGGTGCTGCTGTACGCGGCCTTCCTCGCCGTCGGTGTGCGCGCGGGGCAGCCCGTGCTGGACTCGCTCGGCTACACCGCCGCCGGGCTGCTGCCGGTCACCGCGTGGCTCGTGCGGGTGTGCGCCGGCCAGGAGCCGCCCGCCGCCCGCACGGTCGTCGCGGCCGCGGCCGGCGGGCAGCCACGGGCGCATCTGGCCGCCCTGCTCACCGCGCTGGGGTGCGCCGGGCTGCTGGGCACGGCCGCCACGGCGGTCGTGCTGGTGATCAGTGACCCGGCAGGTACCGACCACACGGTCCGGGTACCGCTGCCGGCGGCCGGCCTCGCCGGACTGCTCGCCACCGCCTGCTGTGTGCTGCTGGGCGCGGGGGTCGGCGCCCTGTGCACCCGGCCGCTGCTGCACGGCCGGGGCTGGTCGATGGCGGCGACCGTGCTCGCCTCGCTGCTGGCGCTGGTGACCACCGGATCGCCCGCGAAGTACGCGGTGACGGGCCTGGTCACCGGTTCGCTCACGGGCACGGTCCATGTGCCGGTGCTCCCGCTGCTCGGAGCCGCGGCCGTCGCGGCCGCCGCGCTCGCGCTCGCCTGCCGGCTCACTGCGGTGCGCGGCTGAGTAGGCTCGTGGGTATGAGTGAGGACAGGGACGAGCGCGTGGACGAGCGGCCGGACCCGGAGTCCGGGTCCTCCTGCGGGACGGCCCCGGACAGGGCCCCGGAGCGGGCCGAGGGGCCGCCTTACGCCGAGTGCGTGCTGTGCCGGAAACCGACCGAGTACGCCGAGTCGGTCAGGGGGATCACGCTGTGCCCGGTGTGCGAGTGGCAGGAGGCCCAGCGCACGGCCTGCTCGGGCTGAGGCGGTTCAGCCGGCCATCAGCTCGGACACCTTGACGAAGCGGTAGCCCCGCTTCCGCAGCTCCGGCACGACCTGGCGGACCGCCTCGGCGGTGACCGGCGCCGCGCTGCGGGTGCAGTGCATGACGACGAGCGAACCGGACCGCACCCCGTCCAGCACCTGTTCGGCCACGGCGTCCGCGTCCGTCGCGAAGGCGTCGCCGCTGACGACGTCCCACTGGACGGCGGTCACCTTCTCCGGCCCGAGTGCCCGCAGCGTGTCGTCGTCGTAGCAGCCGCCGGGGAAGCGGAAGTACGGCACCACATTGTGGGCGCCGGCCTCGCGGATCGCCCCGAAGGCCCGCCGCACCTCGTCGCGCACGGCGTCCTTCTCCACGGTCGGCAGCCCGTAGCAGGGCGTCGTGAACGCGTAGTGGCTGTAGGAGTGGTTGCCGATCTCGAAGAGGGGGTCGGTGCCGATGGAGCGGGCCTGGTCCGGGTACTCCTCGGCCCACCGCCCGGTCATGAAGACCGTCGCCGGCACCTTCAGCCGGCGCAGCAGAGCGATCAGTTCCGGATTGTCGAAGTGCTCACCGGCCGCCGCGCGCGGACCCTCGTCGGCTGTCATGTCGGCGTCGAAGCTGAGCGCGACGACCTTCGCCGCGCGCTGCGGCCCGCGCTCGAAGACGGGGGTCCGCCCGCCGGGCCCGGGTGCCAGGACGGCGGGCTTCTCCGGGGCGGCCGGGGGAGCGGGGGAGTCGGCGGAGCGGTCCGGGGCGTGGGCGGCGGTACCGGAGGCCGAGGGCGGGCCGGAGGCGGGGGCCGGGCCGGGCACGGGGTGGCCGCAGCCGACGAGCCCCCCGCCGAGCACCGCTCCCAGCACACCCAAAGTTGTCACTCTGCGTGCGAAAGGTGTCATTTCCGGAAAATAACCGATCAACCTACTCGTTGACCGACGCCGGGCGGCACCCGGGCCGGGCCGCCGTCCCAGTGGGCCAAGGGGACGGCGCCCGGCTTGTCAGCGCCAGGGGCCCGTCACAGCGAACGTGGTGCCCGGGGTGTAGACGTTCACGTACATCGTCCCGTAGTCCGGCGCGAACGTGACACCCGCGAACTCGCCCCACTCCGGGGCCTCGGCCGTGCCGATGTTCTGCCGGCCGCGCGCCATCGCGTACACCTCGCCGCGCCGGGTCAGGCCGAACACGTGCTGGGCCCCGCCGCCGTCCTCGCACACCATCAGGCCGCCGTCGGGGGCCAGGGTGATGTTGTCGGGGGACTCGCCGGGCAACTGGAGGTCGGTGTCCGGGCCGAAGACGACGACCAGGGTCAGCCGGCGCCCGGCGGGGTCGTAGCGCCAGACCTGTCCGTAGTGGTCCGCCGCCGAACCCTCCTCGCGGTACGCGAAGCTGGAGACGAAGTAGACGCAGGAGCCGCCCCAGTAGCAGCCCTCCAGCTTCTGGCCGTGGGTGATGCCCTTCGGGCCGAAGTCCTGGAAGCGGATGGGGGTTTCGGCGGCCTGCGGGTCCGGTACGGGAACCCACTCGATGCCCTCGAACACCGTCCCGGTCTCCTGGACCGCCGAGAGGTCCGGGACCCCCGGCACCCGCATGGCCTCCAGCCGGCCGCCCGCCCGCAGCGAACCCGTGCCGCCCAGCGGCTTCTTCGGCAGGAAGCGGTAGAAGAGCCCGAACGGCTTCTCGAACGCGTCCTCCGTCTCGTAGACCGTCCCGTCGCGCGGATCGACCGCGATGGCCTCGTGCTGGAAGCGGCCCATCGCGGTCAGCGGCACGGCGCCGGTGCGGTGCGGGTCGGCGCCGTCCACCTCGAAGATGTAGCCGTGGTCCTTCGTATAGCCGTTGGTGCCGGCCCTGTCCTCGGTCTCCTCGCAGGTCAGCCAGGTGTTCCAGGGGGTCCGGCCGCCCGCGCAGTTCACCGCCGTACCGGCGATGGCGACCCGCTCGGACAGCACCCGGTTGTGGCCGTCGAGCTCCAGGGCCGTACAGCCGCCCTTGCCCATCGGGTCGTAGGTGAGCCCCTCGACCGTCGGTACGGGAATCTCGGCGTCCACCCGGTTCTCGTGGTTGCGCACCAGCCGGACGTGCCCGCCCCGGGCGGCGAACGCGGCCATGCCGTCGCAGTGGCTGGGGACCCGGCCCTCACCGGAGCGGAGCGGGTCGCCCTCCCGGGACAGCACCCGGTAGCGGAATCCCTTCGGCAGGTCGAGCAGGCCGTCCGGGTCCGGGACGAGCGGGCCGTAACCGCTGTGCCCGCGCGCGGCGGAACTTCCGGCGAAGAGTTCGGTGAACGCCCCGGTGAAGGCGACCGACACGGCGGCGGCTCCGCTCGCGGCCAGGACGGTGCGCCGGGTCGTGAGGGGGCGGGGTGAGACTGACATGGGCAACTCCCTGCTGGGGGACAGGACAGATGACATGGCGACGTCAGGTGAGGGTCTGCCCGTTCGAGCGCTCCGGTGAACGTCGGCCCTCCCGGCAGACGTTGTCACGGCAGGTCTCCGGGACCGGCGCCGACGCTCCGGGGCAGCAGCAGACGGAACGTGGAGCCGTAGCCCGGCCGGGTGTCGACTTCGAGCCGCCCGTCGTGCGCCTCGGCGATGGTGGAGGCGATCGACAGACCGAGACCCGACCCCGGCTCCGCGCCGTCCGGGCCGGCCGCGGGCCCCCGGTAGAACCGTTCGAACACCTGCTGCGCCGCGTCCGCCGCGAGCCCCGGCCCGTCGTCGGCGACCTCCACCACGCACGCCGGCACCCCGGCCGGCAGCGCGGCCGTCGCGCCGGCGCGGCCCGGCCTGTCGGTGCCCCCGGTGTCCGGGCCGGTGCGTACGGTGCCGACCCGGACCTCGACGCGGGTACCGGGCGGGGTGTGCCGGCAGGCGTTGGCCAGCAGGTTGCCGATCACCTGGGACAGCTGGTGCGCGTCCCCCAGCGCCTCCACCACATCGAGCGCGGGCTCCGCACCGCCCCCGCCTCCGCCGCCCAGCGGGGCGAGGCGCACCTCTCGCCCCGGATGCGCGACGACCGCCGCGCCGACCCCGTCGGCCGCCAGCGACAGCAGGTCCACGGTCTCGCGGTGCGCGACGGGCGCGTACCCCAGCTTGGCCAGCAGGAAGAGATCGTCGACGAGACGGCTCATCCGCTCCGCGTTCCGGGCGATCAGCTCGTGGGCCTCGCGCCGGCGCGCCGCGGGCAGGCGCGGCTGCTCCACGAGGAGTTCGGCGAAACCCTGGATCGAGGTGAGCGGGGTGCGCAGTTCGTGGCCCGCGTCCGCCATGAAGCGCCGCAGCCGCTGCTCGGACGCGTCCTTGCGGTGCAGGGCCGCCCGGACCTGGCCGAGCATCGTGTTGAAGGCGATGCCGAGCCGCCCGGTCTCGGTACGCGGATCGGTGTCGGCGACGGTCAGGGCCGACTCCCCGCCGGTGATGCGCAGGGCCGTGCGTTCCATCCGGGCCAGCGGGCGCAGCCCCAGCCGTACGGCGGCGCTGCCCAGCAGCCCGACACCCGCGGCCACGACCGCGCCGATCGCGAGGCTGAACCACAGCAGCTTGGACGTGGCCCCCTCGACGGTGTCGAGGGGGAGCGCGACGACGACCCGCCGCCCGTCCGGGCCGGTGTCCGCGATCACCCGCCAGCGCGAGCCCCCGTCGGCTGCGGGCACGGTCGTGGGACGCCCGCTCTCCAGCGTGAGGGCGGAGACGGTGGAGGGCAGCCGGGGCCGGCCGCTGCCGCTGCCCAGCGAGTCGGGACGGAGCCGGCCGTCCGAGGCGTAGAAGAAGACCCGGTAGTCGGACGGCAGGGCGTCCTCGCGGGGCTCGGGAGCGTCCGGCCGCCTGCCGTGCGCCGGGGCGTACGCGGCCGGGGGAGGCGGCCGGAAGCCGGTCAGGCGGTGGTCGATCTGGCCGGTCAGCCAGGACCGCATGACCGCGAGACCGGCGGCCTGCGAGACCAGCACGGCCACCGTGGCCAGCACGGTGGAGATCAGCACGAGCCGGGTCCGCACCGAGCGGGGCCGCAGCCGGCGCGCCCGCTGCCTCACGGCGCGTCCTCGCGCGGCAGCCGCAGGCAGTAGCCGACGCCGCGCACGGTGTGGATCAGCGGCCGCCCGGCGCGGTCGATCTTGCGGCGCAGGTTCTTGATGTACGTGTCGACGATCCGGGTGTCCCCGGCGAAGCCGTACTGCCACACGGCCAGCAGGATGTCCTGCTTCTCCAGCACCTTCTCCGGCTGGGACGCCAGGCACACCAGGAGCCGGAACTCGGTCGGCGACAGCTGTACGGGCGCGCCGGCCCGGTGCACGGTGTGCCGCTCGCGGTCGACGCTCAGGTCCGCGTACCGCAGCGGGGGCTGTTCGGCCGGCGGCCGGGGCGCGCCCCCGGTGCGGCGCAGGATGGCCCGGATGCGCAGCAGGATCTCCTGGATGTGGAACGGCTTGGTGACGTAGTCGTCGCCGCCCGAGCTGAGCCCGATGATGCGGTCCTCGATGTCCGTGCGGGCGGTCAGGAACAGCACCGGGGTGTAGTCGCCGCGGGACCGCAGCTCGCGCGTCACGGCGAACCCGTCCGTGTCCGGAAGCATCACGTCCAGCACGATCAGGTCCGGCCGGCCCCGCTCCACCTCGCCCGCCGCGTCGCCCCCGTTGGCCGCCGAGACGACGCTGTACCCGGCCGCGTTCAGGGCCGAGGTGAGCAGGGTACGGATGCCCGGGTCGTCCTCGACGACGAGAACGGTGTGCCGGGCCGGCCGGTCGCCCATCGGAAGGATCACCTCGCGGCGTTGCGGGAAGACGCACGCCGGGCTAGGGCCTGTCCGGCGGATCTTCGCGGGCCCGCGACGCCTGGCACGCACTCTCGCCGCACGCCCGAATCACCCGAGTACGTCCAGTACGAGGGCGATCCGGGCGCACGGCGAGGAGTGGGGTCTCCCCTGTTCGAGCGGAGCCGAGAACTCGGGGATGCACCAGACGCCGCGGGCTGATCCACGAAGATCCGCCGGACAGGCCCTTGGCGGCGCTGTGCGGTCGGAACGCACGCGATGCTAACGGCCGAACATGTGCGGGTTCACAGGAACGCCCCGGCCGGCCCGGGGCGTACGACGGCGCGCCCCGGGACAGGAGGGCACGCGAGGCCTCCTGCCGGGGCGCGACGCCGGTCAGCCGGTCACCTCCTTGTTCTTCGCCAGCGCCGCCGTCCGCTCGGTGACCGTGGTGCGCAGAGTGGAGACCATGCTCGCGGCCTCCTTCTCGGAGATACCGGCCCGGGTCGCCTGCTCCGCGAGGTCCTTGAGCGTCTTCGTGGCCTTGCCGGAGGCGTAGAACTTCTCGTACAGGTCCTTGTACGCCGCCTTGTAGACCGAGTCGAAGGCGTCGAGCTCCAGGAAGCGGGTCTTGAGCGCGTGGCCGGACATCATGCCGCCGCCGCGCCGGCCGCCGGCCGCGTCGTCGCCGTCACCGCCGGGTGCTCCCGGACCGCCCGCCATATCGGGCATGCCCTCGGGCGCCTCCCCGGCCTGACCGCCCTGGCCGGCCTGACCGCCCTGGCCGGCCTGACCGCCCTGGCCGGCCTGGCCGCCGCCCGGTCCTCCGGCACCGCCGCCGCCCATGCTCATCCGGTCGTCGGGCCCGGCGGTGGCGTCCCCGCTGAACGTGAGGTTGTAGTCCCAGCCCAGCACCGAGAACTTCTTGGCGTTCAGGTCGTACCCGAGCAGGTAGTTCTTCCCCGGGCCCGCCATGTCGTCGAAGTTCATCAGCAGGTTCTGCGCCGCGACGTAGTGGGCGAACGAGTCGACGTCCACGTACTTGTCCAGGTCGGCGGCGAACTCCTCGTCGGAGGCATTCTCCACCCACTTCGTCAGCTTCATCACGGGTTCGAGGTCCTGGCTGCCGACCTTGTTCAGCTGCCGGAAGGACGTCTCGTACTTCGAGGGGTCGTCCCCCTGGTAGTCGAACGTCCCGCCCGCCCTGGCCTTGTAGACCACGGACTCGCCCTCGACGGCCTCGGCGTACTCCGTGTCCGGGTTCTCGACCATCAGCCGCACGGCCGTCGGCCGGTTGTTGACCTTCAGGGTCGAGAGGCTGTACCGCTCGGCCGGCTCCCCGGTCCCGTCGATCAGCGAGAGCGCCAGCGCCTCGTTGAGCGGGACCTGGGAGTTGCTGCCCGGACGCAGCGAGATCTCCCGCTCGCCCTGGTAGGCGCGGCCCTCCACGTACTCGTCGATCTTGATGAGCCAGGGCAGCTCCTCGGGCTTGTCGGCGGACAGGTTGTACTGCGTCATCCCGCCACCCCCGCCCCGCCCACCGGCCGCGCCGCCACCGGCCGCGCCGCCACCGGCGGCGGCCCCGCCTCCGCCGGCCGTTTGACCACCGGCCGTTTGACCACCGGCCGTCGGGCCACCGGAAGGCTGACCACCAGCAGGCTGACCGCCACCGGCGGCGGCCCCGTCTCCGCCGGCCGCTTGACCGCCGGCCGTCGGGCCGCCGTCCGCCGGGGCGCCCGGCGGCTGTGCGCCGCCCGAGGCATCCCCGCCGGGCATCCGGCCGTCTCCCTGCCCGCCTCGCTGCCCAGCGCCGCCGCCCGGCATACCGCCCGCGCCGCCGGCCGGCATACCGCCGCCGCCCCGGTTGCTGCCCCGCAGGGACATCAGGGTCGAGTTGCCCTTGAGGCGGATGCCGACGTCCGTCAGGTAGACCCCGTCGATGGTGAGGTCCGCCGGGATCGAGTCCTTGGTCCCGTCCTTCTTGAACTCCTTCATCATCTTGTCGAAGTCGGTCTGCTTGTACTCCAGTTGCACGGAGTGCCGCACGGAGGTGTCGTACAGCCCGACCGGGCCGCCGACGTTCTCCGTGATCGTGTCGGCCTCCACCCGCGAGGAGGAGGTGACGTACGGGGAGATGCGGGCGTCGCCGAAGGCGTACAGCATCACCGCGAGCCCCGCGCACAGGGCGCCGGCGGGCTTCCAGTGGTGCCGCAGCCGTACGGGCACGCGGTCCCGCAGCCGTCGCCTCCGGGGCGTGCCGTCGACGGGGCTCACAGGTCGGTGGTGTCGTAACCGGTCAGGACCGTCACCCGCTGGCCGGAGGTGCGCTCCTGCAACGCCGTGACCAGGTCGCCGGGCTCCGTGCCCTTCTTCATGCGGACCGTGTAGAACACCTCGTTCAGCGCCCCGCCGCGGATCGTCTCCGTGCTCACCAGCTCGAACTCGGTCGTGTACTTGATCAGGACGTCACGGATGCCCGGGGTGTAGTCCTCGCCCGCCGGGACCTGGACCTTGACGACCTGGCGCTGGACGTTCAGGGCGAACCAGTCGAACTTGTGCATGATGACGACGACCACGCAGATCACGACCGCGCCGACCGCGGCCAGCGTGTAGAAGCGCGCACCGCAGGCCATGCCGATCGCCATGGCCAGGAAGATGAACCCGACGTCCCGGGTCTCCTTGACCGCGTTACGGAACCGGACCACGGACAACGCGCCGACCAGGGAGAACGCCCGTGCCAGGTTGGAGCCGACGACCAGCATGATCAGTGCGACGATCATGCCGACGATGACGAGGGTCTGCACGTAGGACTGGCTGTAGGACACGTTCCGGTGGGTGTACCGGTAGACGTAACCGATGATCGTGCTCAGGACGAAGGACAGCACCATCGCCGCGACGACGTCGGTGACGCTGAACGTCCCGCTGAGTTCCTGCAGATCGAAATTCACTGTGCTCCTGCTTTCACCGGCGACACCTGTGCCGGCAGCCGCGTGTCGAGAGGGGTGGCGGGCGGCGGGCAGGCCGCCTCGTCGAGATGGAAGACGGAGCGGGGTGCCAGCCCGAACGCCTCGATGGACTGGACGTACTTGGAGACCCGGATGAGGCTGAGGTTGCGGCGGGCCGCCAGGTCGGTGATCCAGTGCGGGGTGCGCTCGTTGACCTTGATCTCCATCACCGACATGTGCGGCGGGACGGTGAACCGGTTCTCCGGATTCGCCTGCCCGAAGTGGAAGTCGCGGTCGCGGCCCCGGATACGCCGGTCGAAGGTGACCCGCAGCCCGGTGTCCGACGCGCGCCCGACCAGCGCCTCGCGCTGGTACCCGGTCATCGCGGTGGGCCGGAGGTTGAACCGTACGACCAGGTCGAGCACCTCATGGATGAACGCGCGCTCGTTCGGCGCGTGCTCCACCGTCCGCCGCTCGTCGCAGAGCTGACGGGCCGTGCCGTAGGGCAGGGTGATGCGGCGCTTCTGGGTGACCCGGTTGACGCGCTGTTTGACCTCGACGCAGACCGGGGAGTCGTCCGTGACCCCGACCGGATCGCCGTAGTGCCTGATGCGCAGCTTGCGGCGGAACTTCAGGCCCTCGATCTTCTCCCAGTAGAACCGCAGTTCGGGGGAGTCGTAGTACAGGCTCCACACGCCGTAACCGCCGACCGGACTGTTCAGGTCGCGGTCCATCCGCTCCGCGAGTTCGTCGCGGAGGTCCGCGGCCAGGTCCACGGGGACCAGGTATTTGAGCTCGTATCTGTTGAAGGCGTGCAGCCTGCTCGCCACATGCAGCGGTGGGGGGTCCTCCGTGCCCGTGGGGCGCCCCTGGGCGGGCCCTCCGGGCGGAGCCGTGTCGGGTTGCGACACCGTGCGCCTCCTTCGTCGTCCGTGCCGGACCGGCCGGCCCGCGATACGCAACCAACGACGGATGAGGAAGCGATGAGAAACCCGGGTGTATTGCAGGAGGATTCAAGATGGCCGGAAGGTGAACACGGCCGGCCCGGGAACAGCCGTGTCCCCGGGCCGGCGCGCGGGGCGCCCGCCCGGGGACACGGGGGAGAGGATCAGGCGAGCGAGGCGCTCAGCGTGATCGTGGTGCCCGACAGGGCCTGGCTGACCGGGCAGTTCGCCTTCGCTTCCTCGGCCGCCTTGGCGAAGCCGGCCTCGTCGAGACCCGGCACCTTGCCCTCCACGGTGAGGTGGATGCCCGTGATGCCGGTGCCCGGCTGGAACGTGACCTCGGCCTTGGTGTCCAGCCGGGTCGGCGGGGTGCCGGCCGAGGCGAGACCGTTGGAGAGGGCCATCGAGAAGCAGCTGGAGTGGGCCGCGGCGATCAGCTCCTCCGGGCTGGTCTTCCCGTTCGCCTGCTCGGCGCGGGACGGCCAGGAGACCGGGTAGTCACCGATCCCGGAGGAGTCGAACGTGACGACGCCCTTGCCCTCAAGGAGGTTGCCTTCCCAGACCGTGTGCGCCTGACGCGTGGTAGCCATGCTGGTTCCCTTCAAACGGAATGCGCGGTGGTACGAAGAACGGCGGGGCACACCGTCGTGCCCGGCCGGTGGTACGTCCTACGCCCCCGAACCTACTGCTCCACCAGCCCCTTCGCGTCCCGCGCCAGCGCGGTCAGCCTGGAGATCGCCCGGAAGTACTTCTTCCGGTACCCGCCGTTCAGCATCTCCTCACTGAACAGCCGGTCGAACGGCAGCCCGGACGCGAGCACCGGCACCTCCCGGTCGTACAGCCGGTCGGCGAGCACCACCAGCCGCAGCGCGGTCGACTGGTCGGGCACCGGCCGCACCTCGGTCAGGCACACCGCCCGCAGCCCGTCCGTCAGCGCGCCGTACCGGCTCGGGTGGACCCGGGCCAGATGGTCGAGCAGCGCGGGGAAGTCGTCCAGGCTGGCGCCGTCGGTG
This sequence comes from Streptomyces sp. ATexAB-D23, assembly GCF_000373645.1. GTDB lineage: Bacteria > Actinomycetota > Actinomycetes > Streptomycetales > Streptomycetaceae > Streptomyces > Streptomyces castrisilvae. Next base: position 288,293 of record NZ_KB892035.1, on the reverse strand, counting down.
GCGTACGCCGCCTTGGTGACCTGCTCGTCCGAGTAGGGCGGCGGGGCGTCGGGCAGACCGCGGTGGCGGTAGTCCTCGCCGTCGATGCGCAGGGGGCGGAAGTGCGCGGAGAGCCCCTGGATCTCCCGCAGGAAGTCGGCCGCCGCGAACCGGCCCTCGCCGAGCTTGCCGGGCAGCGTGTTGGAGGTCGCGGCGAGCGCCACCCCCGCCTCGACCAGTCGGCTCAGCAGCGAGGACACCAGCACGGTGTCGCCCGGGTCGTCCAGCTCGAACTCGTCGATGCACAGCAGCCGGTGCTCGCTCAGCGTCCGCACGGTCTGCTGGAAGCCGAGCGCGCCCACCAGGTTCGTCAGCTCCACGAACGTCCCGAACGCCTTCAGCGAGGGCGCGGCCGGCGTGGCGTGCCAGAGCGAGGCGAGCAGATGGGTCTTGCCGACGCCGTAACCGCCGTCGAGATACACCCCGCGCGGACCGGAGGCCCGGACCGCCGTCCTGCGCCCGAACAGCCCGCCCGCCGCCCGCCACCGCCCCTCACGGGACGCGTTTCGCGCTCTTGCGGATTTGCCGGACCCGGAGGCGTGCGCCCCGCCGAGCCCGGCGGCGAAGTCGCTCAGGACCCGGACCGCCTCGGTCTGGCTCGGCTGGTTCGGGTCGGGTACGTACGTATCGAAACGTACCGAGTCGAAGCGCGGCGGTGGCACCATCTCCGCGACCAGACGGTCGGCGGGGACGTGCGGCTCGCGGGCGCACAGGGACAGCGGGGCCGTTTCGGCTATGGGGCTTGACCCCGGCACGGCGTGGGAGGACGACACAACCGTCAAGCTTACGGCCGTGTCAGACTGCCGCACATGCGACGCCTGTTCCCTGTGACCGACCTGACAGCGGCCGACGCCCCGCGCGCGTGGAGCCTGGACGACCTCGCCGACGCCTACGCCTATCCCGGCACGGAGGGCCCCTGGCTGCGCGCCAACATGGTGTCGACCCTCGACGGGGCCGCCCAGCACGACGGCCGCTCCCAGCCGATCTCCTGCGAGAGCGACATGCGGATCTTCGGCACCCTGCGCGGTCTGGCCGACGTGGTGATCGCGGGCGCGGAGACCGTACGCCTGGAGGGGTACCGGCCGGCCCGCGCCCGGGAGGCCTTCGCGGCGCGGCGGGCGGCGGCCGGCCAGGGCCCCGCCCCGGCCGTCGCCGTGGTGAGCGGCAGCCTGGACCTGGACTTCTCGCTCCCGCTGTTCGTCTCCCCGCTCGTCCCGACGCTCGTGCTGACCGGTGCGGGCGCCCCGCCCGACCGGATCACGGCGGCCCGGAAGGCCGGCGCCGACGTGGTGATCGCGGGGGAGGGCTCGCGCGTCGACCCCGCCAGGACCGTGCGGGAGCTGGCCGACCGGGGGCTGCGCAGGCTGCTGACGGAGGGCGGGCCCCGGCTGCTCGGGCAGTTCGTGGCGGCGGGGGTGCTGGACGAGCTGTGCCTGACCGTCGCGCCCCTGCTCACGGCCGGTGACGCCCAGCGGATCGCGGGCGGGCCCGCCGTCACCGTGCCGAAACGATTCGCCTTGGCTTCCCTGCTGGAGGAGGACGGTTTCCTCTTCTCCCGGTACCGCCGGAGCTGACGCACGGCCGCCGCCCGAATGGCCGCCAGGGGCGGCGCGCGGCTCTCCCGTACTGCCCCGGCGGGCGTCAATCAGCGGAATATCCCGTTCCGGTTAGCGATCCGTGGGCAGAATGGATCTCGCAGACCCCGTGCGAGCACGGGGAAGGATGGTTTCAGCAGCGACCGGCGACGGTTGCTGAAGAGAAGGGCTCCTGTGGTGTTCACCAGCGTTTTGATGATCGAGAAGGCCCTCACGTCCGGGGACGTCGAATTCGTCACCACCCTGCACGGCGACGATTCGACGTCCTTCGTCGTCCTCATGCAGCCGCGCGGCGACCAGGCGGATGTGCTCCTGCGGGCCATTGACGACCTCGCGATGGGCGAACTGAAGGAAGCGGCCCGCGAGAGCGAGGAGCCCGAGGGCAAGAACGCCAGGGAATCCGCCGAGCTCGCCCTCCAGGTGTCCCTGGAGGCCCTGCGCCAGGCGGGCTCCGAGGCCGTCGGACAGGTGATCGAGAACCACCCCCTGGACAAGCTCACCACCGTGGTCGAGGAGTCCGAGGCCGACGAGGTCATCGTGCTGACCGCACCCCACTACGTCGAGGAGTTCTTCCACCGCGACTGGGCCTCCCGCGCCCGGCACAAGGTCGGCGTCCCGGTGCTCAAGCTCTTCGCGCACAGCGAATAGGCTGGGGCGGCGGCCCCGGAGTGGCACCGGCCCGCAGACCCAAGGACCCTGAGGAGCACAGATGGCACCCGGCATTCCCGCCGCCATGGAACGACCGCACTTCATCGGCATCGGCGGCGCCGGAATGTCGGGCATCGCGAAGATCCTCGCCCAGCGCGGCGCGAAGGTCGCGGGCAGCGACGCCAAGGAGTCCCCGACCGCCGAGGCGCTGCGCGCGCTGGGGGCGACCGTCCACATCGGGCACGCCGCCGGACACCTGGCCGACGACGCCACCTGCGTGGTCGTCTCCAGCGCCATCCGCGCCGACAACCCGGAGCTGGTGCGCGCCGGGGAGCTGTCGGTCCCCGTCGTGCACCGCTCCGACGCGCTGGCCTCCCTCATGCACGGAGTGCGCTCCATCGCCGTCGCGGGCACCCACGGCAAGACGACGACCACGTCGATGCTGGCCGTCGCCCTGAGCGAGCTGGGCCTCGACCCCTCGTACGCGATCGGCGGCGACCTGGCGGGCCCCGGCACCAACGCCACGCACGGCGAGGGCGACATCTTCGTCGCCGAGGCCGACGAGAGCGACCGCAGCTTCCACAAGTACGACCCCGACGTCGCGATCGTCCTCAACGCCGAGCTGGACCACCACGCGAACTACGCCTCGATGGACGAGATCCACGAGTCCTTCGAGACCTTCGCCGGCAAGATCGTCCCCGGCGGCACCCTGGTCGTCTCCGCAGACCAGTCCGGCGCCGTCGAACTGACCCGCCGGGTGCGCGCCGCCCTGCCCGCGCTCACGGTCGTCACCTACGGCGAGTCCGAGGCCGCCGACGTACGCGTCCACAAGATCACCCCGCGCGGCCTGACCAGCGAGGTCACGGTGGTCCTGGGCGGCAAGTTCCTCACCTTCGCGGTCTCGGTCCCCGGCCGCCACTACGCCCTCAACGCCGTCGCCGCCCTCGCGTCGGGCATCGCCCTCGGCATCCCCGCCCACAACCTCGCCTCGGCCCTCGGCAAGTACACCGGGGTCAAGCGCCGCCTCCAGCTCAAGGGCGAGGCGGCCGGCGTCCAGGTCATCGACAGCTACGCCCACCACCCCACCGAGATGACCGCCGACCTGGAGGCCATGCGCGGCGCCGCCTCCGACGCCCGGCTCCTCGTCGTCTTCCAGCCCCACCTGTTCTCCCGCACCCAGGAGCTGGGCACCGAGATGGGCCAGGCCCTCGCCCTCGCCGACGCCTCCGTGGTCCTGGACATCTACCCGGCCCGCGAGGACCCGGTCCCCGGCGTCACCAGCGCCCTGATCATCGACGCCGCGCGGGCCGCCGGCGCCGACGTCACCGCCGTCCACGACAAGGCGGAGGTCCCCGAGGCCGTCGCGGGAATGGCGAAGCCCGGCGACCTCGTTCTCACCATGGGAGCGGGCGACGTCACCGACCTCGGCCCGCAGATCCTGGACCACCTGTCGAGCTGAAGGAGCCACCCGTGGCGTACGACGTCGAGAAGCCGGACGAGCAGTGGCGCAAGGAGCTCACCGCCGCCGAGTACGCGGTGCTGCGCAAGGCGGGCACCGAGCCCGCCTTCGTCGGTGAGTACACCGACACCAAAACCGCCGGTGTCTACTCCTGCCGTGCCTGCGGCGCGGAGCTGTTCCGCTCCGACACGAAATTCGAGTCGCACTGCGGCTGGCCGTCCTTCTACGACCCCAAGGACACCGACGCGGTCGAACTGATCCAGGACCGCAGCCACGGCATGGTCCGCACCGAGGTCCGCTGCGCCCGCTGCGGCTCGCACCTGGGCCATGTCTTCGAGGGCGAGGGCTACCCCACCCCGACCGACCAGCGGTACTGCATCAACTCGATCTCCCTGCGGCTGACGCCGCGGGACTGATCCGGCCCGTACGGGGACCGGTGCGCCGCGTCAGTCCTCGTGCGGCTCCTCCTGCCGCAGCAGCGGGTGCGCGACGCCGGGAAAGACCCGCGCCCGCACCACCGGCTCCGCCGCGCCGCCCTGGACCACGGTCTCCGCGACACCCCACGGGCGGCCGGGCAGGACGACGGTCAGGGTGTACGAGGCCGGGCAGCCCAGGCACTCGTACCGGTCCACCCAGGTCTCCACCTCGGTCGTGCTGCCCGGGTAGCGCGCCACGTGCCGGTGCGGCGCGTGACAGCGCGCGCACCGCTCGCCCGGCTCGCAGGTGCCGCCGCAGGGGCAGGGCACGTCCAGGGAGTCGGCCGGCCGCCAGCGCTGGGTGAGGACGGCCTCCCGCGTGGCGCCCATGTCCTTCATCGCCTTGAGATTGCGGGCGGCCACGTTGTACGACTCACCGGTCCCCGCCATCCGGTCCCGGATGACGTCCTTGCGGCCGCGGTTCGTCGTCATGTGCTGCTCCTCCTGGGGTTCACGCAGCCCGCCAGGAGGGCGCACGAGATCGGTGACCACCACGGTACCGCGACGCGCGGGCGCCCCCGCGCCACGCTCAGGACCGCCGCACCCGGCCCGCGATGCGCCGGCCCAGCCGGCTCAGGCCGCGGCGCTCCCGGCGGTTCCAGTCCCGGAAGGCCTCCGCCCGGACGCTGCTGCCCGAGCTGCCGACGGCCTCCTCGACCGCCGCGACCCGGTCGGCGGGCAGCCCCCGCACCACCGGGCGCAGCACCTCCTCCAGCAGCGCCCCGGCGACCCCGCTCCAGGCGGGGCCGGCGTGCGGATGGGCCGTCCAGACGGTGAAGCAGTCGGCGGCGTACGCGGAGTCGGCCGCCAGCCGGGCCCGGACGCTGTCACCGCGCGCGGCCCGGTCGTAGGCGGCGATCAGGTCCGCGTCGCCGCTGTGCACCAGGGCGTACAGCTCCGCCTCGGGCCGCTCCGGCGCCAGCAGCCGCCCGGCCACCGCGTCGCACGCCTGCCCGAGCACCCCGGGCTCCACCGGCTCGGCCTCCGCCCGCAGCGCCCGCACCCGCTCGGCCCACTCCGGCTCGGCGGCCCCCGAGCCCACCTCGCGGGCGAAATCGAGCAGCAGCAGCGCCGCCCGCACCCGGCCCCCGGTCTCCTGCGGGAAGCCGCGCAGCAGGTCATGGGCCAGCTCGGGAGCCTCGCCGTCCCCGGGACCGGACGCGAGCGCGGCGGCCACCAGATGCGACCAGGTGCCGGCCGCCCGGTGCGCGTCCGAGGTCGCGGCCTCCAGCAGCAGCCGCGCCTCGGCCGCCGTCGGGGCGGCCGCCTCCCACACCAGGCCCACGGCCGTCCGCAGCACCAGCGGCTCCGCGAACGGCGACATCCCGCCGGCCCGCAGAACCCTTTGCAGCGCCGCCACCCGGTCGGCGCCGCAGCCGGCCTTGGCCTCCGGCGCCCCGGCGCACATCCGCAGATGCGGCAGCGACTGCGTGCCGGTGAACGGCAGCGGCACCCGCAGCAGCAGTCGCTCCACCCCGGCCGGGCTGTCCGGCGCGATCCGGTCGAGCGCGCCCAGCAGGGCTGTACGCACGTCGAACTGCTCGTCCATCAGCTCCAGCAGCGCGGGCGCCCAGTCCGGGGCGCTCCCGTCCTCGCCGCCCGCCAGCAGGGNGGGNGCGAGCCGGTCCAGGACGGAGGGCAGCAGCTCGGCGCAGTCCACCTCCAGCAGCCGTGCCACCCGCAGGAGTTGCACCGTGCGGGCCACGTCGAGGCCGACGCCCGCGCTGCCCAGCTCGGTCAGGATCTCCGGCCCGAGCACCCCGGCGACGGCCGCGCCCTCGGGCCCGCTGAAGGCGGTGCGGCCCGGCAGTTCGAGGGAGCCGTTGCCGCCGCGTACCGCCTCCGTCACCAGCATCGCGGCCAGTGGGGCCGTGGTGGTCGTGGGGGAGCGGCCGTCCAGCGCGGCGAACAGCCGTCCCGCGGCGTCGAATTCGGGGCCCGAGCGCTCGTCCACGCCAGGGGCGGTCAGCGCGTCGACCAGCTGCCGGGTCCGCTTCGCGTCCAGCGCGTACGGGCGTTCGGCGGCCCACTCCGCGGCGGCGGCGCGCCCGCCCGTCCCCAGCGCGATGCCCGCGCACAGCGCGGTCACCGCGACCGGCCCGGGGGCGAACGGCTCCCCCGGCAGTTCGGCGGCCTCCCGGAACAGTTCGGGTGCGCGGTTGCGCCAGATCCGCGCGGCCGTCTCCGCCCAGGCGTCGTCCACGGCCCCTTCCGGGCGGGCCCCCGCGCAGCGGTGCACGCGCACGTCCGGGCCCGTCAACTCCTCGGCGTCCTCGGGCAGCACGCCGACGATCCGCTGCGGGGCCCGCAGCGGACGGCGGGTGTAGGTCGTGAACGTCAGCCGCTCGGCGAGCTCGTCGGGCAGGGCGACGCAGGCGAGCGCGATCCACCGGGCCACGTCCGCGCTCTGTGCCTCGACGAGCACGACGCGGCCGGCCGCGTCCGGCTCGCACAGCCCGCGCAGATCGGCCAGCACCCCCGCGAGCCAGGGGCCGCGCGAGACGGCGAAGTCGTTCAGCCCCTCGCGCTCCCGGGCGTGGTGGCCGGTGGCACCGGGCAGCGTGGCGAGCGGGTCGGGCAGAGGGCGCCCGGGGGTCGCCGCGGCCCAACGGGCGGCCCGGCAGGCGGTGATCGGGAGCACGCCGCCCGGGAGCCGGCCGCCGGGCGGGAGGTGGACCGCGTGCGCGTGGAAGCCCACCCGGGAGGTCCGCCCGGAGCGGGACGCGACCGTCCGGGCCAGCAGATGGCCGCCGTCGGAGAGCACGCTGTAGCTGAGGGAATCGGGCAGCGCGCGCAACGCGGCGTCGGGGAGCCCGGGTCCGGTGCCGGCCGGCGGCTCGTAGGCCAGCAGCGGTCCTGCCTCGGTGAGCACGGACGCGGGTATCGCGGCGTCGACCGCGGTGAAACGCGCCGGTATCGGTTCTGCCCCGCCGGATGCGGGCTCGTCCCCGTCCGTCGCGGAGGTGTAGTGCAACTGCGCGAGGGTCTTCAACTGTTGCGGCTTTCGCTTGAGCGGGCTGAGTGATGCTGCTTATCAGATGTGGGGGCCGGTCTGCGGGGTTTCGGGTTCGGCTGCCACGGATCAAAACCGTTCCCCGCTGATTCTGGCGGGCCCGCGGCGCGATGTCCGCAGCAGGCCGACACTTTCGAGGGGCGCGATCCGGCCAGGTCTTGACGTGCACCTGACATAACGTCAGTTTGTGTGGGACCGTCCATGACACGCCCGGAAGCGCGGACCATCCCCACGGGGCGCGGCCGGGCCGTACCCCCACACGTGCGTGACAAGAAGGAGTGACATGAGGCTCACACCGAAACTCTTGTGCGTCACCGCCCTGGCCGCCCTGGCCACCGCGGGTGCGTCCACCGCGGCGAGCGCGGGCCCCGCGGCCTCGCAGCTCGTCGACGGCGTCATCACGGCCGCCGGTTCCACCTGCACCTGGACCGACGCCGCCGCCAGCGCGGACCCGCCCGCCGCCCTGACCATCGACGGCGGGACCGTCAACAGCAGCCTGAGCTGTACCGGCGGCGCGAGCGCGACCCTCAACAACAGCCCGACGCTCACCTTCGACGACGCGGCGGGCACCGCGGCGTCCGACCTCATCGACATCACGGTGAAGCAGTCGATCGTCACGTGCAGCTATCAGGCGACCGGTGTCGGCTGGACCCGCGACGGTTCCACCCGTACCTACCTCAACGAGGCGTTCACCGCGTCGAAGAGCTCGGGCAGCTTCCTCTGCCCCGGCTCGATCACCGCCGAACCGGGTTCGGCCTCCCTGACCTTCCGCTGACCCGTACGCACAGCGCGGGCCACGCGCCGCCGCCGGTGGAACCTCGCCGGCGGCGGCGCTCGCGGTTCATCCGCCCGCGCGCCGGCTCACTCGAAGCGGGAGGGGTCGCCCGCTCCGCGTCGTACGATCTCCGGCTCGCCGCTGGAGTAGTCGATGACGGTGGTGAGTTCCGTACCGGCGTCGCCGGAGTCGAGGACGATGTCCACCTCGTGGTCCAGGCGCTCCTTGATCTCCCAGCCCTGGGTCATCGGCTCCGCCTCGTCGGGCAGGAGCAGGGTGCTGGAGAGCAGCGGCTCGCCGAGTTCCTCCAGCAGGGCCTGGACGACGGTGTGCTGGGGGATGCGTACGCCCACGGTCTTCTTCTTCGGGTGCAGCAGCTGGCGCGGTACCTCCTTCGTCGCCGGAAGGATGAAGGTGTACTGGCCGGGCGTCGCCGCCTTGACCGCGCGGAACACATCGTTGTCGATCTGCGCGAACTGCCCGAGCTGGGCGAAGTTCTGGCACATGAGCGTGAAGTGGTGCCGGTCGTCGAGATTGCGGATCGCGCGGATGCGGGAGATGCCGTCGCGGCTGCCGAGCTGACACCCGAGCGCGTAGCAGGAGTCCGTCGGATACGCGACGAGTGCCCCGGAATGGATGCTCTCGGCCACGTTGGTGATGGTGCGCCGCTGGGGGTTTTCGGGATGTACGTCGAAATACTTCGCCATCCGGCGAGTCTACGGTCGGGACGGTGGCCGGTTCGGGGCGATGGCGCGTAGTTCCACCCCTCGGGGGACAGCGGGCCCGCTCGTGAGGCGCTCGTCGGCCACTTTTGATATGTATCATGCACGAGATATGCACTATGCATGAATCGTGCATAGTGCATATCTATGGTATATATGTACAAAAGAGGTCGCCCGCCCCGCCAGGAGGCGAGCCCGGCAACTGAAGGAAGCCTCGCGTGGACATGCCCGTGGACCGGATCGAGTTCGAGACGATGCTGCTTGGCCGGCACATGAGTCTGCTGACCTCGCGGGGCGACGGGCGACTCGACCGCAGCGCCTACATCCTGCTCAGCCGTATCCGCGTCCAGGGGCCGATGTCCATCGGCCAGCTGCGCGACGCCTTCGGCCTGGACACCTCCACGCTCAACCGGCAGACCGCGGCCATGCTCCGTGCCGGTGTGGTCGAGCGTATCGCCGACCCGGACGGCGGGATCGCCCGGAAGTTCGTCATCACGGACGAGGGTGAACGCCGGCTGGACAAGGACCGGGCCGAGAACCGGGAGGGCCTTCAGCGCGTCCTGGCCGACTGGTCGCCGCAGGAGGCCGCCCGCTTCGCGGACGACCTCGCCCGGCTCAACCGGGACATCGAGCGCCTCGACGGGCGGCCCTGGCCGCGCGACTGAGCCGGGAGGGCGCCGGTACGTCGATGGCCTGCGTGCCGGCGGAGATCCGGTTGACCCCGGCCGACGGGCCGGCCGGACGTAGCCCGTGGACAACTGGTGGGCGCCGCGGTCGGGTACGCGGCCGGCCGCGCAGTGCGCGGGCTCGCGCTCGCGGGAGCCGTCGACCTTGTCGTACTCGATCAGCGCGCCCTCGGTGTGATGCGGCACGATCGCGTCGCCGCCGATGTCCGAGACCGTGTTGCCCCGGATCACGGCCCGGGGCCGGGCGCGTTCCACGGTGAGCCCGCGCTGCCGTCCCCCGCGGCGGTGGCGCCGCAGTCGACGCGGAAGGCCCGCGAGGCCGGTGCGGCGGCCCGGCGGCGGCAGCCCCAACGTCTTGATGGCGCAACAGTTTTGGCGTCCCCCGCCCCCGAAGGGTCCGCGCTCATAGGATCGGGGCGGTCTTCGGGGAGACGGGGTGGCCGATCGTGGCGTGCGCAAGGGCGATACGCGGATTGCGGGGATACGGGGCGCTGCTGCTGGCGCCACTGGTGCTGGTGGCCTGTGTCAGCGGTGGTGGCCCCGGCGCGGGGCCCTCCGCGAGCGCCTCCGCGACCGGCGCCGCCGGAGCCGACCCCGGTTCCGGGCCCTCGGACACCGGCGTCATCGACGCGGACCCGGCAAGGCTCCCGGCGACCCGCAAGGAAGCGCTCGGCCTCATCCGCCGGATCATCGCGAAGCCCGCCGCCTTCGGCCCCGGAGTGGTCGAACGCCGCCCGTACGAGAGCGATCCGGCGACCTGGCCCGTCCTGGGCACCGACTGCGTCTGGCAGCAGAAGAAGCCACAGGCCCACGTCCTCGCCACCCTGAGCCGCTATTTCGAGGTGCCGGCGGCGGGCGGCAGGGGACCGCTGCGGCTCTCCGCCGTCGTGACCGTGCACCGCACCCGGGAAGACGCCCGGTGGGAGATGGCCGAGTCCGTGGAGGAGACGATGCGCTGCCCCACGCAGCAACTGAGCCAGGGCGAGTTCATCGGGTCGATGATCGCGTCCTCACTGGCCCGGGGAGAGTCCCAGGAGAGCGCCGAGGACGCGCTGTTCGAGGCCGGGCAGTACCAGAACGAGGAACTCGGCGGCGGCCCGTACCCGTACTCCTGGTACCTGTCGCAGACCCTCCAGTTCACCGTGGCCGTGACCGGCAAGGGGGCCGAGGGCTGGAGCGACGCCGAGATCGACGCGCTGACGAACCAGGCCCACTCCGCCATGTTGCAGGACCTTGGGACCGCAGTCGAGAAGCAGAGCTGAGAGAGGGAGAGCGTGATGGAGAAACTGCGCCCCTCCGACCCCGCACGGATCGGCGGGCACCGGCTGCTCGGACGGCTCGGCGCCGGCGGCATGGGGGTCGTCTACCTCGGCCGTACGGACGCCGGCGCCCTGGCCGCGATCAAGGTGATCCTGCCCGAATACGCCACCGACGACGACTTCCGGACCCGCTTCCGGCGCGAGGTCGAGGCCGCCCGCCGGGTGGAGAGCCCCTGGGCCGTCCCGGTCACCGGCGCGGACACGGAGGGCGAACGGCCCTGGCTGGCCACCGCGTTCGTGCCGGGCCCCGCGCTGTCGGAGGCCGTCGCCCGGTGCGGGCCGCTGCCCGCACGCGGCGTCCGGGTGCTCGGCCGGCTGCTCGCCCGCGCCCTGGCCGCCGTACACGCTGCGGGACTTGTCCACCGCGACGTCAAACCGGGCAACGTCCTGCTCACGGTCGACGGACCGCGCCTGATCGACTTCGGCATCGCGCGGTCCGCCGACGCCACCGCGCTCACCGCCACCGGCCTGGTGGTCGGGACCCCGGGCTTCCTCTCCCCGGAACAGGCCACCGGAGGCGGCACCGAAGCGGGCTCCGCGAGCGACCTCTTCTCCCTCGGCTGCCTCCTGGCGTACGCGGCGACCGGGCGTCCGCCGTTCGGCAGCGGGGCCGCCGACGCGCTGCTCTACCGGACCGTCCACGACGAGCCCGACCTCGCGGGGATCGACGACCCCGAACTCCGCGCCCTGCTCGCCGCCCTGCTGGCCAAGGAGCCCGGGGCGCGCCCCACCGCCGCCGGACTCGACACCCTGATCGCCGAGGACGCGCCCGACGGCTCCACCGACTGGCTGCCCCCGGACATGGCGGCACTTGTGGCCGACCGCTCCGCCGCCATGCTCGACCTGCCCGGCATCGACCCGACGGTCACCGATGACACCGCGCCGCCCGCACCGGGCCGGCGCAAGGTCCTGCTGTTCGCCGGCGCCGGCCTCGTGGTCGCGGCCGGGGGCGGGTTCGCCGTACGGGAGTGGCTGCGCGACGACAGCGGCTCCGATGCGGCCGCCCCCGGCGAACGGGCCTGGATCATCGGGGTGCAGGCCGATCTGTCCGGCCCCCGGAGCGCCGCCGGGCGGGCCCAGGAGCGCGGGGTCAGGCTCGCCGTCCAGCAGTTCAACGCCCGCGCGGACAAGCCCTTCACGCTCACCGTCCAGGTCCGCGACGACGGGGGAGACACCGCCCGAGCGGTGCAGGCAGCCGACCGGTTCGCCCGCGACCGTGATGTGCTCGCCGTCGTCGGCCCGACCGGCGACGCCGCGACGGAGGCCGTGCTCGGCGCCTACGACGAGGCGATGCTGCCCGTCCTCACCGTGTCCTCGCTCCAGCTCACCTACGCCGCCCGCGCCAGGAAGTCCTTCTTCCAGGCCGCCCCCTCCGACGGCGTACTGGCCCAGCCGATCATCCGGCGCCTGGTGCTGCGGCCCGATGTCGAGCGGCTCGGGGTCCTGCTCGACCGGGTCGGCGGGCAGTCCGCCTACCAGGCCGGCTACCTGACCAACATGCTGACCGGCCAGATCACCACCGGCACCACCTACCCGCGCGTCGTCCCGGCCGGCACACAGGACCTGGCCCCCGTGGTCGAGGACATGCTCGCGCACGCCAGCGACGCCCTCTTCTACGCCGGAGACGCGGCCGGGGCCGCACGCACCGCACGCGCCCTCGCCGCCGCCTCCTTCAAGGGGCCCCGGATGGCCATGCACACCGCCATGGACGCGCGCTTCCTCAAGGACGCCGGACAGGCCGCCGAGAACTGGGAGTTCACCGCACCCTTCACCGACCCGGCGGCGCCCGCGGCCAAGAAGTTCGCCGCGGCCCACCGCGCCGCCTTCGACGCCGCCCCCGCGCACTGGGCCGCCGAGGCGTACGACGCGGCCGGGATCGCGATAGCCGCCGTCACCGCCCTCGCCGGGACGAAGGCCGGCCGCCCGAAGCGCCCGTCGCGCAGCGCGCTCGTCGCGAAGATCGCCGCATCCACGTACGAGGGCGTCTCCCGTACGTACGTCTTCGACGACGACCACCGGATCAAGGGCGACGCCGCCTACCTCTACGGGGTGCGGGACGGACGCTACGTCTACCTCGGTGCCGCGCCGAAGGCCACGGCCTGATCCCGCATGCGACCGCTCACCTCGGACGACCCGCGCACCATCGGCGCGTACCGCACCCTCGTCCGCCTCGGTGCGGGCGGCATGGGCGTCGTCTACCTGGCACGCACGTCCGGCGGCTCGCTCGCCGCCGTGAAGGTGATCCACGCCGAGCACGCCGCGGACCCCGGATTCCGGGCCCGGTTCCGGCGCGAGGCCGAGGCCGCTGCCCGGATCACCGGCCCCTGGGTCGTCCCGGTGACCGGGGCCGACACCGAGGCCCCGGAGCCCTGGCTGGCCACCGCGTTCGTGCCGGGACCCTCCCTCGCGGAAGTCGTCGGGACCCGGGGACCGCTGCCCGCCGACACGGTCCGGGCACTCGGCTCGCGGCTGGCCGAAGCGCTCCTCGCGGTGCACGGAGCGGGCCTCCTGCACCGCGACGTCAAGCCCGGCAACGTCCTCCTCGCGCTCGACGGGCCCCGCCTCATCGACTTCGGCATCGCCCGCCACGAGGGCGCCACCGCGCTCACCGCCACCGACGCGGTGATCGGCACCCCCGGCTACCTGGCCCCCGAACAGGCCGTGGCGGGGCCGCTCGGACCGGGCTGCGACGTGTTCTCCCTGGGCTGCGTCCTCGTGTACGCGGCGACCGGACGGCGCCCGTTCGGGACGGGAACACCGGCCGGGGTCCTCTTCCGCACGGTGCACGAGGAGCCGGACCTGCACGGGGTGCCGGCCGCGCTGCTGCCCCTGGTCACGGCCTGCCTGGCCAAGGACCCGGCCGACCGGCCGGGCACCGGGGAGGTCGCCCGGACCCTCGCGGGAAGCCCCGCCGACTGGGAGGTGCCCGGCCTGGCCGCCACGGTCGCCGCCCGCTCGGCCGCCGCTCTCGCCCTCCCCGACCCCGAACCGCCCGCCGCCACCGGGGACCCGGAACCGCCGCGCCCGACCCGGCGACGCGTCCTGGCCGCAGGAGCGGCCGGCGCCGTCGCCCTCGCGGGCGGAGGGACCGCCGCCTGGGTGGCCGCCACCCGGCGCGGCGGCACGGGAAAGGCACCCGGCCCCCTTCCCGCGTACCGCGTCGCCCTGCACGCGGACCTGACCGGAGCGGGCAGAGCCGTCGGCCTCGCCCACCAGCGCGGAGCCCTCCTCGCGATCGACGACCACAACTCCCGTACGGACAAGACCTTCACGCTCACGCTGCGCACCGAGGACGACGCGGGGGACACCGCCCGCGCCCTCCAGGTCGCCGACCGGATCACCGCCGACCCCCGGGTGCTCGCCGTCATCGGCCCCACCTCGGAGGTCGCGGACGCCGAGATCGTCGGCCGCTACCAGAAGGCGCGCCTCGCCCAGGTCCTCGTCGCGGCCCGCTCCACCACCGCCAAGTGGACGGACACCGAATCCCTGTGCGTACTGCGGCCGTTCGATCCGGCGCTGGCCATCGGGCTGATCTCCTACCTGGCCCGTGTCCGGCCGACCGACCACGTCGTCATCATCGAGGACCGCGCGGACGCGCAGGGCAGCTGGGCGATCAGGGACCACCTGCCGAAAGCCCCGGTCGACGGGGTCAGGTACACCACGGAGTCCGTCGCGGCCACCGCCCGCACCTTCGCCCCCGCCGCCCGCGCCGCGGTCGCCGCCGGGGCGGGCGCGGTCGTCTACGCCGGATCGTCCGCTGCCCGGGGCGCCCGCTGCGCCAAGGACCTGGCCGCCGCCGGCTTCACCGGCACCGGGATGTCGCTCGGCCCCGTCCTCGCCCCGGCCTTCCTCCGGGACGCGGGCAAGGCCGCCGAGGGCTGGGTCTTCGGCGAGGCGTACACCGACCCGACGGCCCTGCCCGCGGCCAGGGCGTTCACCGCCGCGCACCGCGAACGGTTCGGCTCGGCGCCCGGCACCTGGGCCGCCGAGGCGTACGACGCGGTGGGCCTGATCGCGCGGGCCGGCCGCACCACGAGCGCCGTCGACGCGCCGCGCGACGGGGTGGCCGGGAGAATCCTGAGCACCGAATACCGGGGCATCACCCGGCGGCTGTCCTTCTACAGCACGCACCAGGTGCGGCCCCAGACGGGCATCTTCCTCCACCGGGTCGACGGGGGACGGGCCCGCTTCCTCGGGCTCCACACCTCGGTGTGAGCCCGCCCGTCCGCCGGACGGAGCAAGAACCGCACCCGTACGGCACGGCGTGAAGCGGAGCTGCGGGCCCGTTTAAGAAAACCTCGATGGACCTGGGGCGCGGGGTACGGCAGATTTCTCCGTGACGGCGGAGGATGGTGCGCGGCAGCCGGTGCGAGCGCGCTGCCATGCCGTCCCTCTCATCCTTCCCCGGGCCGCAGGCTTCCGCAGGCATGCCCCCGGCCCGGGGAGATCAACGCCGCACCAGGTACAGGGAGCCGCAGCCGTGAAGGCACTCGTGAAGCAGAAGGCCGAGCCCGGACTCTGGCTGATGGACGTACCCGAGCCCGAGACCGGTCCCTCGGACGTCCTGATCAAGGTCCTGCGCACCGGCATCTGCGGGACCGACCTGCACATCCGCAACTACGACGGCTGGGCGCAGCAGGCCATCAGCACGCCGCTCGTCCTCGGGCACGAGTTCGTCGGCGAGGTCGCCGCGACCGGCTCCGACGTCGTCGACATCGCCGTGGGCGACCTGGTCAGCGGCGAGGGCCACCTCGTCTGCGGCAAGTGCCGCAACTGCCTGGCCGGACGCCGCCACCTCTGCCGCTCCACGCTCGGCCTCGGCGTCGGCCGCGACGGCGCCTTCGCCGAGTACGTCGCCCTGCCCGCGTCCAACGTGTGGGTGCACCGGGTCCCCGTCGACCTCGACGTCGCCGCCATCTTCGACCCGTTCGGCAACGCCGTGCACACCGCGCTGTCCTTCCCGCTGGTCGGCGAGGACGTCCTGATCACCGGCGCCGGTCCCATCGGCATCATGGCCGCCGCCGTCGCCCGGCACGCCGGCGCCCGCAACATCATGATCACCGACGTCAGCGAGGCCCGTCTCGACCTGGCCCGCGAGGTCGGCGTCAGCCTCGCGCTCAACGTCGGCGAGCACACCATCGCCGACGGCCAGCAGAAGCTGGGACTGCGCGAGGGCTTCGACATCGGCCTGGAGATGTCCGGCCGCCCCGAGGCGATGCGCGACATGATCGCGAACATGACGCACGGCGGCCGGATCGCCATGCTCGGACTGCCCTCCGAGGAGTTCGCCGTCGACTGGGCCCGGATCGTCACCTCCATGATCACGGTCAAGGGCATCTACGGCCGCGAGATGTACGAGACCTGGTACGCCATGTCCGTCCTGCTGGAGGGCGGCCTCGACCTCGCCCCCGTGATCACCGGCCGGTACGGCTACCGCGACTTCGAGGCCGCCTTCGACGACGCGGCGAGCGGACGCGGCGGCAAGGTCATCCTCGACTGGACCGTCTGACCTCTTCACCTCTAAGGAAACGGCATGTTCGACTCCGTACGCGACGACCTGCGCACCACCCTCGAAGAGATCGAGGCGGCCGGTCTGCACAAGCCCGAGCGCGTCATCGGCACCCCGCAGTCCGCGACCGTCGCCGTCACCGCGGGGGGCCGCCCCGGCGAGGTGCTGAACTTCTGCGCCAACAACTACCTGGGCCTCGCCGACCACCCCGACGTGATCGCCGCCGCGCACGAGGCGCTGGACCGCTGGGGCTACGGCATGGCGTCCGTCCGCTTCATCTGCGGCACCCAGGAGGTCCACAAGGAGCTGGAGCAGCGGCTCTCCGCCTTCCTGGGCCAGGAGGACACGATCCTCTACTCCTCCTGCTTCGACGCCAACGGCGGCGTGTTCGAGACGATCCTCGGCCCGGAGGACGCGGTCATCTCCGACGCCCTCAACCACGCCTCGATCATCGACGGCATCCGCCTGTCCAAGGCCAAGCGCTTCCGCTACGCCAACCGCGACATGGCCGACCTGGAGCAGCAGCTCAAGGAGGCGTCCGGCGCCCGGCGCCGCCTCGTCGTCACCGACGGTGTCTTCTCCATGGACGGGTACGTCGCGCCGCTGCGCGAGATCTGCGACCTCGCCGAGCGCTACGACGCCATGGTCATGGTCGACGACTCGCACGCCGTCGGCTTCGTCGGCGCGGGCGGACGCGGTACGCCGGAGCTGCACGACGTGATGGACCGCGTCGACATCATCACCGGCACCCTCGGCAAGGCGCTCGGCGGGGCCTCCGGCGGTTACGTCGCGGCCCGCGCCGAGATCGTCGCCCTGCTGCGCCAGCGCTCGCGCCCGTACCTCTTCTCCAACTCGCTCGCCCCGGTCATCGCCGCCGCTTCCCTCAAGGTCATCGACCTGCTGGAGTCCGCGGGCGACCTGCGCGAGCGGCTCAACGCCAACACCGTGCTCTTCCGTACCCGGATGACCGAGGAGGGCTTCGACATCCTGCCCGGAGACCACGCCATCGCCCCCGTGATGATCGGGGACGCGGCGAAGGCAGGCCGGATGGCGGAGCTGCTCCTGGAGCGCGGTGTGTACGTGATCGGGTTCTCGTACCCGGTCGTCCCGCAGGGCGCGGCCCGTATCCGCGTCCAGCTCTCCGCGGCGCACTCCACGGCCGACGTGAACCGCGCCGTGGACGCGTTCGTCGCCGCCCGCGCCGTGCTGGAGGGCTGACCCCGGGCGGTCGCGGGGGCGGTCAGGGCGCCCCCGCGACCTGGGACAATGGGGCACATGATCGATGCACGGCGGCTACGCGTCCTGCGAGCCGTGGCGGACCACCGCACGGTGACCGCCGCGGCCGCCGCGCTGTACCTGACCCCCTCCGCCGTCTCCCAGCAGCTCGCCGCCCTCGAACAGGAGACCGGCCACCGGCTGGTCGAGCGCGGCTCGCGCGGCGCCCGCCTCACGCCCGCCGGCGAGATCCTGCTCACCCACACCAACGTGGTGCTGGCCCAGCTGGAGCGCGCCGAGGCCGAGCTCGCCGCCTACGGCTCGGGCGACGCCGGTACGGTCACGGTCGCCGCGTTCGCCACCGGCATCGGCCTGGTCCTGGCCCCCGCCATCGCCGCGCTCGGCCGCGTCGCACCCGGCATCAGGGTCCGCGTCCAGGACGCGGAGGGCGACGCGAGCGTCCCGATGGTCCTGGACCGGCAGGTCGATGTCGCCGTCGCCGTCGAATACCGGGGCGCCCCCGGCGAGGACGACCGCCGCCTGACCCGCGTCCCCCTGTACTCGGAGCCGTTCGACGCGGTGCTCCCGGTGGGCCACCGCCTGGCGGGCCAGGAGCAGGTGGCCGTCGCCGACCTCGCCAAGGACGCCTGGATCGGCCCGTACCCGGGCAACCCGTGCCACGACGTGGTGGTCCTGGCCTGCGAGTACGCCGGCTTCGCCCCGAACCTCGAACACTCCTCCGACGACTTCCACGCCGTGGTCGCACTCGCCGGCGCGAACGCAGGAGTGGCCCTCGTCCCGCGCTCCGCGCTGCGGGGCATGGCCCTGACCGGCGTGGTGGTCCGCCCGGTCCGGGGCACCGCCCCCACCCGCCGGGTCTTCGCGGCGGTACGCCGGGGCGCCGAGACCCACCCGCTGATCGCGCCGGTGCTGGAGGCGCTGGCGGGGGCGGCGGGCCATGACGCCCCCGGGACGGGCTGAGAGGCCCCGGCGTTTCACCGGAGGGGCGGGCCCGGCCGGCCACCCCGCACCCCCGGGAACAGCGTGCCCACAGCAGCCGCCGCCGTCACGGCCGCCGCCAGCACCCCGTACCGCACCGGAGGCAGGTACGGCAGGCCGCCCGTCGCCGGGAGCGCGAACGCCAGCAGGGGGATCGCCGCGACCACCGTTCCGATGGCCAGACCGGCCACCGTCACCAGGCCCGTCTCCAGCACCCGCATCCCAAGCAGCTGACCGCGCCCCGTGCCGACCAGCCGCAGCAGGCGGAACTCCGGGCGGCGGCCGGCCGAGATCAGGGCGAGGGTGCTGACCACGGCGAGCAGCGCGAAGCCGCCGATCACGCCGACGCCGATGACGATCAGGGCGTCGTCCTGGTCCGAGGACGACGGGCTGATCCGCACGTCGTCCGCCGTCGCAGGCCGGACATCGAGTCCCTTGTACGGGGCCAGCGCACGCCGTACGGCGGACGTGGCGTCCCGGTCATCCGCCGAGCGCACCAGGATCTGCTGGTCGCGGGCAGCCGAGACGTGGCCGGCAAGTGCCTCGCGGGGCAGCATGAACTCACCGAGCCCCAGGGACCGTTCATAGAGCGCCACCACCTTGGGCCGCACCCGCGTACCGTCACCGAGACGCAGCTCCACCGTGTCCCCGACACCGACGCCCAGGTCGTCGGCCCGGTCCTCGCCGACGGCGACCGTGTCCGGGCCGGTGAGCGCGGCCGGATCGCCCGCGGTGATCCGGGCGTCGAGCGTGCCGGACAGCTGGTGCGCCGTGACGCCCAGCACCGGGAAGCGGTCCAGCGCCGGATCGCCGGCCTCGCGGTGGGCGAGGACGACGGCCGACCGCAGCAGGCCCGTCGCGGCCGCCACCCCGGGCGCCCGGCGCACGGCCTCGGCCGCGCCCCCCGGGATGCCCGACGCGGGGCCCGTCACCACCAGGTCCGCCCGCACCGCGTCGGTCGCCTGCCGGCCGGCGGCCCGCTCCAGCGTCGTCCCGGCCGCCAGCTGGACGCACACGAACGCGACGACCAGCACGATCGGGGTGAGCGCCGCACCCAGCCGGCGGTTGTGCGCGGCGGCGGACCGGGCGGCCAGGAATCCGGAGACCCCGCCCGCCCGCCGGACCGGTGCGCCGAGGACCCGCATCGACACCCGCGCGATCCACGGACCGAGCAGCGCCACCGCGATGATCAGCGATGTCGCCGCCCCCGACGCCGCGAGCGCCGCCGCCTGACCGCTCTGCGTGGCCGCCGTCCCGGCCGAACCCAGCCCCGCGACCGCCAGCAGCACACCCGCGCCCGTGCGCAGCCGCCCCGGCTCGCCCGGCTCCGGCGCCCGCGCCGCGCTCATGGCGACCGCGGGCCGCGTCCGGGTCACCGTCCGCGCCGCGAGCAGCGCCACCGGCCGGGCGGCCAGTGCCACGACCAGCGCACCCGCGACGCCCGCCGCGACCGGGAGCCACACCGGGACGGGCAGCGGCAGCGGGCCGGTGGTCAGCAGCGACCGCATCAGCAGCCCCAGAGGCACCGACCCGACCGCGCCCAGCACCGCGGCGACGTCCGCTACCCGGCCCGCCTCCTGGCCGACCGCCGACCTGAGCTGCCGGGGCGTCGCCCCGACCGCCCGCAGCAGAGCCAGTTCGCCGGAACGCTGGTGGACGGCCTGGGAGACCGTGGTGGCGATCACCAGCAGGGCCACCATGACCACCGTCCCGGCGATCGAAGCCAGCATCGCCAGCAGATCACCGCGTCCGCCGAGCGCGTCGACGTGCTCCGCCTCGCCGCGCTCGGCACCCGTCAGCACGCGCGGACCACGCTCACCTCCGGCCTGCCCCGCCACGGCCTCGCCCACCGACGCCCGCAGCGCGTCGGCGGAAACGCCCGGTTCGGCCATGACACCGATGGCGTCCACCGTGCCGGGGTGGCCGGCCAGCGCGGTGAGCCGTGCCTCGGTGAAGAACACGGCGGGCGCGCCGCCCCGGTGGCCGGTGGCCGCCACCCCGCTGACGGTGTACTGCTGAGCGGCGCCGCCCACTTGCAGCGTGATGTGCCCGCCCGCCTCCGCCAGCGCCGCGTCCACGACCACCTCGGACGCGGACCTCGGCGCGCGCCCCTCGGACAGTTCGTACGCGGTGAGCACCGCGGACGGCCACGAGCGGCCCACCGCCGGCGCCCCCTCGCCCACGGTCACCGGGACGGAGTCGTCCGCGACGGCCAGCGCCACGCCGTCCGCCGCTGCCGCCCGCGCGACCACGGAGCGGTCCAGCCTGACCCGTTCCGGCAGATGGGCGGTGGCCGTCTGCGGCTCACTGCCCCAGGGCTTCGCCGTGTACGTGACCCGCTGATCGGCCACCACGACCGCGTCGGCCCCGGTATAGCGCTCCACCGGGGGCTTCGCCAGCAGCAGCGAGCCGAGCACCAGGGCGAAGGCGCCGAGCAGCGCCGCCGCGGCCGCCGCCGCCGCGAACACCGCGGTCCAGGCGCGGCGGTGGGCCGTGAGCGAGCGGCGGGCCAGGAACGCCGAGGCGCGCCGGCTCCCGGCCCGCAGGACCGTCCCGCTTGTGGTGGAAGTCATCGCAGCCGGCCCCCGTCCATGGTCAGCACGGTGTCCGCCCAGCTCGCCGCCACCGGGTCATGGGTGACCATCACGACCGTACGGCCGTCCAGCCGTACCGCGTCCCGCAGCAGGCCGAGCACCAGCGCCGCCGACTCCGGGTCGAGGGAGGCCGTCGGCTCGTCCGCGAAGAGCACATCGGGGTGGTTGACCAGCGCCCGTGCGACCGCGACCCGTTGCTGCTGGCCGCCGGACAGGGTGCCGGGCCGGCCGTCGCCCCGGCCGGCCAGACCCACCCGGTCCAGCAGCCGCCGCCCCCGGTCCAGCACGCCCGCGCCCTGCGGGTCGGCGCCGGCCAGGACGAGCGGCAGTACGACGTTCTCCACGATGCTCAGCGAGGGCACCAGGTTCAGCGCGTGGGACTGGAAGACGAACCCGATCCGGTCCCGCCGCAGGCGGGTCAGCGCCGCCTCGGAGAGCCGGCCGAGGTCGGTCCCGGCGATCCGTACCGTCCCCGACGTCGGCCGGTCCAGGCCCGCCGCGCACTGGAGGAAGGTGCTCTTGCCCGATCCGGAGGGCCCGACGACCGCGGTGAAGCTCCCCTCCGGCACCGCACAGCTCACCGCGTCCAGGGCGACGGTCTCCCGGCCGCTGCCGCGCCGCCCGTGGTGCCGGCTCACCGCCTCCAGCTCCAGCGCCGCCGCGCGCACCGTCGTGGTTGTCTCCACCGTGAACCCCTCGCTCGTTTTCCCGTACCGCCTGACCTGCATAAACGGTAGGAGCGGCGAGGCGGCCGGGGGAGGGTGCGCGCTCCCGGGCGGGGGTACAGCCTGCTCCACCACGGCCCGGGGTGCCGGCCGCACTCCGGGGACGGGCCCGCCCCCGTAACGTGGTGCGGCATGAGCACCGCCGCACCCGCCCCGCTGACGACCGCGATCCGCCGCTCCTGGCACGCCTCGCAGTACCTCCTCATCGGTATCCCGGTCGCGCTGCTGGCCTATGTGGCCGCCTTCCTGGTGGTGGCGGCGCTGCTGTTCGCCGTCGTGGTCATCGGGCTGCCGGCGCTGCCCGAGGCGGCGAAGGCGCTGCACCGGTTCGCCGAGTTCGAGCGGCGCAGGGCGGCGGCCCTCCTCGGCGTCCCGTTCCGGCCGATGCCGCAACTGCCGTACGACAGGGGGGAGCTCGGGCAGCGGGTCCGGCTGGTGCTCTTTGATCCCGTCGCCCGCCGCGAGGCCCTGTGGCTGCCGGTGCAGGCGGTCGCGGGCAACGCCGTCGGCTACGTCACGATGGTGCTGTGGCCGGTCGGGCTGCTGGTGGACGGGATCGTGCTGCCGGTGACGCAGCTGCTGGACCGGCGGGCCGCCGACGAGTACGGCACGCCGCTGCCCGAGCGGCACGGCCTGGTCCTGCGCTGGCATCCGGTGCTCGCCCGGCTCTCGGCGGAGTGGACGAGCTCCCTGCTCAAGGCACCGCCCGCCGCCGAACTCGCCGAACGGGTGGCCCAGCTGACCGAGAGCCGGGCCGGCGCCGTCGAGGCGCACGGCGCCGAGCTGCGCCGGATCGAACGCGACCTGCACGACGGCGCGCAGGCCCGCATCGTCGCCCTGTCGATGCGCATCGGCCTGGCCAAGCGGCTGCTGGACCAGGACCCGGCCGCCGCCCGGCAGCGCCTGGACGAGGCCCAGGACGGCGTCGACGCCGCGCTCGCCGAGCTGCGGCACGTGGTGCGGGGCATCCACCCGCCGGTCCTCACCGACCGCGGACTGGCCGGCGCGGTGCGGGCGCTGGCCGCGGACTGCGCCGTCCCCGTCACCGCGGAACTCGACGCGGTCGACGACGGGCGCCGGCTGCCGGCCGCCGTCGAGGCGGCCGCCTACTTCGTGGTCGCCGAGGCGCTCACCAACATCGGCAAGCACAGCGGCGCGACGGCCGCGAGCGTCCGCATCGACCGGGCCCCCGGCACCCTGCTCGTGGCCATCGGCGACGATGGGCACGGCGGCGCGGACGAACGCGGCGGCAGCGGGCTGGTCGGGATCAGGCGGCGTATCGCCGCCCTGGACGGCACCACCCGCATCAGCAGCCCCCTCGGGGGGCCGACGGACATCGAGGTGGAGCTGCCGTGCGGATCGTGATCGCCGAGGACAACGCCCTGTTGCGGGAGGGCCTGATCCTGCTGCTCACCAGCTCGGGCCACGAGGTGGTGGCCGACGCGGCGGCCGGCCCCGAGGTGCTGCCCGCCCTGCTGGAGCACCGCCCGGACGCCGCCGTCCTGGACGTACGGCTGCCGCCGACCTTCCGCGACGAGGGGCTGCGCGCCGCGATCGCCGCCCGCGAGGAGATGCCGGAGCTGCCGATCCTCGTCCTGTCCCAGTACGTCGAGGAGACGTACGCCGCCGAGCTGCTGGCCCGGGGCGCGCAGGGCATCGGCTACCTGCTCAAGGACCGGGTGGGCCGGGTCGACCAGTTCCTCCAGGCGCTGGACCGGGTGGCGGGCGGCGGCACCGCGCTCGACCCCGAGGTGGTCAGCCAGCTCCTCACCCGCAAGGCGTCCGCGAAGCCCCTGCTGAGCCTCACTCCGCGCGAGCGGGAGGTGCTGGAACTGATGGCCCAGGGCAAGGCCAACGGCACGATCGCCGCCGAACTCGTCGTCACCGAACGGGCGGTGAGCAAGCACATCGGCTCCATCTTCGCCAAGCTCGGCCTCGAAGCGGACGACGGCTCGGTCCACCGCAGGGTCCTCGCGGTCCTGGCCTATCTGGAGGGCAACGGCCCGCGCTGACCGGGCGGACCGGGCAGGGGACGGCCAGTCGTCCTCACGCGGGCTGGAGCAGGTCCCAGCGATTGCCGTAGAGGTCCTCGAAGACCGCGACCGAGCCGTAGACCTCGTGCCGGGGCTCCTCCAGGAAGCGGACCCCGGCCGCCGGCATGCGCGCGTGGTCGCCGGCGAAGTCCCCGGTGTGCAGGAAGAAACCGACCCGCCCGCCGGTCTGTGCCCCGACACTGGCCGTCTGCCGCTCGTCCTTGGCCCTGGCCAGCAGCAGCCCCGTGCCCTCGGTGCCACGGGGCCGCACCACGACCCAGCGGGAGCCGTCGCCCCGGTCGGTGTCCTCCACCAGCTCGAAGCCGAGGGCGCCGGTGTAGAAGGCGAGCGCCTCGTCGTAGTCGCGGACGACCAGGGTGACCAGGGCGATATGGGACATGGGATTCCTCACGGAGGGAGAGGGGGAGGGGTAGCGGGAGCGGGGAGAGCGCGGGGTCACCGGGCCCGTGACGGGACACTATCCGGCATGGACCTCACCGGCCTCACCGCCCGCGCCCGCCGCCTCGCCCTCGCCGGGGACCGCCGCCTCCTCGGCATCGCCGGCCCGCCGGGCGCCGGCAAGTCCACCCTGGCGAAGCGGCTCGTCGACGCGCTCGGGCCGCTCGCCGTCCTCGTCCCCATGGACGGCTTCCACCTCGCCCAGTCCGAACTGGAACGCCTCGGCCGGGCCGGCCGCAAGGGCGCGCCCGACACCTTCGACGCCGCCGGATACGTGGCCCTGCTGCGGCGGCTGCGGGCCCCCGAGCCCGGGACCGTCGTCTACGCCCCCGCCTTCGACCGGTCCCTGGAGGAGCCGGTCGCGGGCGCGGTCCCCGTACCGCCGGACGTCCCGCTCGTCGTCACCGAGGGCAACTACCTGCTGCACGGGGAAGGGGCCTGGGCCCCGGTGCGCGGGCTGCTGGACGAGGCGTGGTTCCTCGCACCGGACGACGGGGTGCGCGTGCGCAGGCTGGTCGACCGGCATGTGTGCTACGGGAAGCCGCGGGCCGAGGCCGAGCGCTGGGTGGCCCGGTCCGACGAGGCCAACGCACGCCTCGTCGCCCCCGGCCGCGACCGCGCCGACCTCGTCGTGCGGGACGCGGGCGGCCCGCGCCCCTGACCCCTCGCCCGCCCGGCGCCGGGCGGGCAGGATGGGAGGGCCGTTCCGCACCGTCAGGAGGCCCCGGATGCCCAGCCCGAACCAGCCCGTGCCGTTCACCGCCGACGACTACCGGTCCCGGATGGCACGGGCCGCCGAGAGCGCCGCGGCGGCCGGGCTCGCGGGCGTGCTGGTCGCGCCGGGGCCCGACATGGTGTACCTGACGGGCTATGCGCCGCCCGCGGACACCGAACGCCTCACCCTCCTCGTCCTCGCGGCCGGCCAGGACCCCGTCCTCGTCGTGCCGACGCTGGAGGCCCCGGACGCGGCGAAGGCCGTCGGCGCCCCCGCCATGACCCTGCGGGACTGGACGGACGGCAAGGACCCGTACGCCGTCACCGCCTCGCTGCTCGACGCCCGGGGCCGGTTCGGGATCAGCGACAACGCCTGGGCGATGCATCTGCTCGGCCTCCAGCAGCTCCTGCCCGACACCTCCTACGCCTCCCTCACCCAGGCGCTGCCGATGCTGCGCGCCGTGAAGGACGCCCACGAACTGGCGCGGATCGCCGCCGCCGGGGCCGCGGCCGACGCCGCGTACGAGGAGATCCTGAAGGTCCGCTTCTCCGGCCGCAGGGAGACCGAGGTCGCCGCCGACCTGGCCCGGCTGCTCACCGAGCACGGGCACTCCCAGGTCGACTTCACCGTGGTCGGCTCCGGCCCCAACGGCGCCAACCCGCACCACGAGGCCGGCGAGCGCACCATCGAACGCGGCGACATGGTCGTCCTGGACTTCGGCGGACTCAAACACGGCTACGGCTCCGACACCTCCCGTACCGTCCACGTCGGCGAGCCCACCGCCGAGGAGCAGCGGGTCCACGACATCGTGCGCGAGGCGCAGCAGGCGGGCTGCGCGGCGGTGCGCCCCGGCGTCGCCTGCCAGGAGATCGACCGGGCCGCCCGCGCCGTCATCACCGAATTCGGCTACGGCGAACGCTTCATCCACCGCACCGGCCACGGCATCGGTGTCACCACGCACGAACCGCCGTACATGATCGAGGGCGAGGAGCAGCCGCTGGTGCCCGGCATGTGCTTCTCGGTGGAGCCCGGCGTCTATCTGCCGGGCCGGTTCGGCGTCCGCATCGAGGACATCGTGACCGTCACCGAGCACGGCGGGCGCCGCCTGAACGCCACCGCCCGCGAACTCGCCATCGTGGAATAGCCCCGGTCAGCCGTCGGCCAGCACCACACAGGACTCCGCCGGCAGGTGCAGCATCCCGTCCGGACCCGGCGGGTCCACGGGCAGCCACGCCGCCAGCACCCGGCCGGGCCCGGCCCGGTGGCGTCCGTTGCCCAGCGGGATCGCGGCCGGCTTCGCGTCGAGGTTGACCGCGATCCGCAGATCGCCCCGGCGCACCGCCAGCCGGCGCGCCCCGTCGTCGTACGCCGTCCTCACCGACGCCAGATCCGGGTCGCCGAGGTCGGGCAGGGCGCGCCGCAGCGCGATCAGCTCGCGGTACCAGGCGAGCAGCCTGGCGTGCGGCTCGCGGCGGGGCTCGTCCCAGTCCAGGCAGGAGCGGGCCCGGGTGGCAGGGTCCTGCGGGTCCGGGATGTCCTCCTGCGCCCAGCCGTGCGCCCCGAACTCCCGCCGCCTGCCGGTGCGTACCGCCTCGGCCAGCTCCGGGTCCGTGTGGTCGGTGAAGAACTGCCACGGCGTACGGGCGCCCCACTCCTCGCCCATGAACAGCATCGGGGTGAAGGGTCCCGTCAGCACGAGGGCCGCCGCGCAGGCCAGCAGCCCGGGGGAGAGGGACGCGGAGAGCCGGTCGCCGAGGGCCCGGTTGCCGATCTGGTCGTGGGTCTGGGCGTACCCGACGAAGCGGTGCGCGGCGGTGCGGCCGGGGTCGACGGGGCGTCCGTGCGTACGGCCGCGGAAGCTGGAGTACGTGCCGTTGTGGAAGAAGGCGCTCGTCATCGTCTTGGCGAGACCGGCCAGCGGGGCCTCCGCGAAGTCCGCGTAGTAGCCCTGCGCCTCACCGGTCAGCGCGGTGTGCAGACAGTGGTGGAAGTCGTCGTTCCACTGGGCGTGCAGCCCGAGTCCGCCCTCCTCGCGCGGCGTCGTGGTGCGCGGGTCGCACAGGTCGGACTCGGCGATCAGCGGGAGCGGGCGGCCCAGCTCCGCCGAGAGCGCGTCGGCGGCGGCGGACAGCTCCTCCAGGAACGTCAGCGCCCGGGTGTCGGCCAGCGCGTGCACCGCGTCGAGCCGCAGCCCGTCCAGCCGGTAGTCCCGCAGCCAGGCCAGCGCGCTGCCCAGCAGGAACGCACGCACCTCGTCGGAGCCCGGCGCGTCCAGGTTGACGGCGGCGCCCCACGGCGTGTGGTGCGTCTCGGTGAAGTACGGGCCGAAGAGCGGGAGGTAGTTGCCGGACGGGCCCAGGTGGTTGTGGACCACGTCCAGGACGACGGCGAGCCCGAGACCGTGCGCCGTGTCGACAAAGCGCTTCAGCCCCTCGGGGCCGCCGTACGGTTCGTGGACGGCCCACAGCGACACCCCCTCGTACCCCCAGCCGTGGACCCCGGGGAAGGGGCAGACCGGCATCAGCGAGATATGCGTGATGCCCAGCTCCGCGAGGTGCCCGAGCCGGGCCGCCGCCGCGTCGAAGGTGCCCTCGTCGGTGTACGTGCCGATGTGCAGCTCGTACAGGACAGCGCCCGGCAGCCCGCGCCCCGCCCAGTCGGACCGCCAGGTGTACGCGTCGTGGTCGACCACCGCGGACTCGCCGTCAGGGCCGTCCGGCTGGCGGCGCGAGCGGGGATCGGGGCGTACCGGTCCGCCGTCCAGCACGAAGCCGTACCGGTCGCCGTCCGAGGCCTCGGCCTCTGCGGTCCACCAGCCGGGCCGGTCCGGATCGGGCTCCATCGGCAGCGGCTCGCCCGCCAGCCGCAGGCCGGCCGATCCCGCGTCCGGTGCCCATACCTCGAACAACATGCGGCGCTCCCTCGCTTCCGGGGCCCGTTCGCCCCGGCCCATGGTCGGCAGCGGGCGCGATCTTCGGCGCCCCGACACTGGATCGAGTTCGATACTGGCGATTAAGGTCTGAATCTGATCACTGCCCTGCCAGGTTCTGCCCTACGCACTCCCTCTTACGGCTGTGGAGGCCGAGATGACCGTGCCGTCTTTCCCGCCCGGATTCCTGTGGGGAGCCTCCGCGTCCGCCTTCCAGACCGAAGGCGCCGCCGACGCCGACGGCAAGGGCCCCTCCGGCTGGGACGCCTTCGCCGCGCAGCCCGGACGCATCAAGGACGGCACCGACACGAGCCGGGGCACCGGCTTCCACCGGCACTACCGCGAGGACGTCGCGCTGCTGGCCGGACTCGGCGCCGACGCCTTCCGGTTCTCGGTGAGCTGGCCGCGCGTCGTCCCCGGCGGCAGCGGCCCCGTCAACCCGCGGGGCCTCGACTTCTACGACCGCCTCGTGGACGAGCTCTGCGCCCATGGCATCACCCCGGCCCCCACCCTCTACCACTGGGACACCCCGCTCCCGCTGGACGAGGCGGGCGGCTGGCTCGACCGGGACACCGCCTACCGGTTCGCCGAGTACGCCGGGATCGTCGCCGAACGCCTCGCCGACCGCGTCCCCATGTGGATCACGGTCAACGAACCCGCCGAAGTCACCCTGCTGGGTTACGCACTCGGTGAGCACGCCCCCGGCCGCACCCTCCTCTTCGACGCGCTGCCCGCCGCCCACCACCAGCTCCTCGCCCACGGCCTGGCCGTACGCGCGCTGCGCGCGGCGGGCGCCGAGAACATCGGCATCGCCGTATCGCACTCGCCGGTCTGGACGGCCGGAGATTCGGACGAGGACCGCTTCGCCGCCGAGCTGTACGACACCCTCACCAACCGGCTCTTCTCCGACCCGCTCCTCACCGGCCGCTACCCCGACGAGAACTTCGCGGCCCTGATGCCCGGCCCCGTCGAGGACGACCTGCGCACGATCTCCACCCGGCTGGACTGGTACGGCGTCAACTACTACAACCCCACCCTCGTCGGCGCCCCCACGCCCGACGCGCTCGACAGCTTCGCCGGCTTCGGCATGCCCGAGGGCCTGCCCTTCGGCATCCGCGAGATCGAGGGCTACGAGAAGACCGACTTCGGCTGGCCCGTCGTCCCCGAGGGCCTGCGCGAGACCCTCGTACAGCTGCGGGAGCGCTACGGCGACCGGCTCCCGCCGCTCTACATCACGGAGAACGGCTGCGCCGTGGACGAACCGGCCGAGGACACCCGCAGGATCGCCTTCCTCGACGGTCACCTCAGGGCCCTGCACGAGGCGATCGACGCGGGCGTCGACGTACGCGGCTACTTCACCTGGTCCCTCACCGACAACATCGAGTGGACCGAGGGGGCCAGCAAGCGCTTCGGTCTCGTCCACATCGACTACGAGACGCTGCGCCGCACCCCGAAGGACTCCTACGCCTGGTACCGCGACCTCATCAAGGCCCAGCGCGCCGACGGGCGATGACGGGTGATCAGCCGTCCCACACCATGTCGAAGGCGCGCTCGAAGTTGACGTATCCCAGACGCTCGAACGCCTTCGCCATCGGCAGGTTGCCGAGGTCCGTCGCCGCCCGGACGCGCTCCACGTCCCGCTGCGCGGCGAGCACCCGGGTCCCCTCGGCCAGGATGTCGTCGATGTGGCCGCGCCCGCGATGGGCGGGCAGCACCCCGATGTACGCGATGACCGGGTTGTAGTTGTTGCGGGCCGGGATCACGAAACCGACCGGCTCACCGTCCGGCAGCTCGGCCACCCGCCACCACTCCCGGGGCGTCGCGTAGCCGGCCAGCTCCTCGTCGTAATGCTTCTCCGCGGCCTGCCGCGGAGAGAGTCCGGACGCCAGGTCCGCCCGGCCGTGGGCGTCGAGCGTGCCCTCCATGACCGGCGTCATCAGGGCGAGCAGGTCCTCGCGCCCGTCGACCGGGCGGAACCGCAGCCTGCCGCTGCCGGCCGGGACGGGCGTACCCCGCCGCCACTCCAGGCGCAGCCGCTCCACGAGCATCCGGGCCCCGGTGCGCTCCATGACCCGGATACGGGACTCGACGGCTTCGCGGACCGCCGGGTCCTCGCGCCAGTCGGCCGGCACGTAGCGCCCGTACTCGGGGCGGGGCGTCCCGGCCGGTACGACGGCGGCCGTCGCCTCCTCGACCAGCCGCAGCCCGGCCTCCTCGCGCTCGGGGACCGGCAGGGTGTCGTCCAGGTCGAAGAAGTCGAGCAGCAGCGGCGTACCGCCGTCCCTGCTCCACCACGCGATCCGCGCCACGACCCGCTCACCGCGCACCGCCACCCACATCCACTCCGGGCGGCGGCGGCCCGTGGCGAGGTCGTCCGCCAGCTCGTGGTCCAGGACGTAGGGCAGTTGACGGAAGAGGTCCAGCTCCTCCGGTCCGCTGAGTGGTCGGACGGTCAGGCCGAGTGGTGCGTCGGGCACAAATCCCCCATGGGCGAGCGGGTGCGTCACGGCGGTCGCCGGAGGCAAGGCCGCCGACCCTAGCAACGCTCCCGGCCGGCCGCCTCCGGATATCCCGGGTGCGGCCCGCGCAGGTCAGGAGGGCGGAAAGCGGGGTTGTTCTGGACACCCCGGGGCCGTCGGACCGACAATTGGAGACGTGACGTCCTCCTTCGAGTCCCACACGTATCCCGCGCGGCTGTCGGACGCCCAGCGCGACCGTGTTCTGGGTGTGCTCAGAGAGGGCGCGGCCCAGGGCAGGCTTTCCCAGGACACCTTCATGCGGCGCATGGAGGTGGCCCTGACGACGAGCCGCCCCGAGGAGTTGGAAGCCCTCACCAGGGACCTGGAGCACGAGGGCCGTTGGTCGCGCGGACTGCTGCGGGTCGTGGGCGGGGTCTCCGGCTTCCCGGAGCGCATCCGCCGGGCGTGGCGGGCGGAGCGGCTGCCGAAGCTGCTGCTGCCGGCCCCCAGCCCGCACCCCCTGCGCATCGGCCGCGACCCGGGCAACGGACTGCGCCTCAGCCACGAGACGGTCTCCCGGACGCACGCCGAACTGACCGCCCAGGGCGACCGCTGGCTGCTGCGCGACCTCGGCTCGACCAACGGCACCTGCGTCAACGGGCAGCGCGTCACCGGTACGGTCCCGGTGCGCGAAGGGGACCAGGTCAGCTTCGGCCGGATGATGTTCCGGCTCTCCGCCCCCGCGCTCCGGCCGCCCGCCTGACGCCACCGCCTCACGCCTGCTGGTGAAGCCCCCGTCCTGCCAGGGTGAGGAAGGACTCGCCGACGGCCTCCGAGAGCGTCGGATGCGGGTGGATGTGCTGGGCCACGTCGAAGGGTTCCGCGTCCCAGCCGACGATCAGCTGGCTCTCGGCGACCATCTCCGAGACGTGCGGCCCGACCAGGTGCACCCCGAGGACCCGGCCCCCGCGCTCCGCGACCACCTTCACCATGCCGCCCTGCCCGTGCACCATGCCCTTGGCGACGGCGGTCAGCGGCATCGTGTTGACCACGACGTCGTGCCCCGCGTCGCGCGCACCCGCCTCGGTCAGGCCCACCGCCGCGGTCTGGGGCGCCGAGTAGGTGACCCGGGGCACCGCGTCGTAGTCCACCGGGGACGGCCGCAGCCCCGCCAGGGTCTCCGCCACCAGCAGCCCCTCGGCGAACGAGGCGTGGGCCAGGCCCGGGGACGGCGGCGGCAGCAGATCGCCCACCACATGGATGCCGGGCACCGCGGTCTCCAGCCGTGACCAGTCCGCCGGAGCCACATACCCCCGGTCATCGGCGGCCAGGCCCGCCGCCGCGAGCCCCAGGCCGTCCGTCACAGGGACCCGGCCCACCGCGATCAGCAGCCGTCGCGCCCGCACCGTCCGGGTCTCGCCGCGCGGGGTGCGCAGCGTGGCCCGGACGCCGTCATCGAGGACGGCCGCTTCCAGCAGTCGTGTGCCCGTCAACACGTCGATGCCACGCTTCTTCAGACCCCGCGTCAGGTGACGCGACACCTCGGCGTCCTCCAGCGGCACCAGCCGGTCGGCGGCCTCCACCAGCGTCACCCGCGCCCCCATCGACCGGTGCAGCGAGGCGTACTCCACCCCGATCGCCCCACCGCCCAGCACCAGCACCGAATCCGGCAGACCGGGCGCGAACAGCGCGTCGTCGCTGGTCACCACCCGCCGCCCGTCCACCACCGGACCCGGCAGCGTCCGGGGCCGCGACCCCGTCGCCAGCACGATGCCGCGCCGGGCGACGACCTCCCCGTACCCCGCGATCCGGACACCGCGCGGGCCCGTCAACTCCGCGCTCCCTGACACCACTTCGACGCCTGCGTGGGCCAGATGGGCCTGGACGCCCCGGTGGTTGCGGGTCACGATGTCGTCGCGGGTGGCGACCAGGGCCGGCCAGTCGACCGACTCCAGCACCGCCTTCACCCCCCAGCGTTCACGGGCCTCCGCGATGCCGTCGACGAGTTCGGCCGCGTGCAGCATCGCCTTGCTCGGGATACAGCCGCGGTGCAGGCAGGTGCCACCCACCTTGTCGCGTTCGGCGAGGACCACCCGCAACCCGAGCGCCGCCGCCCGCAGCGCGGTCGAGTAGCCGCCGGTACCGCCGCCGACGACCACGACATCGGCCTCGTTCACATCCTGCGTCTGTGTCATGTCCCCACCCTCCGCCGGGCCCTTGCCATGAGTCCAAGGCAATGTTTGTGTGGATCCGATGCACAGCGTTTATGTCTCACGCCGGCCGGGACCGGGCGATGGGGGAGGGGCGGCGCGATGAGCCTTCGGCAGATGGAGTACTTCCTCACGGTGGTCGAGGAGTCCTCCTTCACCCGGGCCGCCGAACTCCTCCACGTCACCCAGCCGGCGCTGTCCCACCAGATCAAGGCCCTGGAGCGGACCGTCGGCGGCCCGCTGCTCGAACGGCTGCCGCGCGGTGTGCGGCTGACCCCGATGGGCCGCGCCTTCCTGCCGCACGCCGAACGGTCCGTGCGCAGCGCCGCCCAGGCGCGGCGCGCCGCGCGGGCGGCGGCGGGCGCCGAGGGCGGCGAACTGCACATCGCCACCGTGCACGCCGTCGCCGTCGGCATCCTCCCCGAGGTCTTCGCCCGCTGGCGCTCCGCACACCCCGGGGTGGGCCTCGTGCTCCACGAGTACGCCACCACGCAGGCCCTTGAGGAGCAGATCGAACGGGGCACCGCGGACCTCGCCGTCGGCCCGCCGCCCCCCGACTGGCCGGGCCCGGTCGTCCCGATCGGCGAGGAGGAGATCGTCCTGGTCGTCCCCTTCGACGACCGGCTCGCCGGACGCGCCTCCGTCCGCCTCCACGAACTCGCCGACCGCCCCTGGGTGCGGTGCGCGATGGAGGCCGTCGTGCACGGCCGGCCGTTCCTGGACTGGGCCTGCGCCGAGGCCGGCTTCGTCCCCCGTACGGCGGTCCGCACGGAGCACACGTCGACCGCGGTACGGATGGCGGCGGCCGGGGTCGGGATCGCGACCGCGCCCGCGCACGTCGTGCGGGGAGCCGTCGGCGAGGACTGCGCGGTGCTCACCGTCGAGCCGCCGTGGACCCGCGGGCTCGCGGTCTTCTCCCGGGTGGAACTGACCGGCGCGGCCGCCGCGTTCACCGAACTGCTGGACGCCTCCTGGCCGCCCGGACCGCGGCCCGGACCGCCGCCCGGACACTGACCGGGACCGGCCGGGGGCGGTGGCGGGGCGGTTGTCTATGCTGCCCCGATGACTGCCGTGGACACGAAGAAGGCGCCGCGTCCGACCGTGGACCGGGGACGGTACTTCCTGATCACCCTCGCCGTGGTGGTGCTCGGCTGGGTCATCGCCGCGGTCAACACGGGCGTCTCCTACCTCGCCCTGGGCATGGACGCCATCCCCATCGTCACCGGTCTCATCGGCTGCCTCGCCCTCGTGATCGTCTTGCGATTCCTCCACCACGCCTGGTGGCTCGCCGCTCTCTCCGTGCTGCCCGCGCTGCTGGTGCTCGTCGGCTCGGTCCAGTACGCGCCGGAGGCCGCGCTCGACAGCCGGGGCGTGCGGGAGACCGTCCGCGTCACGGCCGACAGCGCCGCCGGGACCGGCCGGTCCAACCACCGCTTCACCCTGGAGGGTCCGAGGGGTGAACTCGACGAGACCCTGAACTACGACGGGGACGACCCGGACTGGAGGGTGGGCGACCGGATCGAGGTCATCAGCGACCCGAAGGGCGTCGTCCCGCTGGAGGCCGCCTCCGACGTCGACTCGGGCGACCGCCTCGGCATGCTGGTGATGGGCGCCGCCGGCTGGACGTGCATCACCCTCCTGGCGGGCCTGCGCGGATTTGTACGCCGCCGCGCGGGCCGGCGGCCGGTGTTCGACGACATGGGCTGAGCGGCCGCCCTGGGGCCGGCGTGTGACATGTCACCGCCCGGCGCCCAGCGGTGACATGTCACCGCGCAGCCCCCCTGCGGTGACATGTCACGACACAGCCCCTTGCGGTGACATGTCACCGTGCAGTGCTGAACGATGACATGTCACACACCGGCCTTGTCGCCGCGGACGCGCGCAGCCGGTGGATGTGACATGTCACCGTGCGCGCCGCGCGATGACATGTCACATCGGCCCCGGCCCGTGGCCCCCGCCCCGTGGCCCGCCCGCACCCGTCGACACCAGCACCCCCGGCGACCTGCTCCATCCGGCCGACACCGGGCACATCACCCCACCGGCCGCGTCACCCCACCCGCCACATCACCCGAACGGCCGCGCGCCGACTGCGACGGGCCCGTTCAGGTGATGCCCTGAGAGGACCCGCGCCGCGCACCGGCGCACCGACTCGCCCCGGGGGAACGCCATGCAGGCCGACGCGCCCCGAGACATACCGGCCCCGACCACCTCGCCCGAACCCCGCACCCCCGCCGGCCGCTCCGGGCGGACCCGCACCGGCCCCAGCCTCCTGGCGCGCGGCGCGGCCCACGACCCGTACCGCTTCTACCGGATGCTGCGCGAGCAGTACCCGCTCAGCTACGACGCCCCGCTCGGCGCCTGGCTGATCAGCCGGTACGACGACGTGACCGCCGCCCTCACCGACCCCCGGTTCACCGGCTTCCCGCACGACGGGGCGCCCCGGGGCGGCCCCGCGCCCCTCGGCCTGTGCCACGGCAGCGCGCGCTGCCTGCCCACCGACCGCTACACCGTGGTGACCGGCACCGTCCCCGCCGGCCACGCCGAACGCGTGGAGCGCACCGCCTACGTGCTGGCCCGGCGCATCGCCCGCCGCCCCCGCGCCGATCTCGTCGAGGAGTTCTGCCGCTGGCTGCCCGCCGGGCTGGGCCGTGACAGGAACGGGGCCCCGCAGGAGAAGGCCGCCGCGCCCACAGGCGACGCGCTCTGCGTCCGGCACACCGCCCTGCGCGAGACCGCGCTCGCCTCCTTCCTCGCCAACCTGCTGGACGACCCCGACCTGCTGGCCGCCCTGCGCATCGAACCCGCGCTCGCCGGCCGGGCCTGGACCGAGACCCTGCGCCGCGACCCGCCCGTCCAGGTCGTGCTGCGCCGCACCGTCGCCGAGGTCACCCTCAGCGGCGGCACCCTCCCCGCGCGGGCGCCCGTCGCCTGCCTCATCGGCGCTGCTGCCCGCGATCCGCAACGGTTCGCCGCCCCGGACGTGTTCGACCCCTTCCGCCCCGACCAGGACCGTGCGCTGACCGGGCCCCCGGGCTGCCCCGCCGTGGCGCTCGGCCGGCTGGAGGCCGAGCAGGGGGTGCGCGCCCTGCTCGACGCGATGCCCCGGCTCCGCTGGGCGGAGGGCTTCCGGCCCGCCGCCACCGGACTCCTCACCCGGGGGCCCCGCTCGCTGCTCGTCAGGCCCGGCTGAGCGGCGCGGCAGGACGGTTCGCGGACCGGGCCCGTCAGGCGCGGACGAGCAGCGCCACCGGACGCTCCGCGAACAGCTCGGCCACCGCGACCGTGCCGCCCGAGAACTCCCGCCCCGGGGCCAGCAGGTCACGCCACACCCCGTCGTCCGGCAGCGCCAGCCGCGTCCCGCGCCAGCCGCCCGACTCCGCGAGCCGCAGCGACAGCCGGGTCACCGCCGTCACGGCCTGGCCCGAACGACAGAACGCCAGACAGTGCGCCGCCGCCGGACCCGACGCGCCCAGCGGGGCGTACGTACCCGATTCGCCGAACACCCCCGGCTGCTCGCGCCGGAGCCGCAGCGCCGCAGCCGTCAGCTCCGCCTTCTCGTCGGCGGGCGCGTCCGGCGGCGGCTGCCGGAACGGCCGCCGGTTGTCCGGGTCGACCAGCGCCGGATACACGCGCTCGGTGCCCTGGTAGAGGTCCGGCACCCCCGGCATCGTCAGGTGCACCAGCGCGGCCCCCAGCACCTGGGCCCGCACATGCGGGGCGAGCGGGGCGGCGAACTCCTCCACGAGAGCAAGGCCGGGGCCGGTGTCCGAGGCCGGCCCGGCGGCGACGTAGTCCGAGGCCAGCCGCTCGTACACCGGATCGGGCTCCGTCCAGCTGGTGAACAGGCCCGACTCGCGCACCGCCTTCAGGAGGGCGGGCTCCAGCCGTGCCGCGCGCTCGCCGGCCGGAATCCCGGCGCAGCCGATCGCGGTCTGCCAGGCCTGCCAGGCCAGCTGCGGATCGGGCGCGGCCGGAGCCGAGCGCGCCGCCCCGGCCACCAGCCCCGCGAACCGGCCCGGACACTGCGACAGCACCGCGATGCCCGCCCGTACGTCGGCGCTGCGCTTGGTGTCGTGCGTGGTCAGCGCCGTCCCGGTGGCGGGCCAGTCGCGGGCGAGCCGGGTGCAGAAGGCGTGGAAGTCCGCCGGCTCCACCGCCGGGTGCCCCGGATCGCCGCCCACCTCGTTCGCCGAGATCAGTGGCGTGTACCGGTAGTACGCCGTGTCCTCGACCGCCTTGGCGCGCAGCGCGGACGACGTCTGGGCGAACCGCGCGCAGAACGCCGCCCGGTCCCCGCCCCCGCCGAGCCGCCCGAGCGCCAGGTCCCGCACCACGTCGACGGCCGACGCCTCCTCACGTACCGCGAACACCGCCTTCGCGTCGCTCACCGCCGTCGCGTCGAACGTCGCTCCTGCCGTCTCGGAGCACGGGCCGCCCGCCGTCACGTACGGGCGGTAGACCGGGACGCGGACCAGCAGCTCGCGCACCGCGGTGTGCAGTGCCCAGGGGGCGTGGTCGCGCAGCGCGGGGTCCTCGGCGCAGACGCGGGACGCCAGCCGGGTCAGCGCCTCGGTCTCGGCCGCCAGTTCATGGGTGACCACGCGGTACGCGGCCCGGCGCACGGTCGCCGTCCAGTAGCCGCCCCGGTCGCCCTCCGGCGAGGCGGACTCGCGGTAGTGGCCCAGCAGCTCCGCCGCGCCCTCCGGGTCGGTGAAGAGGCCGTCGATCCGGTACAGCGCGTCGTACCCCGTGGTCCCGGCCACGGCCCAGCCGGCCGGCAGCGGCTCGGACCCGGTGAGGATCTTCTCCACCACCGTCCACACCCCGCCGCTCGCCCCGGAGAGCCGCTCCAGATAGCCGGCCGGGTCGGCGAGGCCGTCCGGGTGGTCGATCCGCAGACCGTCCACGACCCCTTCCCGCACCAGTTCGAGGATCTTGGCGTGGGTGGCGTCGAAGACCTCCGGGTCCTCCACCCGCACCCCGATCAGGTCCGAGATGGTGAAGAACCGCCGGTAGTTCAGCTCGGTGCGGGCCAGCCGCCACCAGCCGAGCCGGTAGTGCTGGGCGTCCAGCAGCTCGGGCAGATCGAGGTGGGCGGTCCCGGCCCGGAGCGGGAACTCCTGTTCGCCGTAGCGCAGCACCTCCCCCTCGACCCGCATCCGCGCCATCTCGTCACCGGTCCGCCCGGCCAGCACCGGCAGCAGCACCCGGCCCCCGCCCGCCGCCCAGTCGATGTCGAACCAGCGGGCGTACCGGGACTCCGGGCCCTCGCGCAGCACCTCACGCAGGGCGTGGTTGTGCCGGGCGTCGGCCGCCATGTGGTTCGGCACGATGTCCAGGACCAGGCCGAGCCCGTGCTCCCGCGCGGTGCGCGCCAGCCGCCGCAGCCCCTCCTCGCCGCCCAGCTCGGCGCGGACCCGGCCGTGGTCGGTGACGTCGTAGCCGTGCCGGGAGCCGGGCACGGCTTCGAGGACCGGTGACAGGTGCAGATGGGAGACGCCGAGCGAGGCGAGATACGGCACGGCGTCCTCGGCGGCCGAGAACGGGAACTCCGGCTGGAGCTGGAGCCGGTAGGTGGCGGTAGGCGTCATGGGAACCTTCGTACCCACATCCGGGCCGCCTGTGTCACCCCGTCGGGCACAAGGGCACGACGGGGTGACACCGGAGGTCCCGGCGGCCGCTCACGCGGGCCGTTGCAGCACCACCATGCTCCGCCCCACCAGCGTCACCCGATCGCCCGCCGCCACCTTCGGACCCGCCCCGGTCAGCACACCGGCCGGGCGCGCGGTGTCCACGACGGCATGCCACTGCCGCCCGTGGTTGACCGGCACGGCGAATTCCAGGGTCTCGGCGCTCGCGTTGAACATCAGCAGGAAGGAGTCGTCGGAGATCCGCTCCCCGCGCGGGCCCGGCTCCGAGATGGCGTGCCCGTTCAGGAAGACCGTCAGTGCCTTGGCGTGCGCCGCCTGCCAGTCCCGCTGCGTCATCTCCTGGCCCTCGGGGGTGAACCAGGCGATGTCGGACAGTTCGTCGTGGGTGCCCTCCACCGGGCGGCCGTGGAAGAACCTGCGGCGCCGGAAGACCGGGTGGTCGCGGCGCAGCCACACCATGGCCCGGGTGAACTCCAGCAGACTGCTGCCCGGCGTGTCGCCGTCCTGTTCCCCGTCCGCTTCCTCGTCGCCGTCCCGGGCCCCGGCCGGCACCGGCCAGTGCACCCACGACAGCTCGTTGTCCTGGCAGTAGGCGTTGTTGTTGCCGCGCTGGGTACGGCCGAACTCGTCGCCGTGGCTGAGCATGGGCACGCCCTGCGACAGCATCAGCGTGGCGATGAAGTTGCGCATCTGGCGCTCGCGCAGCTCCAGCACCTCGGCCCGGTCCGTCTCGCCCTCGGCGCCGCAGTTCCAGGACCGGTTGTGGCTCTCGCCGTCCCGGTTGCCCTCGCCGTTGGCCTCGTTGTGCTTGTCGTTGTACGAGACCAGGTCGTGGAGGGTGAAGCCGTCGTGGCAGGTGGTGAAGTTGATCGAGGCCAGCGGGCGCCGCCCGTCGTCCTGGTACAGGTCGGAGGACCCGGTCAGCCGCCCGGCGAACTCCGCCAGGGTCCTGGGCTCACCGCGCCACAGGTCGCGGACCGTGTCCCGGTACTTGCCGTTCCACTCGGTCCACAGCGGCGGGAAGTTCCCCACCTGGTAGCCGCCCTCGCCCACGTCCCACGGCTCGGCGATCAGCTTCACCTGGCTGACCACCGGGTCCTGCTGCACCAGGTCGAAGAACGACGACAGCCGGTCCACCTCGTGGAACTGACGGGCCAGCGTGGCCGCCAGGTCGAAGCGGAAGCCGTCCACATGCATCTCGGTCACCCAGTACCGCAACGAGTCCATGATCATCTGAAGTACGTGCGGCGAGCGCATGAGCAGGGAGTTCCCGGTCCCCGTGGTGTCCATGTAGTAGCGCTGGTCGTCGGTCAGCCGGTAGTACGAGGCGTTGTCCAGGCCCCGGAAGGAGAGCGTGGGGCCCAGGTGGTTGCCCTCGGCCGTGTGGTTGTAGACCACGTCGAGGATGACCTCGATGCCCGCCTGGTGCAGGGCGCGAACGGCCTGCTTGAACTCCAGCACCTGTTCGCCCCGGTCGCCCCAGGAGGCGTAGGCGTTGTGCGGGGCGAAGAAGCCGATCGTGTTGTAGCCCCAGTAGTTGGCGAGCCCCGCGTCGGCCAGCCGGTGGTCCTGGACGAACTGGTGCACCGGCATCAGTTCGATGGCGGTGACGCCCAGCTCCGTCAGATGGGCGATGATCTCCGGATGCGCCAGCCCCGCGTACGTGCCGCGCAGCTCCTTCGGCAGCCCCGGATGGAGCATCGTCAGACCCTTCACATGGGCCTCGTAGATCACCGTGCGGTGGTAGTCCGTACGGGGCCGCCGGTCGTCGCCCCAGTCGAAGTACGGGTTGACCACGACCGAACTCATGGTGTGCGGCGCCGAGTCCAGGTCGTTGCGCGCGTCGGGCCTGCCGAAGGGGTAGCCGTACACCGCCTCGCCCCATTTGATCTGCCCGGACACCGCCCGCGCGTAGGGGTCCAGGAGCAGCTTGGCGGAGTTGCACCGGGTGCCCCGCTGCGGCTCGTACGGGCCGTGCACCCTGAATCCGTAGCGCTGACCGGGCATCACCCCGGGCAGGTACGCGTGACGGACGAAGGCATCGGTCTCTCTCAGTTCCACCGCCGTCTCGGAACCGTCGTCGTGCAGCAGGCACAACTCGATTCGGTGGGCGGCCTCCGAGAAGACCGCGAAGTTGGTCCCGGCGCCGTCGTACGTGGCACCGAGGGGGTACGCCTGTCCCGGCCAGACCTGCATGGATTCGACTCTTCCAGTTCTGCTGCGGTCGCCTGGGGAATGCGGGCCACCTGGGCCAGATCTTCCCCGAAAGTCCGGCTTGTACCTAGGACCCGGCCGCCAAGCGGGGACGGAGTCGCCGCGGGAAGGCCCGGTCCGGTCAACCTCGTGCCTCTTCGTGTCGCCCGGGAACGGCCTTCGGTCCTCCCTTGGTCGCCTCTGTCCGGTTTGGGCCCCCTGCTGGGGTGTTTAATCACTATGAATCCGCTCACTCCAGCCGAAGCCGACAGCGGGAACAGGTTTGATTCCATGGGGAGTTGGTAAAGGAGCCTGCGCATCCGGCTGCACCGGCTCCCGCTCCCGGAGTACCCTTCCTTGATCGTTGGTGGGGGAGTGGAAGGCGGTGCGTGGGTGAGCTCGGGAGGGTTCGAGCTGCCCCCGGGTGACGCGGGTCACGAGGGGGATGTGGCCGATGTCCCGCCCGGGGCGGTCTCGCTGGCGCAGCCGCTGGAGATCGGCGCGGAACTGGACTGGGGCGCCGACGCCTGGAGCGAGGTGCGTACGCGCGCCCAGCGCGCCGGGCGGGCCTACATCTGGCTGAATCTGGTCGAACAGCGGCTGCGCGCCGTGGTCGCGGCGGTGCTCCGGCCGATCTACGAGCCCGTCCACGGCGAGGACTGGGTGGTGGCCGCGGCGGGCCCCGCCGGGCAGGAGTGGGTGCAGCGCGCCGTCGCCGTGCGCGAGGTCTCCCGCCGCAAGGGCTATCTGCTCGACCCGGCCGACGACAACGTCCTCAGCTTCCTCACGCTGCCGCAGCTGCGCGAGCTGATGGTCCAGCACTGGCCGTGCTTCGAGCCCTACTTCGACGACCGCCGCGATGTCGAACTGGCGCTCGACGAGCTGGAGGTCGCGCGCAATGTGGTCTCCCGCAACCGCGCGCTCAACGAAGCGGTGCTCGCCCAGGCCGAGCGGGCCTCCGCCCGGCTCCTGGAGATGCTGGGCAGCGGCGCGGCCGTGCCCTCGTCCGACCGGCTCCCGGTCGACGCCGTCGAGGACCTGGTCGGCGACCGGTACGCGGACGTGGTCTCCGTCCACTCCGACCGGGTGCGCCTCCAGCGCCAGCTGCCCGCCGAGGACCTTTTCGGCGACGCCCGCCGGCTCGACGCGATCGGCATCGGACTCAACCTGCTGGTACAGAACTTCTCCGGCCGCCGGCTGATCCGGCTCGCCGAGTCGGGCTGCCGGATACGGCTGCTGTTCATCAACCCCGCCAGCAGCGCCGTCAAGCGCCGCGAGCGGGAGCTGGGCCTCAAGAAGGGCGAGCTCAGCCGGTCGGTGGAGATGAACATCCTGCACATGCGGCGGGTGCGCTCCAAGCTCCGCGACCC
Source organism: Streptomyces sp. ATexAB-D23 (assembly GCF_000373645.1). Classification (GTDB taxonomy): domain Bacteria; phylum Actinomycetota; class Actinomycetes; order Streptomycetales; family Streptomycetaceae; genus Streptomyces; species Streptomyces castrisilvae. The sequence continues at coordinate 246,500 of NZ_KB892035.1, read as the reverse complement.
GGGTGCCTTCGAGATCCACGTCTTCGACGAGACCCCGCGCTTCACCGCCTACCTGGTGGACGGCGACGGTGCCGACGCCGTGGGCGTCGTGCAGACCTATCTGCGCCGGGCGCGCGGTATGGAGGCGCCGGTGCTGGTGCTGCGCGGCGGCGGGCGTGCGGTGGTCCGGGCGGGGCAGGGGTACGAGCACGGGCTGTTCGAGACCTACCGCGAGGAGTTCGAGTCCGTGTGGACGGACTCCCGGCCGGTCTCCTGAACGAGCGTTGTCAGTGGCCCGTGCGAGGGTGGTCGTCATCCGGGGGAGCACCACGAAGGAGGTACGGGATGAGCTGGCACCGGCATGCGCTGGTCGGCTTCGATCTGGAGACGACGGGGACGGACCCGCTGGAGGCCCGCATCGTGACGGCCGCGGTGATCGCCGTGGACGGGCGGGGCGGAGAACCGGCCGACCGGCACAGCTGGCTGGCCGACCCGGGTATCCGCATCCCCGTCCAGGCGTCCGCGATCCACGGCATCAGCAGCGAGCGGGCCGCGGCGGAGGGCCGGCCGGCCCGTGAGGTCGCCGACGAGATCGCCGACACCCTGGCCGGCTACTGGCGCCGGGGCGTCCCGGTCGTCGCGTACAACGCGGCCTTCGATCTGACCCTGCTCACCGCCGAGTTGCGCCGCCACCGGCTGCCCTCGCTCAGCGACCGGCTCGACGGCGCCCCCATCGGCCCCGTCATCGACCCGTACACCATCGACCGGGCCGTCGACCGCTACCGCAAGGGCAAACGGAACCTGGAGGCCGTCTGCGTCGAGTACGGCGTGGTCCACGGCGGGGCGCACGACGCGACGGCGGACGCGCTGGCCGCGGTGCGGGTGGCGTACGCGATAGCCGGCCGGCACCCCTCGGTGGCCGAGCTGGACGCCGGCCGGCTCCACGAGCGCCAGATCGCCTGGTACGCGGAGTGGGCCGCCGACTTCCAGCGGTTCCTGCGCCGCAAGGGCACCGCCGACGCGGTGATCGACGGCCGCTGGCCGGTCCGCGAGCCGGTGCCGGCCGCGGAGACGATGCCGTCCGTCGGCTGAGGCGAAGCCGAGCCCGGCCGCGTCCGGCCCGTCCGGCGTTCGAGGACACCCGCCCGGCCGGTGCGCGGGCCCGCCCGGCCGCCTGACCGAGCCCGCCCGGCGATGGCCGAAACGCTCAGAAGGGATACCACCGCACCGCCGTGTCCCCGTCCCGCAGGGACGCCACACGCCGGCGGAATTCGGTGAGAGCCGCCGGGTTGGCAGGGGCGTGCTGCGCGACCCACGCACAGCTCGCCGTCTCCCGCGCCCCGCGCAGCACCCCGCAGCCGTCCCACTCGCGCACGTCCCAGCCGTACGCCCGGGTGAACGCGTCATAGGCGTCGGCCGCCAGGCCGTACCGGTCGCGGGACAGGGCGAGGACCACCAGGTCGTGCTCGCGCAGATCCGAGGCGAAGGTCTCCAGGTCCACCAGGACCGGGCCCTCCGGACCGACATGGACGTTGCGCGCCAGCGCGTCGCCGTGGATCGGGCCCGGGGGCAGATGCGGGACGAGCCGCGCCGCCGCCGCGGCGAAGCCGTCGCGCCGCTCACGCAGATAGTCGGCGTCGGCCGGATCGATCGCGTCGCCCGCCAGGGTCAGCCAGCGCTCGACGCCCCCCAGCAGCTCCCGGCGGGGCAGGGCGAAGTCCGCCGGGGCGGGCAGCGCGTGCACGGCGGTGAGCAGCGGGGCCAGATCGCGCGGCTCGGAGGGGCGCACCGCCTCGGGCAGCCGGTGCCACAGGGTCACCGGGTGGCCCCCGACCAGCCGCGCCCCGGGTTCGGCGGCCCGCACGGCGGGGACGCCGCAGTCGGCGAGCCACCGGGCGACGGCCACCTCGCGCTCGGCCCGCTCCCGCAGCTCGGGGCTGCGCTCCGCGTCCCGGCCGACCTTGACGACGAGGTCGCCGGTCCCGAACACGGCGTTCTCGCCGAGCGCGAGCAGTCCGGCGTCACCGGAGAACCCGGCGGCGGTGAGCACCTCGCGCGCTTCCATCTCGTTCATGGATCCGATTTTCGCATCCGTGCAGGTTGTCTTGACGAACCGGCGGCCCGTCAGCACGATGACGGAGGCCACCTGAGCGGCCAGAACGGTGTGAAGCCGGTCGAATGACGCAAAGGGGGCGCATTCATGGCATGGGCGAGTGCAACCGTGCGGTCCGGACGGGACGGTCCGCCGCGCGGGCGGGGCGCCGGGCGGTCCGCGCGCCCCGGGCGGGGCTCCGGCACCTGGTTCCTGGTGCTGCCCGCCCTCATCCCCATCCTGGTCCTGAGCGTCGGCCCGCTGCTCTACGGCATCGCGCTGGCCTTCACCGACTCCCAGTCGGGCCGCACCCGGTCCACCCAGTGGGTCGGCGCGCTGAACTTCCAGGACCTGCTGCACGACGGGCTGTTCTGGGAGTCGTTCCGGATCGGCCTGGTGTGGGCGGTCGGGGTGAGCGTCCCGCAGTTCGTACTCGCGCTCGGCCTCGCCCTGCTGCTCAACGAGAACCTGCGGATGCGCTGGCTGGCCCGCGCCCTGGCGATCATCCCGTGGGCGATGCCCGAGGTCGTCGTCGGCATCATGTGGCGGCTCGTCTACAACCCGGACGCCGGAATCCTCAACGAGACCGTCCGCGACCTGGGCCTCGGTGACGGCCGGGACTGGCTGACCGGGCTCGCCACCGCCCTGCCCGCGGTGATCCTCGTCGGCGTCTGGGCAGGCATGCCGCAGACCACGGTCGCCCTGCTGGCGGGCCTCCAGAACACCCCGCAGGAACTCCACGAGGCCGCGGCCCTGGACGGGGCGGGAGCCTGGCGCCGGTTCAGGACCGTCACCTGGCCCGCCCTCAGACCGGTCGCGCTCTCCATCACCGCGCTCAACTTCATCTGGAACTTCAACTCCTTCGCCCTGGTCTACGTCCTGACCAACGGCGGTCCCGGCGGCCGCACCCGGCTGCCCATGCTCTTCGCGTACGAGGAGGCGTTCCGCTACGGGCAGTTCGGCTACGCCGCCGCGATGGGCTGTGTGATGGTCGCGGTGATCTCCGTGATCCTCGCCGTGTACCTCGCGGGCCGGCTCAGGGGAGGGGAGGACCGATGAGCATGCGCGCCAAGCGGTCCGTGCGTGCCGGGCAGTACCTGGCGCTGCTGTGCTACCTGGTCTTCCTGGCGTTCCCGTTCCTGTGGCTGATCTCCACCGCCTTCAAACCCGCGCCGGAGCTGGGGTCGCTGCACCCGACGTGGATTCCCCAGCACCCGACGCTGGACAACTTCCGACAGGCCTTCGACGAGCAGCCGCTGCTGCGGGCCGCCGCCAACTCGCTGATCGCCGCGCTCTCGGCCGGGGCCATCGCCGTCGTCATCGCCACCCCGATGGCCTATGTGATGGCCCGCCACCGTACCCGGCTCGCCACGGCGGCCACCGGCTGGGTCGTGGTCAGCCAGGCGTTCCCCTTCGTCCTGCTGATCATTCCGCTCTTCCTGGTCCTCAAGCATCTGCACCTGATCAACACGCTGTGGGGGCTGATCATGGTGTACGTGGTGTGGGCCCTGCCCTTCGCGCTGTGGATGCTCGTCGGCTACGTACGGGCCGTGCCGCCCGAACTGGAGGAGGCGGCGGCGGTCGACGGGGCGGGCCGGCTGCGCACGCTGGTCTCGGTCACCGCCCCGCTGCTGGCCCCCGGCATCGTCGCCACGGCCCTCTTCGCGTTCATCACCGCGTGGAACGAGTTCTTCTTCGCCCTGGTCCTCCTCAAGACACCGGAGAAGCAGACCTTGCCGGTCGTACTGACGCACTTCCTCGGCGCGGAGGGTGCCAGTGACCTCGGGCCGCTCGCCGCCGCCGCGTTCCTCGCCACCCTCCCCTCGCTCGTCCTGTTCGCGGTCATCCAGCGCAGGATCACCGGAGGCATGCTGGCCGGGGCGGTGAAGAGCTGATGCGCGCGCTGGTACGCACGGCAGCGGCGGCGGCCACCGCGCTGGCCCTGCTGCTCACCGGCTGCGGCACGGGCGGGGACGGCGGCACGGACGGGAAGATCCGGCTCCGCTTCCAGTCGCTGGCCTGGCAGAAGGAGTCCGTCGACATCAACAAGCGGCTGGTCGGGGAGTGGAACGCGGCCCACCCCGACATCCAGGTGCAGTACGTCCAGGGCAGCTGGGACAGCGTCCACGACCAGCTCCTGACCTCCTTCGAGGGCGGCGAGGCGCCCGACGTCATCCACGACGCGTCCGACGACCTCGCCGACTTCGCGTACGGGGGCTACCTCGCCGACCTGCGCGCGCTCCTGCCGGACCGGCTGACCCGGGACATCCCCCGGCAGAGCTGGCGGACCGCCACCTTCGACGGAGGGGTCTACGGGGTGCCCTTCCTCCAGGAGCCCCGGGTCCTGATCGCCAACACCAGGATCCTCAAGGAGTCGGGGGTCCGTATCCCGACCCCCGAGAAGCCCTGGAGCTGGCCGGAGTTCCGGGAGGTGACCGAGGAGCTGACCGGTGAGGGCCGCTACGGGGTCGCCTGGCCGCTCAAGGAGCCGGTCTCCGTCACCCTCAACCTGGGCCTCTCGGCGGGCGGCGAACTCTTCCACCGGGGCGCCGACGGAAAGGTGACGATCGCGATGGGGGAGGGCGACCAGGTGGTTCCCGGCACCATCCACGACCAGGTCAACAACGACCGCAGCGCGGCCCGCACCGCGCTCGGCATGGGCGGCGGCGACACCCTGCCCGGCTTCTTCGGCGGCAAGTACGCGATGGTGCCGCTCGGCTTCTCCTACCGCCAGCAGGTCGTCGAGCAGGCCCCGAAGGGCTTCGAGTGGACGGTGCTGCCCGCCCCCGCCGGCCGGGACGGCCTCGCCCAGGGGGTGAGCCCGCAGACCCTGTCCGTCGCTGAGGACAGCCCGCACAAGAAGGAGGCCGTCCGGTTCATCGACTTCCTGCTGCGGCCCGCCAACATGGTGCGCCTGGCCAAGGGGGACTGGATGCTGCCGACCGGCACGGAGGCGCTGGCCGACCCCGCGCTGCACACCGCGGACCGTGGCTGGGCGACCGGAGCCGCCCTCGCCGGAGCGCTGCGCTCCGCACCGGCCCAGTCCGTGCGCGGCTACCCCGAGTGGAAGGACAAGGTCGCCACCCCCGCGCTCCAGGAGTACTACAGCGGGGCGATCGACGCCGCCGAGCTGAAGAAGCGTCTGGTGACCGACGGCAACCGGGTCCTGGCCCGCTACCAGCGCTGAAGGCGCCTGCCCTCCGCCCGGAGCCGGGAGGAGGGCAGGCGCGTGCGCGCGGCCGGGGTCAGACGCCGACCCGCTCCGGCTCCCCGCCCCCGCGGACCGGCTCGGAGGCCTTCGGCACCTCGTCGTACGACTCGTCGTGGGTCATGTCCGGCAGCCACCGCAGCCACTTCGGGAAGTACCAGTTGCGCTCGCCCAGCAGGGCCATCGCGGCCGGCAGCAGGACCCCGCGGATGATCGTCGCGTCGATCAGCACGGCCGCGGCCAGGCCCACGCCCATCTGCTTCATGGACTGCATCGACAGCGTGCCGAAGATCGCGAACACGGCGACCATGATGACGGCCGCGCTGGTCACCACACCGGCCGTGGTGACCACGCCGTGAGCGATGGCGTCCCGGGTGGTACGGCCCTGGAGGCGCGCCTCACGGATCCGGGAGACCACGAACACGTGGTAGTCCATCGAGAGCCCGAAGAGGATCACGAAGAGGAACAGCGGCAGCCAGGAGATGATCGCGCCGACCCCCTCCGCGCCCACCAGCGAGGCGCCCCAGCCGTGCTGGAAGATCGCGGTGAGGATGCCGTAGGCGGCGCCCACCGAGAGCAGGTTGAGGACGATCGAGGTGATCGCGACCGTCAGGGAGCGGAAGCAGAGCAGCATCAGGAGGAAGGCGAAGACGACCACGAAGGCGAAGACCGGAACGACCGAGCCGACGATCTGGTCGTTGAAGTCCTTCGAACCGGCCACCTGACCGGTGATCGGCGCCTCGACCCCCGCCACCTTGCCGAGTGTCGCCGGCCGCACGGTGTCGCGCAGCAGGTCCAGGCTCCTGACGGCCCGGTCCTGGTCCGAGCCGCCGACCAGCGGTACGTCGATGACCGCGATGTTCTCCGCGTCGTGCGTCACGATGTCGACCGGGCCCTTCGACGCGCCCGAGGCGACGGCCTGCCGGCGGAACTCCGCGAGCGCCTGGCGCACCGGAGCCGCGCCGATGTCGTCGGCCCTGACCACGACCCGCGCCGGGTCGGCGCCGCCGGGGAACGCCTCGTTCAGCCGGTCGTAGGTCCGCACGATCGGCAGCGAGTCGCCGAACTCCTGGTCCAGCGTGAGGTTCTGGGTGTGCATGCCGAGCGCGGGCAGCGAGATCGCGGCGAGCGCGCCGGCGGCGACCACGAGAGCGGTCCAGGGCCGGCGGAGCACCACGGCGAGCACCGCGCGCCAGACCCGGCTCTCGTTGTCGGTGCCGCCCCGCTGGGAGCGCTTGAGGCGGGCCAGGAAGGGAACCCGGCCCTTCTCGACGCGCTCACCGAGCAGCGAGAGCAGTGCGGGCAGCACGGTGACGGAGCCGACCATGGCGACCGCGACGACCATGAGCGAGGCCAGCCCCATCGCCTCGAACTCGGCGATGCCGGTGAAGAGCATGCCCGCCATCGCGACACAGACCGTCACACCGGAGACGACGATGGCGCGGCCGCTGGTCGCGGCGGCGATCATCAGCGCGGTCCTGGCGTCCCGCCCCTTGGCCCGCTCCTCGCGCTCCCGGCGCAGATAGAACAGGCAGTAGTCGACGCCGACGGCCAGACCGACCAGCAGCATCACGGAGTTGGCGGTGTCGCTCATCGGCTGGAAGTGGCTCACCACGCCCATCAGCCCCATGGTCGCCATGATCGCGGTGAGGGCCAGGGCGACCGGGAGCAGGGCGGCGACCAGCGCGCCGAAGGCGATGAGCAGGATGCCGAGCGCGACGGGCACGGCGGAGAACTCGGCCCGCTGGAAGTCGCTGCCGAAGGCGTCGTCGAACGTCTTGCCCATGCTGGCGCCGCCGATCTCCTCGATCCGCAGCCCCTCGTGCGCACCGTCCACCTTCGCGACGGCCTTCAGCACCGGCTCGACGCGCTCGCTCGCCGTCTCCGGGTCGCCGCGCATCTCGAACTGCACCAGCGCGCTGTGCTTGTCCGCCGAGACGGTCCCGGTGGTGTACGGCGAGGTGACGGCGGTGACCTCACCGGTGGACTGCACGGCCTCGATCACGTCGTCCACGGCCGACCGGAACTTCCGCGAGTCGGCGTCGACCGCGCCCCTGCCGTCGGACTGGACGAGCACGGTCTCACCGGCCGGGTCCTTGAGCCCCGCGTCCTCGATGATCTGCACGGCCCGGCCCACCTCGCCGGACATCTGGTCGCTCTCCTTCACATCGACCCGGCCCGCCGCGGAGCCGAGGCCCATGGCCAGGACGACGAACAGCACCCAGACGGTCACCGCCGCCCAGCGGTGCCGTGCGCTCCAGCCGCCCGCGCGGGCCGCGATGCCCCGCACCCGTGGCGCCCCTGTCCGCGCCGAATCCACTGTCCCCATGACGGGCTTTCCCCCTCGTGACCGGCACCGGCCCACCGCCGTCGCCTCCCGATTTCGAAGGTAGGCGCGGAATAAAGGCTTCTCGTCATGCTCTCTGCGGAGCCGGGTACGGCCCTTCTCCATCTTGCGGACCGGTTGTGCCCCCGAGAGGGAGGATCGAAGCCCCTTACACGTAAAGGTGGTTGGCGTATCGGCACGCAGGTGAGGGCTTCTTGTGACGAAAGCTTGACGACTGCGTCAGAGCCGTATGAAGGTCTTGATCTGCGCGCGTCAATCGGTAAAGGTTTCGAACCAACCCCCGGAGAATTTCCGGCCGAGGGTCAATCCCCCCACAAAAGAATGACGAGGAGATCCCTCTTCATGGCAATTCACAAGCGCGCACGCCGGTTCAAGCTGACCGCCGCCATCACCGCTGTCGCGGCCGCGGCCGGCGTCACCCTGCTGGGCAGCCCCATCGCCGGAGCGGCACCCGCTCCCGCCATGGGCAAGATCTACGGCGCCGACGCGGCGACCGCGGTCTCCGGCAGCTACATCGTGATGCTGGACCACAAGGCGGACAAGGCGGAGCTGGCCAAGGAGTACGGCGGCAAGCTGAACCGCAACTACAGCTCCGCCATCAACGGCTTCTCCGCCAGCGGCCTCACCGAGACCGAGGCCAAGCGGCTCGCCGCCGACCCGGCCGTCTCCAAGGTCGTCCAGAACAAGAAGTTCCACGTCGACGCCACGCAGTCCAACCCGCCGTCCTGGGGCCTGGACCGCATCGACCAGACCGAGACCGCCGGCGACAACGCCTACACCTACCCGGACAGCGCCGGCGAGGGTGTCACCGCGTACGTCATCGACACCGGGGTCCGCATCACGCACGAGGAGTTCGAGGGCCGCGCCAGCTACGGCTACGACGCCGTGGACGACGACGACGTCGCCGACGACGGTTACGGCCACGGCACCCACGTCGCCGGCACCATAGCCGGTGCGACCTACGGCGTCGCCAAGAACGCCAAGATCGTGGCCGTCCGGGTCCTGGACGACTCGGGCTCGGGCACCACCGAGCAGGTCATCGCCGGCATCGACTGGGTCACCGCGAACCACGAGGGCCCGTCCGTCGCCAACATGAGCCTCGGCGGCGGCGCGGACGAGGCGCTCGACGCGGCGGTCCAGGAATCCATCGCCTCCGGCGTCACCTACGGGGTCGCCGCCGGCAACGAGTCGGCCGACGCGAGCACGAGTTCCCCGGCGCGCGTCCCGGAGGCCATCACGGTCGCCTCGTCCACCGTGGACGACGAGCAGTCGTACTTCTCCAACTACGGCTCGCTCGTGGACCTCTACGCCCCGGGCTCGGACATCACCTCGGCGTGGAACGACAGCGACACCGGCACGGACACCATCTCCGGTACGTCCATGGCGACCCCGCACGTCGTCGGTGCCGCCGCCGTCTACCTGTCCGAGCACCCGGACGCCACCCCGGACGAGGTCGCCACGGCCCTGACCGACGGCGCCACCCCGGACGCCATCAGCGACGCCACATCGGGCACCGCGAACAAGCTCCTGAAGATCGTCGAGTAACACGGCCCCACCGGCCGGCGGCCACCGCGCCCTCCCCCACGGGGCGCGGCGGCCGCATGCCCGGACCGGGCCCGCCTACGCTGGGCCGCATGACGACGAAACCGGGCGGGGGCGGGGCATGACCGAGCCGGCGGTGGGCGTGGCCGCGGCCATCGAGGGCGAGCTGCGGCTCCTGGACCCCGCGGTCCGGGCCTCCGCCGACCTCCTCGACCAGGTGCTGCACCCCGACTACCACGAGGTCGACACCACCGGCCGCCTCTGGGACCGGGCCACGGTCATCAACACGCTCACCTCGGGCCGGGCCCCGCGGCCGGGCCAGCTCACCGCCTCACGGATGCACGGCGTCCACCTCGCCGACGAGCTGGTCCACCTCACCTTCGACACCGAGGCCAGGGGCAGGCGCGCCCACCGCAGTTCGCTGTGGCGGCTCACCGAAGCGGGCTGGTTGCTCTTCTACCACCAGGCCACCCCCTTCGACGCCGCCCCCGACGTCAGCGACGGGGCGAGCGCCGGGCACGGGCCGTCCAGCGGCCGTCCGTCCGGGTGATGTGCACCGGGTGCCCGAAGCACTCGCTGACCCGGTCCGTGGTCAGCACCTCGTCCGCCTCCCCCGAGGCCAGGCACCGCCCGCCGCGCAGCAGCATCGCATGGGTGGTCGACGCGGGCAGCTCCTCCAGATGATGGGTGACCAGCACCGTCGCCAGCTCCGGATGCTCCTCGCGCAACGCGTCCAGACTGTCCAGCAGTTGCTCCCTGGCGGCCAGGTCGAGCCCGGTCGCCGGCTCGTCGAGCAGCAGCAGCCGAGGCTGCGGCATCAGCGCACGCGCGATCAGCGTCCGGCCCCGCTCGCCCTGCGAGAGCGCCGGCCAGCGCGACCCTGTCTTTCCACCCATGCCCAGCATCGTCAGCAGCCGCTCCGCCCGCTCCCGCTGCCCCGGGCCGGGCGACCAGCGCGGCACCGGCTCGACCGAGTTCGTCAGGCCCGTCAGCACCACCTCGGCCACCGTCAGCGGCGACCGCAGCGGATGACGCGGATTGACATGGCCCAGCAGCGTCCGCAGCTCCCGCAGATCGACCCGCCCCAGCGTCCGGCCCAGCACCTCGACCGAACCCCGGGTCGGATGCGTGACCGCGCCGAGCAGCCCGAGCAGCGTGCTCTTGCCGGCCCCGTTGGCCCCGAGCAGCGCCCAGTGCTCCCCGCCGCGCACCGTGAGCGAGACCGAGTCGAGCAGGACGTTCCCGTCGCGTACGAGCGAGACCCCGTCGGCCCGGATGACCGGCACCGGGGCCGTGGCGACGGAGGGGGACAGAGGTGCGGTGGTGGTCACGTGCGGCTGCTCCTTCGTACGGGCGCGAGCGCCTTCCTGCGCACGGAAAGCCTATCCGTGCCCCGTACACCCTCCTCGCCCGCCTCCTGTCGCCTTTCTTCAATACCGCCCATGCCCTGCCTGCCTACGTTGGTGTGCATGAAGAACGAGCACACCCACATGACCGAATGCGCCGCCGAGGCCGCCCGTGTGGCCCGGGGCGTCAGCGCCCGACAGCTGGAGGCGACCGCCACCCCCTGCGCGGACTGGGATCTCCGCACGCTCATCAACCACTGGGTCCTCTACACCTCGCACGGCATGGAGCACCGCGCCCGGCGCACGGAGCTTCCCGAGGAGCTCGTGGCCCGCGACTTCACCGCCGACGCCGACTGGGCCGAGCGGTACGCCGACCGGCTGGAGCGGGCTGTCGCCGCCTGGTCCGACCCCGCCGTCTGGGAGGGCACCATCGGCACCGGTGAGTCCGCGTCCCCGGCCGCCGACACCGCGGCCATGCTCATCGAGGAGACCGCCCTGCACGGCTGGGACGTGGCCCGCGCCACCGGCCAGGAGTTCCGGCTCTCCGACGAGGCCGCCGCCCACGTGCTGGGGACCGTCGAGAAGACCGCCGCGCTCTACCGCCGCTACGAGGGTTTCACCGACGAGGTGGCAGTCCCGGGAGCCACCGGGTTCACCCGCGCCCTGGCCCTGAGCGGACGCGACCCGCAGTGGACCGCGGAGTGAAAGTGGCCCAGGCCGCAGGGCGCCGAATGGCCCGGGGGAGTGCGCCACCGGCTGGCTAGGCTCACCTCCATGAGCACACACCGCACCCCGGAACAGGGCAGGCCCGTCGTCGACTTCTACTTCGACCCGGCCTGCCCGTTCGCCTGGATCACCTCCCGCTGGATGCTGGAGGTCGAGCAGCTCCGCGACATCGAGCTCCGCTTCCACGTCATGAGCCTCTACCTGCACAACACCGGCAACGAACTCCCCGACTGGTACCGCGACCTGGTCGACCGGTCGACCGGCCCCGTACGGGTCGCCGCCGCCGCGGCAGAGGAACACGGCGAGGAGGTCCTGCGCGACCTGTACACGGCCCTCGGCAGCCGTATCCACCAGCAGAAGAACGAGGACTTCGACGAGGTCGTCGCCCAGTCCCTGGCCGAACTGGGCCTGCCCGCGCGGCTCGCGGAGGCCGCGCACAGCGAGGCGTACGACGAGGCCGTGCGGCGCAGCCACGAGGCGGGCCAGGACCCGGAGGCGGGCGGATACGTCGGCACGCCCACCATCCACGTGGACGGGACGGTCTGGTTCGGCCCGGTGCTGCGGGCGATCCCGCGCGGCGAGGAGGCGGCCCGGCTGTTCGACAGCTTCCGGGTGCTCGCCGGACACGGGGACTTCTTCGAGCTCAAGCGCACCCGCACGGGCGGCATCGACGTGGGCTGAGCCCGCCCCGGCAGCTCAGGCGCTGAGCGGGACCGGGCGCGCGGACCGCGCACGGGCCGCGTCGTACCGGTTCAGCAGCAGCCGGGCCAGTTCGGGCGCCGGCCCCAGCACCCCGGCCAGCACATCGGCGCCGGCCTCGGCCGCCCCCGCCGCGATGCGGTCCGGGAGACGGCCGGGCGCGATCACGTACGGGGCGACCGCCACCCGGCGCACGCCGTCGGCCCGCAGGGCCCGTACCGCGTCCTCGGTACGGGGCTGTGATGCGGAGGCGAACGCAGGCCGCACGGAACACCAACCGGTGTGCCGCAGCTCCCGCGCGATTTCAGCGATCACTGCGATCGCCTCCGGGTCGGATGAGCCCGCCGAGGCCAGGACGAGCCCGGTCGAGCCACGGTCGCCGGGGCGGACCCCGGACTCGTACAGCCGCCGTTCCAGAGCGGCGTTCAGCAGCGGCGACGGGCCGAGCACCTCGGCCTGCCGCACCCGCAGCCGGGGCAGCGCCGCGCGGGCCTCCCGCAGCACCGCCGGGATGTCCGACTTGGCGTGGAAGGCCCGGGTGAGCAGCAGCGGCAGCGCGACCACCTCGTCCGCCCCCCCGGCGGCCAGCCGCTCCAGGACCCGCGGCACCGAGGGCGCGTTGAAGTCCAGGAACCCGGTCTCCACGCGCAGCCCCGGCCGCAGCGCCCGTACCCGCGAGGTCAGCGCGTGCACGGTCGCGGCGTGCCGCGGGTCACGGCTGCCGTGGGCGATGACGAGGAGGACAGGAGAGGACATGAGCGCTCAGTTCTTGACGAGGAGACCGCGGCTGCGCAGCACCCACCGCTCCAGCGGACTGAAGATCAGCAGGTCGATGGCGATGCCGACGAACAGGATCAGGATGATGGCGAGGAAGATCCCCGGCATGTCCGCGTTGTTGCGGCCGTTCTCCAGCAACTGGCCGAGCCCGAGGCCGAGGTCGGGCGAGGAGGCGATGATCTCGGCGGCCATCAGCGAACGCCAGGAGAACGCCCAGCCCTGCTTGAGACCGGCCAGGTAGCCCGGCAGGGCGGCCGGCATGACGATCAGCCAGGTGCCGCGCAGCCCGGTCGCACCCAGGGTCCGGCCCGCCCGCAGGAAGAGCGGCGGCACCTGGTCGACGCCGGAGACCAGGCCGTTGGCGATCGAGGGCACCGCGCCCAGCAGGATGACCGCGAACATCATCGAGTCGTTCAGGCCGAGCCAGATCACGGCAGGCGCCACCCACGCCACGGAGGGCAGGGACTGGAGCCCGGACAGGATCGGGCCGATCGCGGCCCGGACGAACTTCACCCGGGCCACCAGCAGGCCGAGCGGGGTGCCGATGGCGACGGAGAGCAGGAAGCCCAGCAGACCGCGCGAGACGCTGGTCCACACCACCTCCAGCAGGGTCCCCTGCCGCCACATGTCGCCCACGCTGTCCCAGACCGCCGGCGGCGAGGGCAGCTTGTAGTCCTCGGTCACCTCGGCCCAGACCAGCACCTGCCACACGAGCAGGACCAGGACCACCGCCAGCAGCGGCGGCAGGACCTTGCGCAGCAGGACCTCGCGCACCGGGGTGCGCTGCACCTGCACCGCGTCCAGTGCGTCGAGACCGGCCTCAAGGCCGGCCAGGTCGTCCGGCTTTCCCGTACCGGGCCCGCTCCCGCCGGACCCCGCCTTGTCCGACTCGATGTCAGTGCTGGCCATGACGGCGGATCTCCCCACGCAGTTGTTCGGTGATCTCGACGGACAGTTCCGCCACTGAGGTGTCCTCGATGCGGCGGGGCTGCTCGATGTCGACCGTCCACTCACGGGCGATCCGGCCGGGGCGGGACGAGAGCAGCACCACGCGCTCGGCGAGCCGGACGGCCTCGCGCACGTTGTGCGTGACGAAGAGGACCGACACATTGGTCTCGCGCCAGATCCGGGTCAGCTCGTCGTGCAGCACATCGCGGGTGATGGCGTCGAGCGCGGCGAACGGCTCGTCCATCAGCAGCAGTTGGCTGTCCTGGGCGAGCGCGCGGGCCATCGCCACGCGCTGCCGCATACCGCCGGAGAGCTCGTGCACCCGCTTGCCGTACGCCCCGCCCAGGCGCACCAGCTCCAGCAGCCGTTCCGCCTCCGGGCGGCGCTGCGACTTCGGCACGCCGCGCAGGCGCAGCGCGAGTTCGATGTTCTTGCCCGCGGTCAGCCACGGGAAGAGGGCGTGCTCCTGGAACATCAGGGCCGGCCGGCCGCCGGGGGTCTCGATGGTCCCCCCGGTCGGCCGGTCGAGTCCGGCCACCAGGTTGAGCAGCGTCGACTTGCCGCATCCGGAGGCCCCCAGAAGGGTGACGAACTCGCCCGGGGCGACATCGAGAGTGATGTCGTCCAGGACCAGCTGCGCTCCCGCGGGCCCGGTGAAGGACTTCGATACATGTGCGAGACGAGCGGCGTGCCCGACCGCGACACGGTCCTCGGCCTTGGTGAGGGTGTTCGCCATGGTCGTCACCTCCTGGGAGTCTTCGGGCGGCTGGTTACTTGACGCCGAGACCGGCGTCGTCGGCCTCGGGCTCGCCCGCGGCCTTGAGGATCTTGTTCAGGGGCTTCAGGTCGTAGATGCCCTTGAGGTCGGGCTCCTCCAGCAGACCGGCCTTCACCGCGTGCTGGGCCTGCGCGTCGAGCGTGGCGGCCAGCGGGTCGTCGGTGATCAGGATCGACTTCCACGCCGGGTCGATCACCTCGGCCGGAAGCTCCTTGCCGGTGAGCTTCTTCAGCGCGGCGTTGGCGGACTCCTTCGCCTTGTCCGGGTTGGCGTTGATCCACGCGTTGGTGGCGACGGACCCGCGCAGCACGGCCTCGACGACGTCCGGGTGCTCCTTGAGGAACTTCTGCGACACGATGATGTTGGTGATCACGAACTTGTCGTCCGGCCACAGCGTCGACTCGTCGAGCAGTTCCTTCGCACCGTCGGCGACCAGCTTGGACGCGGTCGGCTCGGGGACCCAGGCGCCGTCGATGGAACCGGACTTGTAGGCGTCCGGGGTCACCTTGTTGTCCGTACGGACGACGGAGACGTCGCCCTTGCCGCTCTGGGCGTCGACCTTCCAGCCCTTCTCGGAGATCCAGTTGAGGAAGGCCACGTCCTGGGTGTTGCCGAGCTGGGGGGTGGCGATCTTCTTGCCCTTGAGGTCGTCCAGGGTCTTGATCTTCTTGGGGTTCACGACGAGCTTGACGCCGCCGGAGGCCGAACCGCCGATGATCCGCAGGTTCTTGCCCTTGGACTTCGTGTAGCCGTTGATGGACGGCGAGGGGCCGATGAAGCCGATGTCGATCGAGTTGGCGTTCAGCGCCTCGATCTCGGACGGGCCGGCGTTGAAGGTGGCGGTCTTGAGCTGGGTGCCGCCCAGTTCCTTCTGGAACAGACCCTCCTGGTCGCCCACGAGCGCGGTGGCGTGCGTGAGGTTCGGGAAGTACCCGATGCGCACGGTGTCGACGGAGAGCTTCTTCCCGTCGGTGGCGGTGTTCGCCTTCTTGGCGTCGTCGTCCGTGGACTCGGAGCCGTAGCCGCAGGCCGTCAGGGCCACGGCCAGCAGGGGCAGGGCGGCGACGGCGGCGATGCTGCGGCGCAGGGTGGTACGGGTGGCAGGCACGGGAGGCTTTCCCCTCGTTGGCCCGGCGCTCACGTCCCCCGGAACGGGGGCGCGGCCGGGCAGTCGGCAGGTCTTCGTCTGAACGGGCGGTGCTGGTGGTGCTGCCGGGCGCGCAGGCAGTGCGCGTACGTCATCGCGCACATCGCGCCACCCCGCCCTGCCCGCTGCCGAGGGCGCCGCTGCCGACGCGGCCGCCCTCCTTCGCGAAGGTCGAGAAGATGTCGATACCCATCAGAAGTCCCATTCGGCGTCGTCGTCCGCCGCGGGGGGTTCCTCGGCCGCGGCGAACGAGGCGCCCGCCATGCCCGCCGACAGCGTGGTGCCGTCCGCCGGGTCGATCAGGAGGAACGAGCCGGTGCGGCGCGAGTCGGCGTAGGCGTCGAGCGCGAGCGGCTCGGCGGTACGGACCACGACCCGGCCGATGTCGTTGGCGACGAGCTGTCCCGGGGCCGGGTGCTGCGAGAGGTCGTCGAGGGTCAGCCGCGAGGGGATGTCCTTGACGATCGCCTTGACCGTGCGGGTGGTGTGCTTGAGCAGCACCCGCCGGCCCACGGTGAGCGGCTGGTCCGCGACGTGGCAGACGGTCGCCTCGACGTCCTGCGTGACGGCCGGGGCGTCGCCCACCGGGGCGATGAGGTCGCCGCGCGAGACGTCGATGTCGTCGGCCAGCCGCAGGGTCACCGACTGGGGCGCCCAGGCGATGTCCACGCTGTCCCCGAGCAGGTCGATGCCCGCGATCGTGGAGGTGCGGCCCGAGGGCAGTACGGTGACGGGCTCGCCGACCCGGAAGACGCCGGCGGCGATCTGGCCCGCGTAGCCCCGGTAGTCCGGGTGCTCGGCGGTCTGCGGCCGGATCACGTACTGGACGGGGAAGCGCGCGTGGCAGCCGGTGAGGTCGTGGCTGACCGGGACCGTCTCCAGGTGTTCGAGGACGGTCGGACCGCCGTACCAGTCCATGTGCGCGGAGGGTTCCACGACGTTGTCGCCGGCCAGCGCGGAGATCGGGATCGTGGTGATCTCGGGGACGCCGAGGGAGGCGGCGTACGCGGTGAACTCCTCGGCTATCGCCGCGAACACCGGCTCCGCGTAGTCCACCAGGTCCATCTTGTTGACCGCCAGCACCACGTGCGGGACGCGCAGCAGGGCGGCGACCGCGGCGTGCCGGCGGGTCTGCTCGACCACCCCGTTGCGGGCGTCGACCAGGACGACGGCCAGCTCGGCGGTGGAGGCGCCGGTGACCATGTTGCGGGTGTACTGCACATGGCCGGGGGTGTCGGCGAGGATGAACCGGCGCCGGGGCGTCGCGAAGTAGCGGTAGGCGACATCGATGGTGATGCCCTGCTCGCGCTCGGCGCGCAGCCCGTCGGTCAGCAGCGCCAGGTCCGGCGCCTCCTGGCCGCGGTTGCGCGAGGCGTGCTCGACGGCCTCCAGCTGGTCGGTGAGGACCGACTTGGAGTCGTGCAGCAGCCGTCCCACGAGGGTGGACTTGCCGTCGTCGACCGACCCCGCGGTGGCGAACCGCAGCAGGGTGGTGGCCGCGAGCAGCTCGGCCGACTGGGTGGACGTGGTCATCTTAGAAGTACCCCTCGCGCTTGCGGTCTTCCATCGCGGCCTCGGACATCTTGTCGTCGGCGCGGGTGGCACCCCGTTCGGTGAGCCGGGAAGCGGCGATCTCGGTGATCACGGCGTCCAGCGTGGTGGCGTCGGAGTCGACGGCGCCCGTGCAGGACATGTCGCCGACCGTGCGGTAGCGCACCTGCCGGGTCTCGGTCCTCTCGTGCTCCTTGGGGCCGCCCCAGTCGCCGGCGGTCAGCCACATGCCGGAACGGTTGAAGACCTCGCGCTCGTGGGCGAAGTAGATCGCCGGGAGCTCGATCCGCTCGCGCTGGATGTACTGCCAGACGTCCAGCTCGGTCCAGTTGGAGATCGGGAAGACCCGGACGTGCTCACCGGGGGCGTGCCGGCCGTTGTACAGCTGCCACAGCTCGGGGCGCTGGCGGCGCGGGTCCCACTGGGAGAACTCGTCGCGCAGCGAGAAGACCCGCTCCTTGGCGCGCGCCTTCTCCTCGTCGCGCCGCCCGCCGCCGAACACCGCGTCGAAGCGGTGCTGCTGGATCGCCTCGGTCAGCGGAACCGTCTGCAACGGGTTGCGGGTGCCGTCGGGGCGCTCGCGGAGCTTCCCGGCGTCGATGTACTCCTGGACGGAGGCGACGTGCAGCCGCAGCCCGTGCTCGGCGACCGTGCGGTCGCGGTACTCCAGCACCTCGGGGAAGTTGTGCCCGGTGTCCACGTGCAGCAGGGCGAACGGCACCGGCGCGGGCGCGAACGCCTTGAGCGCCAGGTGCAGCATCAGGATCGAGTCCTTGCCGCCGGAGAAGAGGATCACCGGCCGCTCGAACTCGCCCGCCACCTCGCGGAAGATGTGCACCGCCTCGGACTCCAGCGAGTCCAGGTGGCTGAGTGCGTACGGATAGCCGGTGTCTTCCGACACAGTCGCGACGGTCGTCACGCTGCACCCCTCTCGCTCAGCAGCGCGTACAGCTCCGCTGCGGACTCCTGCACGGTCTGCCGGTGCGACTCGATCCGCAGATCGGGCGACTCGGGCGCCTCGTAGGGGTCGTCCACCCCGGTGAGCCCGCTGATCTCGCCCGCCGCCTGCTTGGCGTACAGCCCCTTCACATCGCGCTCCGAGCACACCTCGACCGGAGTGGCGACGTGCACCTCCAGATACGCGGTGCCCTCGGCCCGGTGGCGTCCCCGGACCGCGTCGCGGCTGTCCGCGTACGGGGCGATGACCGGGACCAGCACCTTCACGCCGTTGGCCGCCAGCAGTTCGGCGACGAAGCCGATCCGCTGGACGTTGGTGTGCCGGTCCTCGCGCGAGAAGCCGAGGCCCGCCGAGAGGAACTCGCGGATCTCGTCGCCGTCGAGCACCTCCACCCGGTGGCCCTCGCCGCGCAGCCGCCCGGCGAGTTCGTAGGCGATGGTGGTCTTGCCGGCGCTCGGCAGACCGGTCAGCCAGACGGTGGCTCCCGTCTCCGTCACGCTCATCGAAGTCTCCTGATCAGTCGTCATCAGCCGTGCAACCCGCACTCGGTCTTGCCGCGTCCGGCCCAGCGTCCGGCCCGCGCGTCCTCGCCCTCCAGCACCCGGCGGGTGCAGGGCGCGCAGCCCACGGAGGCGTAACCGTCCATCAGCAGCGGGTTGGTGAGCACACCGTGCTCGGCGACGTACGCGTCGACGTCGTCCTGGGTCCAGCGGGCGATCGGTGAGACCTTCACCTTGCGCCGCTTCTCGTCCCAGCCGACGACGGGGGTGTTCGCCCGGGTGGGGGACTCGTCGCGGCGCAGCCCGGTCGCCCAGGCCGTGTACGAGGTCAGGCCCTCCTCCAGCGGCTGGACCTTGCGCAGCTTGCAGCAGAGGTCGGGGTCGCGGTCGTGCAGCTTCGGCCCGTACTCGGCGTCCTGCTCGGCCACGGTCCGGCGCGGGGTCAGCGTGATGACGTTGACGTCCATCACGGCGTCCACCGCGTCCCGGGTCCCGATGGTCTCCTCGAAGTGGTAGCCGGTGTCGAGGAACACCACATCGACCCCGGGCCGCACCCGGGAGGCGAGGTGGGCGACGACCGCGTCCTCCATGGAGGAGGTGACGCAGAACCGGGTCCCGAACGTCTCGGTCGCCCACCGGAGGATGTCGGACGCGGAGGCGTCCTCCAGCTCGCGTCCGGCCCGCTCGGCGAGTTCCCTCAGGGTCTCGTCGGTGAGCGTGCCGATTTCCTGATCGACCGTCATATTCCGTCCCCTCCCGCGTCGTTGGACTTCAGTCCCCGGCTCAGCAGCCCCAGGAACTTCAGCTGGAACGCGCGGTTGCAGGAGGCGCATTCCCATGCCCCGTGCCCCGCCTCGTGCGGGCGCAGGTCCTCGTCGCCGCAGTAGGGGCAGTGGAAGGGCGCGGCGCGCTCGCTCATGACAGGGACTCCGCACTGGCGCGGGCCGCCCAGGTGGCGAAGCGCTCGTTCTCCTCGCGCTCCTCCAGGTAGCGGCCGATGACCCGCTCGACGTAGTCGGGCAGCTCCTCGGACGTGACCTTCAGTCCGCGCACCTTGCGGCCGAATCCGGCGTCCAGCCCGAGCGCCCCGCCGAGGTGCACCTGGAAGCCCTCGACCGAGTTCCCGTCGGCGTCGAGCATGAGCTGGCCCTTGAGGCCGATGTCCGCCGTCTGGATGCGGGCGCATGCGTTGGGGCAGCCGTTGATGTTGATGGTGAGCGGCTCGTCGAAGTCCGGGAGCCTGCGCTCCAGTTCCTCGATGAGGGAGGCGCCGCGGCCCTTGGTGTCGACGATCGCCAGCTTGCAGAACTCGATGCCGGTGCAGGCCATCGTGCCCCGCCGGAACGTCGAGGGCTTGACCTGGAGACCCAGCGCCTCCAGGCCGGCGGAGAGCGAGTCGACGCGGTCCTGCTCCACGTCGAGGATGATCATCTTCTGCTCCACCGTGGTCCGCACCCGGTGGGAGCCGTGCTCCTCGGCCAGCTCGGCGATCTTGGTGAGGGTGGCGCCGTCCAGCCGCCCGACACGCGGGGCGAAGCCCACGTAGAACCGGCCGTCGCGCTGCGGGTGCACCCCGACGTGGTCGCGCCAGCGCGAGACCGGCTCTTCGGGGGCGGGGCCGTCGAGCAGCGGGCGCCGCAGGAACTCGTCCTCCAGCACCTGGCGGAACTTGGCGACACCCCAGTCGGCGACCAGGAACTTCAGCCGGGCGCGGTTGCGCAGCCGCCGGTAGCCGTAGTCGCGGAAGAGGCTGGTGACCGCCGCCCAGACGTCGGGGACCTCGTCCAACGGCACCCAGGCACCGAGCCGTTCGGCCAGCCGGGGGTTGGTGGAGAGCCCGCCGCCGACCCAGAGGTCGAAGCCGGGGCCGTGCTCGGGGTGCACGACGCCGACGAACGAGATGTCGTTGATCTCGTGGACGACGTCCTGCACGGGGGAGCCGGAGATGGCGGTCTTGAACTTGCGGGGCAGGTTGGAGAATTCCTTGCTGCCGATGTGGCGGGCGTGGATCTCCTCCAGGGCCGGGGTGCCGTCGATGATCTCGTCGGCGGCGATCCCCGCCACCGGCGAACCGATCATCGTGCGCGGGCAGTCGCCGCACGCCTCGGTGGTGGAGAGCCCGACGGCCTCCAGTTTCTCCCAGATCGCGGGCACGTCCTCGATCCGCACCCAGTGCATCTGCACGTTCTGCCGGTCGGTGATGTCGGCGGAACCGCGGGCGTACTGCTGTGACACCTCACCGATGGCGCGCAGTTGAGCGGTCGTCAGACGGCCGCCGTCGATGCGGGTGCGCATCATGAAGAACTTGTCCTCAAGCTCCTCCGGCTCCAGGGCCCCGGTCTTGCCGCCGTCGATCCCGGGCTTGCGCTGGGTGTACAGCCCCCACCAGCGCATGCGTCCGCGCAGGTCGTTGGGGTCGATCGAGTCGAATCCGCGCTTGGAGTAGATCGTCTCAATGCGTGTCCGCACATTGAGACTGTCGTCGTCCTTCTTGAGCTGCTCGTTCCCGTTGAGGGGCGTGTGGTGTCCCATGGCCCACTGGCCCTCACCACGATGGCGCCCGACCTTGCGGCGGGGCGTCGCGGTAGCGGTCTTCTCCGGGCTGGAGGCCATGGCAAATACGTCCTTCGGGACTGCAGGAGGGCGGCTCTGAACTGCACACTCGCGTCTGGCGCGGCGGTGCGCAGGGCTGAACTGAAGCAAAGGGGGATCTCGGCGGTGCTGGGACTCTCAGCTCACCGGACAGATGGCGCTGGACATGCGGCCGAGGTCGACGTGGCGTCGACTCACCAAGGCAATTCCAGTTCCGGACATGACGGAAGCGTGTCATGGGGATCTCCGAGCAGTCCACCACTATCCATGATGTGGACGAGACTGTCCCGGTGCGTGAGACGATGTGGCGCCCGTCACGCGAGTGACGGGCGCCGGGGTGGAGCGTAAAACCGGACAAGCATGGGGAATTGCTACGGAAGCAGCTCGCGGCCCGAGCCGGGCCAGGGACCGGGCGTCGTCACCGGTTCCTCCAGTTCCGTGCGGGTGTCGAAGAGCCGGAAGCCGCGCCGCAGATAGTTGTCCATCGCGTGTGGACCGTCCTTCGAGCAGGTGTGCAGCCACACCCGCTTCGTCGCGGGCCGCCCCGGCCACCGCTCGGCCAGGTCCCAGGCGCGGGCCGTGCCGTACGACAGCAGATGACCACCGATCCGCCGGCCCCGGAAGGCCGGGATCAGCCCGAAGTACATGATCTCGACCACGCCGTCGTCCTGCGGGTCCAGTTCGATGTAGCCGGCCGGGGTCCCGTTCGCGTACGCCACCCAGGTCTCCGCACCCGGCCGGTCCAGGACCTCCTGCCACTGCGCGTACGACATCGACAGCCGGTCCGTCCACCGGACGTCACCGCCGACCGCCGTGTACAGGAAACGGCTGAACTCGGGCAGCGGCACCCCGGACCGTACGATCCGGACGTCCGCGTCCGGCACGGCTGACGGCCGCAGATCCCCGGGCGAGGTCTGCTCCAGCGACCAGATGGTCACCTCGTCGACGGCGGGGCCTGCGGGGCGTACGGGATTGCTCATGGCTGCCAGACAACCATGCCCCGCCGCCCGCGCCCAAGCCGGGTCCCGCACCGCCGCCGGCACCCGGGACCTGCGCGGACACCACCCCCGCTCAGGGGGTGCCGCGCCCCGCCACGACCACCGGGGCCTTCGAACGCGGCAGCAGATCCGCCGGGTCCTCCGGATGGATCACCTCCACCTCGACGCCCTCGCCGAACCGGTACGGGCGGTGCGCCAGCACCTCGGCGAGATGGCGCCGCAGCCGCGAGATCTCCGCCCGCACCGTCACCGTCCTGGTCGCGTCACCGAAGAGGTCCTGCGCCAGCTCCGACGCCGTACGGCCCTCGCGCCGCACCGCCAGCGCGTACAGCAGCTCGGCGTGGCGCGGGGAGAGCCGCTGCGTCCACGTCCCCACCGGGCTCACCACATTCACCGCCAGCGTGCGCGGCCGGCTCAGATCGAGCACCACCCGGCGCGGCGGGCTGTCCATCGCCCCGTCCGCCACCTGCACCAGCCAGCCGCCCGCCAGCGGCTCCACCCGGCACATGCCGAGCGACGGCAGCCACACCCGCCCCGGCTCCAGCGACTTCGGCAACGGCAGCCGGTCCACCGGAGGCATCCCCGTCACCGCCGCCGTCCAGCCGTGGGCGTCCACCGCCAGCGCCCGCCCGCCCAGCCGGCACAGGACCGGCGCGGCCACCGAACGCAGCCGGTCGATCGCCTCCAGATGCCGCACCCGGATCTCGCTCTCGGCCAGCCGGGCCACCGAACCCACCAGGGCCAGCGTCGCCGGGTGGAACGTGGAGGCGGGGCCGCTGATGTCGACGATCCCCATCAGCCGGCCGTCCCGCGGATCACGGACCGGTGCGGCGGCGCACGTCCAGCCGTGCAGACTGCGCACGAAGTGCTCCGCCGAGTGCACCCGCACCGGGGCGCGCGAGGCCAGCGCCGTACCGATCGCGTTGGTCCCGGTGCTCTCCTCCGACCACGCGGCGCCCTCCGCGAGACAGATGCCGTCGGCCCGGCGCAGCACCCCCGTGTTGCCCTGGCGCCACAGCACCCGGCCCTCCACATCGGTGACCACCATGATCTGCTGCGAGGCGTCCGCGATGCTCGCCAGCCCGTCGCTGAGCAGCGGCATCACCTCGCCCAGCGCCGAACTACGGCGCCGGTGCTCGATCTCGTCCGCCTCCAGCAGCCGGCTCTGCGTCGTCTGCTCGGGATCGATGCCGCTGCGCAGCACCCGGTCCCAGGACGCCCCGATCTCGGCCCGGGGCGTCGCGGGCATCCGGTCGCCCGCCATCCGCGCCTCCCGGGCCCGGTGCACCAGGCGCCTGGTCTGCGCGGTCTCCTGGGCCGTCAGCCGCACCACATCGACCGGAGTCGTCTCCACGCCGGTTCCCCCTCACACCCGTGGCCGGCCCATTCGCGGGGCCGCGCCCTCATCCTGCCGTCACAGGACCCCCGATACCGCAACTCCACACAATGGTTGCAACCCTCTGCAACTCTGGCGAGGGCCCCGGGCCCGTACAAGAGTGGCGGTACACCGCACGGCGGGGCTCCGGCCCCCAAGTCCGGTGTGTACAGCATGGGGGGTGGTGCCGTGTCGGCGCAGCATCACCCCCCGTCGCTGCCCCCGGTCAGTGCTCCACCGGCCGGGCCCGCTCCACCACCGACGCCAGATCCAGGGTGTGCGGCAGCGTCCCGAACGCGGCGCCCCCGTCCCCGCCCAGGCGCGAAGCGCAGAACGCGTCCGCCACCTCCGGCGGCGCCCAGCGCACCAGCAGCGAGCCCTGGAGCACCAGCGCGACGCGCTCCACCACCCGGCGGGCCCGCGCCTCGATCCCCGCCAGATCGGCCAGCTCCGTCAGCAGGTCCCTGATCGCCGCGTCGAGCCGGTGATCGGCGCCCCGGGCCCGCCCCACCTCCCGGAGGAACGCGTTCAGCGCGAGCGGTTCGCGCCGCAACGCCCGCAGCACGTCCAGCGCCTGGACGTTCCCCGAACCCTCCCAGATCGAGTTGAGCGGCGCCTCGCGCAGCAGCCGGGGCATGCCCGACTCCTCCACGTAGCCGTTGCCGCCCAGGCACTCCAGCGCCTCGCCCACCACGGACGCGCACCGCTTGGTCACCCAGTACTTCGCCGCCGGCACCGCGATCCGCAGGAACGCCGACTCGCTCTCGCCCCCTTCGTCGTACGCCGCCGCGAGCCGCATCGCCAGCACGGTCGCCGCCTCCGACTCCAGCGCCAGATCGGCCAGCACATTGCGCATCAGCGGCTTCTCCACGAGCGGCCCGCCGAACGCGGAGCGGTACGTCGTGTGGTGCACCGCCTGCGCCACCGCCTGCCGCATCAGCGCCGCCGAACCCGTCACACAGTCCAGCCGGGTCGCCGCCACCATGCCGATGACCGTGCGCACCCCGCGCCCCTCCTCACCGATCCGGCGCGCCCACGTCCCGTCGAACTCGACCTCGGCCGAGGCGTTCGACCGGTTGCCCAGCTTGTCCTTGAGCCGCTGGATCGCGAACGGATTGCGCGTGCCGTCCGGCAGCACCCGGGGCAGCAGGAAGCAGGTCGGCCCGTCCGGGGCCTGCGCCAGCACCAGGAAACCGTCGGACATCGGGGCCGAGCAGAACCACTTGTGCCCGGTCAGCAGATACTCGCCCTCGCCGGCCAGCGGCTCGGCGCGCGTCGTACCCGCCCGTACGTCGGAGCCGCCCTGCTTCTCCGTCATCGCCATGCCCAGCAGCGCCCCTGCCTTCCGCCCGGCCGGCCGCAGCCCCCGCTCGTAGACCCGCGAGGTCAGCAGCGGCTCCCACTCGGCGGCCACCTCGGGCTCGGCGCGCAGGGCCGGCACCGCGGCGTGCGTCATCGACAGCGGGCAGCCGTGCCCCGCCTCGGCCTGCGTCCACACGAGGAAGCCCGCCGCCCGGCGCACATGCCCGCCCGGCCGGTCCCAGGCAGCGGTCAGACCCGCGCCGACGCCATGGCCGAGCAGCCGGTGCCAGGCCGGGTGGAACTCCACCTCGTCGACGCGGTGTCCGTACCGGTCGTGCGTGCGCAGGACCGGCGGGTTCTCGTTGGCCTGCGCCCCCCAGGACGCCGCCTGGGCCGAGCCCGCGGACTGCCCGAGCCGCGCCAGCCCCTCCCTGGCCTCGTCCAGCACCCCGGCCGGAAGATGGCGTTCCACGGCCTCGCCGAGCACCCGGTCCGCGCCGAAGACGTCGTAGCCGAGAAGGGGAGGGGGCTGGTTGGACACGGTGTGGGTGGTGGCTGCCATGCCGATACGGTAAGGACGTGCAGGCAGCAAACGAAACACCCGAGCGGCCACCGGGCCGGCTCCACCGGGCCCGAGTGCTCTACCGCAACGTATCCAAGCGGCAGCTCGCCTGGCAGTTGCTCAAGGACACGGTCAACTCGTGCATGGAGTACCGCATCCTGGGACTCGCCGCCGAGGCGGCGTTCTTCACCCTGCTGTCCCTGCCCCCGCTGCTCCTCGGCCTGATCGGCCTGCTGGGCTACGTCGACGAGTGGACCAGCACCACCACGGTCGCCTCCATCGAGCGCAACATCCTCAGCGCCGCGCACACCATGCTCTCCGAGCGCGGCGTCAACGACTTCGCCAAACCGCTCCTGTCGGACGTCACCACCGGCGCCCGGCCGGACGTCATCTCCATCGGCTTCGCCATCGCCCTGTGGTCCGGCTCCCGCGCGGTCAACGTCTTCATCGACACGATCACCGTGATGTACGGGCTCGACGGCCAGCGCGGCATCGTCAAGACCCGGATGCTCGCCTTCCTGCTGTACGTGGTGGCGCTGCTGCTCGGCGCGGTGGTCCTGCCGCTGCTCGTGGTCGGTCCCGACCGGGTCGTCGAGCTCATACCGTGGGGCACCGAGGTCATCGCCGTCCTGTACTGGCCCCTGGTGATACTGCTGTCGGTCGCCTTCCTCACCACCCTCTACCACGTGTCCGTGCCGGTGCGTTCGCCGTGGATCGAGGACATGCCGGGCGCCCTGGTGGCGCTCGCGATGTGGGTGGTCGGCAGCTTCCTGCTGCGGATCTACCTCACCAGTACGGTCGAGGGCCCCACGATCTACGGATCGCTCGCCGCCCCCATCGCCGTGCTGCTGTGGATCGGCGTCTCCGCGTTCGCGGTGCTGGTGGGCGCCGCGGTGAACGCGGCCATCGACCGGGTCTGGCCCTCGGTCGCGACGGCCGCCGCCCGCGCCGCGAACGACCGGGTGCGCGCCGCCCAGGCCGCCGAGTTCGTGGCCCGCACCCAGGCGGAGAGCTGGCACGGCGGACCGCAGGACTACGACGAGGACGACGACGAGGACGACGAGGAGGGCGATGTGGGCGACAGCCCGTACATGCCGTCCGAGTTCCCCGAGCGCTGGTCGCGGTTCCTGCCGCCGGACGACGTGAAGTCCCGGCTCCAGCCCGGCCGCGACAAGGACGCGGACAAGCCGCACCCCCACGACGAGTGAGGCTCGGCCGGCGGCGGGCCCCGGCGGCTAGGGCCTGTCCCGCGCCCCCGGCGACCAGGACAGCTTCACCGTCAGATGTCCCTCCAGGGCGCTCTTCGCGATCACCGCTCCGGCCTCCGAGGTGATCTTCACGCCGAACTCCAGCTCCACCCCGTCCGGCTTCAGCGCCCCGTCCCGGAACACGTTGAGCGCCGACTCGGCGGCCGACCTGATGCCCTCAAGCGCGCTGTCGAAGGTGCGCCCGGCCCGCGCCAGGGCGTGATGCCCGTCGCGCGCCACCAACTGCGCACCGGGCGCGTGACGGTCGACCTCCACCGTCACCGTCGCCCCGCTGTCCGTGGTGAACTCCATCAGTGACGCCATGACCGCCCCCGGGTAGCCGATTACGCACGTGGTCGTGTCCGTGCACGAGACTAGTGCCATGGGCGTCAGCTACGAAGAGCGCGCGTCGCGACTGGACGGCGCGAAGGTGTGGACCGTGACCGTGCCGCCCGGCACGGCCCATCCGGTGCTGCCCGACGGCTGCATGGACCTGCTCTGGAGCGGCGACCGGCTGCTCGTCGCGGGACCGGACACCCACGCCGAGCCGCCCGCGGAGACCGGGGGCGCCTGGGCGGGCGTCCGCTTCGCCCCCGGCACCGCGCCCGCCCTGCTGGGCGTGCCCGCCCACGAACTGCGCGACCGCCGGGTCCCGCTGGCCGCCCTGTGGCCCGGCGCCCCGGTCCGCGAACTCACCGAGCGGGTCGCCGAGGCGGACGACCCGGCCACGGCCCTGGAGGACATCGCCCTGGACCGGGCGGCCGGTACCGCGCCGCCCGACCCGGTGATGCGCTCCGTCGCCGCACGGCTGGAGGCCGGAGCCACCGTCGCCGATGCGGCCAGGACCGCCGGACTCGGCGCCCGCCAGCTGCACCGCCGCTCCCTGGCCGCCTTCGGCTACGGGCCCAAGACGCTGGCCCGGGTGCTGCGGCTCCAGCGGGCGCTGGCCCTCGTGCGCTCCGGGCTGCCGTACGCGGACGCGGCGCTCGCGGCGGGCTGTGCCGACCAGGCGCACCTCGCCCGGGACATGCGCGACCTGGCCGGCACCACCCTGACCGCCTACTTCGGCCGCGCCTGAGGAGCCGGGGGTTCAGCTGGCGGCGGCGAACAGCGAGACCGCGCAGCCGTCCGGGTCGAGGACGACGGCGTACCGCTGCCCCCACACGGCGTCCCACGGCTTCAGGTGCCCCCGGTATCCGGCGCCGGTCAGGTCCGCGTAGACCGCGTCCACCTCCGCCGGGCTGTCGCACAGGAAGGCGAGCCCGATCCGGTCCCCGCCGGACGGCGGGGACCAGTCGGGGTCGAACGAGCGGACGGTGTCCTCGGTGTCCCACAGCAGGCGCCCGCCGCCCGGCAGGGTCACCTCGACATGGGGCGCGGATTCCGCGCCGGCCGGGACGCCGAGGCCGAGACGGCGGTAGAAGGCGAGCGATGCGGGCAGATCGGCGGTGGTGATGCCGATCGCGTCGAGTCGTGGAGTCATGCCCCGACCGTAGGCCGGGCCCCGGCCCACGGTCTTGAACGAATCGGTCATGCCCCGTCGCGGGGAACGCGGTCCACGTCCGCGGGCGAGGTGCCCGGGTCCGTCAGCGCCAGGCCCAGCGCGGCGCGTTCGGTGACCCAGCGGGTGGGGCGGTGGCGCGGGTCGCCGGTCGTGGCGTGCAGCGCCCGGTGCAGCCGGAGCACGCGGGCCGCCCCGACCCGCTCGCCCCAGGCCAGCGGGCCCACCGGATAGCCGAGCCCGGTCGTCACCGCCACGTCGATGTCGGCCGGGGCGGCGAGGGCGCGCTCCGCGATGGACGCCGCGACCGACACGATCGAGGCGAGCAGCCGCTGCGCGACCGACCCCGCCGTGTCCCGGACCACCGACACCGCGAACGGCTCGCCGCCGTCCGCCGGCCGGGCCAGCACCGCGCGGGCGTCCCCGGCCGCCGCCGGGTCAGCCGCCGGGGTCACCGCGAGCACCCGGCGCCGTCCGGCCGCCGGCAGCGGGTCCACGCCGAAGGTGCGGGCGGCGGGCAGCCCGTGCGCGGCCACCGCCGAAGCGACCGTGGTGCCCCAGACCGGGACCAGGACCAGCGCGTCGCCGGCGGGCCGCGCCCCGCTCCCGACCGTCGCGCCCGCCGCGGCCAGCGCCTCGCGGAGCGCGGCGGCGTCGGCCTCCTGCGCGGGGTCCGGGGCGAACACGTGCACCGGGCGGTCCGCGTCCCCGGTGACCGGCGGCTCGGGCGCGGGGCCGGTGGCCTCGGGGCCGTACGCGTACCAGCCGCGCCCGGTCTTGCGGCCGTGCAGGCCGGCCACCACCCGGTTCGGGGTCAGGAAGGAGGGCCGCAACCGGTCCTCGTGGCGGAAGCCCGTCCAGATCGAGTCGATGACGGCGGCGGTCACATCGAGCCCGGTGAGGTCCATCAGCTCGAACGGGCCCATCCGCAGCCCCAGCACGTCCCGGGCGATCCGGTCGATGTCCGCCGGCTCGCCGACGGTCTCCTCCAGCAGGGCCAGCGCCTCCGTCACCAGCCCGCGCCCGGCGTGGTTGACGAGGAAGCCGGGGGTGTCGGCGACGGTCACCGCGCGGTGGCCGCAGCTCTTCACGAGCGAGGTCAGCAGCGGCGGGATGTCCGGCCGGGTGGCGGCGCCGGGCACCACCTCCACGATCCGCATCAGCGGCACCGGGTTGAAGAAGTGCAGCCCGGCCAGGCGTGCCGGGTCCTTCAGCGTGGCGGCGATCCGGGTCACGGACAGCGAGGAGGTGTTGGTCGCGAAGACGGCGGAGGCGGGCAGCGCCCGCTCCAGGCGGCCGAAGACCTCGGCCTTGGTGTCCAGGTCCTCGCGCACGGCCTCGATCACCAGACCGACGTCCGGGCCCGCCGCCCACGGGTCGTCCAGCGGGACCAGCCGCTCCAGCGCGGCCGCCGCGTCCCCGGCGGCCATCCGGCCCTTGGCGACGGCCCGCTCCAGCATGGACCCCACGAAGGCGACCGCGTCCGTCACCGCCTCGGTGCGTACGTCGCACAGCTCCACGGTGTGTCCGGCCGAGGCCGCCCACTGGGCGATGCCGCGGCCCATGGCTCCGGCGCCGACGATCCTGATACGCATGCGGGTCATGGTCCTCTCGATAGGGGCGGTGGCGGCTCAGCGCAGGTACACGCGGCCCGGGTCGACATCCTCGCGCAGCAGCCGCAGCTCCTCGCGGGTCGGGGGCGCGACCTCCTCCACCGTGCCGGCGACCCGCAGGTCCCAGCCGGTCGCGGCCCTGACCTGCTCGACGGTGACGCCGGGCTGGACGGCGACCAGCTGCAGCTCGTCGCCGGCACCCTCGCGGGCCAGGATGCCCAGCTCCGTGATGACCCGGGTGACACCCGAGCCCAGCGGGCGGATTCCGTCGGCCAGGGCGCGGTCCGGGCCCGGCGTGGTGCAGAAGTCGAGCTCCGCGGTGAAGGAGCGGGGGTGGTGGCGGCGCATCACCACGAAGACCTCGCGGGAGTTGGCCATCACCTCGACCCCGCCGCCCGAACCGGGCAGCCGGACGTCCGGGCGCTCCCAGTCCCCGATCACCGAGGTGTTGAGATCGCCGTGACGGTCGATCTGCGCGGCCCCCAGGAAACCGACGTCGATATGGCCGCCCTGGAGCACCGAACCGAAGAGCATCGGCATCGGGATCACCGCCTCGGCGCCCGTGATCAGGACCGCGTCCGCGATGGTCTCCGGCAGATGCGAGGGGTGCGCGCCGCACACCCCGGACTCGTACACCACCTCCAGCTCCGGGGCGACCGTCAGCCGGGCCAGTTCGGTGGCGAGCGTCGGCAGCCCGATCCCGGCGAACACGGTGCTGCGCGCGGCCAGTTCCCGGGAGGCGACGACGGAGAGCAGTTCGGAGGAGGTGACGGTCATGACAGCCGCCGCCCGTAGTTCACGGGCGCGCTCAGCGCCTCACCGACGGCGAGCCCCGCCCAGTGCTCGGCGCCGAGCTTCGCGACGTACTCGGCGTGGTCGGCGGTGCCGCGCACCCACTCGTCCAGCCAGTCCTGGAGCCGGCCGGGGTCCTTGCTGATGTGCGACCAGGCCCGGTAGAAGGCATTGTCCCGGTCGTAGTAGCCCTGCGCGAACGACGGGTGGGCGCCGCGCGGGCAGTGGACGACGGCGTCGACCGCGTGGGCGGGGACGAGGGTGCGGTTGGGGTCCGAGCGGATCACCTCGTCGTCCACGATCTCCTCCACGACGACGACCGCCCGGTCCGCCGCGTACACCGCCTCGGCCTGCACTCCGGTCAGCCCCCACATCTGGGTGTTGCCGCGCCGGTCGGCGCGCTGGGCGTGGATGAACGTCACATCCGGGTTGACGGGCGGTACGACGTAGATCTGCTCGGGCTCGCCGTCCGGGCCGGGGTACGGCGATGTCACCTTGCGCAGGGCGCTGTTGACGGACGGCAGGTCGCTGCCGCCGTAACTGCGCAGCGGGTGGAACGGCAGCCGCTGCGCCCCGGCGAGATAGCGGCAGACCATCCCGTAGTGGCTGTACTCCTCGAAGGCCAGCGGTTCCGGGTCCGCGCGCTCCACCCGGCGGCGCAGCTCACCGAGCGAGCCGGCCGAGGAGTTGCCCACGAACGAGGAGACCAGCCGGGTCACACAGCCCGCCGCGATCATCTGGTCCACCACGATGTCCGCGGTCATCCGGACGACCGTGAGGTCCCGGCGGCCCTGGCGGATGATCTCGTGCCCGGCGGCGACCGGGATGAGATGGGTGAAGCCTTCGAGGCAGACGGTGGCGCCGTCCTGGACGTACGCCGCCACCGCCGCGCTCATCGCCATCGTCTTGTCCTTGCGGGCCACGGTGCTCCTTTGTCCGGGCGGGCTCCGCCCCACCGTGCCAGCGGTCATTGAGGGCTGTCCAATACCGAATTAAGGTGGGATCAGGACGCCGGACGAATCAATGGCGTCGTCGGACCGACCGGAAGGACCGGCGTGGAGCTGCGTCATCTCTCCGCGTTCCTCGCCGTGGCGGAGGAGCTGCACTTCGGCAGGGCCGCGAAGCGGCTCCAGATGGCACAGCCGCCGCTGAGCCAGCAGATCCGCCGGCTGGAGAAGGAACTCGGCGTCCAGCTGTTCGAACGCAACACCCGCTCGGTGCGCCTCACCAGCGCGGGGGAGTCGTTCCTCCAGCCGGTGCGGACCGTGCTGGACGACCTGGACACAGCGGTACGGGCGGCGCGGGCCGCCGGGCGGGGCGAGTACGGGCGGGTCGGCATCGGCTTCGCGGGTGCCTCCAGCCACGAGACCCTGCCGCTGCTGACCCGCGCGGTGCGGGCCGCCCACCCCGCGATCGAGCTGGTCATGACCGGTCAGACCTATGCCAACGTGGCGCTCGCCCGGGTCGCGGACGGCTCCCTGGACCTGGGCTTCGTACGGCTTCCGGTCACCCAGCCCGGCGTGGTCTGCCGGGTGATCGACGAGGAGGTCCTGGTGTGTGCGCTGCCCTTCGACCATCCGCTCGCCGCCAGCGCCGAGATCCCTCTCGACGCGCTGGCCGGGGAGCCGTTCGTCTCGTTCCCCGCGAACAGCGGCTCCACCGTGCGCGACGCGATGGTGGAGGCCTGTGAGGCCGCCGGGTTCCACCCGAGGGTGGTGCAGGAGGCGCCCGACTCGTACACCATCCTGGCGCTGGTCGCGGCGGGCGTCGGGGTGACGCTGACCGTCACCTCCGTCCAGCACATCCAGCAGAACGGCCTCGTCTACCGGCCGCTGGCCGGGCCACCCATCAGAAGGCAGGCGGCGCTGGCCTGGCGGGCGGACAACCCCTCGGCCGCCCTGCGCGCCGTGCTCGCCGTCGCGGAGAGCGCCCTGCCGACCCCATTGAGACCCGACGCGTCTTGAATCAGGGGGAACTGGATATTGGACCGACTCAGTCACCGGGTGCGAGGGTCGGATCACACCCTTGTCCCCTGCCCCACACCCCGGAAGGCCCCGCCGTGCCCGACCCCCTCGATGTCGTGATCTGCGAACCCCTGCGCACCCCCATCGGCCGTTTCGGCGGGGTGTTCGCCGGGGAGAAGCCGGCCGCCCTCGCCGCCCGTGTCATCGCCGAGGTCGTCGCCCGCACCGGCATCGACCCCGACCGGGTGGACGAGGTGATCCTCGGCCACTCCTACCCCTCGGCCGAAGCCCCCGCCATCGGCCGGGTCGCCGCCCTGGACGCCGGGCTCCCGCAGACGGTCACCGGCATCCAGACCGACCGCCGCTGCGGCTCCGGGCTCCAGGCGGTCCTGGACGCGGCCATGCAGATCCGCGCCGGATTCAGCGAGGTCGTCATCGCGGGCGGCGTCGACGTGATGAGCGCGGCCCCCTACTACACGCACGACGGGCGCTGGGGCATCAAGGGCCCCGGCCTCCAGCTCCACGACGCGCTCGCCCGGGGCCGGGTCACCGCGGGCGGCATCCACCATCCCGTACCCGGCGGCATGATCGAGACCGCCGAGAACCTGCGCCGGGCGTACGGCATCAGCCGCGCCGACCAGGACGCGCTGGCCCTGCGCTCGCAGCGGCGGGCCGGCCGGGCGGCCGCCGAGGGCCGGTACGAGGCCGAGATCGTCCCGGTCACGGTGAAGACCAGGAAGGCCGAGACGGTGGTCACCGCGGACGAGCACCCCCGCCCCGACACCACCGCCGAACAGCTCGCCGCGCTCCGCCCGGTCATGCTGAAGTCCGACCCGGAGGCCACCGTCACCGCGGGCAACGCCAGCGGCCAGAACGACGCGGCGGCCGCCTGCCTGGTGACGAGCGCCGCCACCGCCGAACGGCTCGGCCTCGTCCCGCTGGTGCGGCTGGTCTCCTTCGCCAGGGCCGGGGTGCCCGCCGCCACCATGGGCCTCGGCCCGGTCCCCGCCACCCACGCCGCGCTCGGCCGGGCCGGCCTCACGCCGGCCGACCTCGACCTGATCGAGCTGAACGAGGCGTTCGCCGCCCAGGTGCTGGCCTGCACCCGGGAGCTGGGCCTCGGGGAGAAGGACCACGAGGAGCGGATCAACGTGAACGGCTCCGGTGTCTCGCTCGGCCACCCCGTCGGCGCCACCGGAGCCCGCATCCTCGCCACCCTCACCCGGGAACTGCACCGCCGCGAGGCGCGCTACGGCCTGGAGACCATGTGCATCGGCGGCGGCCAGGGCCTCGCCGCGGTCTTCGAGCGCGTCGCGGCCTGAGACCCGCGGACGCCGCCGGGGCGCACGGCCCCGGCGGCGCACGCACCGGCCGGCCCTACCGCTCCACGGCGGCGACCGGCCCGTCCGGCGCCGGACCCGCCGCCAGGTGATCGTCCCGGGCGTCCGGGTCGGCCAGCCGGTTCAGCCGGGCCGGTACGTCGAAGCCGACCAGCAGGACCACGATCACCGTGCCGGCGAACGTCAGCACCGCCAGGGCCCGGCCCAGGTCCATGCCGGAGGCCAGATGCGCCCCGAGGACCGGGGCGACGGCCCCGCCGAGAGCACCCACGTTGTACGTGAAGCCGAGCGCGGCGCCCCGGCTGCGGGTCGGGAAGTGGCCGCCGATGTAGCGGGGGAGCAGGCCGGAGATGCCGAAACTCGTCGCCTGGAGCAGGAAGAGCAGGACGCCGAGCAGCAGCAGGTTGTTCTCCACCGCGAAGACCGGGTAGACGAAGGCGAGCGAGGCCAGCAGTGTCAGCGCGTACGCCTTCTTCGTACCGATCCGGTCGCCGAGGAAGCCCGCCGTCCAGCACCCGGCCATGGTGCCGAAGCCCGCGAAGTACAGGACGTCGGTGACCTGCCCCGTCGTGTAGCCCAGCTCCGTCTTCAGGTATGTCGGCAGCAGGGCCTGGATCGGCCAGGAGTACAGGAACGCGAAGAACAGCGTCACGATCATCGACAGGTACAGCACCCAGCCGCGCCTGCCGCCCAGCTGCACGGCCAGTGCGGCGAGCGAGAGCGCGGCGACCACCGAGAGCATCGGGACCATGCCGGAGCCGCCCGGGGTGAAGACGAGGAACAGCGAGAGCGTGGCGACGGCCACCAGGACCGTGTTGGCGGTGGCCCGGCGCGGGGTCAGGAACAGCGGGCGGAACGGGTTGGGCTTCGCGCCCTCGTCCGCGACGGACTCCGTCCACTCCTCCGCCTCCGGCAGCGCCCGCCGCATCCACAGCGCGACCGCTATCGGGATCAGGCCGAGGTAGAACATCCAGCGCCAGCCGAGCGAGGGCACCACCCAGTCGTAGACCTGGGCCGCGAGCACCGAACCCACCGAGAAGCCGGAGATCAGAAAGCCGCTGGCCCGGTTGCGCAGCGCGGGCGGCCAGCTCTCCATGACGTACGTGGAGCTGGCGCTGTACTCACCGGCCATGCCCATGCCGATGGCCAGCCGGGCGGCGAACAGGCTGTGGTAGTTCCACGCGAACCCGCAGGCGAAGGTGCCCAGCGAGTACAGCAGGATGCTCACCACCATCGACAGCTTGCGGCCGTAGCGGTCGCCGAGGGCACCGAGCACGGCACCGCCGAGCCAGCGGGTGATGAACGCGCCGGAGACCAGACTGGCGGCCTGCACCGTGCTCAGCCCGAAGTCGTCACTGATCTCGGTCAGGACGAGGGTGATCAGCACGAAGTCGAAGCCGTCCAGGACGTAGCCGATCCAGGCGGCGAAGAACGACTTCCACTGGGTGCGGCTCACCTGGCGGTACCAGGGGAGCGTGGGGGGTGTGGTGTGCACGGTGACTCCAGGATGCGGGACGGCGTTCGTCGTTGAACAGCCGCCCCGCTGGGTGGGGGCAGATCAGGGCCGGGCGATACCCGCGACGAAGCGGCTGGTCAGGGCCGTGGGGGCGGTGATGGCCGTGCCGACGACGACGCTGTGCGCTCCGCGCGCCAGAGCCTCGGCCGCGTCCTCGGGGGTGTTGAGGCGGCCCTCGGCGACGACGGGTACGTCGATGGCGGCGGCGAGCCGGGCGACCAGGTCGAGGTCGGGGCCGGTCTGCTTCGGCTGCCCCGGGACGTAGCCGGACAGGGTCGTGGAGACGAAGTCCGCGCCCAGCCCGGCGGCGGTGACGCCTTCGGCGAGGGTGGAGACGTCGGCCATGACGAGGGCGCCGGCCGCGTGGACCGCCTCGACCAGCTCGGCGAAGGTCGAACCGTCGGGGCGCGGCCGGTCGGTGGCGTCGGCGGCGACCACCGCAGCACCGGCCTCGGCGACCGCCAGGGCGTGCCGGACGGTCGGGGTGATGTAGACCCCGACGTCGCCGTCCTTCCACAGGCCGATGACCGGCAGGTCGACGGCGGCGACGATCGCGGCGACGACCTCCGGCTCGTTGGCGCGGATCGCCGCGCCGCCGCCGGCGACGGCCGACCGCGCGAGCCGCACCAGCGTGGAGGTCTCCCGCATCGGGTCGCCGGGGGGCGCCTGGCAGGACACGATCAGCTTGCCCTGGAGAGTGGTGGCCAGTTCCTGTGCGCTCATCGGAGAGCTCCCGGGTGGTGGAGGGGAAGGGTGGTGGTGAGGGCGGCGGCGCCGAGCACGGCCGCGTCGTGGCCGAACAGCGGGGCGCGCGGTACGAGCCCGCGCAGCGGCCCCATCAGCTCGGCGGCGAAGGCGGCGCGCAGGGCGTCCTCGTACAGCGCGCCGATGCGCGGGACGCCGCCGCCGACGACGACCCGGTCGGGGCCGAGCGCGTTGGCGAGCCCGCCGAGGACGTGGCCCGCGGCCGCCGCGCCCGTGGTGATGGCGGTGACGGCGTCGGCGTCGCCTTCGGCGGCGCGGGCGGCGACGGTCTCCAGCCGGTCCACGGGGGCACCGGCCAGCCGGGCGTAGTGGGCGGCGATGCCCGGCCCGGACGCGATGACCTCCAGATGGCCGGTGGCCCCGCAGGTGCAGGGCAGCTGGGCCGCCTCCGGGCTCGGCAGGTGGCCGAGGTGCCCGGCGATGCCGGAGGCGCCGTGCAGCATCCGTCCGTCGGACGCGAGGGCGCCGCCGACGCCGGTGCCGATGGCCGCGAACAGCAGGGAGGCGTGCTCGTTGCCCTCGGCGCGCAGCGCGTCGAGCTCGGGGCCCGCGGTGGCGCGTACGTCGTTGTCGCAGGCCACCGCGTAGCCCGTGCGGTCGGCCAGGCCGGCGCCCAGCGCGGTGCCGGCCCAGCCGCGGAGCGAGTCCGTGGCGCTGGTGACCATGCCGCTGCGGGGGTCGATCACCCCGGCCGCCGCGATGCCGAGCACGGCGGCGCGGCGGCCCGGGTCGACCTCGGCGGCGGCCGCCGCCAGCGCGTCGAGCACCGCGTCGGCGCCCTCCTGGGCCGGGGTGGGCCTGCTGTGCCGGGCCAGGACCGCGCCGTCCGCGCCGAACAGCGCGGCGGCGATCTTCGTACCGCCCAGGTCGAGGCCGACGACGGGGCCCGGTGCCGGACGCGTCATCGGACCGGCGGCAGACCGGCGTCGCGCAGCCGTCGGGCGACGAGCGCGACGGACTGGGCGGACAGCTGGATCTGCGGGAAGGCGGTGTCGCCGCACGCGATGACGCCGAGCAGCTGGAGCGCCGCCTTGAACGAGCCGAGCGCCGACGAGCTGCGGCCCATGTCCGCCTCGGGGCCGGCGTCGACCATCGCGAACAGCTCGATCAGCCGCTCCTGCTCCTTGGCGGCCGGCGTCCAGTCCCCGGCGCGCGCGGCGTCGTAGAGCCGTACGTAACCGGCCGGGTCCACGTTGCCGAGACCGGGGACGACCCCGTCGGCGCCGGCCAGCAGGGCCGCGTCCACGGTCAGTTCGGAACCGGTGAGGATGCTGAACTCCGGGACCGGTCCGTGCGCGCGCCCCTCGCGGCCGCCGAGCTCCACCACGAGCCTGCGCAGCCCGCCCTCGTCGCCGCTGCTGTCCTTGAGCCCGGCCAGCGTGCCGTCCTCGGCCAGCTCACGGACCAGGGCCGCCGAGAGCTTGCTCTGCACGGAGACCGGGAGGTCGTACGCGAACAGCGGCAGGTCCACATCGGCGCGCAGCCGGCGGAAGTGGGCGGCGATCTCCTTGGGGTGGGTGCGGGTGTAGAACGGCGCGGTCGCGACCAGGGCGTCGGCGCCGAGCGCGGCGGCGGCCCTGGCGTGCTCGGCGACCCGGGCGGTGGTGGTGTCGATGACCCCGGCCAGGACCGGGACGCGGCCGTCGGTGGCGTTGACGACGGTCTCCAGGACCGTGGCACGCTGCTCGTCGGTGAGGTAGGCGACCTCGCTGGTGGAGCCGAGCGCGAACAGCCCGTGCACGCCGCCGCCGATGAGGTGCTCGACGAGCCGGACGAGGGACGCGGTGTCGACCTCCCCCCGGGGGTCGAGCGGGGTGCAGACCGGTGGGACGACGCCGCGCAGCGGTGCGGTCAGAGACATGGTGGAAGGCTCCAGCTGATCGGGATGCCGGTCCGGGACCGAACGGCTACCCGGATCGAGACGTGAGACGTAAGATGTCCTATGTCTGCTTCACCTTAATCAGATGCTCCTGCGACCGGTCAAGGGGCAAAGGCACCTCGGGAGGACGTTGTGGCGCGGCCCACCATGGCTCAGGACATCGAGCGAAGGATCAAGGAACTCATCCTGGAGCGCCGCCTCGCACCGGGCGACGCCCTGCCCACCGAGGCCGAGCTGATGGACCTCTTCGAGGCCGGCCGGGTCTCCGTGCGGGAGGCCCTGAAGTCGCTCCAGGCGGTCAATGTCGTGGAGATCCGCCGGGGTTACGGGACCTTCGTCGGCTCGCTCTCCCTGTCGCCGTTCGCCGAGGGGCTGGCCTTCCGCGCGGCCGTCCGCCACCGCCAGGGCGAGCCGGGCCTCGCCGAGCTGATGAGGGTGCGCGAGGCGCTGGAGGCCGGGCTCGTCGGGACCGTCGCGGCCGGCGTCCCGGGCGAGGACATCGACGTGCTGCGCGGGCTCGTCGAGAAGATGGAGGCGGAAGCGGGCGGCGGACGGGTGGCACGCGCCACGGACCGGGCCTTCCACCTCGCCCTTTACGCCTCGCTCGACAACCACCTGCTCAGCGAGGTGCTCGACGCGTTCTGGGCGGCGATGGACCGGGTGCGCGAGGACTTCGACGACGGCCACCAGGACCCCTGGGTCACCTGCTCCCAGCACCGGGAGATCGTGGAGGCGGTCGCGTCGGCCGACGGTGAACGCGCGGTACGGGCGATGCGCACCCACTTCGACGGCATCCGGGACCGGCTGAACGCCGGCTGAGAGCGGGCGGCGTCAGGCGGGGGCGCCCGTGACCGCCGTGACCGCCATCCGGACCGCGCGCCCGGACACCGCCGCGTAGTCGTCGCCCGCCTCGATCGCCGTCGTGGCGGCGTTCACGATGCCCTGGAGCAGGACCGCCGTGCGGCGCGGATCGTCCTCGCCCAGCTCGGTGAGCGCGCCGATCAGCGGGGTCAGCAGCTCCGCGTGGGCCCGGCCGGCGCTCTCCCGGACCAGGTTCGCGTCGCGCACCCCGGCCAGCGCCTGCGCGATCCGGTGCTCACCGGTCCGCACCAGCTCCAGCTGCGCGGACACATGGGCGGCGATCCGCTCCCGGGGCGTGTGCGCCGCCGCCATGCCCGCCCGGATCGCGTCGGTCCAGCGGGGCATCGCGTCCTCGACGACGGCCGCGAGGAGCTCGGGCCGGCCGGGGAAGTACTTGTAGACGCTGTTGCGCGCCAGGCCGGTGGACCGGGCCACCGCCGCGAACGTCACCGCGTCGGCGTCGCCGCCCTCCAGCAGCTCGCGCGCCGCCCGCACCAGAGCCAGCCGTTGCTGGGCGTGGTGCTCGGCGACCGTGGCGGCGCTGATCCGGGGCATCCGCCCAGTCTAGAAGCCCCTTCGTCCCCCAGGGCCCCCCACTTGGGGACGCGGCGTCCCCATCGTCTAAGTTAGCGACGCACCGTCCCTAAAACCTTCCACGAAGGGAACCGCCGTGTTCCTCGCTCTGCTGGAGCTGCGTGCCGCCCGAGGGCGCTTCGCGCTCATGGGATCCGTCGTGGTGCTCGTCGCCGCACTCGTCGGCATCGTCTCCGGTTTCACCACCGGCCTCGGCGACGACACCGTCTCCGCCCTGCGCGGCCTGCCCGCCTCGCACCTCGTCTTCTCGTCCGACGCCCGGTCCGACCAGTTCGCCCGCAGCCTCCTCGACACGAAGACGGCCGACGCCTGGCGCGAGGACGCGGGCACCGAAGCCACGCCCCTGGGCGTCTCGATCACCCGCGGCACGACCGACCGGGGCACCGAGGTCGACCTCGCCGCCTTCGGCGTGCAGCCCGCCGGCTTCCTCAGCCCCGACGTCACCAGCGGCAGCCGCCTCACCGCGGCCGACGCCGGCACAGTCGTGATCTCCGCCGCCCTCGCCGACGACGGAGTGGCCGTGGGCGACACCCTCGTCATCGACCGGCTCGGCATCGAACTGCGCGTCGTCGGGGCCACCGGACGCCTCAGCTACGGCCATGTGCCCGCCGCCTACGTCCCGCTGAAGACCTGGCAGCGCATCCGGTTCAGCACCCCCGGCGCACCCGCCGCCACCGCCGTCCCCGACCAGTTCAGCGCCCTCGCCCTGCGCTCACCGGCCCACACACCGGCGGCGGACCTGGACGAGCGCCACTCCACCACCACGCTCACCAAGGAGGAGGCGTACGAGGCGGCCCCCGGCTATACCGGCGAACGCGTCACCATGAGTTCGATCCAGGTCTTCCTCTACCTGATCGCCCCGCTCGTCGTCGGCGCCTTCTTCGCCGTGTGGACCGTGCAGCGCGGCCCCGAACTCGCCCTGCTCCGCGCCCTCGGGGCCTCCCGCAGGCGGCTGCTCGCCCACACCGTCGTCCAGGCGGCCCTGGTCGTGGTGGCCGGCACCGCCGGGGGCGCCGTCCTCGCCGCGGCGGTCGGGCTCCTCGTGGGGGAGCAGGTGCCGTTCAGCCTTCCCGCCGCCACCCTCGTCACCACCATGTGCACCGTCGCGGCCGTGGGGCTCGCCGGCACCGCACTGACCCTGCGGCGGGTCACCTCCGCCGACCCGCTGACCATGCTGGGAGCCAACCGATGAACGAGCCGACGCGACCCGGGCCCCTCGAACTGGACGGCGTCACCGTCGCCTTCGGGCGGGGCGACACCCGTACCACCGTCTTCGACGGCCTCGGCCTCACCTTCGAACCGGGCGTGATGACGGCCCTCGTGGGCCCGTCCGGCTCCGGCAAGTCCTCGCTCCTGGCCGTGGCGGGCGCCCTGCTGCGGCCCGGGGCCGGCCGGGTCCTGCTGGGGGGCGAGGACCTCGCGGCCCTCACGGACGCCGGGCGCGCCCGGGTGCGCCGCGAGAGCATCGGCTACATGTTCCAGAGCGGCAACCTGCTCTCCGGGCTTCCCGCGGTCGAACAGCTCCTGGCCGCCGCGTACATCAGCGGCCGGCGCCCCCGCGGATACCGGTCGCGGGCCGAGGAGGCGCTGGACGCGGTCGGTCTCGGGCACCGGCTGCGCCACCGCCCCGAGCAGCTGTCGGGCGGCGAACGCCAGCGCGTCGCCCTGGCCCGCGCGCTCTTCCTGTCGCCCCGGCTGCTGCTCGTGGACGAGCCGACCGCGGCCGTCGACCGGTCCCAGGCCGGCGAGCTGGCCGAGCTGCTGGCCGCGCGCACCCGCGAGGACCGCTGCGTCGCCGTCGTCGCCACCCACGACCCGGTGGTGGCCGAGGCGGCCGACCGGGTCGTGGACATGGCCACGCTGACGGGCGCGCTGCCCGCCTGAGCACCCGGCCGGCCGGCGGAGGCGGACGGCGTCGCGGCGCGCACCGCCCCCGCGGTTACGGCGTGAGGGTCACCGTCCTGCTGCCCGACGCCGCCTTGCCGTCCGACCGGAAGGTCGCGGTCAGCGTCGCGTCACCGGAGGCGCCGGCCGGGATCGTGACCGGCACCTTGATGTTGGCGCCCTCGCCGGGACGCGTCGCCGGGAACGCCACCTGCCGGGTCGTCCAGCCGCTCGGCACGGTCAGGTCGAGGGTGCCCGCGCCGCGGGTGACGTCCATCCGGTTCACGACCCGGACGGTGACCTCCGTGGTGGTGCCGGCCTTCAGGGTGGCCGGCGGGGTGATCGTGATGTCGGCGCAGGTCCCGCCGAGCCACTTCAGGTCGAAGGAGTCGTACGTGATGTGCTCGGCGTTGCCCCGCTCGTACAGCAGGCCGAGTCGGCCGTCCGGGAGCCGGGTCAGCGTCGAGTAGGCCGCCGCGCCGGAGTCGACCACCTTCTTGATCGGCCAGGTCTTCCCGTTGTCGCAGGACATCTTGACCGTGAGGTTCTTCCGCGACGTGGCCTCGGTGTTGCTGAACAGCAGCCAGGAGGACTGCGGGTCGGAGGACGCCGCGTCGGGGGCGTAACGGATGACCGAGGCGTTGTTCGCCGGGTCGGGGAGCTGGGTGTCCTGGACGAACGGGGTGTAGGTGACCCCGCCGTCCGAGGAGTACGCGATCGTCCGGTAGGGCGCCGAGCGGTTGTTGAGCATGATCCTGCCGTCGTTCAGCTCGACGGTCTTGTTCTCGTCGCCGCCCGGACCGACCGGGGTGCCCGTCTTCCAGGTCTCGCCGTGGTCGTCGCTGTACGCGCTGACCGCGTAGTTGGCCCCGTTGTCGCGGATGGCGTACTGCTGGATCAGCCGGCCCTTGTACGGCCCGTTGCGCAGCTGGATGCCCTCGCCCGACGCGGCGAACATGCCGCCCCAGGCCGGGTTCTTGATCTGCTTGGTGATGCGGCGGTGGGTCCAGGTGACCCCGTCGTCGTCGGAGTAGCTGTAGTCGGCCTGGAGGACGTCCGGGTCGCTCTCGTCGTTGCCGGTGGCCGAGCCGAAGAAGCCCTGGTTCTCGCCGGCCGCGTAGAACAGGAAGATGCGGCCGGTGGTGCGGTCGACCAGCAGACTCGGGTCGCCGAAGCCCTTGGGTGCGGCGTCCGAGCGGACGACCTTCTGCTCCTGCCAGGTGGTGCCGCCGTCGGTGCTGCGCCGCAGCACGACACTGATGTGGGACGGCAGGTCGCCCAGGGTGGGGCGGGCGTCGTACGCGGCGAGCAGGGTGCCCTTGTTCGACGTGGTCAGGGCGGGGATGCGGTAGTGGGGGGAGCCGACTCCGTCGACGGTCAGGTCCTGGGACGTGAGCGTGCCGGGGGCGGGCGTGGCGGCCTGCGCGGTACCGGTCGCGGCGACCACCATCAGGGTGGCGCCGATCAGTGCGACTGGGACGGTTCGCTGCATGGACGATCTCTCTTCTCGGAAGGTTGCTGCTTCTCGAAGGGTGGGAGATTGCTGGGGGGACTCGCGGCTGCCGGGCTAGGGGATGTCCAGGGAGCAGACCCGGCTGTCCGCCTCGAAGATCCGCAGCGCCCTGATCATCTTCAGGACGATGCGGTGGTGGCCCCGCTCGTTGGGGTGGAGCCCGTCGCTGAGCAGGGACAGGGGGACCTGGCCGCCGTTGCCGGTCAGCCAGTCGTTGTAGTGGTCGACGAAGACCGTGTTCTCCTGGGCCGCGACCTCGCCCATCACCCGTGCGTACCCCGAGAGTTCCACCCGCCCCGGCCACTTCGCCGGGTCGACGGGGTTGGGGGCCTGGAGCACCGGCACGGGTGAGCCGGGCAGGGCGCGCACCGAGCGCACCAGCGAGACGAGGTTGGACCGGTAGGTGTCCGGGCCGAGGCCCGGGGTGGCGATGTCGTTGGTGCCGATCATGATCGAGACCACGTGCGGCGAGAACGCGGTGACCCGCTGGGCGAACTGCGCGACGAGTTCGGCGCTGGTCGCGCCGCTCACCCCGGAGTCGATCACGAAGTCCCGGTTCTTCGGCTTGCCCAGCTCCCAGCGGACCCGCTCGGTCCAGTGCTCGGGGTAGCTTCGCCGGCCGTTGGTGTGCAGCGCGCCGTGC
This sequence comes from Streptomyces sp. ATexAB-D23, assembly GCF_000373645.1. Lineage (GTDB taxonomy): Bacteria > Actinomycetota > Actinomycetes > Streptomycetales > Streptomycetaceae > Streptomyces > Streptomyces castrisilvae. Next base: position 202,961 of record NZ_KB892035.1, on the reverse strand, counting down.
GTGATGCTGTCGCCGGTGATGACCCAGGTGGCCGGGGTGTTGCTGTTGAGGACGACGGAGAGCCGGCCCAGGTCGGCGAGGTCGGGGCGCGGGCACTGCGCGACGAGTTCGCTCTCGCTCAGCACCCGGTCCCAGACCGCGGCCCGCTCGATCGTGGCGGTGCAGAACCACTCGCCGCCGGGGTGGTCGCTGTCGGTGTTGCGGCCCAGTGACAGGGCGGTGAGCTTCGAGACGCTGCCGAAGAAGGGGTGCGCGGCCGTCTCGAAGACCGTACGGCCACCGGCGTGCAGGCGGGTGCCCGAGGGGTCGACGGTGACGGCGACGGTGTGGAGTTCCCCGTCGTCATACCGTGTCCGGGTCATGACATTCACGAGGACGGCGCCGTTCTCGCGTACGGAGAACTGAAGGGCGCCCCCGTTCAGGTTGAGCGTGATGTTGGACGAAGGGGCGGTCGGGTCCGACGCGCTGATGAGCGTCATCGCCTGGTTGTGGCTGGTGGTGCGGAAGGTGACGACGATGGTCCCCGCGGTGAGCGGGGCGAGTACGGCGGCCCGGTTCGACAGGTCGACGTACTCGCTGCCGTCCAGGTCCACCGGGGTGGTGTGGTCCAGGATCGGACCGCTGCCCGTGGCAGCGGCGAAGGCGCGGCCGCCGAGCTGGGTGCTCAGCGCTGCCGCGCCCGCGGCGAAAAGCATGGATCGTCTGCGCACGGATGGTGCCTCCGGTCGGGAGTGGCCGGTCTGCCCGGGTGGCAGGCGGTCGCGGGGGTCGGCGAGCGAGAGGTCCGGCAACGGCATGGAGGTGCTCCGCCGGCCCGCTGGAGCGAGCGGAACAGCCAAGTGATCTGACGGATGACGTCAGATGTCCTACCGGCAAACGGACCCTAGGCAGCGCCCGGGGTGGCCGTCAAGAGGTGCGCGCGCACACGGCCGGCGGCACGGCGTATCCGTCAGGCCGTGGCCGTGCCCGCGAACAGCGAGGCCACCCAGACCAGTTGTTCCCGCTGCTGGTGTTCGGCGCCGCCCTCGTGCCCGTTGAACTCGTAGACCCGTACGTCCTTGGGGCCGGCGTAGCCGTTGTAGGCGGTGAAGCACGTGGAGGGCGGGCAGATGTCGTCCATCATCGCGATGGAGAACAGGGCGGGGGCCGTCGCCCGGGTGGCGAGCAGCGCGGCGTCGAAGTACGAGAGGGTGGCGAAGACCGAATCGGTGCGGTCCCGGTGCAGCTTGAGGTATTCGGCGATCTCGGTGTACGGCGGGCGGCCCGTGATCCGGGCGCCCCGGGGGATGTTGCACAGGAACGGCACGTCCGGCATCACCCCGGCGAGCCCCGGCACGAGTCCGGCGACGGCCAGAGTGATGCCGCCGCCCTGGCTGACCCCGGTCACCACGATGCGGTCCGGGTCGATCTCCGGGTGCTCGCGCGCCGCGTCCACGCAGCGCACCGCGTCGGCGAACAGCCGCCGGTAGTAGTACGTTTCGGGGCTCTCGATGCCCCGGGTCAGGAAGCCGGGCACCACTCCCGAGGCGCCGCCGTCCGGGTCGGGGGTGGCCCCGCCGGCCGCCGACCAGCCCTGGCCGCGGGTGTCCATCAGCAGGTGCGCGTAGCCGGCCGAGGCCCACAGCAGGTTCTCGTGCGCCAGGCCCCGGCCGCGGCCGTACCCCAGGAACTCCACCACGCAGCCGAGCGGTTCGGTGGCTCCGGCCGGCATCCGCAGCCAGCCGCGCACCGGCTGCCCGGCGAAGCCGGGGACGGTCACGTCGTAGGTGCGGACCTGGGTGAGCCCGGTCTCCACCTCGGTGAACACCGGCTTCTCCGTCGCGCGGGAGCGGGCCTCCGCCAGCGTCCGGAGCCAGAAGGCGTCGAAGTCCGCCGGAACGGGCAGCGGCGGCAGGTAGTCGCGGCAGTCGGCGAGCGAGAGGTCCGTCAACGGCATGGGGGTGCCCTCCTGGGGGCGCGGTGGGAAGTGCCACGTGCGAGTCGCGCACCGGACATCAGACAGCTGACGTCAGATGTCCTCTCGGCACACGGACCCTAGGCACCGCCTGCGGCGGCCGTCAAGGGTCGTTCCAGGGTCCGTCCGTGGGCGCGCCGGCCGTGAGAGGAGCCGGCCGGCGGCTCAGCGGCGGGCGCGGGCCTCGGAGATCCGGCGGCGCACGGGCGCGTAGTGCTCGCCGAGCGCCTTGAGGAACCCGGCGATGTCACCGGCCCGTGCGGCGTCCACGATGTTCTGGTGGGCGGTGATCGTCTCGGTCTCGTCGGCCTGCGTGAAACCGTCCAGGTGCGGTGCGACGATCGAGTACACGTCCCAGAAGGCCATCGAGAGCTGACCGATCAGCTCATTGCCCAGCGGGGCGACGAGCAGGGCGTGGAAGGCGCGGTCGGCGTCGACGAAGCCGTGGCCCTCCTGGGCGCCCGTCTCGCGCATCGTGGCCACCAGGGCGTCCAGCGCGTCCAGCTGCTCGGCGCTGAGCCGCGAGACGATCCGGTCGGCCATTCCGCGCTCGAAGAGTTCGCGTACGTCGACCAGGTCGGCCATCACCTGGAAGTCGTCGTCGGGGGAGAGCAGGCCCCGGAAGGTCAGGCTCTCCACCAGCGCGGACAGGCTCAGCCGGCCGACGTAGGTGCCGTGGCCGTGGCGGACCTCCACGATGTCCAGCGCGTTGAGGATCTTGACCGCCTCGCGGACGCTGGAACGGCTGGCTCCGAGCGCCTCGCACAGGGCGGGCTCGGTGGGCAGCGGGTCCCCGGGACGGAGCCTTTCCTCAAGGATGTACCGCTTGATGCCGTCGACGACTTCCTGCCGGAGCAGCTGCCGGCCGGGCCTCGTTCCGGACATATGTGAACTCCCCACCTCTTGACCCCTCTCGATTGTCAAGCTACGTTCCCACGCTATCAAGGCATCAGACATCTGACGTCTGACGCTTCAGGTTCCGCGGCCCCCGTGAACCTGCGCCAGCCCCCTGTTCCCGTCCGCAACGCCCCACCTCAAGTCCCTGGAGGACCCGTGCCCGAGCTGAGATCAGCCGGTGTCGAGCGCCGCACCTTCCTGCGTTACACCAGTGCCGTCGGCGCCGCGGCCGCCATCACGGCAGGCCTGTCCGCGTGCGGCGGACCGTCCTCGACCGCCAATGGCTCGACGGACAAGGGCAGCGGCAGCGACCTCATCGAGGCCGGTCTGTCCTACCCCCTGTCGACCGGCTTCGACCCGATGATCACCTCGGGCGCGACCCCGTACGCCGCCAATATGCACATCTTCGAGGGCCTGGTGGATCTCGATCCGGCAACGCTCGTGGCACGGCCCGCTCTCGCCACCGAGATGCCGAAGAAGATCAACGCCACCACCTACCGCGCCACGCTGCGCAAGGGCGCGACCTTCCACGACGGATCGGCCGTCACCGCCGACGACGTCGTGTTCAGCTTCGAACGCATCCTGGACGAGAAGAACGCCTCGCTCATGGCGCAGTTCGTGCCCTTCATCGACACCGTCAAGGCCGTCGACGCGGGCACGGTCGAGTTCAAGCTCAAGTACCCCTTCGCGCTCTTCCCGTCCCGTATCGCGGTGGCCCGGATCGTGCCGAAGAAGATCGTCGAGGCGGACGTCAAGGGCTTCGACGCCAAGCCCGTCGGCTCGGGCCCGTACAAGTTCGTCTCGGCGACCCGCGAGGACAAGATCGTCTTCGAGAAGTACGACAAGTACAACGGCTCGCACCCCGCCAAGGCCAAGCAGATGATCTGGCGCCTGATATCGGACCAGTCGGCCCGGGTCAGTGCCATGCAGTCGGGCCGCGTCCAGGCCATCGAGGACGTCCCGTACATCGACGTGAAGGGACTCTCGGGCTCCGCGAAGACCGAGTCCGTGCAGTCCTTCGGCCTGCTCTTCCTGATGTTCAACACCGCCGACAAGCGGTTCGCCGACAAGCGGGTCCGCCAGGCCCTGCACTACGCGCTGGACACCGAGAAGATCATCAAGACCGCCATGGTCGGCAACGCGACGGCCGCCACGGGCTACGTCCCCGCGACGCACCCCGATTACCAGAAGGCCGCCACCGTCTACACGCACGACGTGGCCAAGGCGAAGCAGCTGCTCGCCGAAGCGGGGATCAAGAACCTCAAGTTCACCGTCCTGACCGTGGACACCGGCTGGGTCAAGGACATCGCCCCGCTGATCAAGGAGAGCTGGGCCGCCGCCGGCGTCGAGGCCACCCTCGGCATCGCCCAGTCCGCCGCCCAGTACGCCAAGGTCGACAAGGGCGACTTCGAGGTCCTCGTCGCCCCCGGCGACCCCTCGGTCTTCGGCAACGACGTCGACCTGCTGCTGCGCTGGTTCTACTACGGCTTCTGGCCGGAGAACCGCTACGGCTGGTCCAGGACGGCCGAGTACAAGAAGGTCAAGCAGCTCCTCGACAAGGCCGCCCAGGCCGCCGACGAGGCGGACCGCAAGCAGCTGTGGGGCCAGATCACCGACCTCCTCTCCGACGAGGTGCCGCTCTACCCGATCCTCCACCGCAAGCTGCCCACGGCCTGGAACGAGAAGGCGCTCCCCGGCTTCGAGCCGCTGCCCACCACCGGCCTGTCCTTCCTGGACGTCGGCCGCGCCTGACCGGCGCCCGGCCGGCGGCCGCCGCGCCCCGGCCACCCGAACGGCGCGGCCCGCCCGCGCCCCACACCCCGGTCCGGGACACCGGCCACCCCGGTGTCCCGGACCGGACGACCGCCCAACCGCAAGGAACCCGACGATGGTTGCTTTTCTCCGGCTCGCGCTGCGCCGCGTCGCGATGATGCCGGTGATGATCCTCGGTATCGCGTTGCTCGTTTTCGTGGTGCTGCAGTTCTCGCCGGTCGACCCGGCCTACAACGCGCTCGGGGAGAGCGCCAGTCCGGCGGCCCGGGAGGCCTTCGCCGAGGCCAACGGGCTCAACGATCCGCTGCCCATCCGCTACTTCCACTTCCTCGGCCGGCTGATCCACCTGGATCTCGGCTCGACCGTCCCGCCGAGCCAGCCCGTGGCCGACCGGATCACCGCGGCCTTCCCGCTCACCCTCCAGCTCACCGTTCTCGGGCTCGTCATCGCCATCGTCCTCGCCGTCGCCGGCGGCGTCCTGGGCGCGATGTACCGCGACCGCTGGCCCGACCAGCTCTTCCGGGTGCTGTCCATGGCCGGCGTCGCCGTCCCGTCCTTCTGGCTCGGCGTCCTGCTCATCCAGCAGTTCGCCCTGAACAGCCAGATCTTCCCGACGGGCGGATACACCAACATCGCCGACTCCTTCGGCGGGTGGCTCCGGACGATGTTCCTGCCCGCCGTCTCGCTCGCCGTCCCCGTCGCCGCGTCCCTCGCCCGCCTCATCCGCACCGCGATGGTCACCGAACTCGACCGGGACTACGTGCGCACCGCCCAGGGCAACGGCCTGCCGGTCCTCCTCGTCATCCGCTCGGTGCTGCGCAACGCCCTCGTCACCCCGCTCACCGTGCTCGGGGTCAAGGTCGGCTACCTGCTCAGCGGCGCCGTCGTCATCGAAGCGATCTTCGACCTGCCCGGCATGGGCAAGCTCATCCTCGAAGGTGTCACCGGAGGCGACATCGCCCTGGTCCAGGGCACCGTACTGACCATCGCCATCGCGTTCCTGGTGGTCAACGTCATCGTCGACCTGCTCTACCTGCTGGTCAACCCGCGCATCAGGACGGTGTGACATGTTCGCCACGGGCCGTCTGGCCAAGAAGCTCTCCCGACCGGGCGTCGCCTTCCGCGCCCTCCCGGCAACCTCCCGCGTCGCCCTCGGCGTCCTGATCCTCGTCCTGCTCGGCGCCGTACTGGCCCCCCTGCTCACCCAGGACCCACTGGCCACGGGCAACCCCGTCCAGGCCCCGAGCGGCGAGCACTGGTTCGGCACCGACCGGGCCGGCCGCGACGTGTTCGCCCGCGTCGTGCACGGCTCGCGCTACTCGCTGATCATCGGCCTCGGCTCGACCGCCTGCGCCCTGGTCGCCGGAGCCGTCCTCGGCTCGCTCGCCGCCACCTCGCGCAAGCTCGGCGACGAGTCCGTCATGCGCACCCTCGACGTCATCATGTCGTTCCCGCCGATCGCGCTCGCGGCCGTCCTCGTCGCCGTGTTCGGCACCAGCATCCCGGTGATCATCTTCACGATCGCCTTCGTCTACACGCCCTCGCTGGCCCGCGTGGTCCGCGCCAACGTCCTCTCCCAGTACGGCGAGGACTACGTCGCCGCGGAGAAGGTCATCGGCGCCCGGCGCGGCTACATCGTCCTGCGCCACGTCGCCGTCAACTGCATGGCCCCGGTCATGGTGTTCGCCACCGTCATGGTCGCCGAGGCGATCATCTTCGAGGCGAGCCTCTCCTTCATCGGCGCCGGTGTGCAGGACCCCGACCCCAGCTGGGGCAGCGTGCTCGCCTACGGCCGGCAGATCCTCCTGGCGGGCGGCTGGTGGGCCACCTTCTTCCCCGGCCTCGCCCTGCTGATCACGGTCCTCGCCCTCAACATCCTCTCCGAGGGCCTCACCGACGCCTCCGCCGCGCCCAAGAGCGCCCGCGCCGCCGTCGACCCCGCGGCCGCCACCGCACCGGACCCGGTCGAGGCCGCCGCCACCGTCGACATCGACGCCGCACTCGCCAAGCTCGCCCGGCACATCAACGCCACCGAGCCCACCATCACCCCGGTGCGCGAGGACGCCGCCGAACTCCTCGTCGTCCGCGACCTCGCGATCCGCTTCCCGGACCGCTACGGCGAGACCCCGGTCGTCGACCGGCTGAACTTCACCGTCCACGAGGGCGAGACCCTCGGCCTGGTCGGCGAGTCCGGCTGCGGCAAGTCCATCACCAGCCTCGCCGTCATGGGCCTCCTCGCCCGCAACGCCGAGGTCAGCGGCGAGATCCTCTACCGCGGCCGGGACCTGCTGAAGCTCCCGCCCAAGGAACGCCGCGCCCTGATGGGCCCGGAGATCGCGATGGTCTACCAGGACGCGCTCTCCTCCCTCAACCCCTCCGTGCTCGTCGGCACCCAGCTGAAGCAGCTGACCTCGCGCGGCGGTACGAAAACCCCCGCCGAACTCCTGGAACTCGTCGGCCTCTCGCCCGAGCGCACCCTGCGCAGCTACCCGCACGAGCTCTCCGGCGGCCAGCGCCAGCGCGTGCTCATCGCCATGGCCCTGTCCCGCAGCCCCCGTCTCCTGATCGCGGACGAGCCGACCACCGCCCTCGACGTCACCGTCCAGGCCCAGGTCGTCGAACTCCTCATCCGGCTCCGCGACGAGCTGGGCTTCGCCATGGTGCTGGTCTCGCACGACCTCGCCCTCGTCGGCGACCTCTCGCACCGCGTCGCCGTCATGTACGCGGGACGGCTCGCCGAGGTCGGCGACACCCGGGCGGTCCTCACCGACCCCGCCCACCACTACAGCCGCGGCCTCCTCGGCTCCGTCGTCTCCCTGGAGGCCGGTGCCGAGCGGCTCCACCAGATCCGCGGCGTCGTCCCCGCCCCCCAGGGCTTCGGCGCCGGCTGCCGCTTCGCCGGACGCTGCGGCGCGGCGACCGAACTCTGTCGCACCACCACCCCCGTCATCACGGGACGCGGCACCGCGAAGGACCACGGCTTCGCCTGCCACCACCCGGCCGGGACCGCCGCGAAGAAGCTCGAAGGGAGCGCCCTGTGATCAGGCTCAACGGCGTTCACGTACGCCACAAGGCACGCAGCGGAGGCATCTTCAGCCGCGACGCCGTCCACGCGCTGACCGACGCCACGCTGGAGGTCAAGCGCGGCGAGATCGTCGGCCTGGTCGGCGAGTCGGGCTGCGGCAAGTCCACGATGGCCCGGGTGCTGACCGGCCTTCAGAAGCCCACCGAGGGCGACGTCACCTTCCACGGCAAGGACCTGTGGGAGATGCCCGTGGCCCAGCGGCGCGACGAATTCGGCTCCGCCGTCGGCGTCGTCTTCCAGGACCCGTCCACCGCGCTCAACCCGAGGCTCACGGTCCGCCAGATCCTGCGCGACCCGCTCGACGTGCACCGCCGCGGCACCCGCGAGGAGCGCGAGGCCCGCGTCGAGGAACTCCTCGACCTCGTCGGCCTCCCCGGCCACACCCTGGCCGCACTGCCCGGACAGCTCTCCGGCGGCCAGCGCCAGCGCGTCGCCATCGCCCGCGCCCTGGCCCTGGAACCCGAGCTGATCGTCGCCGACGAGCCCACCTCGGCGCTCGACGTCTCGGTCCGCGCCCAAGTCCTCAACCTCCTGGTGGACCTGCGTGAGCGCCTCGGCCTCGGCATGGTGTTCATCTCGCACGACATCCAGACCGTGCGCTACCTCGCCGACCGCATCGCCGTCCTCTACCTCGGCCGCATCGTGGAGGAGGGCCGCGCGGCCGACGTCGCGGGCGCCCCCTCGCACCCGTACACCGAGGCACTGCTCTCCGCCACGCCCAGTCTGATGGAGGCGACGGAACGCATCGTGCTCACCGGCCCGGTGCCCTCCGCCACCAACCCGCCGCCCGGCTGCCCGTTCACCACCCGCTGCTGGAAGGCCGACGACGCGTGCGCCACCGCCTTCCCGGCGGAGACCTTCGGGCCCCGCGAACACCGCTGGCACTGCGTCCACCCCCAGACCCCCGCGTCCCCCTCCGGGGACCCGTCCCCCGTACCGTCCGCAAGGAGCACCGCATGACCGCCCGAACCCCCCGCTACACGGGAGTGATCCCGCCCGTCGTCACCCCGCTCACCGCGGACGGCGAGCTCGACGTCCCCTCCCTGGAGCGGGTCGTGGGACACCTCATCGACGGCGGAGTCACGGGTCTCTTCGCCCTCGGCAGCTCCGGCGAGACCGCCTACCTCACGCCCGGACAGCAGGACCGTGTCATCGAGACCATCACCTCGGCCGCCGGCGGTCAGGTGCCCGTCCTGGTCGGCGCGATAGAGACCACCACCAACCGGGCGATCGAGCGCGCCCGCCGCGCCGCGGAGCTGGGCGCCGACGCCGTCGTCGTCACCGCGCCCTTCTACACCCGCACCCACGACACCGAGATCGACCGGCACTTCAGGGACATCGCCGCCGCCCTCGACCTGCCGGTCCTGGCGTACGACGTACCGGTCTGCGTCCACAGCAAGCTCGACCCGGAACTGCTGCTCCCGCTCGCCGCCGACGGTGTGCTGGCCGGTGTGAAGGACTCCAGCGGCGACGACGGCTCGTTCCGGCGGCTGGCCATCGGTGCCCGTGAGCTGCCGGACTTCTCGGTGCTCACCGGTCACGAGCTGGTCGTCGACGCGATGATGCTCGGCGGCGCCGACGGCTCCGTGCCGGGGCTCGGCAACGTCGACCCGCGCGGGTACGTACGCCTGCACGAGGCCGCGGTGCGCGGTGACTGGGCCACCGCCCGTGCCGAGCAGGACCGGCTGGTGGCGCTGTTCGACATCATCCGCGCCGCCCGCCCCGGCACGGCCTCCGCCACGGCGGCCGGTCTCGGCGCGTTCAAGACGGCGCTGATGCTGCGCGGCGTCATCGCCACCAACGTGATGAGCCCGCCGATGCGCCGGCTCGACGCGGAGGAGACGGCCGCGGTCGCCGCCTGCCTGGAGCGCGCCGGGATCGCCACGGTCTGACGGGGCGACGGCACCCGACACACAGAGGTCCGGCCGGACAGCGAACGCCGTCCGGCCGGACCTCTGTGTGCGTGGGGGAGCGTCAGGTCACTTCTGCGCGGCGCGGGCGCGGCGCATCAGCAGGCCGCCACCGAGCACCATCGCGGCGCTGGCGCCACCGGCGATGCCCAGGTTGCTGTTGGCACCGGTGTGCGCCATCTGCGGCGGCTTGTGGTGCTTGGGGGTGTGGTGCCAGGTGTGGGTCGGCGGCTTGTGCGGGTGCGACACGTGGGTCGGCGGGTTGTGCGTGGGCGGGTTGTGCGTCGGGGGCTTGTGGTGCGTCGGCGGCTTGTGGTGCACAGGCGGCGTCGGCGGCTTGTGGTGGTGGCCGGGCGGGCAGTCCTCGTCGTGGCCCTTCGGCGGCTTGTGGTGGTGCGTCGGGGGCTTGTGCGTCGGCGGCTTGTGGTGGCCGTTGTGGTGCGGGGGCTTGTGCGTCGGCGGGGTCGGCGGAGTCGGCGGGGTCTCGGCCTCGCTCTCGTTCTCGCACTTGTTGCCGGCGGCCGGGTTCAGCAGGCCGACCACGTTGACCGTGTTGCCGCAGACGTTCACCGGGATGTCGACCGGGGCCTGGACCACGTTGCCCGAGAGCACGCCGGGCGAGCCGACGGCCACCCCTTCGGCGCTCGCGCCCTGTGCGTTGCCGGAGGCCGCGCCGTCGCTCTCGTTCTCGCACTCGTTGCCGAAGGCGGGGTTCAGGGCGCCGATCACGTTGACCGTGTTGCCGCAGATGTTGACGGGGACGTGCACGGGAACCTGCACGACGTTGCCCGACCCGACACCGGGCGAACCGATCGCGGCGCCGTCGGCCGAGGCATCGGCGAAGGCGTAGCCGCCGGAGGCGGTCAGGATGCCTGACGCCGCCGCCATGACGAGCATGCTTTTACTCAAGGCTTTTCGCATTGGAGCCCTTCCTCGGGACATTTCTCGCGGACACGCGGCCCGCAGTTCATACATCAGGCGGTGCAGCAGCCGTCGGGTCCGACCGTGGTGCTGGGTGAGACTTCCGGCGGGCGAGCTTGACAACACCCATAACGACGCCTGGGTGCGTGAGAAACGTGAAACCAGTGAATTTCCTGTGACCACCCGTGCGAGGGACCCGCAGGGGTTGTGTTGTCGATTTCCGTCAGTATGTCTCGATCGCCTTCGCACGGGCGTCCGCCACTTCCCGGCATTCGGGTGAATGGCGATAACCAAACGTCCGGGAGCGAGTTGGGCAGGGCGCTCCGGTACGGGGCTTCCAGTACGAGAAGGGTTCATCGTGATCAAGAAGGTCCTGGCTACGGGCGCCGTCGCCGCCTCCATCCTCGGTCTCGGCGCCGCGCAGGCGATGGCCATCGGCAACGACGGCGGCACGACCTCCGTGAACGGCAACGGCGCCTCGCAGTCGTTCGGCAACGCCGAGACGCACGGTGACGGCAGCCCGCAGTTCGACCTGGTCCAGGGCTCGCTGAACAAGCCCTGCGTCGGCCTGCCGCTCAAGGCCAACGTCGGTTCGCTCATCGGTCTCATCCCGATCGCGGTCCAGGACGTCAACGTCCTGTCCAGCCCGCAGAACCAGCAGTGCACCGAGAACTCCACCCAGGCCAAGGGCGACGAGCCGCTGTCGCACATCCTGTCGGGGATCCCGGTCCTGTCGGGCAACGGCGCCGGCAACAGCTGATCCGGCCGTCACCAGGCCCGGCCCGTCGGCGTTCCTCCTCCGAGCGGGCCGGGCCTGTTGCTGCCCTCCGCACGCGACCGGCGGAATCGGCTGATTCCGCCGGTCGCACCGTGTGCTGAACGAAGCTGCACCATTCGGGCGGTCTTGGCGGAATCTTCGCGTCGAAGAGTTTCGCATACCGTCCGAAATCGTTACGAATGACAAGGTGGGGTTACGAGCGATCAGATCCGCGCTCGTGCGGCACGAAAGCCGTGGCCGCTCCGGACCCCGCCGAAGAAAGGGTCTCAAGTGAAGTACACCAAGATCGCCGCCGTCGCCGCCGGTACGCTCATGGCCATGGGTGCCGCCGCCCCGGCCTTCGCCGACTCCGGTGCCGAAGGTGCCGCCGTCAACTCCCCGGGCGTCCTCTCCGGCAACGTCGTCCAGGCTCCGATTCACATCCCGGTCAACGTCTGTGGCAACACCATCAGCGTCATCGGCCTGCTGAACCCGGCCTTCGGCAACGGCTGCGCCAACCTCTGATTCATCCCGCCGAACTCCTTTCGGCGCAGAAAGCCCCGGATCGCACTCCCCGCGCTCCGGGGCTTTCCCGTGCGGTCGGGATTCCGAGAAAGACCGGCCCGCCCAGTTGCCCGGCCGCGATCGCGTCGTTAGTCAGTGGGAAAGCGGCAGAAGTCACGGCTAAAGAAGGCTCGTGCGGCGCGGGGACGCGACCGAAACAGACGCCGCTGCAAGAAGGGAACCCGAAAGTGAAGTACGCGAAGTCCGCCGCGCTCGTCGCCGGTTCCGTGGTCGCGCTCGGTACGGCTGCCCCCGCCTTCGCCGTCACCACGCCCACGGCCCCCAGCTTCAGCCTCGACTCAGGCGTCAACCAGGTGGTGGAGGCCGCCCCGCAGGCGGTCGACCCGGTCCTCGACACCGTCAGCGGCGCCGCCGACAGCCTGCACCGGAACGGGACCGTCACCAAGGTCGCCGACCAGGCCACCGGAGCGGCGAAGGACGCGGCGCCCCTGCTGGGCGGCCTCCCGCTCGCCCGCTGACCCCGCCACCACGGCGCCGTGGCACCCGCGCCGTTCGAGTGCGTACGCACCTTTCGACTGTGCGCGCACCTTTCGAGTGACGTGCCACAACCATTCCCGCCGCACCGAGTTGATCAGTGCGCTCGGCACCGGCGGGCAACACAGAGAAAACCAGAAGGGCAGTTTCATGATCAAGAAGATGATGGCCTCGGCAGCCGTTGCCGCATCGATCGTCGGCGTTTCCGCCGCCGTCGCCCCGGGGGCCATGGCCATCGGCAACGACCAGGGCACCACGACGGTCAACGGCAACGGCGCCATGCAGTCGTACGGCAACTCCGCCACCCACGGCGACTGGAGCCCGCAGTTCGCGCTCATCCAGGGCTCGCTCAACAAGCCCTGCATCGCCCTGCCGGCCAAGGCCAACGTCGGTTCGGTCCTCGGTCTCATCCCGGTCGCGGTCCAGGACATCAACGTCCTGTCCTCGCCGCAGAACCAGCAGTGCACCGAGAACTCCACCCAGGCCAAGGGCGACGAGGCCCTCTCGCACATCCTGGACGACATCCCGATCCTCTCGGGCAACGGTGCAGGCAACAACTGAACGGGTCCTGACACACGGGTAGTTCCCCGAGTGCCACGCCCTTCCTGACGCACCTGTGGGGCCGGTGGGCCCGAGCAGCCGCATCGCCGGCCGCCCCGACCCGCCGGCCCCACGCGCGCGCCCGGACGCGGTGGCCCTCCGGCCGCCCGTACGGGACAGCCCTTAGGCCGGTTGCCGCAGCCGGGGAGGCCGGTCTCCGCCGTAACGGGTAGGGCCTCCTCATGGACCAGCACGACAGCCGGCACCCCGAAGGCTCCACCCCGATCTACGACCGGCTCCTCGCCGACTGGCGGGCCGCACGGGCCGGTCCGGTCGTGGAGGAGCGCGAGGCGCCCGGCCTCTCCCGTGCGGGCGGGTTCGTGCCCGCGGCGCGAAGCTCCGGCGAGGCGGGCCGAAGGTAACGGAAGCCCGTCGAACTCATGCGGGATCGAACCCATTTGAGTGGATCAGCGGAACCGAAACGTCCGCACGGTGTTGATCAGTACGTTCCAGAACGGAACGCTCCGAAAGGTGAAGCGTGATGAAGAAGATGATGGCCGGCGCGGCTGTGGCCGTGTCCCTGGTCGGTCTGTCCGCCGCCGCGGCCCCCGCGGCCATGGCGATCGGTAACGACGGGGGCACGACGTCGGTCAACGGCAACGGCGCCGCCAGCTCGTTCGGCAACAGCGTGACCCGGGGCGACGGCAGCCCGCAGGCGCAGCTCATCCAGGGCTCGCTGAACAAGCTGTGCGTGGGTGCCCCGGTCAAGGCCAACGTGGGTTCCCTCGTGGGCCTGCTCGTTCCCGTCGCGGTCCAGGACGTCAATGTCCTGTCCAGCCCGCAGAACCAGCAGTGCGCCGACAACTCCACCCAGGCCAAGGGCGACGAGCCTCTGTCCCACCTGGTGGACGACATCCCGGTCCTCTCCGGGAACGGCATCGGCAACAACTGATTCCGTACACCTGCGGCGGGCGGTCCGGCCTCCGGGCCGCCCGCCGCGCGTCGTCCGTCCTGTGCGACGTGTGTGTACACCCGGCATGACCGAGGCCCACCACCCTTCGCGGGTGGTGGGCCTCTTCGACGGGGCCGGAGTTCAGCCGAGGCTGCGGACCGGGAGGACGCAGTGGGCCGAGGTCGCGATGACCTCCGGGTCGCCGGCGTAGGCCCGCAGCTCAGCCTCGCCGATCGGGAGGCCGGGGGCGCCCTGCGGCCACGGGCGGGTGGCGAACATCGCGTGCACCTCGCCCTGTTCGCGCGCCGCCGCCAGCCACTCGGGCGGCACCGGGTACTGCGCGGTGAAGTGGGGCAGCGTCAGGACCGCCTGGCCGGCCTGGACGAGGAGCTTCACGGGCAGACCGGGCGTCTCGTCGGCGCGCACCGGGGCGCCGCCGACGGTGAGCCCGCTGCGCCGCAGCGCCAGGTGCATGGCGTGCTCGCCGGCCGCCGGGCCGTCCGATCCGTCGCCCAGCGAGTAGGCGAGCAGGAAGGCGGCGTCACGGCCGCTCTGCTGGTATTCGCCGCTCCAGCCGATCAGGGTGAGGGTGCCCAACTGGGCCTGGGTGAACGTGCCGGTGGCTGTCTGGGGGGAGGTCATGTCCGGCACCCTAACCGCCCGTGACCGGTCGAACTCCATGCGTATCACCCGATCGAGGGATGACCGGTGGCAACTCGGACCGGGCCGAATAATGCGTTGAGCCGCCGGAGGACCGGGGATATCGTGTGCGGCGAGACGGACGGCGGGCAGGCTGCCGGTGCCGGACACGCAAGAGTGCGGAGGTGAGGACATTGGCGACGGTCGTTGTGGTGGGCGCTGCCCACGAGCCGAAGTTCCCTGTTCCCACCCCCGTGGCCACCGGCTGACCTCCTCCTTCGGGACCTCTTCGCGCCGACGTGCGCACCGCCGGGCCACCCTGTGAAGGGTTTCCCTTGTCTTTCCCGTCCTCCTCCCTTTCTTCCTTCTCCTCTTCCTCCACCTCCTCTTCCTCCGCCTCGCATCCGCTGGCCGCGTACGGCTGGGACGACGACTGGGCGGCCGAGTTCGCCCCGTACGCCGCCCAGGGGCTGGTGCCCGGCCGTGTGGTGCGGGTGGACCGGGGCCGGTGCGACATCGTCACCCCGCAGGGCACGGTCTGGGCGGACACCGCGTTCGTCGTGCCCCGTGACCCGATGCGGATCATCTGCACCGGTGACTGGGCCGCCGTGGACGCCGCCGGCGACCCGCGGTTCGTCCGTACGCTGCTGCCGCGGCGCACCGCCTTCGTCCGCTCCACCTCGTCCAAGCGTTCCGAGGGCCAGGTGCTGGCCACCAACATCGATCACATCGCGATCTGCGTCTCGCTGGCCGTGGAGCTGGACCTGGGCCGGGTCGAGCGCTTCCTCGCCCTGGCCATGTCTAGCGCCGGCGGCGACGCGCTGCTCGGCGACGCCACCGGGGCCGGGGAACGGTACGCCGAACCGCTCGTCGTCCTGACCAAGGCCGACCTGGTCCCGGACGCGGTCACCCTCTCCCACCTCGTCCAGGACATCGAGCACATCGCTCCCGGGGTGCAGGTGCTGCCGGTCAGCTCCGCCACCGGGGAGGGCGTCGACGTGTTCTCGGCGATCGTCTCCGGCGGTACGAGCGTGCTCCTGGGAGCCTCCG
The DNA here is from genome assembly GCF_000373645.1 of Streptomyces sp. ATexAB-D23. GTDB lineage: Bacteria > Actinomycetota > Actinomycetes > Streptomycetales > Streptomycetaceae > Streptomyces > Streptomyces castrisilvae. The sequence goes on along the minus strand of NZ_KB892035.1, from coordinate 187,424 downwards.
GCGCGGGCAAGTCCACCCTCGCCAACACGCTGCTCGGCAGGGACGTGATGGAGGTGCGGGCCGCCCGGGACGTCGACGGCAAGGGCCGGCACACCACCACGACCCGCAACCTGCTCGTCCTGCCGTCGGGCGGGGTCCTGATCGACACCCCCGGCCTGCGCGGGGTCGGCCTGTGGGACGCGGGCGTCGGGGTCGGGCAGGTCTTCTCCGAGATTGAGGAGCTGGCCGAGGACTGCCGGTTCCACGACTGCGCCCACGAGGCGGAGCCCGGATGCGCGGTACTGGCCGCGATCGAGGACGGCACACTGCCCGAGCGTCGCTTCGACAGCTACCGCAAGCTGCTGCGCGAGAACCAGCGCATCGTCGCCAAGACCGATGCCCGCGTCCGGGCCGAGATGCGGCGGGACTGGAAGCGCAAGGGGGCCGAGGGCCGGGCCGCGATGGAGGCCAAGCGCGGCCGGATCCGGTAGCCGGGCCGTGTCCGCGGCGACCTGGTCGACGTCCGAAAACCGCGAGTGAGCACGTCCCGGCGGGCGCACACTGGACGGTGTGATGGACGAAGAGACCAGGTACGAGGCGGTGAGCAGCCGCGACGCGCGTTTCGACGGCGAGTTCTTCTTCGCCGTCGAGACGACCGGCATCTACTGCCGGCCGAGCTGCCCCGCCGTCACGCCCAAGCGGAAGAACATCCGCTTCTACCCGACAGCGGCGGCCGCCCAGGGCAACGGCTTCCGGGCGTGCCGCCGCTGCCGCCCGGACGCCGTCCCCGGCTCCGCCGAGTGGAACGTACGGGCCGATGTGGTCGGGCGCGCCATGCGCATGATCGGTGACGGTGTGGTGGACCGGGAAGGCGTCCCCGGCCTCGCCCACCGGCTCGGCTACAGCTCCCGCCAGGTGCAGCGCCAGCTCAACGCCGAACTCGGCGCGGGGCCCGTGGCCCTGGCCCGCGCGCAGCGCGCGCACACCGCCCGGGTCCTGCTCCAGACCACCGCGCTGCCCGTCACCGAGATCGCCTTCGCGGCCGGTTTCGGAAGCCTCAGGCAGTTCAACGACACCGTCCGGCAGATCTACGCCCGTACCCCGAGCGCCCTGCGCACCGAGGCCGGGACCGGGCTCGGCGCGGCCGCCCGGGAGGCCCGCACGGCCGGCATCCCGCTCCGCCTCGCCCACCGCGGCCCGTACGCGGCCGGCGACGTCTTCGACCTGCTCGCCGCCGGTACCGTCGCCCGCGTCGAGGAGGTCTGCGGAGAGCCCGGGGCCCGCACCTACCGGCGCACGCTGCGCCTCCCGTACGGCAGCGCCGTCGCCTCCGTGGACGAGCGGTCCGCCGGGAACTGGCTGGACGCCCGCATCCACCTCACCGACCTGCGCGACCTGACCACGGCGGTGCAGCGGCTGCGCCGCCTCTTCGACCTGGACGCCGACCCGTACGCCGTGGACGAGCTGCTGGCCACAGATGCGCGGCTCGCACCGGACGTCGCGGCCCGGCCCGGAGTGCGCTCGCCGGGGGCCGCGGACGCGGAGGAGTTCGCCGTACGGGTCCTGGTGGGCGAGGCGGCAGCCGGGGAGCTGGCCGCCGCGTACGGCAAGGCCCTGGACGTGCCGTGCGGCGGGCTGACCCATGTCTTCCCCGAGCCCGGCGCGCTCGCCGGCGCGGACGTCGGCCGGGAGCTGCGCGCGCTCGCGGCGGCGCTCGCCGACGGCGGCGTACGTCTCGACGCGGGCGCCGACCGGGACGAGGCCGAACAGGCACTCCTGCGGCTGCCCGGCATCGGCCCGGCCGAGGCCGCGCTGATCCGGATGCGTGGCCTCGGCGACCCCGACGTCGACCCGTACGCCACACCCGGCGCGCACCGCTGGCGGCCGTGGCGTTCGTACGGCGTACGCAGGGCGCGGCGGGGGAGGGGTCAGCCCCAGACCACAGCGCCCAGCCACGCGCCCGTCACCAGCAGGCACGCGAAGAGCTCGACCAGCACCGAGTAGCCGGTCGCCCGCATCACCGAGCGGACCGACGCCCACCCCGCTCCCCGGCTGCCGAGGCGCAGCCGCTCCGCCCCGTAGATCACGCCGACGTAGCCGATGACCGCGCCGACGACCGGGACGAGGAAGAAGCCGGTGATCGCGCCGAGGCCGCCCAGCAGCAGCGTCCGGCGCGGTGCCCCCGACTCGCCGGGCCTGCGCGGCGGCAGGAGGGCCTTGAGCGCCTGGTTGAGCAGGAGGAGCGCCGTCGCCCCGATCAGGACGCCCCAGGCGAGCGGCGTCATGTCGGTGAGCGCCCACCACAGGACGGCGGCCCAGACGATGGCCTGTCCGGGCACGCCCGGCACCAGCACACCGATCAGGCCGAGCAGCATGACCAGTGCGACGACGACGAGCTGCCACACACCCATTTGACCAGCCTGCCGGAGACCGGCCGGTCCCGCCCGTCCGCGCAGCCGCCCTCGCGGCCGTCGGCGCAGCTCAGAGGCTGTTACGTCAGTGGGCGCCGGCGGGGTTCGCGGGCGACCCAGCCCCGCTCGTAGGCATGCCAGCCGAGCTGGAGGCGGGTCGAGACGCCGGTGAGCTCCATCAGGCCCTTGACCCGGCGCTGCACGGTCCGCAGACCGAGGTCCAGCTGTTTGGCGACGCTCGCGTCGGTCAGGCCGGCCAGCAGCAGGGACAGGATCTCCAGGTCCGTCGGGTCCGGGCCGCCCGGCTGCGCCAGCACCGCGCCGCTCTCCCCGAGCCGCAACGGCATCGCCTCGCGCCACACCGCTTCGAACAGCGCCGCCAGCGACTCCAGCAGTCCCGAGCCGTGCACGACCAGCGCCGCGGGCTCCGCGCCCCGGCCGGTCAGCGGCACCATGGCCAGTGCCCCGTCGGCGATCACCAGCTTGGTCGGGACCCGGTCGACGACCCGGCACTGCTCGTCGCGGCTGAGCGCCGCCGACAGTTCCAGGATTCCGGACTCCAGGCCCAGCACCTCGCGCTCGACCACCACCCGGAACGTCACCCCGCGCGTGGCCGCCTGTTCCTCCGACTCGTTGTCGAGACCGCTGACCGCGATCGGCTTGCCGGTGACCAGGGCGCGCACCTCGCTCGTCGCCCCCAGCTGGAGCTGGTGGAACCGGTGGGCCACCGCGCTCGCCCCGGTGACCACCTCGACCAGGTCGTGGACGGCCGGTTCGGCGGCGTCCGCCCGGTACTCCTCGGCCAGCAGCACCGCCGCCAGCTCGGCCTGCTCCAGCTGGTGGCGCTGCTGGGTGAGCAGCGCGCCCAGGGCGACCCCCGGGGGCGCCGCGACCCACCGGCCCGTGCGGGCGGACGACTGGGCGGCCAGGCCGTGCTGCTCCAGCCGGCGCAGCGCCCGTTCCGTCTCCCGTTCGGGCAGCGCCAGCCGGTGCGAGAGATCGGAGACCTCGGCCGCCCCCAGCGCCACGAGCGCGCGGTAGGCCGACTCCTGCCTCTCGTCGAGACCTATGGCTCCCAGCATCCCCGACCCCTCCCGGACGCAGTGATTCCCCGGCGTGCACGGTTGTGCGACCGACCGGCCGTGGCGGAAAACGGCCACGGCGCAATCCCGCCGCGAAACATCATCCCTGTACTGCCCGGCACTCTGCCAATGTGGCGCCACCGCAGCACCAACAAGCTACGGAACAGCGGCTTTTGCTCCGGTCTGTTCCGGTTCCACTTGGGGAGAGCGATGCGTCCGATATCGCGTACGGCACTGGGAGCGGCCACCGCCGCGACCCTCGCCGTCACGGTGATCGCACCGTCCGTAGCGGCGCCACAGGGCGACACGGCCGAGAAGAGACCACTGGTCGGCAGCGTGGCCGCCGGGGCCCGGGACAGTGCGCCGGTCACGGTCACCCTGGTCACCGGCGACAAGATCCTGGTGAGCACCGACCGTTCGGGGAACGCCTCGGCCACCGCCCAGCCCCGCGAGGACGGCACCGTCCCCCTCGTGCAGACCCGCCGCTCCGGCGGGGACCTCTACGTCTACCCGGACGGCGCGGCGAAGGCCCTCGCCGAGGGCACTGTCGACGAGGAACTGTTCAACGTCACCGGGCTGATCCGGCAGGGCTACGACGACGCCCGCACGGACTCCGTGCCCGTGATCGCCACGTACGCCGGGGACACCACCCGCGGCGTGCCCGCCACCCCGCGCGGCGCCGTGCGCGGACTGGCTCTTCCCTCCATCGACGGCGTCGCGCTCAAGGCGGACAAGGGGCAGGCCGCCGGATTCTGGGCGGACGTCACCCGTCCCGGCAGGTCCCGGTCCGGGGCCGGGCTCAAGAAGCTATGGCTCGACCGCAAGGTCGAGGCCAGTCTCGACCGTTCCACCAAGCAGATCGGCGCCGACCTCGCCTGGGCCGCGGGCTACGACGGCAAGGGCACCAAGGTCGCCGTCCTGGACACCGGAGCCGACGCCGCCCACCCCGACCTCGAAGGCCGGATCACCGAGTCGGAGAACTTCACCGACTCCGACACCACCGACGACCGCCAGGGCCACGGCACCCACACCCTCTCCACCGTCGGCGGCTCCGGCGCGGCGAGCGGCGGGAAGAACAAGGGCGTCGCCCCCGGCGCCGACCTCCTCGTCGGCAAGGTCCTCAACGACAGCGGATCCGGCGACTCCTCCTGGATCATCGCGGGCATGCAGTGGGCCGTCGACCAGAAGGCCGACGTCGTCTCCATGAGCCTGGGCAGCCAGACCCCCACCGACTGCACCGACCCGATGAGCCTGGCCGCCGAGGAACTCGGCAAGAACAAGGACACCCTGTTCGTCGTCGCGGCCGGCAACCTCGGCCCGGCGCTCAACACGGTCTCCTCGCCCGGCTGCGCGCCCGGCGTGCTCACCGTCGGCGCCGTCGACCGCGACGACTCCACCGCGAGCTTCTCCAGCCGGGGCCCCGCGATCGGCGCCCACACCCTCAAGCCCGAGATCGCCGCCCCGGGCGTCGCGATCTCCGCCGCCGCGGCCGGCGGCCGGGGCGTCTACGCCTACCGTTCGCTGTCCGGTACGTCGATGGCCACCCCGCACGTCGCGGGCGCCGCCGCCATCGTCAAGCAACGTCACCCCGACTGGACCGCCCAGCAGGTGAAGGCGGCCCTCGTCTCCTCCGCGAAGAGCGACGTCCCCGGTGACGTACGCGAGACCGGCGGCGGCCGGCTCGATGTGAAGGCCGCGATCGACACCGGGGTGACGGGCGCCCCCGCCGTCCAGGGCGGCACCTTCAACTGGCCGCAGGACAAGTCGGACCGGACCACGGTCCGGCTGCCGTACACCAACACCGGCGACAAGCCCGTGAAGCTGTCGCTCAAGGTTCGGGACGTCACCGGCAACAACGGCTCGTCCGTCGGCTCCTCCGTCGCCGCCCTCGGTACGAAGAAGGTCTCCGTGCCCGCCGGCGGAACGGTCCACGTCCCGCTGAAGATCGACCCGACCGCGCGCCTCAAGGCCGCGCAGTACGGCGACGTCACCGGCCGGGTCCTGGCGACCGCACCCGGCGGAGTGAAGGTCTCCACCCCGTTCTCGCTGTACGTCCAGCCGGAGACCGTCACCCTGCGCGTCAAGCTGGTCGACGCCAACGGCGAGCCCGCCACGGCCTCCTCCTCGCTCGACGTCATCGGCACCGACACCTCCACCGGCACCCGCCGCTTCAACAACGGCTCCACCGACCAGGTCTACGAGCTGCGCCCCGGCGCCTACTTCGTCTCCGGCTTCGTCGTGAGCGCGGACCCCGAGGACGCGACCGGCACCCTCGCCAAGTCGGTCGGCTACCTCGCCCGGCCGCAGCTGAACCTCACCAAGGACACCACCCTGGTGCTGGACGCCCGCAAGGCGCACAGCATCAAGCCGAAGACCCAGGACCGGGCCACCGAATCGCGCGGCACCACGCTCGCCTTCGGCCGCGGCTGGGGCGGCAGCCGGCTGCACTCCGGCTCCATCTCCGGCGGCCGGACCATCCAGGACTACCTGGTCGACATCCAGGGCCGGGTCACCGACGGCACCTTCGCGTTCGACAGCATGTGGCGGGCGTACGCCCCCCAGATCGAGAAGCTCGCGGTGGACGGCGGCGCCACGCTCCACCCGGTCACCGCTTCCACCGGTTCGGACAACCTCGACGGAACGGGCCGGGCGCAGATCGTCGACGCCGGCACCGGGGCGCCCGCCGAACTCGCGGCCGCCGGGGTGACCGGCAAGATCGCCCTGGTCCGCGTCCCCGACGGCACGGCCACCGTCCTCACCCAGGCACGCGACGCGAAGGCGGCCGGCGCCACGGCCCTCGTGGTCCACCGGCCCGCCGCCGGCGCCTGGCTGCCGACCGTCGGTTACGGAGCCTCGCCGCTGCCCACCCTCGGCCTGCGCGCCGACGAGGCGGCCGGCCTGATCACCCGGCTGGCATCCGGACCGGTGACCCTGGCCTGGAAGGCCACCGCCGTGAGTCCGTTCGTCTACAACCTCGCCTTCCCGGAGACCGGAACGGTCACCTCCGACCGCACCTACAAGGTCGAGGACTCCGAGCTCGGCAAGGTGAACGCCACCTACGAGTCGATGGGCGTCCCGTCCGACTACACCGACACCCTGCTGTTCAGCAAGGCGTACGGCGGCACGTACACGCTGGGCGGGGTCGACACGGTCCGTACGCCGGGCACCCGCACCGAGTACTACTCGACGGGTGACGCCTGGCAGCACTCCATCTCCTCCAGCTTCCCCTGGGGCGAGGCGATGATGGACAAGTACCGCACGTACAAGGCGGGTTCGCAGCGCTCCGAGAGCTGGTACCGGGGAATCGTGGCCCCCTCCGCGCCCCGCGACAACAGTGGTGCCGCGGAATTGGCCGCCGAGCGTCAGGACAACCTGATCGGCGTCGCCCCGGACTTCTGGGGCGACAGCGAGCACAACGGTCTCCAGGGATCGTTCGGGGACCTGGGCGACATGAGCCTCAGCAGCGGCGGCAAGGTGATCGGCACCTCCCCCTACGCGTCCGGGGTGTTCACCGTCCCGGCCGGGGACGCCGCCTACGAGCTCACCCTGGGGACCCTCAAGTCGGGCCGGCCCGCGGCCGTGTGGAAGCGCTCGACGCGGACCGGGACCGTCTGGAAGTTCCGCTCGCACCGCGACGAGAACGTCTACTCGCAGGGCATCCCGCTGCTCTTCCCCGGCTACGACCTCCCCTCGGACGGCCTGAAGACGCTGCCCGCGAAGGACGGCCAGAAGATCGGACTGAGCGTCACCGGGCACGCCGGCTACACCCCCGGCGCGGTGACGTCCGCGAAGGTCGCCTACTCCTACGACGGCGGTACGACCTGGACCGACGCCACCACCGCGCGGCGCGACGGCAACTGGACCGCGACCGTGAACCACGCGGGCGCGGCCGGTAAGCCGGTCACACTGCGCACCGAACTGACGGACGCCCACGGCAACTCCGTCGTGCAGACCGTGACCGACGCCTACGCCGTGCGCTGACGCCGGATCACCGACCGGTTCGCCGGGCGTCCTTCCCGTGGGGGGTGGGGACGTCCGGCGGACCATTTTCCCGATGCCCGTTTTCGCGCGGCCCGCGCGGTGGACAATAAAGGCATGAGCCAGCAGGGGGAGAGGCCAGCAGCCCACGAGGACGACTGGTGGCGCAGGCTGTACGACGAATCCACGCCGGACACCGGGGCGAGCCGGACGGCCGACAGCCTCGACGACCGCTTCGACTCGGCATTCGACACGGTGGCGCCCGGTGGGGGCCCGGCCTACGAGACGGCTCCGGAGGTGCCGGAGCCGAGGGAGGCGCAGGACCCGGAGCCGGCAGGGACGCCTGAGCCGAGGACGGGACCGGAGGCCGGGGCGGCGCCCGAGCCGGGGCCGGCGACCGGGCCGTGGACGGTGCCCGAGCCGTGGAGGGGACCCGGGCCCGGGGCGACGTCCCCGCCCGGGACGGCGCCCGCGTCCGCGCGGGGAGCCGCCGCACCCGAGCCCGAGCCGTGGACGGCGTCCGAGTCCGCGGCGGTACCTGCTCCGGAGACGGGACCCGGGCCCGGGACGGCGCCGCCCGCGCCCGAGCCGAGGGCCGTCGCGCCCGCGTCCGTGCCGCCGCCGCTCGTCACCCGGACGGCGGACGGCTCCCCGCCGGAGTCCGTGCGCGCCCCGTGGGAGCCGCAGGCCGGCCCGGTGAAGCCGCGTACGTTCCCGGGCCCGCCACCCCCCGAACCCGAACCCGAACCCGAACCGGAGCCCGAGCCGCCCGCCGACCCGCGCGTCGCCGGGGCCGCGCGGCTGCCCGGACGTCCCCTCGCCGGCCGGCCGGCGGAGTCCGGGGCGCGGGCTGGTGACGGGCCGGCCGCCGACGAGGCCCACGCGCTCCGGCCCCCGGTCGCCCACGTGGGCCCCCGGCCGCCCACCTACGACGCCGAGCCCACCGCGCTGCCGGCCACCGACCCGTACGAGCTGGACAGCCTCGTCCCCGACACCGTGCTGGACGGCGCCCGGTACGGCACGTACACCCTGCGGGCCGCGTCCGTGCGCGGCGACTCCGCACGGTTCCGGGGCGAGCCGCGCCGCGACGCGCTGCTGACGGTGCGCTTCGGGACCGGGGACAACGCCCTGGTCCTCGTCGCCGTCGCCGGAGCCGCCCGGGGCGCGGAGGGGGCGCACACGGCGGCGGCCGACGCCTGCCGCTGGATCGGCGAAGCCGTCGGGCGCAGCCACGGCCGGCTCTCCGACGACATAAGGGCGGGCCGCCGCGCCGACCTCAAGTCCGGGCTGCACCGGCTCACCGACCGGGGCTACGGCAAGCTGCGCGCCCGCGCCGCCGAACTCGGCCTGGGACCCGACGTGTACACCGCGAGCCTGCGCTGCCTGCTGCTGTCCGCCGATCCCGAGTGCCGCACCCGGGTCTTCTTCGGCGTCGGCGACGGCGGGCTCTTCCGGCTGCGGGACGGCAACTGGCAGGACCTCGAACCGGCCGTGCCGGCGCCGGAGCGGCTCGCCGGGGACCCCGTGGTCGGCTTCGGCTCGCCCGTGCCCGAGAGCGGGCCCGACGGCGACCGGCTGACCATGGATCTGGGGATTCCGACCGGCCCGGCCCCGTACGTCGAGGACCCGCTGCCCCCGCCCGCCGAACCGTTCCGCTTCCGGGCCTCGGTCGCCCGGCCGGGCGACACCCTGCTGCTGTGCGGCACGGGCCTCGCCGAGCCCCTGCGGGGCGAACCGGCCCTCGCCGGCGAGCTCGCCGCGCGCTGGTCGCCGGTGGAGGCGCCGGGTCTCGGAGCGTTCCTCGCGGACACCCAGGTCCGGGTGACGGGGTACGCCGACGACCGTACGGCGGTCGGCGTCTGGGAGGCGTAACCGCGCACCTCATGGGTTGATGGACTCCGAAGAGCCGTCCGTCCGGGGTTTCGCGCCCCGGGTTCCGGACAGCCGGACGAGCACGGAGCCCAGGCAGAGGGAGTGCGACACCCATGGCCAAGCAGAACGTGTCGGAGCAGTTCGTCGACATCCTCGCCAGGGCAGGCGTCAAACGCCTGTACGGGGTCGTCGGCGACAGCCTCAACCCGGTCGTCGACGCCATCCGGCGCCACTCGGGCGTGGAGTGGATCCAGGTCAGGCACGAGGAGACCGCCGCGTTCGCGGCCGGTGCGGAGGCGCAGATCACCGGAACCCTGGCGGCCTGCGCCGGGTCCTGCGGCCCCGGCAACCTGCACCTCATCAACGGCCTCTACGACGCCCACCGCTCCATGGCCCCCGTGCTCGCGCTCGCCTCGCACATCCCGTCGAGCGAGATCGGCCTCAACTACTTCCAGGCGACCCACCCCGAGCTGCTCTTCCAGGAGTGCAGCCACTACAACGAGATGATCTCCAACCCGCAGCAGATGCCCCGGCTGCTTCAGACGGCCATCCAGCACGCGGTCGGCCAGGGCGGCGTCAGCGTCGTCACCATGCCGGGCGACATCGCCGGGCAGCCCGCTCCGGAGAAGGCCGTCGAACACGCCCTGGTCACCTCGCGGCCCACCGTACGGCCGGGCGACGACGAGATCGACAAGCTCTGCCGGATGGTGGACCAGGCCAAACGGGTGACGCTGTTCTGCGGGAGCGGCACGGCCGGTGCGCACGCCGAGGTCATGGAGTTCGCCGAGCGGGTCAAGGCCCCGGTCGGGCACGCCCTGCGCGGCAAGGAGTGGATCCAGTACGACAACCCGTTCGACGTCGGCATGAGCGGGCTGCTCGGCTACGGCGCCGCCTACGAGGCCACCCACGAGTGCGATCTGCTGATCCTGCTCGGCACGGACTTCCCGTACAACGCCTTCCTGCCCGACGACGTGCAGATCGTGCAGGTCGATGTGCGGCCCGAACACCTCGGCCGGCGCACCAAGCTCGATCTGGCTGTCTGGGGCGACGTCCGCGAGACGCTGCGCTGTCTGACGCCCCGGGTCAAGGTCAAGAGCGACCGCAAGTTCCTCGACCGGATGCTCAAGAAGCACGCCGACGCCCTGGAGGGCGTGGTCAAGGCGTACACCCGCAAGGTCGAGAAGCACGTGCCGATCCACCCCGAGTACGTGGCCTCGGTGCTGGACGAGATCGCCGACGACGACGCGGTGTTCACCGTCGACACCGGCATGTGCAACGTATGGGCGGCCCGCTATCTGACGCCCAACGGCAAGCGGCGGGTGATCGGTTCGTTCAGCCACGGCTCGATGGCCAACGCGCTGCCGCAGGCGATCGGCGCGCAGTTCACCGACCGCAACCGGCAGGTCGTCTCGATGTCGGGCGACGGCGGATTCACCATGCTGATGGGCGACTTCCTGACCCTGGTCCAGTACAACCTGCCGGTCAAGGTCGTCCTGTTCAACAACTCCTCGCTGGGCATGGTCGAACTGGAGATGCTGGTCGGCGGCCTGCCGTCCTTCGGCACGACCAACAAGAACCCGGACTTCGCCGCCGTCGCCCGCGCGGCCGGCGCGTACGGCGTGCGCGTCGAGAAGCCCAAGGAGCTCCAGAGCGCCCTGAAGGACGCGTTCAAGCACAAGGGGCCGGCGCTCGTCGACGTCGTCACCGACCCAAACGCCCTGTCCATCCCGCCGAAGATCAGCGCGGACATGGTGACCGGATTCGCCCTGTCCGCCAGCAAGATCGTGCTGGACGGCGGGGTGGGCCGGATGGTCCAGATGGCCCGCTCCAACCTCCGCAACGTGCCCCGGCCTTGATCCGGGCACCGCTAACGCGGCCGGGGTTGGCGGTGCGTTATGGAGAGGGCAGCACGACACGCGAGGCTCACTGGTTGTGGACCCCCGAAACGGGGCGGTCCGCGCGTTCATCAACACCGGCGGCGACGGCCGCGGCGGCTGGCAGGACAACGGCGCCATCGCCACCGGTTCCAGCGGTTGGCTCGCCGGGCAGATCCGCTTCGCCGACATCAACGGGGACGGCCGCGCCGACTACCTCGTCCTCGACGACAACGGCGCCGTCCACGCCTACCTCCACACGGCCGGCACGGCCGGGACCGTCAAGTGGGCCGACCAAGGGGTGATCGCCACAGGTACCGGGGCACCCGGCTTCCGCGTCCACATCTGAATCCGGCCCCGCTCCGGTCCCGCTCCGTTTCCGACCGGAGACATCGCCCACATACGCACGTGCCCCACCGGGACTCCGGTGGGGCACGTGCGTGCGATTCGGGAGTGAGGGGGCGTCATCTGTGCGTAGTGGTCGGCCTCTTGGCACCTCCTGCGCCATGTGACATATTACTGGCGTGTTCACGAGACAGCCCTTGGATGTCGTCGTTGTCGGAGCCGGAGTGGTCGGCGCCGCCTGCGCTTACCACGCCACCCGGTCCGGACTCTCGGTCGCTGTGGTGGACGGCGGGCCGGTCGCAGGCGGCACCACGGGGGCGGGCGAGGGTAACCTCCTGGTCTCCGACAAGCCACCGGGTCCGGAACTCTCCCTCGCGCTGCTCTCCTCCTCGCTCTGGCGCGAGTGGTCCGAAGAACTGCCCAGGGATGTCGAGTTCGAGCAGAAGGGCGGACTGGTCGTCGCGGCGGACGAGGCGTCCCTGGCCACCCTGACCGCGACCGCCGCCGGTCAGAGCCGGGCAGGGGTACGTGTCACGGCCGTCGCCCCGCACGAACTGCCCGATGTCGAACCGCACCTGGCGTCCGGGCTGGCGGGCGGCGTCCTCTACCCCCAGGATGCCCAGGTCCAGCCCGCCCTGGCGGCTGCCCACCTGATCCGCGCGGCCCGTGACGCCGGGGCGATCGTGCGCCTGGGCACGCCGGTCACCGCTGTACTCACCGGCCCGGCGGGCGAGGTGCGCGGCGTGCGCACCGGGGCCGGGGACCTGCTCGCCCCCGCCGTGGTCAACGCGACCGGGGTCAGGGGCGGGGAGTTCGCCGCACTGGCCGGGGTGGAACTCCCGGTCCTGCCCCGGCGCGGCTTCGTCCTCGTGACCGAGCCCCTGCCGCCCCTGATCCGGCACAAGGTCTACGCCGCGGAGTACGTGGCCGATGTGTCCAGCGCCTCGGCCGCCCTCCAGACGTCACCGGTCGTGGAGGGCACCCCGTCCGGGCCCGTGCTGATCGGCGCCAGCCGGGAACGGGTGGGCTTCGACCGCACCCTGTCCGTGCCGGCGATCAGCCGGCTGGCGGCTGCGGCGGCCGCGCTCTTCCCGGTCCTCGGTGACACCCGGGTACTGCGCGCCTACCACGGCTTCCGCCCCTACCTGCCCGACCACCTCCCCGCGATCGGACCCGACCGCCGCGTCCCCGGCCTCTTCCACGCCTGCGGTCACGAGGGCGCGGGCATCGGCCTCGCCCCCGCGACGGCGGTCCTGGTCACGGCGGCGATCCGGGGCGAGGAACCACCCCTCGACCCGGTGCCCTTCAACCCCGGGCGGTTCGGCGAGGCGCGGCCGGGCGGGGCGCGACCGCCGGGTAGGGCGGGGTCGCCGCCGCCGGGTGGGTCGCCGCCGTCGGGGAGCGGGGCGGGGTCGCCGGTCGGGGCGGATCCGGCTGAACCTCTCCCGGGGTGAACCGGTCCCTGGCCGCCGCCTCCACGGCATGTGACATGGCACAGCCCCGCCCTCTCTGGGCCTTCCGCCTCCCCGCCTTCCGCACCTCCCGCCTTCCCGCACCCACCAGCCCCGCATCCCTCGCCCCGCACGCGCACCCGCACCCGTATCCCTCGCCCCGCACGCGCACGCGCACCCCTCGCCCCGCCCGACCGACGAGACAGGAGCCCCGGTGAGACGAGCACGCCGACGCGGTCCCGCACGAACCCCGGCAGGCCTGGCCGGCGCCGAGCCGGGGCCCGGGTTCGAGATCACCTTCGACGGCCGGCCGGTCCGCGCGCTGCCCGGCCAGAGCATCGCGGCCGCGCTGTGGGCCGCGTCCGTCCTCAGCTGGCGGACCACCCGGGTCAACGGCCGCCCCCGGGGCGCCTTCTGCGGCATCGGCTCCTGCTTCGACTGTCTGGCAACCGTCAACGGGGAACCCGGCCTGCGCGCCTGCCTGCTGCCCGCCCGCCCCGGCGACGCCGTCACCACCCAGGAAGGGACCGGACATGCCGCCCCACGCCCCTGAACGCGCCGGACTCGCGGTGATCGGCGCCGGACCCGCCGGGCTCGCGGCGGCTGTGACCGCCGCCGAAGGAGGGCTCGACGTGGTCCTGATCGACGCGGCCGACGCCCCCGGCGGCCAGTTCTACCGCGCGCCCGCCCCCGGCCTCGGCGCCACCCGGCCGGAGGCCCTGCACCACGGCTGGGCCGCCTTCACCGCGCTCACCGCGCGCCTCGCCCGGCAGCGTGAGGCCGGGCGCCTGTGCCATGTCACAGGTCACCAGGTATGGGCGGTGCGGCGGACCGGCGAGGACTGGACCCTGCATCTGGTCACCGGACCCGACGGCCGCGGCGGTGCCGCCGTGCGCGCCCGCCGCCTGGTCGTCGCGACCGGTGCCCACGAACGCCAACTGCCCTTCCCCGGATGGACCCTGCCGGGAGTGGTGGGCGCCGCCGGGGCGCAGGCCATGCTCAAGTCCGGCCTGGTGCTGCCGGGCCGGCGCGTCGTCGTGGCCGGAAGCGGGCCGCTGCTCCAGGCCGTCGCCCTCTCCCTGGCCAGGGCCGGAGCCGAGGTGCCCGCGCTGGTGGAGGCCGCCGGGTACGGGGCGTACGCCCGCGCGCCCCTGGTCCTGGCCGCGAACCCGGACCGGCTCGGGGAAGGGGTACGCCACCGCGCCGGCCTCGCCCGGCACGGGGTGCGGATGCTCACGCACCGGGCCGTCACCGCCGTGCACGGCACCGAGCGCGTGGAAGGTGTCACGGTCAGCCGGCTGGACCGCGCGTGGCGCCCCGTGCCGGGGACCGGGCGGCGCGTCGACTGCGACGCCCTGGCCGTCGGTCACGGCCTCGTCCCGCAACTGGACCTCGCCCTCGGGCTCGGCTGCTCCACCCGGCCCGGTACCGACGGCTCGGCCGCGCTGCTCCTGGACGAGGAACTGCGCACCACCGTGCCCGGAGTCTGGGCAGCCGGCGAGACCGGCGGCATCGGCGGCGTGCGGCTGGCCCTGGCCGAAGGCGAGCTGGCGGCCCTCTCGGTGATCGCGGACGCCCGGGACGGCCGCCCCGGCCGGGCCAGAGCCCGGGTGGCCCGGCTGCGCCGCGCACGGCGCCGGATGCGCCGGTTCGCCGGGCTGATGGGCGCGGTGCACAGGCCGGGCCCCGGGTGGAGCGCGTGGCTCGCGCCGGACACCGAGGTCTGCCGGTGCGAGGAGGTCACCGCCGGCGCCGTCCGTACCGCCGTGGACGAGCTGGGCGCCGGCGACAGCCGTACGGCCAAGCTCCTCACCCGTGCCGGCATGGGCTGGTGCCAGGGCCGGACCTGCGGCTTCGCCGTCCGGGAACTCGCCGGCGGGGCCACGGACGGCGCCGCCCCCGACCGGCGCCCGCTCGCCTGCCCCGTAACCCTCTCCACGCTCGCGCGGGCCGCCGGGCCCGAGGACGCGTGAGCACGTACACCGCACGCACCCCCACCCCATCTCTCAAGGAGCTCTCATGACGACCACCTCCACCGGCAGCACGGCCCCCTGGCGGGGCGTCATGGTCGCCACCCCGCTCACCCTGCGCGAGGACCGGTCCATCGACTTCGACGCGTACGCCACGCATGTCCAGGACCTGCTCGCCGCCGGCTGCGACGGCGTGGTGCCCAACGGTTCGCTGGGTGAGTACCAGACCCTCAGTGACCGGGAACGCCGGGACGTGGTGCGCGTCGCCGTCGAGGCGGCGGGGGACGGGACCCGGGTGATGCCCGGGGTCTCCTCGTACGACAGCGCGCAGTCGTGGCGCAGGGCCGAGGAGGCCGCCGAGGCAGGGGCCGGTTCCGTCCTGCTGCTGCCGCCCAACGGCTACCCCTGCCGGGACGCGGCCGTCCGGGCCCACTACGCCGAGGTCGCCGGGGCCGGCCTGCCCGTCGTCGCGTACAACAACCCGTACGACACCAAGGTGGACCTGACGCCCCGGCTGCTCGCCCAACTCCACGCGGACGGTTCGATCGTGGCCGTCAAGGAGTTCAGCGGCGACGTGCGCAGGGCGTACGAGATCGCCGAGGAGGCGCCCGGCCTCGATCTGCTCGCCGGCGCGGACGACGTCCTGCTGGAACTCGCGCTGGCCGGGGCCGTGGGCTGGATCGCAGGCTGCCCCAACGTGCTTCCGGCCGGCTGCGTCACCCTGTACCGGGCGGCGGTCTCCGGGGACCTGGACACGGCGCTGCCCCTGTACCGGCGGCTGCACCCGCTGCTGCGCTGGGACTCCAAACCGGAGTTCGTCCAGGCCATCAAGGCGGCCATGGACATCGCCGGCAGACACGGCGGCCCCACCCGGCCGCCGCGCCTGCCGCTCGGCGGGGACGCCCTGGCCGCCGTGCGCGCCGCCACCGAGAAGGCGCTCGCCGAGGGCCTGGACTGAATCCCGCAGGCCAGCCCGCACCGAAGCCGTAGGAGGCCCACCTTGCGCAGCCGCCACATCTTCCACGCCGTCGACTCGCACACCGAAGGCATGCCCACCCGCGTCATCACGGGCGGAATCGGTACGCTCCCCGGCGCCACCATGGCCGAGCGCCGCACCCACTTCATGGCGCACCGGGACGCGGTGCGCACCCTGCTGATGTACGAGCCGCGCGGCCACGCCGCGATGAGCGGTGCCGTGCTCCAGCCGCCGACCCGCCCCGACGCCGACTTCGGGGTCCTGTTCATGGAGGTCTCCGGCTGCCTGCCGATGTGCGGGCACGGCACCATCGGGGTGGCCACCGTGCTGGTGGAGACCGGCATGGTCACGGTCACCGAACCGGTCACCACCGTACGGCTGGACACCCCCGCCGGACTGGTCACGGTCGACGTCCGCGTCGAGGCGGGCGCCGCCACCTCCGTCACCCTCACCAACGTCCCGGCGTTCAGCGCCGGACTCGGGCTCACCGCGAAGGTCCCCGGACACGGCACCGTGCCCTACGACCTCGCCTACGGCGGCAACTTCTACGCGATGGTGCGCCTGGCAGACCTGGGGCTGCCGTTCGACCGCTCACGGAAGGACGAACTGCTCGCGGCGGGGATGGCGTTGATGGAGGAGGTCAACGCGTCCGGCGACCGGCCCGTCCACCCGCTGGACCCGGCCATCCACGGGCTCAAGCACGTCCAGCTGATCGCGCCCGGATCCGACGCCGTCCACTCGCGGCACGCCATGGCCATCCACCCCGGCTGGTTCGACCGCTCGCCGTGCGGCACCGGCACCTCCGCGCGCATGGCCCAGCTGCACGCCCGGGGAGAACTTCCCCTGGACCAGGACTTCGTCAACGAGTCGTTCATCGGGACCAGGTTCACCGGCCGGCTGGTCGGTGAAACGACGGTCGGCACGCTGCCGGCGGTCGTACCGACGGTCACGGGGCGCGCCTGGATCACCGGGACCGCGCAGTACTTCCTCGATCCCGCCGACCCGTTCCCGGAGGGCTTCCTGCTGTGAGCCCGTACGCCCGTCGTGGGCAACGTGACATTGTAGTCTGGGGCTCCGCACGGTGCTGGAGGAACAGACATGGCCCGCCTGACGTCGCTCAACGTGATCTCGGCGCAGGAGCACCTGCGCGACCAGGTGGCGCACGCGCTGCGGGCGGCACTCGTCTCGGGCGAGCTGGAACCCGGCACGGTCTACTCGGCGCCCGCGCTCGCCGCCGAGTTCGGTGTGTCCGCGACACCCGTCCGTGAGGCGATGCTCGACCTGGCCCGCGAGGGCCTGGTCGAGGCCGTACGCAACAAGGGCTTCCGCATCACCGAGCTGACCGAGCAGGATCTGGACGACTTCACCGAGCTGCGCGCGATGATCGAGGTCCCCACCGTGGGCCGGATCGCGCGGATGGGCCGGACGCGCGAGCTGGAGGCGCTGCGGCCCGTCGCGCTGGAGATCGTCGAGGCCGCGGGACGCCACGACATCCTCGGCTACCTGGAGGCCGACCGGCGCTTCCACCTCGCCCTGCTGGGTCTGGCCGGCAACCGCCGACTGGTCGAGCAGGTCGGTGAACTGCGCAAGCGCTCCCGCCTCTTCGGGCTGAACCGCCTCGCCGAGTCCGGCCAGTTGACCGCTTCGGCCGAGGAGCACGTACAGCTGCTCGACCTGGTGGTCGCGGGTGATGCCGAGGGTGCCGAGGCGTGCATGCTCGCCCATATGTCACATGTCCGTTCCCTGTGGGCGGGCGACAACCGGAGCGGCGACGTACCCGCCCAGCTCACGATCGAACGGGCCACGCACGGGGGCGTCCAGGGCTAGCGCCCGCCGGCCCGAAGGCCCCCCCGCCCGAAGGCCCCCCACCCGAAGCCCCCCCACCCGAAGGCTTCCGCCTCGACGGCCCCCCGGCCTGGAAGGCGCCTGCTCACAACCCCGCTCACCACCCGGCATACCGCTGAGGGCCCGCGTCCACCACGCGGGCCCTCAGCCGTATATGCCGCCACGTCACGTCCGCCCGGCTCACGCGGAGTTGACGGGCAAATGAATGTGGGCACTGCGCCTTCCTAAGGACATGTGACATGTGCCATTGTACAGGCGGTCGCGGATGAGGTCGTGTTCATGCCAGGCCACTCCGGCCGGCCAGCCGGTCGTTCACCCATCCCCACCGGCCCCACCCGGCCCCACCGCGCACCATCCCCCACGGCCGCGCAGCGTCGCGCGGCCACCACACCGCTGGGAGGCGGCACGTGAAGAACCGTACGGTCCGACAGAGAATCACCGGACTATCCACCGCGGCCCTGGCGGCCTGCCTGGGCGTCGGCATGCTCGCCGCCCCGGGCCGGGCCGCCGAACCCCGGCCCTCCGCCCCGGCCGCCGCGAGCGCGACCGCGTTCGAGCACCGGGCGGCCGGCGCCGGATCCCCCGAGCCCGGCGGCCCCACCGCGCAGGCCCTCACCGCGCCCGTCCAGGACGCCGCCCACCTGGGCGACACGGCACTGAGCCCCGCCGACCGGGCCCCGCTCAGCGCCTCCAAGGACGCGCTGAAACGCGACTACGACGACCCGAGCGCCGCGGCGTCGAGCCACCCCGCCCCCTCGATGAAGGCGAAGGCCCGCGCCAGCTCCGAGGCCCGCGCCAGCTCCGAGGCCCGCGCCACGGAGCAGGTGGCAGGGACCGCCGCCGCCTGCTCCGTGGCCGACTTCACCAGCCGCACCGGCAGCGCCCTCGTGCAGCAGATCAAGGCCTCCACCAGCGACTGCGTCAACACCCTGTTCGCCGTGAAGGGCAACGACGGCTACCTCGCCTTCCGCGAGGCCCAGATGGTCAGCGTCGCCAACGCCCTGCGTGACGGATCGGCCGCCTACCCCGGCGACAGCAGCACCGGCATGCCGCAACTGGTGCTCTTCCTGCGGGCCGGTTACTACGTGCAGTACTACGACCCCGGCACCGTCGGCAGCTACGGCGCGCCGTTGCGCACCGCCATCCAGGGTGGCCTGGACGCCTTCTTCGCCTCGGCGCACTCCCGTGACGTCACCGACGCCAACGGCGAGACCCTGGCCGAGGCCGTCATCCTCATCGACAGCGCGGAGCAGAACGCCCGCTACCTCGACGTCGTGAAGCGGCTGCTGGCCGACTACAACTCCTCGTACAACAGCTCCTGGTACATGCTCAACGCGGTCAACAACGTCTACACCGTGACCTTCCGGGGCCACCAGCTGCCCGAGTTCGTCAGCGCCGTCGAGGCCGACCCGAGCCTGCTCGACGCGCTCGCCGGCTTCGCCCGCGACCACCTCGACCTGCTGGGCACCGACCAGTCGTACCTGACCTCGAACGCGGGCCGCGAACTCGCGCGCTTCCTCCAGGAGGACGCGCTGCGCTCCCAGGTCCGGCCGCTGGTCACCGACCTCCTCGGCCGCAGCTCCCTCACCGGGCGCACCGCGCCGCTGTGGGTCGGCCTCGCGGAGATGGCCGACTACTACGACAGCGCCAACTGCTCCGCGTACGGCACCTGCGACCTGGCCGCACGCCTCAAGAGCGCCGTCCTGCCGGTCTCGTACACATGCAGTGACAGCATCCGCATCCTCGCCCAGCAGATGACGTCGGCCGACCTGACGAAGGCCTGCACCAGCCTGCGCGGCCAGGACGCCTACTTCCACCAGGTCGCCAAGGACGACGGGCCCGTGGCCAACGACCACAACACCACCATCGAGGTGGTCGTCTTCGACTCCAGCACCGACTACCAGACCTACGCCGGAGCCATCTACGGCATCGACACCAACAACGGCGGCATGTACCTGGAGGGCGACCCGGCGGCGGCCGGCAACCAGCCGCGCTTCATCGCGTACGAGGCCGAGTGGGTCCGGCCAGACTTCCAGATCTGGAACCTCAACCACGAGTACACGCACTACCTCGACGGCCGCTTCGACATGGCGGGCGACTTCGAGGCGGGTGTCACCACCCCGACCATCTGGTGGATCGAGGGCTTCGCGGAGTACGTCTCCTACTCCTACCGGGACGTCACCTACGACGACGCCGTCACCCAGGCCGCCGCGCACACCTACACCCTGCGCACGCTGTTCGACACCACCTACGAGAACGCCGACCAGACCCGTATCTACAACTGGGGCTATCTGGCCGTGCGTTACATGCTCCAGTCGCACCGCGCCGACGTGGACAAGCTCCTCGGCCTCTACCGCGCGGGTGACTGGAACGGCGCCCGCACCCTGCTCACCTCCACCATCGGCAGCCGCTACGACGCCGACTGGAACACCTGGCTGACGGCGTGCGCGGCCGGCAGCTGCGGCACCACGACCGACCCCACCGACCCCACCGATCCGACCGATCCCACCACCCAGTGCACCGGTACCGACGTCCGGGAGCTGGGCCAGGACTGTGTCCGCGACGGCCAGCGGGCCACCCGGGGCAACTACGCCTACCTCTACGTCTACATACCGGCCGGCACCGACCGGCTGACCGTCACCACCAGCGGCGGCACGGGCGACGCCGATCTCTACTACAGCGCCGACGGCTGGGCGACCACCGGTTCGTACACCTCCCGGGCCACCGGCAGCGGCAACGCGCACACGCTCACGGTCGAGCACCCCGCCGAAGGCGCCCACTACATCAGCCTGTACGCCGTGCAGGACTTCGATCAGGTGAGCGTCTCCACGCGGTACTGATACGTCCGGGCGCGGCTCACAGCAGACGCAGTGTGTTCGGCCCCGTCCGCTCGCGGATGATCTCCACGAGCCGGTCGAAGAGGGTCGGGCCCAGCCCCAGAGCCGCCTGCGCGGATTCCTCGCGCAGGCGGCCGCGGTTGCTCTCATGGGCGCGACCGGCCAGCCGGTCCAGATAGCGGGCGGTCTCCTCGTGCCCCAGCGCGCGGGCCGACAGGGCGTGGTCGCGCCACTCGATGACGTAGTCGCCGTCGTCCGGTGTGCCCATGCCGCCGCTCAGGCAGTCCGCGAAGGCGTCGAGATTCCGGCCGAAGTAGCCGCCGGGCCCGTTCACCGCCTCGCCGATCACGGTCCAGAAGCTCTCCGGGCCGGTGACGCGGGAGCCCTCGATCACATAGGTCACGGTCATGGGGCGAGCGTACAAGCCGGCCGGTCCGGTGATCCGCGCCGCAGGTGGGGGACTGCGGCGCGAACCGGACCGGGGGAGCGGGTCAGCAGTCGTGGTCGACCAGGTCGAACGTCTCGTAGTGGTCGGCCGTGTAGTAGTCCTCCCGGCTCTCCTCACCCGTGACGATGCGGCGCGCGCCGCGCGTCGACGAGCCGGGGGTGATCACGGTGTACTCGTGGTAGTAGCCGGTGCTCTGCGAGGGCAGCACGCCCTCGCGGTTCTGGAAGACGGTGCCGTCCTGGTCGTACGGGAACGGCCCGCCGGCGTCGATGAGGTCGAGGGTGTCGTGGGCCTGGGAGGGCAGGTCCGAGTAACAGATGCTGCCGACCGAGGTGGCCGAGGCGGTGGCGGTCGCCGTGAGGGGGCCGCCGACGACGAGAGCGGACAGGAGGGCGGCCGTACCGCCCAGCGTGGTGATCCGTGGGGGGATTCGCATACCCATCATGATGACGCGCGTAGACACCGCCGCGTCAACGCCAACTCGGGTGAATTTTTCGAGAGTTAACCGGGGAGAGGGAACACATCCCCCTTCCGGGGCCGTTACGGTCCCACGGGAGTGAGGCGCTCGAATGCCAGTCCGGCGCGGATTCAGGGGCTGACGGAACGCCAGATATGGTACGGCACCGTGCGGGCGGCCTCCTCGATGTCGATGTCCCCGACGGAGAGCCAGCGGCGCGCGATGCCGGTCACCGGGCCCAGGATCAGGGACTCCAGCACGGGCAGCGGGAGCGCGACCAGCTCCCCCGACTGCTGGTGGGCGTGGAGCCAGGCCGCGAGCGGGGCGAGCCGGGCCTCCTGGGCGCCGCGGATCTGCCGGGCGTGCTCGGTGATCTCGCGGTCGGCGGTGACCGAGTGCATGAGCCGGGCCGCGTCGGGGTGCTCCTGCACGAAGCGGAGGTAGGCCCGGGTGACCGCGTGGACCCCGTCGCGCGCGCCCTCCACCTGCTCCAGGGCGCCGGCCAGCTCTTCGAGGAGGCGGCCCAGCCAGGACTGGGCGAGGGCGAGTACGACGCCCTGGAGGCTGCCGAAGTGGTGGTAGATGCTTCCCGCGCTCACCCCGCTCGCCGAGGTGATCGCGCCCAGCGTGAGGCCGGCCTCGCCGCGGGACGCGTACAACTCCAGGGCGTGGTCGAGTACCTGGGCGGCCGTGGCCTCACCGCGTTGTTGCTTCGGACTCATCGACGCCGCCCCAGCTTCCGGAAGTGGTGGCTCCTCATGGTGCCGCCGGGACCAGGGTAGAAGAAACTTCCGGAATTTTTTCCGGAAGTTGTTCCAATTAGTGCCCGGTCTGCCTCACACTGAACGTTCGCCGCGCCAAGTCGCGGGGCGGTATGGGGATTTCAGGTGACGGAGGCGGTCCGGGGGACCGCTGTTCGGGACATACGGGGAGCGCTCGAACATGACCGGCGTGAACAACGACGACCACGCGGACCACGAGGACTACCTCGACGGAGGCATCAAACCGCTCACACCGGCCGACCCGGCGCGCATCGGGCCCCATCTGCTGCTCGGCAGGCTCGGCGCGGGCGGCATGGGCCGGGTCTATCTGGCCCGCTCCGACGGCGGCCGCACGGTCGCGGTCAAGGTCGTGCACGAGGAGCACGTCGCGGACCCGCACTTCAGGGCCCGCTTCCGCCGCGAGGTCGAAGCGGCCAGGCGCGTCGGCGAGGAGTTCACCGCGCCCGTCCTGGACGCGGCACCCGACGCCGAATTCCCCTGGGTGGCCACGGGCTACGTCCCCGGTCTCTCCCTGGAACAGGTGGTCCGGGGCCACGGCGCACTGCCCGCGGACTCCGTGCGGGCCCTGGCCACCGGGCTGCTGCACGCGCTCAAGGACATCCACGAGGCCGGCATCGTCCATCGCGACCTCAAGCCCTCCAACGTGATGCTGACGATCCAGGGCCCCAAGGTCATCGACTTCGGCATCGCCCGCGCCGTCGGGACCACCATCGAGTCCCTGCTCACCAGCGCCAGCATGATCGTCGGGTCACCCGGCTTCATGGCTCCGGAGCAGGTGCGCGGGGAAAGCGCGGTGCCGAAGAGCGACGTGTTCGCCCTCGGCTGTGTGCTGACGTACGCGGCGACCGGCACGCTTCCGTTCGGTCAGGGGGCGAGCAACCAGCACGCGATCATGTACAAGATCGTGGAGGCCGAGCCCAACCTCTCGCGGGTCCGGGACGAGGGCCTGAAGACCCTGATCACGCGGCTTCTGGCCAAGCGGATCGAGGACCGGCCGTCCGTGGACGAGCTGCTCGCCGAGCCGGGGTACGAGGCCGGGCCCGCGGCCTCCGCATGGCTGCCCGCCGCCGTCGTGAGCCATCTGGCACGCCAGTCCGCGCAGTTGCTCGACGCGGAGGCGAGGCCGCTGCGTCAGGAGGGCGACCGTGCGACGCTCGGTCTCCGGGGGGAGCCGGAGGCCGCCGTGGCGGTGGTCGCGGGCGAGGGGACGGCTGCGAATCCGAAACGGGAGTGGCGCCGCCGCCCGTGGGCGGTCGCCGTCCCGCTGGTGCTGGTCATAGGCGGGGGAGGCGGCACGCTGGCTGTGCTCCAGCCGTTCGGCCATGACGGCGGCGGAGCGCACGCGGCGCCGCCGGCCGCGACGGCGACGAGCCCGACGGCCGCCGCCCCGGAGCCGTCGGCGGCCGGCAGCGCGTCCCCCACCGGCAACGAGAGCCCGGAGGCGTCCCCGAGCAAGAAGAAGAAGGACGGCGCCGGCAAGGACGGAAAGGACGGCAGGGACGGGGAGCCGGGCAAGGACGGCCGGGACTCCGGAGACGCGGGGGGCGGCTCCGGAGGCTCGTCCACGGGCGGCAGCGGCACCAGCGGTTCCGGCGGCGGGAGTTCGAGCAGCGGAGGGGGCAGCTCGACCACCAGCGGCGGCAGTTCGGGCGGCAGCGGCTCGGGAGGGTCCACGAGCACGTCAGGAGGCGGGGGATCGACCACCACGTCCGGTGGCTCCACCGGTGGCTCCACCGGAGGCTCCGGCGGCGGAAGCAAGGTTCCGGCGTCGTTCACGGGCACCTGGAAGTACGGCGATGCGTACAACGTGGGGCAGCCCGGCACCATCACCATCTCCAAGTCGGGTGCGGTGAGCCTCTCCGCCTTCCCGATCGCCACTTGCACATATCAGGCGAAGGTGACCTCCAAAGCGAACGGTGACAGCCGTATCAACGTCAGCGCGGCCACGCAGGTCGGTGCCGCCAACCCCATGTGCAGCCCCCTGGAGGCGTCCTACTTCACCCTCAACGGCAGCGGCATCCAGCACAACGTGGGGCCCGCCGCAGGCAACGGCTATTACTACAAGCGGGCCTGAGCCGTCCTGGATTCACCCCTGTCCGGGGGGTTCCGCAAGCGTGACAGCCCGTAGGCGGGGCATGCATTGCGTGAGCACCTTCGAGACAGGGGGCGAATGGCCGTGTGGGCGGGGGAAACGATGGAGCGTCACGAAGTGGCCCGGATGCACCGCAGGGTGGGCCGGTCCGATCTGGCAGCCGTGGGCGAAGTGCGCGGGGCGGTCCGGGAGTTACTGCGCTACCGGTGGCGGGACGAGCCGGCTCAGGTGGCCGAACTGCTGCTCAGCGAGCTGGTGACCAACGCGCTGGTGCACACGGGCGACGGAGCGGTCGTGGCCGTGAGCGTGGCCCCGCGGCGCCTGCGCGTCGAAGTGCGGGACTTCGTCACCGGAATGCCGCCCGAGTCGCACGTACCGCCCGCCGACGACGGTACGCACGGCCGGGGGCTGATCCTGGTGGAGAGCCTCGCCGACTCCTGGGGGGTCAGACCGCACGCCCTGGGCAAGGTGGTCTGGTTCGAGCTGGACGGCGGACGGCCCTGACAGCCCTCGCGGACCGTCAGGGCCGTTTCCCGCGACACCGCGTCGCGCCTGTCAGCCGAACTGCTGCTCCAGGTCCTTCAGCTTCTGCTCCAGCGAATCGAGCCGGGGCAGGGCCTGGGTGTCGTCCTCGGCGGTGAGATCCACCGCTTGCGGCTCACCCGCGCCCAGTTCAGGGACGCTCGCCGAGTTCGAGTGGCTGGCGGCTCGCAGGGATGGCCGGGGTCGCAGGGGCAGCTGACCCGGCTCGGATATGGCGGGCTCCGCGACGGACTGCGATGAGGCCGTCGCGGGCGCGAGCGCCTGTACGTCCACCGGGGCGCCGCCCCGGCCCACCCTGCTCCAGGCCCGGTTCTGCCGGTTCAGGGCCTTGATGTGCGCCCGGTCCAGCTTCTCCTGGTCCCTTCTGCGGAGACGGTTCTGCTCTTTCTCCCTGCGGTCCTCACGTACTTCGTCGACCGCCTCGTCGAGCGTGCGTACGCCTTCGAGGAGCATCAGCGACCAGGCGCCGAAGGTCTCCCGGGGCGCGCGCAGCCAGCGCACGATCCGGATCTGCGGCAGCGGCCGGGGCACCAGGCCCTGTTCGCGCAGCGCGGCCCGCCGGGTCTGCTTCAGGGCACGGTCGAAGAGCACGGCGGCCGAGAGGGACATCCCCGCGAAGAAGTGCGGGGCGCCCGCGTGGTTCACCCCGCGTGGCGCGTGCACCCAGTTGAACCAGGCGGCGGCACCGGCGAAGGTCCACACCAGCAGCCGCGAGCCGAGCGCCGCGTCCCCGTGGCTGGCCTCCCGTACGGCGAGGACCGAGCAGAACATCGCCGCCCCGTCCAGGCCGAACGGCACCAGGTACTCCCAGCCGTCCGAGAGCCCGAGGTTCTGCTCGCCGAAGCCGACGAGCCCGTGGAAGGAGAGCGCGGCGGCGACCGCGGCGCAGCAGAACAGCAGCACGTACGACGCGGTGGCGTAAAGGGTCTCCTTGCGCCGGCGCCGCTCCTCGCTGCGTTCCCAGGAGTCGTCCGCCGCGGATGCGTCAGAGGCGCGCTTGCCGCGCGCGACAACCGCAACCGCCGCCATGACCCCCACGAGCAATACGGCGCCCGGAAGCAGCCAGTCAAGCGATATGTCGGTCATTCTCATGCGCGGTCCCTTGCGTTGCGTAGGGCGATTTCCGCGCCATCGTGGCGGAGAACTCCTCGCGTTCAGAGGGTTTCGGGGCAAGTGAACGCCAATGGGGTGGCGGAGCCCGCCGAGATCCGCGATCTGGTCGAACACCCGTCGCTGATATGCGCATCGCGTTCGAATCGAATCACCCGTCCCGTAGGGTCCGGTCATGACCGAGGAGTACTCCGACCCGTGGGCCGCCGAGGCGATCCGGCGGGTGCGCGCGGACGGCACGCACCACACCCCCACGCCCCTGCGGCGGCTTTCGCTGCCCGCGGTCCGCGGCATCGACATCTACCTCAAGGACGAGTCCGCGCACCCCACGGGCAGCATGAAGTACCGCCTGGTGCGGGCCATGTTCACCGAGGCGCTCGCGAGCGGCGCCCTCACGGAAGGCACGCCGGTGGTCGCGGCGACGAGCGGGGCGGTCGCCGTCGCGGGGGCCCGCTTCGCCCGCCTGCTGGGCCTGGCCTTCACCGCCGTCGTACCGGCGGGAACCCCTGTCCGGGCCCTGGCCGGGATCGAGGAGGAGGGCGGGCGGTGGCAGCGGGGTGAGCTGCCGCCCGCCGCGGTGCAGGACGAGGCGAGGGCGGTGGCCGGGCGGCTCGGCGCCCACTTCCTGGACCACTTCACCGACGCGGGTCGGGCGGTCGCCGCGTGTGGGGAGCCGACGATCGCCGACGAGGTCTTCGAGCAGCTGAGCCGGGAGCCGCACCCGGTCCCGGAGTGGATCGTCACCGGGGCCGGGACCGGGGCGACCTCCGCGGCGGTCGGACGCCACCTGCGCGCGCACGGCCACCCGACCCGGCTGGCCGTGGTGGATCCGGAGAACTCCGCCTACTTCCCCGCGTGGGCGAGCGGGTGCGACGACTACACCACGGGAATGCCGTCCCGGATCCCCGGCATCGGCCGGCCCCGGACCGAACCCGGCTTCCGCCCCTCACTGATCGACCTGGTCATTCCGGTGCCGGACGCGGCGTCCGTCGCGGCGATGCGGTGGCTCCGTACCGCCGGGACCGAAGCCGGCCCGGCGACCGGCACCAACCTCTGGGGCACGTGCCACCTGGCGGCCCGGATGCACGAGGCGGGGGTGCGGGGGAGCATCGTGACGCTCATCGGCGACAGCGCGGACCCGTACCTGGAGACCCACCTCGACCCGTCATGGGTGCGGGCCCGGGGACTCGATCCCGCGCCCCACGAGGCCGTCGTCGAGCGCTTCGTCCGCACCGGGCACTGGCCGGCCCGGCCACGGTCCGGGTGACACCGGGACGCGCCGGCTCACCTACTGGCCGGCGGGAACGGCCGCCAGCCTGCGAATCCGCTCCGCGTCACAGGTGCGCGGGCAGGTGACGCAGGTGTCCTCGGGGCGCAGCGTGTAGAACAGGCAGCAGCTCGCCCGGTCGCGGGTGGGCAGCGACTCCCCGTTCTGACCGGTCAGTTCGCGGAAGCCCGCCGTGCCGACATACGGCTTCGTCGTGCCCGGCAGCAGCGCCTCCAGCTCCGTCATGGCGCGCTGCTCCTCGCCCAGCAGATGGGCGATGTACCAGAGGCCCTCGACGATCTCGTCGGTCGCCATGCCCCACAGGGCCCGCTTGCCGCGCCGCATGCGCGGCCGGAAGCCGTCGAGCACCGGACCGAGGTGTCCGGCCACCGCGTCGAGCACCTCGGCGCGCAGCGCGGCCTCGTCGGCCACCACCCGCGCCCCCGGCAGCGAGGCCGCCGGGTCACCGGGCAGGCACGCGAACTCCCGCACGCGCAGCGTCAGATGCCCCAGCGCCCGCTGGAACGAGACGTCCTCGACCGGGATGCGGGGCACCCGCCGGTGCAGGAACCACGGCACCGTCACCAGCAGGCAGGCCGGCCACGCGTAGCGGTGCAGGCCGAAACTGGCGATCACGTCCGGGCGGGCCTGCTGCCCGTAGTCCCGCTGGACCTGGGCGTCGTCGAAGGCGAGGAAGGTGTCCAGCGCGTCCCCGCCCGCCGCGAGCTCGTGCGCGCCCACCCAGCCGGGGCCCCCGGGGGCGCTTTCGCCCTCGGCGAGGATGTCGGCGCGCATACCGGGGAAGACTTCGGTCAGGCGCGCGTACGCGTCGGCCAGGGCCGAGGCCGTCGCTGCGGGGAGCAGGGCGGGCAGGGTCATGCGGGGACCACCGAATCACGATCGTCAGCAGGTAAGCCTTACCTTACCCGACCGGATCGATGTTTGAACTGCGGCCTCCTGCGCCTATCGTGCACACAGGGTGCGGGAAGCGCGAGCCGTGCCCCCGACCGGCCGAGGAGGTGCCCGTGGAGCAGGGCAGAGCGCGTGAGGAGGTGCGGCCGCCGTACGGGGCCGCCGCAGCCGTGCCCGCCGCCCCGCCCGTCCGGGTGCCCGAGCAGGCCCGCGGCGAGCACACCCACTGCGAGGAACCGCCCCCCGCCCCCCGGGTCCAGGTGCGCCGCCACTCGGTGCGCGGCCAGATCCTGGACGCCCTGCGCGCCGCCCTCGTCGACGGCGAGCTGGCCCCCGGACAGGTCTACTCCGCCCCCGCGCTCGGCGCCCGCTTCGGGGTCTCCGCGACGCCCGTGCGCGAGGCGATGCAGCAGCTGGCCGGCGAAGGGGCCGTGGAGGTCGTGCCGAACCGGGGCTTCCGGGTCGCCGAACGCGGACCGCGCGAGCTGGCCGAGCTGGCCGAGGTGCGGGCCCTGATCGAGGTCCCCGTCATGCTGCGGCTCGCCCGCACCGTCCCGCCCGCCCACTGGTGCGCGCTGCGCCCGCTGGCCGACGCCACCGTGGCCGCCGCGGCGGTCGGCGACCGGGCGAGCTACGCGGAGGCGGACCGGGCGTTCCACGGCGCGGTCCTCGCGCTCGCCGGGAACAGCCGGCTCGTCATGGTCGCCGACGACCTGCACCGCCGTTCCCAGTGGCCCCTGGTGGACAACCGGGTCACCCGCCGCGCCGACCTGCTGGCCGACGCCTCCGAGCACACCGCGCTGCTCGACGCCCTGATCGCCCAGGACGTGACCGTCGTGCAGTCGCTCGTACGGGAGCACTTCGCGGGCGCCGACGGCTGACCCGGCCGGGCCGGGCCGGCCGGCGCCCGGTCTCAGTTCGCCTCGGCGGTCTGCGGCGGGGGCGGGTCCAGATGCGGGCCCAGCCAGGTCGGGACGCCGCCCAGCAGCCGGAAGAGACGGCCCGCCTCGGCCCGCAGCCGGGTCGCCGCCTCGGGCTCCGGCTCGGCGTCGGCCAGCGCGATGAGCGCCGGGGCCGTACCGACCAGATAGCCCAGCTCCTCCCTTATCCGCAGGGACTCCGCGAAGCCGTGCCTGGCCTCCGCCAGCTCGCCCTCGCGCAGGGCGATCAGCGCGAGATGGCGCCAGGTGGAGGAGAGCAGCAGCGCGTCGCCCTGCGCGGTGGCGCCGGCATGGGCCCTGCGGTAGGCGGCGCGGGCGGCCTGCGGGGAGTCGGCGATGTTCTGCGCGATCAGGCCCCGCCGGAAGTCCAGCAGGGGCCGGCCCGGGGCGGCGGGGGAGAGCAGGGCGGCGGCCCGGCTCAGCGCCACCCGCGCCTCGTCGGCCCGGTCCCGCACTCCGAGCAGGGTCGAGGCGTACGCGAGATGGCCGCGTTCGCAGGCGGCCGCGCCGCGCTCGGCGTCGTCGTGGGCCATCGCCTCCGCGGTGCGCAGGGCGTCCTCGGCCTCGGTCCAGCCCTGCCCGGTGTACAGGCACCGCTCGGTCAGCAGGGCCGTCCGCTGGAGGGCCGCCGCCGGGTCGGTGGCGGCGTCGTGTTCGAGCAGGGCCGCTGCGTCCGTCCAGCAGCCGCGTGAGCGCAGCCGCCATACCGCGGTCTGGAGCGGCGGATCGTCATCGGCTGTCGTTCCGGAACCAGACATGGCGGTCTGCGCCACATTGCCCTCCCCGAGCGCGCCATTGAGCTGTGGAGAGCGTCCGGTCATGAGGACCGGATGCTCTTGGGTATGACCCGCATCACAGCATGGATTGGCACGCCGGGCCAAGAGGGCGAGGCAATGTCAGGTGAAACTTTTCACAATCGACGGGAGGGCGCGAGGGCCCCGCCGGCCCGGAGATCAGCTCATACGCAGGGCGAGGAAGAAATCGAGCTTGTCCTCCAGCCGCGCGAGATCACGCCCCGTCAACTGCTCGATTCGCCCGACCCGGTAGCGCAGCGTGTTGACGTGGAGGTGCAGCCGGGCCGCGCAGCGCGTCCACGAACCGTCGCAGTCCAGGAACGCTTCCAGGGTCGGGATCAGCTCCGCGCGGTGGCGCCGGTCGTACTCGCGCAGCGGGTCGAGCAGACGTGCGGTGAACGCCCGGCGCACGTCGTCCGGGACGAACGGCAGCAGCAGCACGTGCGAGGCCAGCTCGTGGTGCCCGGCGGCGCAGACCCGGCCGGGGCGGGCCGCCGCGACCCGGCGGGCGTGCCGGGCCTCCTCCAGGGCGCCGCGCAGCCCCTCGGCCGAGTGCACCGAGGCGCTGACACCCAGTGTCAGCCGGCCGTCGTCGCCGAGCCCGGCGGAGAGCGGGGCGCGGACGGCGGCGAGCAGGGCGTCGGCGTGCAGGGCCGGTCCCTCCTGCGGGGCGGCCGCCTCCGGCCCGCCCTCCGCTTCCCCCGCGTCGGCCGGCCGTTCCGGGGCGGCGGGCAGCGGCACCAACGCGATGGCCTCGTCACCCGTGTGGGCGACGGCGATCCGGTCCGCCGAGTCGGGACCCGTCACCGCCGGGTCGACCAGGATCTCCTCCAGCAGCGCCTGAGCGACCGGGCCGCCCTCGATCCGGGAGCCGGCGCCGCCGGGCGCGCCGCCCTCCTCCCACTCGACCCGGGCCACCACCACCTGCCAGTGCGGTGCCGTACCGAGCCCGGGGAGCAGGACCGGGGTGGCGACGCGCAGCCGGGCGGCGATCTCGGCGGGCGCGGCGCCCGCCTGGACCAGCTCCAGGACCTCCTGGGCGAGCCGGCGGCGCACCGTGCGGGCCGCGTCGCGCCGGTCGCGTTCGACGGCGATCAGCTGGGTGACGCCCTGGAGCAGGTCGAGCCGCGCGGCCGGCCAGTCGCCCGCGTCCGCTTCCACGGCCAGCAGCCAGTCGGAGAGCACCGACTCCCGCACATCGCGGGGGGCCGGTGCGGTGGCCCGGCCGTTGTTCCGGATCGGGAAGAGCGAATACGTGGTCCCGGCGAGCGCTGCCCGGTGCGGGGCGCGGCGGCCGGAGCGGACCGCGGCCAGGTGCAGCCCGGCCAGTTCCGCGCCGAGTGAAGCGGGCAGCGGGGCGCCCGCGCCCGCGATCTGCCGGCCGGTGGGGGAGAGCACCCAGGCATGCAGGTCCAGGTCGGAGCCGAGCAGGTCGAGGACCACCTCCGGGCCGCCGCCCGCCGGGCCCGAGGTCATCAGCCTGCGGTGCCGGTCCACCACCGCCGCCAGATCGCCGGCCCGCTCGCCGGACACCTGGCGGACCACGTACTCCGTGATCATTGCGAAAGCGACGGTCTCATGGACGGCGAACAGCGGCAGCCGGTGCCGGCGGCACGCCTCGACGAGATCGTCCGGGATGGCGCCCAGCTCCGCCTCGCCGACCGCGAGCCCCGCCACCCCGGCGCCCGCCAGGATGCGGACGAACGGCTCCGAGTCCTGGGCGTCCCGGCGCCAGACCAGACCGGTCAGGACCAGCTCGCCGCCCGTGAGGTAGCGGCTGGGGTCGCGCAGGTCGGTGGTCATCACGCCACGGACCGACCGGTCCAGCTCCTCGTCGCCGCCGAGCAGCCGCAGGCCCAGCGCGTCGTTCTCCAGCAGTGCGCGCAGCCGCATCTCGTCGCCGCCGATCTCTTTCGTTGGTACGGGGGGAATCTGGTTGTTGTGGTGAGGCTGTTGATCCCCGCCATTCGTTCGAATCTACAAGACATGAGCGGAGAGCAGCCAACTCCTTCATGGGTTCGGTGACTGCACCAGGTGGAGCAGGGCTTGTGTACTGGGCCGCACACCGCGTGAACACATCATGAACAAGTTCGAGGGCCGGCCGTCACCCAGCCCCGGCGCACAACCCGATGAGAAGAAGAGAGCCAGCATGGACTTCCTTCGCCCCGCAAGCTGGGAGGAGGCGCTCGCCGCCAAGGCCGAGCACCCGACGGCTGTTCCCATCGCCGGGGGCACCGATGTGATGGTCGAGATCAACTTCGACCACCGGCGGCCCGAGTACCTCCTGGACCTGAACCGCATCGGTGAGCTCACCGAGTGGGAGGTCGGCCAGGAGAACGTACGGCTCGGCGCCTCGGTCCCGTACAGCCGGATCATGGACCACCTGCGCGCGGAGCTGCCGGGGCTCGCGCTCGCCTCGCACACCGTCGCCTCGCCGCAGATCCGCAACCGCGGCGGCGTCGGCGGCAACCTGGGCACCGCCTCCCCGGCCGGTGACGCCCACCCCGCCCTGCTCGCCGCCGGCGCCGAGGTGGAGGCCGAGTCCGTGCGCGGCAGCCGGCTGATCCCCATCGACGCCTTCTACACCGGCGTCAAGCGCAACGCCCTCGAACCGGACGAGCTGATCCGGGCCGTGCACATCAAGAAGGCCGACGGGCCCCAGCAGTACTCCAAGGTCGGCACCCGCAACGCGATGGTCATCGCCGTCTGCGCCTTCGGCCTCGCCCTGCACCCCGAGACCCGCACCGTGCGCACCGGAATCGGATCGGCCGCCCCGACACCCGTACGGGCGAAGGAGGCCGAGGAATTCCTGAACGCGGCCCTGGAGGAGGGCGGCTTCTGGGACAGCCGCACCATCATCACTCCGTCCCTCGCCCAGCAGTTCGCCACGCTCGCCGCCGGCGCCTGCAACCCGATCGACGACGTCCGCGGCACCGCGAGCTACCGCAGGCACGCCGTGGGGATCATGGCCCGCCGGACCCTCGGCTGGGCCTGGGAGTCGTACCGCGGCAACGGCCGCAGCACCGAAGGAGCCGCCTGATCATGCGCGTCAATTTCACGGTCAACGGCCGCCGCCACGAGGCCGACGACGTCTGGGAGGGCGAGTCCCTCCTCTACGTCCTGCGCGAGCGGATGGGGCTGCCCGGCTCCAAGAACGCCTGCGAGCAGGGCGAGTGCGGCTCCTGCACGGTCCGCCTCGACGGCGTGCCCGTCTGCTCCTGCCTGGTCGCGGCGGGACAGGTCGAGGGACGCGACGTCGTCACCGTCGAAGGGCTCGCCGACTTCGCCGCCCACCGCGCCGACGCCCACCCCGGCACCGGCTGCGCCTCCGGCGCCTGCGGCACCGCGCTCGACAGCGCCCGGCGGTGGAAGGCCGCACCGGCCGGCGACGAGACCCGCGACACCGGGGAACTCTCCCCGATCCAGCAGGCGTTCATCGACGCCGGAGCCGTCCAGTGCGGCTTCTGCACCCCCGGCCTCCTGGTCGCGGCCGACGAACTCCTGGAGCGCACCCCGCAGCCGTCCGACGCGGACATCCGCGAGGCGCTCTCCGGCAACCTCTGCCGCTGCACCGGCTACGAGAAGATCCTCGACGCGGTCCGCCTCGCGGCCGCCCGCGCGGAAGAAACGGTCTAGACGATGGGCGTTACCGGTTCCCCCACCAACATCAACCAGGGCACCCGCACCAAGGGCGGCATCGGCGAGTCCACGCTGCGCCCCGACGGAATCCTGAAGGTCACCGGCGAGTTCGCCTACTCCTCGGACATGTGGCACGAGGACATGCTCTGGGGCCACACCCTGCGCTCCACCGTCGCGCACGCCGAGATCGCCTCGATCGACATCTCCGAGGCCCTCGCCACCTCCGGCGTCTACGCGGTGCTCACCTACGACGACCTGCCGGCCGCGATGAAGAACTACGGCCTGGAGATCCAGGACACCCCCGTCCTCGCCCACGGCCGGGTCCGCCACCACGGCGAGCCCGTCGCGCTCGTCGCCGCCGACCACCCGGAGACGGCCCGCCGCGCCGCCGCGAAGATCAGGATCGACTACCGCGAACTGCCCGTCGTCACCGACGAGGCCTCCGCGACCGCCCCCGGCGCGCCCCTCATCCACGAGGGCCGCGACGACCACCACATCGGTCACGTGCCGCACCCCAACATCGTCCACCGCCAGCCGATCGTGCGCGGCGACGCGGAGGCGGCGAAGGCCCGCGCCGACGTGGTCGTCACCGGGGACTACTACTTCGGGATGCAGGACCAGGCCTTCCTCGGGCCCGAGTCCGGCCTGGCCGTACCCGCCGAGGACGGCGGGGTCGACCTCTACGTGGCGACCCAGTGGCTGCACTCGGACCTCCGCCAGATCGCCCCCGTCCTCGGCCTGCCCGAGGACAAGGTCCGCATGACGCTCTCCGGTGTCGGCGGCGCCTTCGGCGGCCGCGAGGACCTGTCGATGCAGATCCACGCCTGCCTGCTGGCCCTGCGCACCGGCAAGCCCGTGAAGATCGTCTACAACCGCTTCGAGTCCTTCTTCGGCCACGTCCACCGCCACCCCGCCAGGCTCCACTACGAGCACGGGGCCACCCGCGACGGCAAGCTCACGCACATGAAGTGCCGCATCGTGCTGGACGGCGGCGCCTACGCCTCCGCGTCCCCGGCCGTCGTCGGCAACGCCTCCTCCCTGGCCGTCGGCCCGTACGTCATCGAGGACGTCGACATCGAGGCGCTCGCCCTCTACACCAACAACCCCCCGTGCGGCGCGATGCGCGGCTTCGGCGCGGTCCAGGCCTGCTTCGCCTACGAGGCGCAGATGGACA
This sequence comes from Streptomyces sp. ATexAB-D23, assembly GCF_000373645.1. Taxonomy (GTDB): domain Bacteria; phylum Actinomycetota; class Actinomycetes; order Streptomycetales; family Streptomycetaceae; genus Streptomyces; species Streptomyces castrisilvae. The sequence continues at coordinate 152,645 of NZ_KB892035.1, read as the reverse complement.
AGCTCGCCGCCGAACTGGGCATGGACCCGGTCAGGTTCCGGCAGCTCAACGCCATGGAGCAGGGCACCCTGCTGCCCACGGGCCAGCAGGTCGACTCGCCCGCCCCGGTCGCCGAACTGCTGCGCCGGGTGAAGGCCATGCCGATGCCGCCCGAACGCCAGTGGGAGAGCGCCGGCGAGCACGCCGACGTACGGGCGCTGCCCGGCGGCCTGTCCAACACCACCCACGGCGAAGGCGTCGTACGCGGTGTGGGCTACGCGGTCGGCCTGAAGAACGTCGGCTTCTCCGAGGGCTTCGACGACTACTCCACCGCCCGGGTGCGCATGGAGGTCATCGGCGGCGAACCCGTCGCGACCGTGCACACCGCCATGGCCGAGGTCGGGCAGGGCGGCGTCACCGTGCACGCCCAGATCGCCCGTACCGAACTCGGCGTCGCCCAGGTCACCATCCACCCGGCCGACACCAAGGTCGGCTCCGCCGGATCGACCTCCGCCTCCCGCCAGACGTACGTCACCGGCGGCGCGGTCAAGAACTCCTGCGAGGCCGTCCGGGAACAGGTCCTGGAGATGGGCCGCCGCAAGTTCGGCACGTACCACCCCGCCTGGGCCACCGCCGAACTCCTCCTGGAGGGCGGCAAGGTCGTCACCGACGGCGGCGAGGTGCTGGCCGACGTGGCGGACGTGCTGGAGGACGAGGCGGTCGACATCGAGCTGGAGTGGCGCCACCGCCCCACCGAGGCCTTCGACCTGCGCACCGGACAGGGCAACGGCCACGTCCAGTACTCCTTCGCCGCGCACCGCGCGGTGGTCGAGGTCGACACCGAACTCGGGCTCGTCAAGGTCATCGAACTGGCCTGCGCCCAGGACGTCGGCAAGGCGCTCAACCCGCTGTCGGTCGTCGGCCAGATCCAGGGCGGCACCATCCAGGGGATGGGCATCGCCGTCATGGAGGAGATCATGGTCGACCCCGTGACCGCGAAGGTGCGCAACCCCTCCTTCACGGACTACCTGCTCCCCACCATCCTCGACACGCCGACCATCCCGGTCGATGTGCTCGAACTCGCCGACGACCACGCCCCGTACGGGCTGCGCGGCATCGGTGAGGCCCCCACCCTGTCGTCCACCCCGGCCGTCCTCGCGGCCATCCGGAACGCGACGGGCCTGGAGCTCAACCGCACGCCGGTGCGGCCCGAACACCTCACCGGCCTCTGACCGCGGCTCCACCACAGCTCTCCGGGCGGTGCACGCCTCCGGTGAACGTCACACTTCCCGGCCCGCACCGCCCGGAGTCCAGGGTTCCGCTCCGCTCGCGGCCCCCGCCCCCCCCGCACCGGAACGGCGGCATCCGTTCCGCTCAATTCCTGCATGAACAGTTCGTCTCGGGCCGTCCCCCGGGTCGTGCCGCCAGCGCAGTCATCCCAAATCCCGCATATCGATTCTCCATCGCGGGTGCCCCTGTGAACCTTGGGAGTCAGGCATCATGACCCAGCAGTCAGTGCAGCCCAGAACCGGTGCGGAGGACGCGGGCCCCGGCTCGCGCGTCCCCGCCGGCAGATCGTGGCTCGACCGGTACTTCCACATATCCGAGCGCGGCTCGACCGTCGCCCGTGAAGTGCGCGGCGGCGTCACGACCTTCATGGCCATGGCGTACATCCTCCTGCTCAACCCGCTGATCCTCGGCGGCAAGGACGTCGACGACAACCTGCTCAGCCAGCCGGGCCTGATCACCGCCACCGCGCTCGCGGCGGCGGCGACCACCCTGCTGATGGGCTTCGTCGGCAAGGTCCCGCTCGCCCTCGCCGCGGGCCTCAGCGTCTCGGGCGTCCTGTCCTCGCAGGTCGCCCCCGAAATGACCTGGCCGCAGGCCATGGGCATGTGCGTGATGTACGGGCTGGTGATCTGCCTGCTGGTGGTCACCGGCCTGCGCGAGCTGATCATGAACGCGATCCCGCTCCCGCTGAAGCACGGCATCACGATGGGCATCGGCCTGTTCATCGCCCTGATCGGGCTCTACAAGGCCGGCTTCGTCGGCAAGGGCACGGCGACCCCGGTGACCCTCGGCCCGGCCGGTGAACTCGCCGGCTGGCCCGTCCTCGTCTTCGCGGTGACCCTGCTGCTGATCTTCATGCTCCAGGCCCGCAACATCCCCGGCGCGATCCTGATCGGCATCGTCGTCGGCACCGTCGTCGCCGTCGTGATCAACAAGGCCGCCGGCGTCGACCCGAAGATCTGGAGCAGTGGCCCGCCCGAGCTCAAGGGCTCCGCGGTCTCCTCGCCGGACTTCTCGCTCTTCGGCGACATCGAGTTCGGCGGCTGGGGCGACGTCGGCGCGATGACGGTCGGCTTCATCGTCTTCACCCTGGTGCTCGCCGGATTCTTCGACGCGATGGCCACCATCATCGGTGTCGGTACGGAGGCCGGGCTCGCCGACGACAAGGGCCGGATGCCGGGCCTGTCCAAGGCGCTGTTCATCGACGGCGCGGGCGGCGCGATCGGAGGCGTGGCCGGAGGTTCGGGCCAGACCGTCTTCGTGGAGTCGGCGACCGGCGTCGGCGAGGGGGCCAGGACCGGTCTCGCCTCCGTCGTCACCGGCCTGTTCTTCGCCGCCTGCCTCTTCTTCACGCCGCTCACCGCGATCGTGCCCGCCGAGGTGGCTTCCGCCGCCCTCGTCGTCATCGGCGCCATGATGATGCAGAACGCCCGGCACGTGGACTGGGGCGACCGCTCCGTGGCCATCCCGGTGTTCCTGACGGTGGTCCTGATGCCGTTCACGTACACCATCACCACCGGTGTGGCGGCGGGCGTCATCTCCTACGTCGCCATCAAGGCCGCCCAGGGCCGCGCCCGCGAGATCGGCGCCTTCATGTGGGGCCTGACGGTGATCTTCATCATCTACTTCGCCCTGCACCCGATCGAGAGCTGGCTCGGAGTCAGCTGACCCGCCGCTCCCACACCCGCCAAGGAGACCGAGATGCTGGACATCGCCGAAGAGCTCGCCCGCTGGGCCGGGCAGGGACGCGATTTCGCCGTGGCCACCGTCGTCGCCGTCGGCGGAAGCGCGCCCCGGCAGCCGGGGGCCGCGCTGGCCGTCGACCGTGACGGCACGGTGATCGGATCGGTCTCCGGCGGGTGTGTGGAGGGCGCGGTGTACGAGCTGTGCCAACAGGCCCTGGACGACGGCCGCACCGTCGTCGAGCGCTTCGGCTACAGCGACGAGGACGCCTTCGCGGTCGGCCTGACCTGCGGCGGCGTCATCGACATCCTGGTGACCCCGGTCCGGGCGGACGACCCCGCCCGGCCGGTGTTCGCCGCCGCGCTCGCGGCCGCCTCACGGGGGGAGGCGGCGGCGGTCGCCCGGATCACCGAAGGGCCCGCCGAACTCCTCGGCCGGCCCCTGCTCGTCCACCCCGACGGCGCGTACGAGGGCGGGCTCGGCGGCCACCTTGAGCTGGACCGCACCGCCGTGGCGGAGACCAGAGCCATGCTCGACGCCGGCCGCACCGGCACCCTCACCATCGGGGCCGACGGCTCGCGGTGCGGGCAGCCGCTCACCCTGCTCGTGGAATCCAGCGTCCCGCCGCCCCGGATGATCGTCTTCGGGGCCATCGACTTCGCCTCGGCCCTGGTGCGGGCGGGGAAGTTCCTCGGGTACCACGTCACATTGTGCGACGCCCGCCCCGTCTTCGCCACGAAGGCCCGCTTCCCGGAGGCCGACGAACTGGTCGTCGACTGGCCGCACCGCTACCTGGCCGCGACCGGCGTCGACGCCCGCACCGTCCTGTGCGTCCTCACCCACGACGCCAAGTTCGACGTCCCGCTGCTGGAGGCGGCGCTGAAACTGCCCGTCGCCTACGTCGGCGCGATGGGCTCGCGCCGCACCCACCTCCAGCGCAACGAGCGGCTGCGCGAGGCCGGCGTCACCGAACTGGAGCTGGCCCGCCTGCACTCGCCGATCGGCCTCGACCTCGGAGCCCGTACGCCGGAGGAGACCGCCCTGTCGATCGCCGCCGAGATCGTCGCCGTCCGGCGCGGCGGCAGCGGTACGCCGCTGACCGGCGCCCACACCCCGATCCACCACCCCGGAGGGCTGCCGCCGGCCGGGCGCATCGGCTCGGTGGCCTGACCAGGGGCCCATCTGCGCCCCCGCCCTGACCGGCGGGTTGCCGCCACGGCATATTCACGCCAGGCCTGAACCGCACCGTGACCACCGGTTTACCGGTAGATCAGCTGCATGACATTCACCGCCTCCACCGCCTCCGGGCGGGCGAGACCCGCCCGCCCCGGACGCAGAGCACTTCTCATAGCGACCTCGGCCGCCCTGGTGAGCGGCGCCCTGCTCCCCGTCACGGGCACCGCCGCCGCGGCCCCCGCCCCGGCCGGATCGGCCCCCGCCGCGACGCCCGCCCACCGCTACGACATCACCCTCGTCACCGGTGACGTCGTCCACTACTCCGACGGCGCGGGCAACCAGGACACGGTCACCGTGGACCGCCCCGAGGGCGCGACCGGCGGCGTTCACGTCCAGCAGGCCGGGGACGACATCTACGTGCTGCCCGACGAGGCGCAGAGCCTCCTCGCGGCCGGCCGGCTCGACCGCCGCCTCTTCAACGTCTCGGCGCTCGTGAAGATGGGCTACGACGACGAGCGGACCGGCGGCATCCCGCTGATCGCCACCTACCCGGCGAGCAAGGCGCGTTCGCTGCCCGCCGCACCGCGCGGCAGCAAGGCGGTCCGGCAACTGGAGTCCATCCACGGCGCCGCCCTCCAGGCAGGCAAGGACACCGCGCGGGCCTTCTGGGACGACATCGCGCGCACCACCACGGCCCGTTCGCTGGACAACGGCATCGCCAAGCTGTGGCTCGACGGCCGCGCCGAGGCCGCGCTCAAGGATTCCGTGCCGCAGATCAACGCCCCGCAGGCCTGGGCCGACGGCTACGACGGCAAGGGAACCAAGGTCGCCGTCCTGGACACCGGCATCGACGTCGACCACCCGGACGTCAAGGACCGCATCCTGGAGACGAAGAGCTTCGTGCCGGGCCAGGAGGTCGACGACAAGAACGGCCACGGCACGCACGTCGCCTCCACCATCGCCGGCTCGGGCGCCGCGTCCGACGGTGTCAACAAGGGCGTCGCCCCGGCGGCCGGCCTGATCGTCGGCAAGGTGCTCAGCGACGAGGGCGAGGGCGCCGACTCCGGCATCATCGAGGCCATGGAGTGGGCGAAGGCCGAGGGCGCCGACGTTGTCTCCATGAGCCTCGGCTCCAGCATCCCGGACGACGGCACCGACCCGATGTCCCAGGCCGTCAACGCCCTCTCGCAGGACGGCGGCCCGCTCTTCGTGATCGCCGCGGGCAACGCGTACGGCGCCGGCACCATCGGCTCGCCGGGTGCAGCCGAGAAGGCGCTCACGATCGCCGCCGTCGACAAGCAGGACAACCGCGCGGACTTCTCGTCCATGGGCCCGCTGACCCGCTCCTACGGGCTCAAGCCGGACCTCTCGGCGCCGGGTGTCGGTATCAACGCGGCCGCCTCGCAGTCCGTCCCCGGCATCGAGGGCATGTACCAGGCGATGGACGGTACGTCTATGGCGACCCCGCACGTCGCCGGCGCGGCCGCCATCCTGAAGCAGCGCCACCCCGACTGGTCCGGCCAGCGCGTCAAGGACGCGCTGATGTCCTCGTCCAAGGTGCTGCCCGCCTACACCCCGTACGAGCAGGGCACCGGCCGGGTCGACGTGAAGGCTGCCATCGACACGCGGATCGAGGCCACGGGCTCCGTCGAGGTCGCCTCGTACGACTGGCCGCACAGCGCGTCGGACCCGGTCGCCGAGCGGACGATCACGTACCGCAACGGCGGCACGGAGGACGTCACCCTCGACCTGGCCACGGACAGCGACTCCGACGCGTACACGCTGTCGGCGAAGCGGCTGACCGTCCCGGCCGGTTCGACCGCCGAGGCGGTGCTTTCGCTCGACCCGTCGAAGGTCGCGAGCAACACCACGTTCTCCGGCCAGGTCATCGCGAAGGACGCCTCGGGCGCCGTCGTCGCGCACACCGGCTTCGCGCTGAACAAGGAGCAGGAGCTCTACGACCTGACCCTCAAGCTCCGCGACCGCTCCGGCAAGCCCATGGACGGCGAGGTCATCATCGCCGCCCTCGGCGACCCGAACCTGAGCGTCGTCCCCGTCTCCGGCGACACCACGCTGCGGCTGCCCCCGGGCAACTACACCTCCTGGGCCGCCGTCGACGTCAAGGGTGACACCGCCGACTCGCAGGCGCTGGCCTTCCTGGCGGCTCCCGAGATCATCCTCGACAAGCCCACCACCGTCTCGCTCGACGCCTCCAAGGCCCACAAGGTCAGCGTGAAGACGCCCAAGGAGTCCGAGACCCGCCAGCTGCGTTTCGACATGGCGCGGACCGCGCCCGACGGCACCGTCCAGCGTGACGCGTACCAGATCCCGATCACCTACGACCAGCTGTGGGCGAGTCCCACCAAGAAGGTCAAGCAGGGCAGCTTCTCCTTCCTGACCAGGTGGCGGCAGGGTGAGCGGCAGTTCGACCTCACCGCCGACGGCCGGGACGTCCCGGTCACCGGCCAGATCGGTTCGCCCGTCGACGAGAAAAGCCGCGAGAAGTTCGCCACCGTCTTCGCGGGCAACGGTGCCACCGCGGACTACCGCGGCCTCAAGGCCAAGGGCAAGGCCGTCGTGGTGCGCCGCAGCGATGCGGTGAGCCCCGCCGACCGGCTGGCCAACGCGGTCGCCGCGGGCGCCAAGGCGCTCTTCGTCGTCAACGACGGCGACGGCGTGCTGATGGAGACCTACACCGAGGACGGCACCCCGGTGGCCATCCCGGTCGTCTCCGTTCAGCGCCTGGCCGGCGACACGCTGGTCAAGACCGCCCAGCGCGGCAAGAAGGTGACCGTCGAGCAGCGGAAGTTCGCGGGTTACGTGTACGACCTGGTGGACCGCCACGACGGCACGATCCCGAACCGCTCGCTCGCCTTCGCCCCCTCCACCCGTCAGCTCGCGAAGGTGCAGAACACCTTCTACGGCGACCGCGACGTGGTCGGTGCCGGCTTCCGCTACGACATTCCGGACTACGGGCCGGGCGTCGGATTCGCGGAGTACGAGAAGTACCCCGCCACCCGCACCGAATGGGTCACCCCGCTTCCGGGCGCCTCCTTCTGGTACGAGGACCACGCCCACCGCAACGCGACCAACTCGGACACCGCGCTGGAGGTGCGCAGTGCCCAGCTGGACTACTCGGCGGGCCGCACCTACCCCGCCTCCTGGTTCGCGCCGATCACCCGGCCGCGACTGGGCACCGGCTACTGGGGTCCGTTCCGCTCCTCGTACAACGACATCCAGTACAACATCACGCCGTGGACGGACGGCGGCGCCGGTCACTCCGGTGCCATGCCCGACATGGAGTACGACAACAGCAGCATCGCCTTCTACCAGGGCGACACGCTGATCAAGGACGAGGCCGGCCGCGCGGGCTACGCCTGGGACCTCTCGGCCGAGAAGCTTCCGTACCGGCTGGTGCTCGACGCCGAGCGTGACGCGCGGACGTGGAAGTCCTCGATCCGGACGCACACCGAGTGGCGCTTCGTCTCGGGCGCCATCGACCCGGCGGGACCGTCCGAGGTCGACATCCCGCTGCTTCAGCTGGACTACCAGGTCGACACCGACCTGGCCGGTGACGTGAAGGCCGGGAAGCAGACCGAGGTCGGTCTCTCGTCCACCACGCAGGAGTGGCTGGAAGGCGCCGTGAAGGCGAAGAAGGCCTCGCTGTCGGTCAGCTACGACGACGGGAAGAGCTGGAGCGCGGTACAGCTGAAGAAGGGCAAGTCCGGTTCCTGGACCGCCCGGTTCAAGACCCCGAAGAAGGGCGCCAAGGCGGTCTCGCTCAAGGCGCACGCGGAGGCCGGCAACGGTCTCGCGGTGGACCAGGAGATCATCCGGGCCTTCGGCCTGAAGTGACCTGCTGAGCGTCGCCATCGAGGCGGCCGCGCATCCCGGGAACGGGATGCGCGGCCGCCTTTCGCTTCTCTCCGCCCCTCCTCCTTCATCAAAATTTGTCTGCTTTGCCCGTATATGGCGGGTGATAACGACAGAAAGGGACTTTTTGCGGTGCGACGGAAGTTGCCACGGCGCCATCCGGAGGCTTATAAGAGGAACGTGGCCAAGGCGATTCCGGGAATTCCGGGGACTGCCGCCATGGAGGTTTTCCATGTTTCTGACTCCGTCCGACACGGAGAAATTGCTGCTGAGTGTTGCTGGAATGGTCGCCCGTGACCGGCAGGCGCGGGGCGTCCGCCTCAACTACCCGGAGGCCGTCGCGCTGCTCGCCTGCTGGGCGATGGAACGAGCCCGCGAAGGCGCCCGCGTCGCCGATCTCATGACTGCGGGCCGATCTGTCCTCACCCGTGCTGACGTGCTGGAAGGCGTACCGGAGATGCTGAGCGACGTCCAGGTCGAGGCCACCTTCCCCGACGGGCGCAAGCTCGTCACGATCACCTCCCCGATCCCGTGATCCCCGGCGAGGTCCGGACCGGATCCGGTGTCGTGCACATTAATTCCGGCCGTCCGAAGATTCAGCTCACGGTGGTGAACGAAGGGGACCGGCCCATTCAGATCGGATCCCATTTCCATTTCCCCGACGTGAATCCCTCGCTTTCCTTCGACCGCCCGTCGGCGAAGGGATTCCGGCTCGATATTCCCTCCGGTACGTCGCTGCGCTTCGAGCCCGGCGTCGGCGCGGAGATCACCCTGGTCGCACTCGGCGGCCGCCGGACGGTGCCCGGCATCGTGCTCCCCGCCGCGCAGGGAGCCGGCACGGGCGCAGAGGAGGCCGTCTGACATGGCACAGCTGACCCGCGCCGCCTACGCGGCGCTCTACGGACCCACCACCGGCGACCGCATCCGGCTCGCCGACACCGACCTCTGGATCGAGGTCGAGGAGGACCGCTGCTTCGGCGGAGAAGAGGCCGTGTTCGGCGGCGGCAAATCGATCCGCGAATCGATGGGCCAGGCCACCGCCTCACGCGCCGAAGGCGCCCTCGACCTGGTCATCACCAACGTCGTGGTCCTCGACCACTGGGGCGTCGTCAAGACCGACATCGGCATCCGGGCCGGCCGGATCGTCGCCCTCGGCCGCTCCGGCAACCCCGACATCGCCGACGGCGTCCACCCGGACCTCGTCATCGGACCCGGCACCGACGTCGTCTCCGGCGAGGGACGCGTCCTCACCGCCGGAGCCGTCGACACCCACGTGCACTTCCTGATGCCGGAGACCCTCCACGAGGCGCTGGCCACCGGCACCACGACCGTCATCGGCGGCGGCACCGGAGCCACCGAGGGCTCCAAGGCCACCACGGTCACCCCCGGCGCCTGGAACCTCGCGATGATGCACCGGTCCCTGGACCACGTCCCCGTCAACGTCATGCTGTTCGGCAAGGGCTCCACCGTCGGCGCGGAGGGGCTGCGCGAGGCCGCGCTCGGCGGCGCCGGCGGCTACAAGGTCCACGAGGACTGGGGCGCCACCCCCGCCGCCATCGACGCCGCCCTCAAGGCCGCCGACGCCTACGGACTCCAGGTCGCGCTGCACGGCGACAGCCTCAACGAGGCCGGCTACGTCGAGGAGACCCTCGATGCCATCGCCGGACGCGGCATCCACGTCTTCCACGCCGAAGGCGCCGGCGGCGGCCACGCACCCGACATCATCACCGTCGCCTCCCACCCCCACATCCTTCCGGCGTCCACCAACCCGACGCTCCCGCACACCGTCAACACCGTCGACGAACACCTCGACATGCTGATGGTCTGCCACCACCTCAACCCGCGCGTCCCCGAGGACCTCGCCTTCGCCGAGTCCCGCATCCGCGCCACCACCATCGCGGCCGAGGACATCCTCCACGACATCGGAGCCCTCTCCATCACCTCGTCCGACGCCCAGGCGATGGGCCGGATCGGCGAGGTCGTCTGCCGCACCTGGCAGGTCGCCCACGTGATGAAGCAGCGCTTCGGGGACCGCGGCAGTGCCCTGCCCGCCGACAACGAACGGGCCCGCCGCTACGTCGCCAAGTACACGATCTGCCCCGCCGTCGCCCACGGCATCGACCACGTCGTCGGCTCCGTCGAACCGGGCAAGCTCGCCGACCTGGTGCTCTGGGACCCGGCGTTCTTCGGTATCCGCCCCGCGGCCGTCATCAAGGGCGGCATGGTCGTGTACGCGCCTCTCGGCGACGCCAACGCGGCGATCCCCACCACCCAGCCCGTGCTGCTGCGCCCCACGGCCGCCGCCGGAGCCGCCCCGCACCTCTCCGTCAGCTTCGTCGCCCCGGCCGCGCTGGCCGACGGTCTCGCCGAACGCCTCGGACTCGTACGCGAACTGGTCGCCGTGCGCCCCACCCGCCACCTCACCAAGGCCGATCTGCCCAACAACACCGCGCTGCCCGCCATCGACGTCGACCCGGAGACCTTCGCCATCCGCATCGACGGGGAACCCGTCGAGCCGTCGCCCGCCACCGAACTGCCGCTGACCCAGCGGTACTCCATGTTCTGATGGCGTCCCTGGCCGCACTGCTGCTCGGTGACGGACGGCTCCCGGTCGGCGCGTACACCTACAGCGCGGGCCTCGAACCGGCGGTCGCCGCCGGCCTCACCCGAGACCTGATTCCCGCTCTCCTCCGGGCCCGGCTGCACACCACGGCCGTCACCGAGGCGGCCGCCGCCGTCCTCGCCCTGCGGGCCGCCGGGCGGGACCCGGCCGACTACGGGCCCGTGCAGGAGGCGCTGACCGCCCGGACGCCCGCCGCCCCGCAGCGGGAGGCGTCGGCGACGCTCGGCCGGGGCGTGCACAGGCTGGCCCGTCGGCTCGCCCCGGACCACCCGGCGGTCACCGCACTCGCGGCCCTGCCCGCCCGGCCCCTGCGGCCGGTCACGCTCGGCGCCCTCGGAGCCGTACTGAAGGTCACCGAGGAGGAACTGGCGCACGCCGTCGTCCACGACGAGCTCCAGACCATCGCGTCGGCCGCACTGAAACTCCTGCCCGGCGACCCGCTCGACTCGGTCGCCTGGATCCTGGCCGCCGAACCCGAAGCGGTCCGGGCGGTGACCACCGCCCTCGCCGTACGGAGCCCGGACCGGCTGCCCGCCCGTACGGCCCCGCTCACCGAACAGTGGGCGCTCGAACACGCACGACGCGAACGGAGACTCTTCCTTGCCTGACAACTCCCTGCCCGAAAGCGCCACCACCCCCGCACCGCACAACCCGCACTTCCACGAGCCGCTCAACCAGCCGCGGGCCCTGCGCCTCGGCGTCGCGGGACCGGTCGGCACCGGCAAGAGCTCCATCCTGGCCACCCTGTGCCGCGCTCTCGCCGGCGAACTGTCCATGGCCGTCGTCACCAACGACATCTACACCGACGAGGACGCCCGCTTCCTGCGCTCGGCCGGCGTCCTGCCCACCGAACGCATCCGCGCGGTCGAGACCGGCGCCTGCCCGCACACCGCGATCCGCGACGACGTCAGCGCCAACCTGGACGCCGTCGAGGACCTGGAGGAGGCGTACGGACCGCTGGACCTGGTCCTCATCGAGAGCGGCGGCGACAACCTCACCGCCACCTTCAGCCCGGCCCTCGCCGACGCGCAGCTGTTCTGCATCGACGTCGCGGGCGGCGGCGACGTCGCCCGCAAGGGCGGCCCCGGTATCACCGGCGCCGACCTCCTGATCATCAACAAGACGGACCTCGCACCCCATGTGGAGGTGGACGTGGCCGCCATGGTCGCCGACGCCGAGGCGGCCCGCGGCGGGCTCCCCGTCCTCGCCCTGTCCAGGAAGGACCCGGCCTCCACGGCCGAACTCGCCGACTGGGTACGCTCCCTGCTCGCCCGGCACCGCTCCGGCAGCCACGTCCCCACCGACCCCGGCCCGATGGCGCCCCACAGCCACAGCCACTCGTGAACGAACCGGTGGTCATCGGCGTCGAGCGCGACGCCACGGGCCGTCATCTCGCGCGCGAACTGCGGCCCGGCGCGTTCCTCGCCCCGCGCCCGCTGCTGCCGGCGGCCGACCGTATCCGCGTCGCCCTCGTCGGCACCCGGGCCGGACTGCTCGCGGGCGACGCACTCGGGCTGCGGATCTCGGTCGGCCCCGGAGCCCGCCTGGAACTGGTCGAACCGGCCGGGCTCGTCGCCTACGACCACCGGGGCGGCAGCTCCCGCTGGCAGGCCCGGGTGGACGTCGCCGAGGGCGGCGAACTCCTGTGGTCCGGGTTGCCGTTCGTGGTGTCCGACGGGGCGGACGTCGAGCGGGACATGGACGTCCGGCTCGCCGCCGGGGCCCGGATGCTGTGGCGCGACACCCTGGTCCTCGGCCGCTCGGGCGAACGCGGCGGAAGCGTGCGGGCGACGACCCGGGTGACGTACGACGGGCGTGAACTCCTCGTCGAGGACCTCGACCTGACCGACCCCGGACCACGCGAACTGCCCGGCATCCTGGGCCCCCACCGCGTCATCGGCGCCGTCACCGCACTCGGCAGGACCCCGCCGGGCCCGCCGCACCCCTACCGCACCGACCTGGCGGGCCCCGGCGCGCAGGTCCGGCTGCTGGACACGGTCGCCCCGGCCCTGGACGCGGAACTCACCGCGGTCTGGGAGTCCTGGAGCGGCGGCTGACACGCGCCCGGCCGGCCCGGCGCGTGTCAGCCGCCGCGCGCCTCGTCCGTGGCCGCCACCCCCGGGTGCTTCGCGATCCGGCGGCGGGCGGCGCCCCGTGCCCCCGACACCGACGCGGCGCACAGCAGCGCCGGAGCCGCCGCCAGCGCGAAGCACAGGGCGAGCGGCAGCCGGTCGACCAGCAGACCGACCGCTGCGGTGCCGCCCGCCGACCCGGCGTTGAACGCGGTGTTCACCCAGGCGCCCGCCTGGGTGCGCCGGGCGGCGTCCACCGACTCGTCGGCGATCAGATACGCGGTCGTGAGCGCGGGCGCGACGAAGAGCCCGGCGACCGCCACCAGCGCGACCAGCACGTACAGACGCGGTGACATCCCCGCCGCCAGCAGCGCGGCGCCCAGCGCGGCGGCCACCACCGGCAGCCGCACCCGGCTCGCCGACCTCCACCGGACCGCCCCGTAGGCCAGCCCGCCGACCGCGCTTCCGGCCGAGAGGGCGGCCAGCACCCAGGACACGGCCGCCGCCCGGTGGAGCCGCTCGGTGAACGCCACCACCAGCAGATCGAGCGCCCCGAGACCGAGCCCCACGGCCGCCGTCACCAGCACCGCGTGCCGCAGGTCGACGATGCCGCGCAGGCGCAGCCGGGGCGCGCCCGGTCCGCCGGCCGCGGGCTGCTTCGGGCGCGCCGCGCGGGACACCGCCGGGGACGTCACCAGCGCCACCGCTCCCACGAACACGAGCACCGCACCGGCCAGCACACCGGCCGCCGGCACAGTGACCGTCACCACGATCCCGACCAGCAACGGGGCCGTGACATACATCAGTTCCTCGGCCACTGAGTCCAGGCTGTACGCGCGCTGCAACAGCTCCCGGTCGGGGACGAGGCCGCTCCACAGCGCCCGCATGACCGGACCGAGCGGCGGAGTGCAGGCGCCCGCCGCCGTGGTGAGCCCGCTCAGGAGGAGTGCCGGGGCACCGGGACTCCAGGTGGCCAGGGCGATCACGGTGAGCAGCGCCGCGTACAGCCCCGCCATGGGCGGCACGGCCCGGCGCGGTCCGTACCGGTCGATCAGCGCGGCGCGGGCGGGGGAGAGGGTGACGCTCGCGACCCCGAACAGGGCCATGGCGGCCCCGGCCACGGAGTACGCGTGCGTGGCGTCCTTGAGCGCGAGCAGGAGGGAGAGGGGGGCGACGCCGTACGACAGACGTCCCAGCAGCGCGGCGGCGAAGGGGCGCGCGGCATGGGGTGTTCGGAGCACGGCGGCGTACGAGGGCGTGGGAGAAGACGTGTGCACGATGACATTCCTCGTGAGGCAGCGCGGAGACCCGGCGCTGCGGGCATGCGGGGACACCGGAGTGCCGCACCCGTGACGACGGGTGCGGGCGGCTCGGGGTCCTACGCACGAGGAAGAGGCATGCGGGCAAGCTAGCAGAGCCGCGCCTACGGGCCAATGTCCGGGTTGGCCGCCAGGATCGCTTCGGTGACCGTCCACAGCCGGGGCACGAAGCGCAGGACCTCCTCGCGTCGGGCGAGCAGGTCCGGGGTGCCGGTGATGCCGGTGAGTTCCACGACGGCGTCCAGGAACGCCGGCAGCCGTTCGGCGTGCAGCGCCGGGTCGTCCACGGCCAGCACGGTGTGGCAACGGGCGAAGGTCGCGACGATCCAGAAGACCGCCTCGCGGTGCTCGCCCCGGTCGATCAGCTCCCGGCTGCCGTCGACCGCGATGGGGCGGGCCCGTTCGGTGAGGTCGCTGCTGAAGAAGAAGGGCGTGCGTGCCACCGGGACCGTGGCGTCGAACGTCCGCGTCAGCTCGGCCAGATGGCGGCCCGTCTGTCGCGCCCGGACCCCCTCGCAGCCCAGGAGCGCCAGCAGTTCCGGATACAGCTCCTGGTGCCCGTAGGCCGTGAGGACCTCGCGCGCGGCGGGGTAGCGCAGCCGGACGGTCGGATTGCGCAGGGCGGCGACCAGCGGTACGTGTGTGGTGACCCCGGTCGGGAACAGCCAGGCCATCACCTGGGTGTGGAAGGGCTGCGAGGTGTCCAGCGCGGCGAGCCGGTTCTCGACGCGGTGCCGGGCGTCCAGGCACCGCAGCCGCACCCGGTTCCGCTCGGCGAAGCGCGGCGCGACGTAGGCGTACAGCGCGCGCAGCCGTCCCGTGGGATCGTCGATGACCGTGTCACGGCGGAAGCTGCCCGCCAGATGGTATGAGCCCAGGACGGTGTCCGGATCGCTCAGTTCGGCCCACGGCGCGTAGGTGATCTCCAGCAGGACGCCCTCGTGGCGGAGCTTGCCCGGTTTGGCCGGAGCCTCGTCCCCCTCCGTCACCACGACCACGTCCACGTCCGACGAGGCCGGCAGCACCGCGTCGTTGGGCCGCCCGACCGTCGATCCGCTGAAGTAGGCGCCCCGGTAGTCCGGCCGGGTACGGGCATGCGCCGCCACCCAGCGCGCGGCGGCGGCCCGCGCCTCCCCGACCCGCACGTTCACCGGCGCCCCGGTTCCACGGCCCGCGTCCGGACCGGCCCTCCTCAGGACCGCTCCAGCTTGCGCAGCGCGGCGGCGTCCTCGGCGTACTTGACGAGCAGCCGGGCGAACTGGAGGCGTTCGTCCACGGGCCAGTCGCGGGTGATGTGCTCGAACGACCGGCGCTGCTCCGCCGCGAAGCGGTCCCGCAGCGCGTCGCCCTCCGGGGTCAGTTTCAGCACGCTGCGCCGGCCGTCCTGCTGGGACGCCTCCCGCCGGAGGTGTCCCTGCTGGATGCAGTCGGACACCATGCGGCTGGCCACGGACTGGTCCGTCCCCAGTTCCTCGGCGATGGCGCCCACGGTCGTCTCGCCCGTGCGCTCGGCGACGACGTTGAGCACCAGGTTGCGGGAGAGGTCCTTGCCGGAGGACGGGGTACGCCGCCTGAGCCGGGAGAAGGCCGGTCCGATGCTGTCGAGGACCGCGTCGTCGTTGCCGCGCTCGTTGCTGTTTGCCATGACGCAACTGTAACGCGACAAGTAAATGCATCGCATCCAGCAAATGTATGTTCTACTGCATATAAAGCGGTGGACGGCACCACCCCGTACGGAAACGAGATGCAGCGATGACCACGACCGCCATCACCCATGCGCGCGTCTTCGACGGCGAGCGGGTCCGCGAAGAGGACACCGTCGTGCTCGACGGCCCGGTCATCACCGCGGTCGGGGGAGCGGTGCCTGAAGGGGCGGTCGTGGTCGACGCCCGGGGCGGCACCCTCCTGCCGGGCCTGTTCGACGCCCACACGCACACGTCCGAGGAGGCGCTGGCCTTCGCCCTGCGGTTCGGAGTGACCACCGAGCTGGAGATGCAGGGCGCTCTGACCCGGGCGCGCCGGGCGCACATCGAGCGGAACGACGCGGTCGCCGACGTCCGCTCCGCGGGCTTCGGCATCACACCTCCCGGCGGGCACCCCAGCGAGCTCTTCCCCGAGGGCAAGCGTCCGGGTGGCGACGGCGAGCCCGCGCCCGAGCACTCCGGCGGACTGGTCATGCCGTTCGCCACGACGCCCGAGCAGGCCGCCGGGTTCATTCCGCGGCTGGTGGAGTCGGGCTCGGACTACATCAAGTTCATGGTCGACGACGGCACCGTCGAAGGGCACCCCGGCCTGCCGTGTCTGGATCAGGCCACGCTGAACGCGGGCGTCGCCGAGGCGCGCCGGCACGGGATGCTCACCGTCGCCCACGCCCTCACTCTCGATGCCGCCCGGATGGCGGTCGAGGCCGGGATCGACGGGCTCGTCCACGTCTTCATGGACCGGCCCCACACCGACGAGATCATCCGGCTCATCGCGGAGTCCGGCGCGTTCGTGGTCCCGTGTGTCGTCCTGAACGCCTCCATGATGGGCATCACCGGCGCCGCCCTCGCCGACGACGAGCGGGTCGCCGCCCGCCTCGACGACGCCTGGCTGACCACGCTGCGCGGCAGCTTCGACCGCTACCCCCAGGGGCGGCTGGAGGACGTGCTCGCCACCGTCGCCGCGCTGCACGAGGCCGGAGTCGATCTCCTGGCCGGTAGCGACGCCTCCGTTCCCGTGCCCTTCCTCGGCGGCGTCGCCCACGGCGCCAGCGTCCACCACGAGATGCGGTACCTGGTCCGGGCGGGCCTGACGCCGAGCGACGCGCTGCGCGCGGCGACCGCGACCCCCGCGCGCCGCTTCTCCCTGGAGGACCGCGGACGCATCGCCGCCGGACTGCGGGCCGACCTGCTGTTGGTGGACGGCGACCCCACCACGGACATCCACCGCACCCTCGACATCCGCGCCATCTGGCGCCGGGGTTCTCATTTCGGGGCAAAATGACCCATGCGGGGTCAATGCTCCCCCCCGGCGTCGTAAGCGCCGCGCCGGTCCGCTCCGGCCGGCGCCCGCCACCCACACCGAAAGGCAGCACGCACCATGGCATTCATCACCGTCGGCCAGGAGAACAGCACCGCGACCGAGCTCTACTACGAGGACCATGGCACCGGGCAGCCCGTCGTGCTCATCCACGGCTACCCGCTCGACGGAAACTCCTGGGAGAAGCAGTCCGCCGCCCTGCTCGCGGCCGGCTACCGCGTCATCACCTACGACAGGCGCGGCTTCGGACGCTCCGGCCGGCCCACCACCGGCTACGACTACGACACCTTCGCCGCCGACCTCGACACCCTCCTGACCACCCTCGACCTGACCGACGCCGTGCTGGTCGGCTTCTCGATGGGGACCGGCGAGGTCGGCCGCTACCTGGGCACCTACGGCTCCGGCCGGATTGCCAAGGCAGCCTTCCTCGCCTCGCTCGAACCCTTCCTGCTCAAGACCGACGACAACCCCGGGGGCGTCGACGGCGCCGTCTTCGAGGACATCACCAAGGCCGTCACCGCCGACCGCTACGCCTACTTCACCTCGTTCTACGAGAACTTCTACAACCTCGACGAGAACCTCGGCTCCCGGATCAGCGAGGAGGCGGTCCGCAGCAGCTGGAACGTCGCGGCCGGCGCCTCCTGGCACGCGTCCGTCGCCTGCGTGGCGACCTGGTCCACCGACTTCCGCGCCGACCTGCCCGCGATCGACGTCCCGGCGCTGATCCTGCACGGCACGGCCGACCGCATCCTGCCCATCGAATCCACCGGGGAGCCCTTCCACCGGGCGGTCCCGCAGGCCGAGTACGTCGTCATCGACGGCGCCCCGCACGGACTGCTGTGGACCCACGCCGAGGAGGTCACCGACGCCCTCCTCGCCTTCCTGGCCGAGTAAGGGGTCACGCGCGCGACCGGTGGCTCCCGGGGCAGCGGCCCCCGGGAGCCACCGAGCGCGTCAGCGCCCCGCCCGGAGCGCCGCCCAGGTGGCGGGTCCCACGGTCCCGTCGGCCGTCAGCTCCCGGCTCGTCTGGTACGAGCGGACCGCGGTCGCCGTCGCCGGGCCGAAGCTTCCGTCGGCCGCGACCGTCGAGCCGAGCGCGGCCGTCAGCGCGCGCTGGAGCCGCTTCACGTCCTCGCCCGTCGCGCCCTCGGTGAGGACCGGCGAGGAGCCCGCCGACAGCAGCGCGGTCCAGGTCCTGGCCCCGACGACCCCGTCGGCCTCCAGACCGCGCGCCGCCTGGAACGACGTCACCGCGCCCGCGGTGGCGGGACCGAAGCTGCCGTCCGCGTCACCCGCCGGGTAGCCCTGCTCGTTCAGCAGCAGCTGGAGGGCCTTGACCTGCGGGCCCGCCGAACCGGTCCGCTGGGTGGTGTACGTGTCGAAGCTCAGCCCGTCACGGCTCCCGCCGCCCGTGTCGGTGCCGCCCACCAGCTCCATGTAGCGGTTCCAGTCCCAGTAGGGACCCGGGTCGGTGTGGTCGTTGCCCGGGGCCTCGCTGTGCCCGATGATGTGCGCCCGGTCCTTCGGGATGCCGTACCTGTCGCACAGGTGGGCGGTCAGCGCGGCCGACGACCGGTACATCGAGTCCGTGAACCAGGACGGGTCGTCGATGAAGCCCTCGTGCTCGATGCCGAGCGCCGAGGCGTTGGCGCTGCGCGCGTGGTAGGCGGTGTCGGCGTCACGCACCATCTGGGTGATCTGGCCGTCCGACGAACGCACCACGTAGTGCGCGCTCACCTCGGACACCGGGTCCTGGAACCAGCTGATCGAGCCCGCGTACGAGCCCTGGGTGACATGGACGACCACCTTGTCGATCGCCGCCGTGCGGCCGGTGGCGTAGTTGTTGGGGTCGGCCGGGACCCAGAGCGCCGCCGGGTAGTCGGCGCTGCGGGCACCGGTGTCCGCGGCGGCGATGCCGTCCTTGTGCGGCGAGACCGGGCGGCCGGTCACCGTGATCCGCTCGCCGTCCGGGGTGAGGGTGTCCAGGCTGTCCGCGAGGAAGGTGTAGACCGTGTCGGCGTAGAGGGCCGCGGCCGGCCCGTCCGTACCGCTGTAGCGGGCGACGGCCGGGTACCAGGCGTCGAGGTCGTCGCGGTCCCGGGCGTCGAGGCCGAGCGTGTCCGCGTAACCGCGCAGTACGGCGGCGCCGCCGAGGATGTTGGCCCCGGTCTCGGAGCGCAGGGTGGCGAGCGGCTCGCCGGTGAGGGCGGCGGCCCGTTCGAGGGTGTGGTGCGCGGGGTTGCTGACCAGGTGCATCACGCCGAAGCCGTTCGCCTGGCTGGGGCGTCCGGCGTGGCCGTCGAGGCGGGTCTCGCCGTACCCGACGGCGGCGAGCAGATCACGCGGTACGTCGAACTCCTCGGCGGCCCGTGCGAACGCCCGGTCCATGGGGTGTCCGGGGTCCGTCGCGGCGAGGGCCGGGGTGCCGGTCGCTGCCAGGACGGTGGCGGTGAGGGCCGCCAGGAGGGATGCGCGGGCCTTGGGGTGGGCGGCGCGTGTGGGCATACCTGCTCCAGCTGTGTGGGGGGAAGGAGAACGGCGCCGGGCTTGGTGGGGAGCGGCCCGGCGGCCGCGAAGCTGCTCACGATAGAGAGCCGTCGAACGTATGACAATCATGCCTGCGTGTGTCGAACGTCCTTTCACTCCAACGGAGTTGGCGCAGCGGCGGCGCGGAGTGCGCTCTCCGGGATTCGTACACCTGGACAGCCCCCCACCGCACGGGGGAACGCGGACCGGTGCCGTCGTCGCCAGGGCGTATAACAGAGAACTCCGGACCAGCCGGCGTCCCCGATGGCACTCACATCTCACGCGGCAAGGCGTCACCGCGTACGACAGCGGAGAAGTGCCCGATGAGCATGAGCACGGCAGACGAGATCAGCACCTTGCTGACGGCGAACTTCGGAACCGACCCCGTGGCGATCCGCCCCGAGGTGCCGCTCCGTCAGCTCTGCCTGGACTCGCTCGCCCTGGAGGAACTGCGGCTCCTCATCGAGGACCGGCTCGGCATCGACCTCGACGACGTCCACCTCACCTCGCGCGACACGGTCGGCCATCTGATCGACGCCGTGCACCGCAAGGCCGCCGCGTGACGGCCCCGTACCGCCTCCCGCCCTTCGCCGCCGCCGTCACCGGCATCGGGCTCGTCACGTCGGCGGGCGTCGGCGCCGAGGCCACCTGGCGCGCGGTGACCGACCCCGCGGCCGCCCCCTGCGTGCCGCACCGGTCCGAACTGCACGGCCTGCCATGCGACTTCATGTACAGCGTCACCGGCCTCGACACCCGGGCGGTGCTCGGCGTGGCCGCGCACCGCCTCATGGACCGCTTCTCGCACCTCGCCGTCATCGCGGCCCGCGAAGCCGTCGCGGACGCGGGCCTGGACCCGGCCGTCTGGGACAGCGGCCGGGTCGCCGTCGTCATCGGCTCCGCCCACGGCGGCCTGCCCTTCTACGACGAACAGCACACCGCCCTCACCGAACGCGGCGCCCGCCGTGTCTCGCCCAAGCTCGCACCGCTCTGCGTCGTCAACGGCGCCGCCAGCAGCGTCGCCACCGACCTCGGCGCACACGGCCCCAGCCAGGCCGTCTCCACTGCCTGCTCCTCCGGCACCGTCGCCATCGGCACCGCCCACCAGATGCTGCGCACCGGAGCCTGCGACATCGTCGTCGCGGGCGGCGCCGAATCGGTCTGCTCCCGGCTCCTGATCGCGAGCGCCTGCCGGCTGAAGGCCGTCTCCACCCGCCGCGACGATCCCCGGGCCGCCTGCCGCCCCTTCGACACCCACCGCGACGGCTTCGTCGTCGGCGAGGGCGCCGGGCTCCTCGTCATGGAACGCCCCGAGCACGCCCGCGCCCGGGGCGCCGCCGTCCGCGCCCACGTCGCCGGATACGGCGCCTCCAGCGACGCGTACTCCGCCGTCGCCCCCGACCCCGGCGGACTCGGCATCGAACGGGCCCTGCGCACCGCCCTCGCGGACGCCGGGACCTGCGCCGCCGACATCGGCCACGTCAACGCCCACGGCACCTCCACCGTCTCCAACGACCTGATCGAGGCGACCATGCTGCGCCGGGTCCTGGGCGAACACCCCCTCATCACCTCCACCAAGGCGATGACCGGCCACACCCTGGGCGCGGCGGGCGGCATCGAGACCGCGCTGACCGTGCTCGCCCTCCAGCACGGACTCGTCCCGCCCACCGTCAACCTCGATGCCCCCGACCCGGACATCCCGGTCGACGTGGTGCGGAAGGAGGCCAGGCCCGCGGCGTTCGACGCCGCGGTCAAGACCTCTCTCGGCTTCGGGGGCCACAACGCCGCCCTCGTCCTCACCAGGGCCTGACCACCGCGAAGGACCGATGACCATGCCCGACGAGATCATCCGGACCCTCTCGGTGGACGGACTGCGCTACCACTACCGCGCCCTGCCGCAGCCCGCGCCCGGCACCGAACCGGTCATCGTCCTCGGCGGCGCGCTCCAGGGGATGTACGGCTGGCCGCAGATGGACGAACACCTCGGCCCGCACGCCACCGTCGTCACCGCCGACCTGCCCGGCATGGGCGGCGCCGACCCGCTGCCGCCCGGGACCCGCGACGACCTCCTGTACTCCGCCGTCACCGGGATCATCGACGACCTCGGCGCCGAACGGGTCAACCTCTTCGCCTTCTCCTACGGCACGTCCATCGCGTTCGGCTGCGCCAAGCGCCACCCCGGCCGGATCGCCCGTCTGGCCCTCGGCGGCGTACCGGCGCACATCAGCCAGGCACAGCGCGACCAGTGGAGCCGGGCCGTCGACCGGCTGGAGAACGGGGACGTGCAGGGGCTCGCCCGGCTGACGGCCGAGGCGCTGATGTGCCTGGACCCGCAGCGCCCCGTCCACCGCAGGGAACTCGCCCTGCGCTATGTGCGCCGGTCCTTCGTGCACGCGCTCACGCACTCCCCGCACGCGGAGCGGTCGCTGCGCCGGGCGCTGGAGCACCGGCCCGACTTCTCCGGCGGGCTGAGCGGGGTCCCCGCGCTCGTCTTCGCCGGCGAGCACGACACCGTGACCTCGCCGCCGCGCCAGGCCGACTTCGCGGCCACCATCGAGGGCAGCCGCTTCCTGACCATCGGCGAGTCCGACCACTGGGTCGTCCTGGAGCGCGCCGACGACGTGGCGGACCTGGTGGCCCGCTTCCTCACCGACCGGCCGCTGGAGGCCGCCCCCGCGCTCCGGCCGCTCGCCTCCCTGCCGCGTCCGCGCACGGGCGCGGCAGGTCCGGCGCTGCCACGGGCGGGCGGCTGAGCCGCCCGCCCGCCCGGATCAGCGGTGGCCGTGGTGGCCGTGGTCCGGGGCGTTCACGTCCAGCCGCACGATCTGCGGGTCGTGGTCGCTCGCCTGGTCGGCGAACTCCGCGTTGATGTGCACCACGTCGTAGTCGAAGCGGCGCACCCCGGGGCTGGTCAGGATGTGGTCGAGGGTCTGCGAGTTGCCCTCGTACACATAGCTGTACTGCTCGTTCTTCGGCAGCGTGGTGATCAGCGGCTTGAGGACCTTGCCGGCGGTCAGCGCGCCGACGGTGGGCGAGAAGGCGAAGTCGTTGAGGTCGCCGAGGACGACGACGCGGGCCGACTTGTCCGCCGCGAGCAGCGACTTGACGAAGGTGTTGACCTCCTTCGCCTGCTGCACGCGCTTGGTCTCCGAGCCGCGCACCGGCTCCTGGTAGCGGCCGTGCAGCGGCTGGTCGCCGCCCTTGGACGCGAAGTGGTTGCCGACGACGAAGACCGGCTTCCCATGGAAGCGGAACTCGCCGACCAGCGGCTTGCGGCTGTCGTCCCAGGCGGCACTGGCCGGGGCGATCCGGCCGGGCGACACCGAGAGGGTGACCCCCTTCCTCGTCCTCACCGCAGCGACCGGGGTCGTCGCGTCGCCACCCGGGCGGTCCACGAAGTCGACCCGCCGGGGGTCGAAGAGGAAGACGTTACGGATGTTGCCGCCGGGCTCGCCGCCGTCCTTGCCGTCCTGCGGGGCGACATAGCGCCAGGAGTAGCGCGGGCCGCCCGCCGCCACGATCGCGTCCGTGAACCGCTTCAACGTCGCCTCTGAGCCGACCGTGCCGTCGTTGACCGCGCCGTTGTCGTCCTGGATCTCCTCCAGGGACACGATGTCGGGGGAGGAGAGGTTGACCGCGACGCCCTCGGCCAGGGTGTCGAACTTCGCCTGCTCGTCGAGCGCGTCGAGGTTCTCCACGTTGTACGTGGCGACCGCGAGCTCCTTGCCCTTCTGCTTCCGGGTCACCTCGCGGCGCAGATGGTGGTCGGTGACGCTGCCGAGCTGGGTGGCCTGGAGGTTGTAGCCGCCGTAGGAGTCGTAGTCCAGGACGCCGGAGGTGGTGCCGGACAGCACGTCACCCACGTTCGCGGTGGGCACGGGCTTGTCCGCGTCCAGCGACATGACCTTGATCCGGCCGGTGTTCTGGTCGGTGTACGAGCTGTACAGCGTGCCGCCGCGCCGGGTCGGGTTCTGCTTCGGTTCGACCGTCACCCACACCTCGCCGTACGCGGTCGTCGCACCCGTCACCCGGGTGTCGGCGATCCGGACCCGGGTGCCCTCCAGGGACTCGTACAGGTCCAGCGCGTACTTCGACGGCTCCAGCGGCAGCGCGTCGATCGAGCCGCCGCCGGCCGACGGCACGTACCGGGCGGGCACCGCCTCGGCGTTCAGCACCACCGGCGCGGGCAGCGCGTTGCCGGAGGACAGGACAGTGACCCGGGGCGAGGTGATCTCGGTGACCGACTGGGTGGTGGTGGACGGGTAGTACTCGTCCACCGTGCCGCTGACCAGCACCGAGTCGCCCACCGAGACGCCCGGGGCGGCGGAGCCGGTGTAGACGAAGACGGCCTCCGAGGTGCGCGGGTCGGCGTCCGGGGCGGTGTCCTGGATCCAGAACCCGCGCGAACCCGAGGCACGCACCGCCGTGACGACCCCGGGCACGCCCGTGACGGCCCGGCCGTCAAGCGGGGAGACCCGGGTGGTGCCCTGGATGTCGTGCACGCGCACGGTGCCGGGCTCGGTCGGGTTGTCCGGGTCGCCGGGGTCCTCGCCGCCGCCGGAGGTCTCGCCGGCCGCGTTGACCGGGGTGGGGGCCGCGGCGGTCAGGTCGGCGGCGTTGTCGTCGGTGTCCGCGAGCGAGGCGGCGCGCGCCACGGAGGCCGAGGCGGAGGCGCCGGTGGCCGGTCCGCTGCCCTCCCGGACGACCGCGGTGCCGTAGCCGACCAGGTCGACGACGCGGGTGTCGGCGGCGCAGTCGGCGGCCGTCTTGCAGGTCAGCGGGGAGGTCCCGGAGACCAGGGCGACGGTGCCGCTCGCGGCGGCCATTGCGATGGTGCCGGTGGCGTCCGGGCTGGGCAGGGCGACCGTGCCTCCGGTGCCCGCCGACTCGGCGACGAGATAGCGGCCGCCCGGCGCGAGCGAACCGGTCAGCGCCGAGACCTGCCACGTCGAACCGGCCGACGGGGCGCCGGGCAGGTACTGGACGCTGAAGCCGGACAGGTCGTACGCGGCGGAGCCCGCGTTCGCCAGTTCGATGAAGTCCCGGGTGAGCGTCGCACCCGAGTTCCCGCCACCTCCGTACACCTCGGAGATCACGGCGGACGCGGACGGGGCCGCGAAGGCGGCGGGCAGCGCGGTCGCCGAGAGCGTCACGGCTACCGCGCCGGCCAGCAGGACGGAACGGGGTGTGGATATGCGCACGGAAGCTGCCCCTCAGAGTGTGGTGAAGGAGCACAAGCTATGCGCGTAGAACAGGCGATGACAAGGCATCAGAGGTGAATTCCGGAAAACGTTCGGTCACGAGCGAGGTTGTCCATGATGCGGCGATGGTTTGACCGGGTTGCGCCGGTCCGGCTACGTTGCGCGGCATGCAGCGATCCGCACACCTGACGACGCGGGGTCATATCGACCTCAAGCGTGTGTGCTCCGCCGTGTGTCACCGCGCCTGAGGCACCACGCCCGCGCCGGCCCGGACCACCGCCCTCCCGGTTCCCGAGCCCCGTGCCGAGCAGACACCGCGCCCATCGCCGCCCCCGAGGACCTGGAAGACACTGTGAAGAGTCTGTCCGCCCCCGCCCGCCGCCCCCGTGAACCCCGCACCGGCCCGCTGCGCCGCGCCGACATACCCGCCCCGGCGCCCGTCCGCCGCCCCACCGGCACCGGCTCCGTCTTCGGTGCGATCCTCGACCACGGCCCGGTCGCCCGGTCCACCGTCGCCCGCCTCACCGGCCTCTCGCCCGCCTCCGTCAGCGGGCACGTCGGCCGGCTGCTCGCCCGGGGCCTGGTCCGGCAGAGCGCCGAGACCTCCGGGCCCAAAGGGTTCGGCCGTCCGCACATCCCCGTCGAGATCGACACCGGGACCTATCTGGTGGCAGGGGCCCACATCGCCGTCGCCCACTCCACCCTCTCGCTGATGGACCTGCGCGGCCGGATCGTCGCCGAGGACCGGCAGCCGCACCGCACCACCGACCCGCACCGGCTGCTCGCCGGACTCGCGGCCCGGCTGCCCCGGCTGGTGGCCGAGCACGCCGGCGGCCGTACCGTCCTCGCCCTCGGCCTGGCCACCGGCCACCGCGTCGACCCGGCGAGCGGCGTGATCGTGGCGCATCCGCAGCTCGGCTGGCACGACGTCCCGGCCCGCGACCTGCTCGCCGCCGCGACCGGGCTGCCGGTCCACGTGGACAGCCACTCCCGCGCCCTGGCCCGCGCCGAGCAGTTGTTCGGCCAGGAGTCGACCCGGACCAGCACCGTCCTGCTCTTCGTGGGCGCGGTCGTGGACGCCGCCTTCGCGACCGAGGGCGCCATGCACCGCGGCCCGCGCTCGGGGGCGGGCAGCGTCGCCCATCTGCCGCTGGGCGCCGGGGGGTCGGGCGGCGCGGAGCCGTGCTCGTGCGGGCGGACCGGATGCCTCCAGTCGGAGGTCTCCGAGCGGGCCATGGTGCGGCGCGCCGCCGACCAGGGGCTGGTCACCGGGTCCTTCCCTCAGCTGCTGGCACGGGCGCTGGCCGGGGACGCGCGGGCGGTGGCGCTGTTCCGCCGGCGGGCCCGGCTGGTGGGGCGGGCCGCGGCCCTGCTGCTGGACATGTTCGACCCGGAGGTGCTCGTCGTGGTCGAGCCGGGGGCCGGCCGGATGCCGGAGTGCCTGGCCGATCTGCGCGCGGAGGTGGCGGAGCGCTCCTGGGTGTGCGACGACCCCGAGCGGGCCGTGGTGCCGAGCAGCTTCACCGGGTCGGTGCTGGCCACGGCGGGCGGCGCGGTGGCGCTCGGCTCGCTGTACACGGACCCGCTCGGGCCCTGGCCCGCGCTGCCCGCGGTTTCCTGAACCCGCCCTCGTATCGCGCCCGTTCTCGTAGACGGACTTAATTCAAACAGTTGCATTGTTGACCGGGTGCGAACCCCGACGGGATGATGGATTCATGACCAGCCGACAGCGGAATTCAGGGAAAGCGTCCTCGGTGACGCACTCCTTCCGCTCGTCCGCGCCGGCGTCCACGGACGCCCGGCCGCTGTGTTGCGGCCGCTGTCCGGGCCCCAGGTAATCACCCGCTGAAATTCGGCGAACGTTCCGCGCCGCCGCGCGCCTCGCCCTGCGCATTTCCGCGCGCCCAGGCAATTTCTGTGCTGCCGCCCCCTTTTCGACTTTCCATCCAGGGAGAGACGTTGACCGTCACCGTGCCCTCGTACGCGGCTCAGGCCGCCGCCCCCGCCCCGGCGGGGATCGCCCCCGACCGCTTCAGGAAGGCGTTCCGCCAGTACCCCGCGGGCGTCGTCGTCATCACCACGGACGCGGGCCGCGGCCCCGTCGGCTTCACCGCCACCTCGCTCACCTCGCTCTCGCTCGACCCGCCGCTGATCTCGTTCGGCATCGGGACCACCACCTCCTCGTGGCCGCACTTCGAGCAGGCCCGTACGGCCGTCGTGCACTTCCTCGGCGCCGAACAGCAGCCCCTGGCCACCACGTTCGCCACCAGCGGCATCGACCGCTTCGCCGAACCCACCCGCTGGCACCGCCTGCCCGGCGGCGAACCAGCGCTCGACGGGGTGGCCGGCCGGCTGCGCGTGGAGACCGAGCAGATCGTCCCGGCCGGCGACCACCGCATCGTCATCGCCCGGGTGGTGGACGCCTGGCTCGACGAGGGCCGCAGCCCGCTGCTCTTCCACGACGGCGGCTACCACTCCCTCTGACCGCCCCCGGCGCCCACAGATCAGGACTCACCCATGCCACGCCACCACACCCACCGGCCGGTCGGCCGCAGATCGTTCCTCGCGCTCACCGGCACCGCCCTCATCGGCACACTCGCCGCCTGCTCACCGCAGGTGAAATCGGCGGCGAGCGCCGAACCGGCCGGAAAGCTGCCGTCCGGAGCACCACCGCCGGGCACGAAACTGTCCATAGCCGTCCGCTCGACGCATCTCCAACTCGGCCCCGCAGGACTGGAGAAGGACCTTTCCTTCACCGTTTCGCAATGGCCCAATCTGAGCGCGGGCCCCGATATCATCCAGGGATTCAGGGCGCATTCCATCGACCTGGCCGTCAACGCCGGAATTCCGCCGATCCAGGCCCGCGCCATCGATGTCGGCGCGAAGATCGTCGCGGTGCAGGTGCGGAACCACCCCTCGTACGTCTTCGCCACCGCACCCGGCTCGGACATCCGGTCCGTCGCCGGTTTCCGGGGCAAGAAGATCGGCTTCTCCCAGGGGCAGGCGCAGGGCGTCGTCGTCCTGCGGGCGCTGAAGCAGGCGGGCATCTCCCACAAGGACGTCGAACTGGTCGCTCTGCCCAGCACCCAGTTCCTCACCGCCCTCCAGTCCAAGCAGGTCGACGTGGCACCGCTGGGCGAACCGACCCTGACCAAATACCTCGACCAGTACGAGAAGGACGGGGCGCGCGGGGTGAGGACCGATGTCGTGGACCTGCTCTCGGTGCTCTGGGCGCCCAACGAGGTGCTCAACGACCGGGCCAAGGCGGCGGCCGTCCGCAGCTTCGTCCCGCTCTGGGCCCGGGGCCAGGTCTGGGCCTGGGAGAACACCGACGAGTGGATCGACACGTACTACGTCAAGGACCAGGGCGTCTCCCACGAGGACGGCAGGCGCATCGTCGAGTCGCTCCACAAGCCGCAGTTCCCGGTCAGCTGGGACAAGGCCATCGCCTGGGAGCAGGAGACCGCCGACCTGATGGCCGCCGGCGGATTCGTACCGGAGCAGGACGCCACCGAACTGTTCGACCGCCGCTTCGAGGGGCTGGCCGCCGAGGCCGTACCCGCCCAGTACCGGGAGACGTCATGACCGAGCTGCTGACGAACACCCGCACCGCCGCACCCGTCGGCAAGACCGCCGCACCCGCGCGGACAGAGGCGCCCGCACCCGCCCCCAGGGCGGCCCGCAGACGGCTCGGTCCCGGCCGCGCCGTCCCCTTCGGGCGGCTGATCGGCCCGGTGCTGGTCATCGCCCTGTGGTGGTTCGCCTCCGCCATCGGCTACCTCGACCCCCGGATCCTGTCCGGGCCCGGGACCGTCCTGTCCACCGCGTCGGACCTCGTATCCAGCGGCCGGCTCCAGGACAACGTCCTCATCTCGCTGCAACGCGCCGGGCTCGGGCTGTTCTTCGGCGTGACGGCGGGCGTCGTCCTCGCCGTCGCCGCCGGACTGAGCCGCACCGGTGAATACCTCCTGGACGGCCCGCTCCAGATCAAGCGTGCCATCCCGTCCCTGGCCATGCTCCCGCTGCTGATCCTCTGGCTCGGCATCGGCGAACAGATGAAAGTCACCGTGATCGCCCTCGGCGTCGCGGTGAACATGTACATCAACACGTACGCCTCGCTCACCGGCATCGACAGCCGGTACGTCGAACTCGCCGAAGGACTCGACCTGAGCCGCGCGCAGTTCATCCGCAAGGTCGTCGTGCCCGGCTCGCTGCCCGGCTTCTTCGTCGGACTGCGCCTCGGCGTCACCGCCTCCTGGCTCGGGCTGATCGTGGTCGAGCAGATCAACGCCACCAGCGGCATCGGCTACATGATGTTCCAGGCCCAGCAGTACGCCCAGTCCGACGTGATCATCGTGGGCCTGGTGGCCTACGGGATCTTCGGCTTCGCATCGGACGCGGCGGTACGCGCCGTCGAGAGGAAGGTCCTGTCATGGCGACGCACCCTGGCGGGCTGACCGGCCCCGGCACGGCCGCCGTCGCCCCGCGCCCCGCCATCCGCACCTGCCAACTGGTCCGCCGCTTCGGCGACCGCGACATCCTCAAGGGACTCGATCTCACCGTCGCACCAGGCGAGTTCACCGCGCTGCTCGGCCGCAGCGGCTCGGGCAAGTCCACCCTGCTGCGGGCCGTCGCCCGCCTCGACCACACCGTCGAGGGCTCCGGCGAACTCACCGTCCCCGACCGGGTGTCCCTCTCCTTCCAGGACTCCCGGCTGCTGCCCTGGCTCCGGCTGATCGACAACGTCACCCTCGGCCTCCGCGGACCCGCCACCCGCGAACGCGGCCTCACCGCCCTCGCCGAGGTCGGCCTGGGGGGCCGCGACCGCTCCTGGCCGCACGAACTGTCCGGCGGCGAACAGCAGCGCGCCGCCCTCGCCCGCGCCCTGGTCCGCGAACCCGAACTCCTCCTGGCCGACGAACCGTTCGGCGCCCTGGACGCGCTGACCCGGATCAAGATGCACGACCTGCTGCGCGAACTCTACGAACGCCACCGCCCCGCGGTGCTCCTGGTCACCCACGACGTCGACGAGGCCGTCGAACTCGCGGACCGGGTCCTGGTCCTGGAGGACGGCCGGATCTCCGTCGACCTCACCATCGACCTGCCGACCCCGCGCTCCCGCCGCGAACCCCGGTTCCAGGAGTACCGCGACACCCTGCTCACCGCGCTCGGGGTCGCCCAGCCCCCGGCCCGTACCGAAGCGAAGGACTCCCATGCCCCGCACGCCTGACCGCAAGCAGCTCCACCTCAACGCCTTCCTCATGTCCACCGGCCACCACGAGGCGTCCTGGCGGCTGCCCGAGAGCCCGGCCGGGGCCAACTCCGACATCGAGCACTACAAGAACCTCGCCAGGATCGCCGAACGCGGCAGGCTGGACTCCCTGTTCCTCGCCGACAGCCCCGTCCTGATGGGCGACCCCGGACGCCGGCCCGCCGCCAAACTGGAACCCACCGTCCTGCTCACCGCGCTGGCCGGCGCCACCCGCCACATCGGCCTCATCGCCACCGCCTCGACCAGCTACAACGAGCCCTACAACCTGGCCCGCAGGTTCGCCTCGCTGGACCACGTCTCGGGCGGCCGGGCCGGCTGGAACATCGTCACCACCGCCGGCGCCGACGCGGCCCGCAACTTCGGCCTGGACGACACCCCGCTGCACCGCGACCGCTACCGGCGCGCCGGCGAGTTCGTGGAGGTGTCCACCAAACTCTGGGACAGCTGGGCCGACGACGCGGTGATCGCCGACAAGGACCGCGGCGTGCACGCCCTGGCCGAGCGGGTGCGGCAGATCGGGCACCGCGGCGAGTTCTTCCGGGTCGACGGCCCGCTGAACGTCCAACGCCCCCCGCAGGGCTACCCGTTGCTCGTGCAGGCCGGGTCCAGCGAGGACGGCAAGGACTTCGCCGCCCGGTACGCGGAGGCCGTGTTCACCGCCCAGCAGACGCTGGAGGAGGGCACCGCGTTCTACAAGGACGTCAAGGAGCGCGCCAGGGCCATCGGCCGCGACCCGGACGGCATCAAGATCCTGCCCGGCATCGTGCCCGTCATCGGTGAAACCGAGGCCGAGGCGCTGGCGCTCGACGCCGAACTGGAGAACCTCATCGTCCCCGAGTACGCCAAGCGGCAGCTCGCCAAGCGGCTGAAGATCGCCCCCGAGGACCTCGACCTGGACGCGGAACTCCCCGAGGACATCCCCACCGAGGACGAGATCGAGGGAGCCAAGAGCCGCTACACGCTCATCGTGGAGCTGGCCAGGCGCGAGAAGCTGACCGTACGGCAGCTCATCGGCCGGCTCGGCGGCGGACGCGGCCACCGCACCTTCGCCGGAACCGCCGAGCAGGTCGCCGACACGATCGAGCACTGGTACGACAGCGGGGCCGCCGACGGCTTCAACATCATGCCCGCCGTCCTCCCCTCCGGCCTGGAGGTCTTCGTGGACCGGGTGGTGCCGATCCTCCAGGAGCGCGGCCTGTTCCGCACCGAGTACACCGCGAGCACCCTGCGCGGGCACTACGGGCTGCCCCGCCCGGCCAACCGGCTCTTCGACGAGGTCGACCTCGGCGCGGGCCACTTCGGCATCGGTCTGGCGGAGGCCCGGTGACGGACTGTCCGCATCCGGGGACCGGTACGAGTACGGTCCGGCAGCCGCCGCCCGGCTGGGCGCGGCGGCTGCTGGGCTACTGCCTGCGGCACCGCACCGATCTCCTCATGGCCTTCGGCGCCGCGGTGGCCGCCGCCGTCGCCACCGCCACCCTGCCCCTCGTGCTGCGGCACGTGGTGGACGGGGTGGCGGCCGGCACCACCGCCTCGCTCGCCCCCTGGACCGGGCTGCTCGCCGCACTCGGCGCGCTCCGCTTCGGAGCGAGCTTCACCCGCCGCTACCGCTCGGGCCGGCTCTCCCTGGGAGTCCAGTACGACCTGCGCAACGACGCGTTCGCCGCGCTGCTCAGGCTCGGCGGCGCCCAGCAGGACGATCTGCGCACCGGGCAGGTGGTGAGCCGGTCCATCTCCGACATCACCCTCATCCAGACCCTGCTGCAATTCCTGCCCAACCTCACCGGCAACGCGCTGATGTTCCTGTTCTCGCTGGTCTTCATGGCGGTCCTCTCCCCGCTGCTGACCGTCGTGGCGCTGGTCGTCGGCCCGCTGCTCTGGCTGATCGCCCTGCGCAGCCGCCGCGACCTGTTCCCCGCCAACTGGCACGCCCAGCAGGAGGCCGCCGAGGTCGCGTCCACCGTCGAGGCGACCGTCACCGGCGTCCGCGTGGTGAAGGGCTTCGGCCAGGAACAGCGCGAACTCACCGGCCTCGAAGCACGCGCCCGCCACCTGTTCGCCTCCCGGCTGCGCGTCGTCCGCTTCACCAGCCGCTACAACCCCGCGCTCCAGGCCGTCCCCGCGCTCGGCCAGGTCGCCGTCCTCGCGCTCGGCGGCTGGATGGCCCTGCACGGCCGGATCTCGCTAGGCACCTTCCTCGCCTTCACCACCTACCTGGGCTCCTTCGTCACCCCGGTACGCCAGGTCGCCACCCTGCTCACCGTCTGGCAGCAGGCACGGGCGGGCGCCGAACGCGTCCTGGAGGTCGTGGACGAGGCCCCCGTGATCACGGACGCGCCCGGCGCCCGCGAACTCCCCGACGAGCCCCCGGCCGTCTCTTGGGACGACGTCACCTTCGGGTACGGCGACGGCACCCCGCTCCTGGACGGCTTCACCCTGGACATCCGTCCCGGCGAGACCGTCGCCCTGATCGGCCCGGCCGGCTCCGGCAAGTCCACCGCCGCCGCCCTGCTGCCCCGCTTCTACGACGTACCCTCCGGCGTCGTACGGGTCGGCGGCAGCGACGTCCGCGACCTCACCCTCGACTCGCTGCGCTCCCGGATCGGCTACGTCTTCGAGGAGAGCCTGCTGCTCTCCGACACCGTGCGCGCCAACATCGCGTACGGAATGCCGGACGCCACCGACGCACAGGTGCGCGCGGCGGCCCGGATCGCCCGCGCCGACGAATTCATCGAACGGCTGCCCGAGGGCTACGACACCGTCGTCGGCGAACAGGGCCTCACCCTCTCCGGCGGCCAGCGCCAGCGCATGGCACTCGCCCGCGCCCTGATCGGCGACCCGGCCGTGCTCGTCCTGGACGACGCCACCTCGGCCATCGACGCCCGGGTCGAGGCCGAGATCCACCACCGGCTCCGCGAGGACGACCGCCGCCGCACCACGCTGATCGTGGCGCACCGCCGCTCCACACTGGAGCTCGCCGACCGCGTCGCGATCCTCGACGGCGGACGCGTCACGGACACCGGTACGCCGGACGAACTACGCGGCAGATCCGCCCTGTTCCGGGCGCTCCTCGCCACCGAGGACACCCCGGGAGACACTCCCGCGCCCGCCCCCGGCACGGCCCCGGGCTGCCCCACCCCGCACCTGTGGCTGCGCCCCGACGGCGACGACGACGAACAGCTGGAGGGCACCGCGGTCCGCGCCGCCCAGGCACTCGCCGAGGCCGCGGCCACCTCCGGGCCCGGACGCGCGGGACCCGGCGGCGGGGTGCTCGGCTCGGCCCCGCCCAGCCCCGAACTCCTCGAAGGACTCGCCCGGCTCCCGCTGCCCGCCGCCGACCCGAAGGTGCCCACCGAACAGGCCGTCGCCGCCGACACGCACTTCGGGCTCGGCGCCCTGCTGCGGCCCTTCCGGCTGCCGCTCCTGCTCGGCCTGCTGCTCGTCGCGCTCGACGCCGGGGCCCAGATCGCGGTGCCGGTGCTCGTGCGGCACGGCGTGGACCGGGGCGTCGCCCACCACGCCGGGCACGTCCTGTTCGCCGCGGCGGCGGTCGCCGGTCTGGTGGTGGCCGCGAACTGGCTGATCGGCGTCGCCCAGGTGCGGACCACCGGGCGCACCGGCGAGCGCCTCCTCTACACCTTGCGCGTGAAAACGTTCGCCCAGCTCCAGCGCCTCGGCCTCGACTACTACGAGCGCGAACTCGGCGGCCGGATCATGACCCGGATGACCACCGATGTCGACGCCCTGTCGAACTTCCTCCAGACCGGTCTGATCACCGCCGTGGTCAGCCTGCTCACGGTCCTCGGCGTCCTGGTCACCCTGCTGGTCATCGACGCGGAACTCGCCCTGGTGCTGCTCGCCGCGCTCCCGCTGCTGATCGCCGCCACCGCGGTCTTCCGCCACTACTCGGTCCCCGCCTACCGCGAGGCCCGGGAGCGGATCAGCGCCGTCAACGCCTGCCTCCAGGAGAACGTCACCGCGATCCGCGTCACCCAGGCCTTCCGCCGCGAACAGCGCAACGCCGCCGACTTCGCCGTACTCGCCCGGTCCTTCCGGGGCTCCCGGCTGCGCGCCCAGCGGTACATGGGCACGTTCTTCCCGTTCGTCGAATTCCTCGGCACGCTCTGCTCGGCGGCGGTGCTCACCGCGGGCGCGGCCCAGGTGCGCGCGGGGGAGCTGAGCGCGGGCACGCTCATCGCGTTCCTGCTGTACGTGGAGCTGTTCTTCTCGCCGATCCAGCAGCTCTCGCAGGTCTTCGACGGCTACCAGCAGGCGGTCGTCGGCCTCGGCCGGCTCCGCACCCTGATGAACACCCCGGCCGGTACCCCGCCCGCGGAGGATCCCCGGCCGGTGCCCGCCCTGCGCGGCGAGGTCGAGTTCGACGGGGTCTCCTTCGGGTACGCGGGCGGCGGCGGCCACCGGGTCCTGCACGGGGTGAACCTGCGCATCGCGCCGGGCGAGACGGTCGCGCTCGTCGGCGCCACGGGCGCGGGCAAGTCGACGGTGGTCAAGCTCCTCGCCCGGTTCTACGACCCCTCGGCCGGTACGGTCCGGGTGGACGGGCACGACCTGCGCGACCTGGACCTGACCGCCTTCCGCCGCCGGCTCGGCGTGGTCCCGCAGGAGGCGCACCTGTTCAGCGGCACCGTCCGCGACGCCATCGCCTACGGGCGCCCGGACGCCACCGACGCCGAGGTGGAGCGGGCCGCCCGAGCGGTAGGGGCGCACGAGATGGTCGCCGGGCTGCGGCTCGGCTACCTCCAGCCGGTGGGGGAGCGGGGCCGCAGCCTCTCCGCCGGGCAGCGCCAGCTCCTCGCCCTGGCACGGGCCGAACTCGTCGACCCGGACGTGCTCCTGCTGGACGAGGCGACCGCCTCGCTTGACCTGGCCACCGAGCGCCGGGTCGCCGCGGCCACCGAGGCCCTGGCCCGTCGCCGCACCACCGTCGTCGTCGCCCACCGGCTGACCACGGCGGCGCGCGCGGACCGGGTGGTGGTGCTCGACGCGGGAACCGTCGTCGAGACCGGCACCCACACCGACCTGCTCGCCGCCCGCGGCCCCTACCGGCGGCTGTGGGACGCCTTCCGGGAGACCGGCCCCGGCGCGGCCGTCGACCACCTGAATGTCAGTGAACTCGTCAAGGAGAACGCACGATGACGCAGTACCGCGATTTCGGCCGTACCGGAGTGAAGGTCAGCCCGCTGTGCCTGGGCACGATGATGTTCGGGGCGCGCGGCAACACCGACCACGACGACAGCGTCCGGATCATCCACCACGCACTGGACTCCGGCATCAACTTCGTGGACACCGCCGACGTCTACTCGGCCGGTGAGTCCGAGACCATCGTCGGCAAGGCACTGGCCGGCGGGCGCCGCGACAACGTCGTCCTCGCCACCAAGTTCCACGGCAGCCTCGGAACCGACCCCAACGAGCAGGGGAACTCCCGCCGTTGGATCATCCGCGAGGTGGAGAACAGCCTGCGCCGGCTCGGCACGGACTGGATCGACCTCTACCAGGTGCACCGCCCCGAGCCCGGCACCGACTTCGACGAGACCCTCGGCGCCCTCTCCGACCTGGTCCACCAGGGCAAGATCCGCTACATCGGCACCTCCACGTTCGAACCGTCAGCGATCGTGGAGGGCCAGTGGACCGCCGAGCGGCGCGGCCGTGAGCGCGTCGTCGCCGAGCAGCCCCCGTACTCGATCCTGGCCCGGGGCATCGAGCGCGAGGTGCTGCCCACCGCCCGGCGGTACGGCCTCGCCGTGCTGTCCTGGAGCCCGCTGGCCGGCGGCTGGCTCTCCGGCCGCTACCGCAAGGGGGTCGCCCAGCCGGACTCCAGCCGGGCCGCCCGGCAGGCCGAGCGGTTCGACATCGCGTCCCCGGAGAACGCCGCCAAGCTCGACGCCGCCGAGGCGCTCGCCCAGCTGGCCGACGAGGCCGGGCTCACCCTCGTCCAGCTCGCCCTGGCCTTCGTGCTGGAGCACCCCGCTGTCACCTCCGCGATCATCGGCCCGCGCACCCTGGACCAGCTGACCGGCCAGCTCGGCGCGGACCGGGTGCGGCTGAGCCAGGACGTGCTGGACCGGATCGACAAGATCGTCCCGCCGGGCACCAACCTCTCGTCCCGGGACGCCGGTTACCACCCGGCCGACCTCACCGACCCGGCCCTGCGCCGCCGTTCGCACCCCGGCGCGTGATCAGGCGGCCGGCACCCGGTCCAGGAATCCGCTGACCGAGCTGATCCGCCCGTCGTCGGTGAGGGCCGCCACGTCCGAACCGGCGACGGGCGCCGAACCGTCCGGGGCGACCAGCTCCCAGCCGAAGCGGACCAGGGCGTGGTGGCCGTCCACCGGCCCGGCCGGCCGGAAGACGAACCCGGGGAACTGCTGCCGGGCACCGGAGATGGCCGCCGCCAGCTGTTCGTGGCCCCGGACGTCGGCGAGCGGGTCGGTGTACGTGGCGTCGTCGCTGAACGCCGCGGCGACGGCCTTGTCCAGCTCCTCGGGAGCGGCGTTCCAGGCGGCGAAGTAGCGCTGCACGGCGTCGTCGTACGCGGTCATCGTGGAGTCCTCTCATCGGGCTCCCGGCCGGTGGGCCGGGGAGCGCTGCGCTCGTGAGGAACACGATGTCCGACGGTGTGGGGACCGTCGATTACCTCCGGGGTAAGCGGGTGCTCGGACGCTACGTCCCGTCGGGGCCGTCCGCGATGACGTGCATGGCCGCCTCCTCGGCGGAGGCCGCCGCGCCGTCGATCCCGACGTCCTCGCCGGCCATGCTGTCCGGCTCGTTCACATCGAGGTCACGGGTGAGCCGTCCGGCGCGCGCGGTGCCGACCTCACCGTCCCAGGGCTCACCGTCCCCGTCCACGACATCGCCCACACCGTCCCCGTCCGGGGCGCTCCCCTCGGGCAGCTCGCGCGACAGCCGCTCCTCCAGCGGTTCGCCCCGCCGCTGCTCGGCCGGGGTCGTCAGCAGATCCTGCGCCGCCCACGGCCGCTCGGGCGGCGAATAGCCCCGGTCGAGCACGTCGTCCAGATCCGGGTCGGCGAGGGTGTCCTCCGTGTCCAGCTGTTCGACGGGGTCACCGGCCTGCGGTTGGGGCTGGGGCTGATAGACGTCGTCGCCCCGGTCGGCATCATCCATGGCGCTTCCCTTCCCGTGGCGGGGCTCCCCTTCAGCATAGGCAGCAGGCGCCCGGCCCCGCAGGGCGCGGCGGTGCGCCTGCAATCGGGTGAAGTGTGCGCAACCATGGACAGTGCAGGCCGAGCCGGGGGTACCCGTCGGGCGCCCGCAGGAAGGGCCGGCCACGAGAGGCCAGGAGAGGTCGTCTGGAGAGCGCGTCATGGATTATCCCGAGAGCTACCAGCTCGTGTTCCAGTCGTCGGCCGTCGAGGACGACACGGTGACCGTCCGGCGCACGGCACAGAGCGGAGCGGGCGGGCACCCCGTCTACGAGGACGAGACAGGCATCGTCCGCGCCGAGATCAGCGACCACGGGGAGGTGCGCATGCTCGCCAGCGGAGGCCATCAGCGCCTCGGAACACCCCTGGTGGTACGCGAACAGGCCGCCTGGAACGGCTGAGAACTCCATCACCGCCCCGGGGCGCGGCAGCTCGGCACCGAGCGGCCGCGCCCCGGCGCGTCCACGCGCGGACCGCGTCCTACCACGAGGACACGTGTACGTACATCGTGCCGACGCAGGACAATCCGGCCCCGCACGTCCAACACTTGGTCGAAATTTTGCCCCTGGTGGGCGGCTCCGGGAGGACACCAGGCAGACTCACCCTGTAGGAATCTCGCCACGAAGAGGATCACCAATGATCACGTTGAACAAGGAAGACGGCCCGGCGGACCTGGACGGAGTCACCCACCTGTCCATCGGCGTCTCCTGGGACCCCACCGTCGGCAGCAGTGGCGGGCTGATGGGGAAGCTGCGGCAGAAGAAGGGCACGGACCTCGACCTCATCGCCATCGCGATGCAGGGCGCGGACCCGGTCCGGCTGGCCGGCCTGGACTCCCTGGACCCGCTGGGCAACGGCTCGCTGATCCACAGCGGTGACAACCAGACCGGGAAGGGCGACGGCGACGACGAGACGGTCACCGTCGACTTCGCCAAGGTGCCGCCGAACGTCACCGCGATCGTCTTCATCGCCGCCGCGTACAAGAAGGGCAGCTCCTTCCAGAACGCGCGCAACGTCAGCATCAAGGTGTACGACGCCACGGGCGGCAGCAGCCAGCAGGTCGCCGACATCTGGCCGAGCCTGCTCACCACCGACAACGGCTGCGCGGTGGCGAAGGCCATGCGCGTCGGGGCCGGCTGGAAGCTCCAGGTGATCAACGAGACGGGCAAGATCAAGCAGGGCGACGAGCACGCCCTGATGCGTTTCGCGATCAGCAAGTAACGCGTGGCGGGGGCCACGCGCACCGCAGCCCCGGCCCGCGGGCGCCCGGTCAGTCGACCCGGCGCGCGCGGGCCGGGGCCGTCGCGTTTCCCGAGGCGAGCGGGGAACGCGCCAGCTCCACGCACCCCGCAGCGATCAGCCCGAGAGCCAGCAGCTCAGGGAGCACCCACCAGCCGGTGCGCAGGTCCTCGCCGAACAGGGTCACCCCGTACAGGACACTGATCAGCGCGTCGCCCAGGGTCAGACACGGCTGCACGGCGACGAGCGTGCCCGCCTGGAGCGCGTTCTGCAGGAGGAAGAGGGCCCCGACGCCCGCCGCCGCGGTGGCGTAAAGCTGCCAGGAGGTGAACAGCGCCCCGGCACCGCCCCCGCCGTCGAGCCGGGCCATGGCGTCCTTCATCAGCGCGGCGGTGAGCGCGTAGGCGCAGGCGGCGGCCGTGGCCAGCAGGGCCGCCCGGACATTGCCCCGGGTGGCCAGCCCGCCCGCGATCAGCAGCGTCTCGACCAGGCCCGTCAGGATCAGCGCCGGCACCCACGCGGCCCCGTGCACCGCGCTGCTGCCGCCGCCCGGCGCGGCCGAAGCCATGCCGAGGGCCAGCCCCAGCGTCACGGCCGCCACCCCGAGCCAGACCGGCCGGGGCAGCGGCGCCCGCATCATGAAGCCGGCCAGGAGGAGCGTCGCCGGAAGCTCGATCACGAAGATCGGCTGGACCACCGAGATCGGGCCCGTGGCCAGCGCCACGGCCTGGCAGACGGCGGCGACGATGACCAGGCCGATCCCCGCGAGCCACACCTTCTGGCGCAGCAGGTGGCCGATCAGCGACACCCCCACGGCGTCGGTGTGCGGGACTTCGAGGGCGGCGCGGCGCTGGAGGACGGAGGCGGAACCGTTGCTGAAGGCGGTCAGAATGGCGAACAGGACGGCGATCACCGGACCATCATGCGGGTCGCCCCGGCCCGATCCCGGCTTCCTCCGGACCACGGCATGGCGGCCTCCGCCGGGCGGGCCCCATTAGGAACGAACCGGACCTGATGGCCGCGTAGCGTGCCGTCCATGGCCGCGCACACGAAGACCTCCGCAGGCACCGCACCCGTCCTCACGCCCAGGGCGCTCGGCCGGGCGACCCTGGAACGCCAGCTGCTGCTGCGCCGGACCGCGATGAGCGCGAAGGACGCCGTCGGCCACCTCGTCGGCCTCCAGGCCCAGAACACCAGGCCGCCGTACTACCAGCTCCTGGCGCGGCTGAAGGGGTTCAGGCCGGCCGAGCTGGCCGCGCTGATGGAGTCGCGCGAGGTCGTCCGCATCGTCACCCTGCGCTCCACCATCCACACCCACACCGCGGAGGACGCGCTGACCCTGCGCCCCCTGGTGCAGCCGGCCCGAGACCGGGAGCTCGGGGTCTTCCGGAAGGGCCTCACGGGCGTGGACCTGGACCGCCTCGCCGAGCTGAGCCGGGCGTACGTGGAGGAACAGCCCCGCACCCCGAAGCAGATCAGGGAAAGGCTGCTCACCGAGTGGCCCGAAGCGGATCCGCGTGCGCTGAGCACCGCCGCCCGCTGTCTGCTGCCCCTGGTCCAGGTCACCCCGCGCGGTGTCTGGGGCCACAGCGGCGGCGTCGCGCTGACCACCGCCGAGCACTGGCTCGGCCGGACGACCCTGCCGGCACCCGCCCCCGACACCGCCGTGCTGCGCTACCTCGGCGCCTTCGGCCCGGCGTCGGTGAAGGACATGCAGTCCTGGGCGGGGCTGACCCGGCTGGGCGAGGTCTTCGAACGGCTGCGGCCCCGGCTGGTCACCTTCCGCGACGAGAACGGTGTCGAACTCTTCGACCTGCCCGACGCCCCGCGCCCCGCCGAGGACACCCCCGCCCCGCCCCGCTTCCTCCCCGAGTTCGACAACGTCCTGCTCGGCCACGCCGACCGCACCCGGATCATCCCGCTCCACCTCAGGGGGCTCAACGGGGTGGGCAACCAGACCTACGGAAGCGTGCTGGTGGACGGCTTCTTCGCCGCGCTCTGGCGGCTGGAGAAGACCCCGCGCGACGCACCCGCCGTGCTCACCGTGCAGGAACTGCGCCCGCTCAGCGCCGCCGAACGCGACGCCCTGACGGACGAGGCGGCCGCCCTGCTCTCCGTGATGGTCCCGGCCACCGCCGACGGCACCGGCCACGACATCCGGTTCGCCCGGTTCGTGGACCTCGGCCGCTGACCGGGGCGAGGCGCCGGCCGCCCACGGGTCTTCGCCCCTCGCCACCGAACCGGGCCCGGCACCGCCCGTCCGCCGGACCGGCGACAGCGCCGTCCAGGCGTCGTGGGCCCGGGTGGGACTCCGCGGACACGGCCTACGGGACAGCCCTCAAGGCAGCAGCCCCGCGCGCCGGGCCGCGACGACCGCCTCAAGGCGGGTGTGCGCCCCGAGCCGGCGCATCGCGGAACGCAGATAGCCCTTCACCGTCTCCGGGCGCAGCCCCAGCCGCTCCGCCGCCGCCGCGTTGGTGGCGCCCGCCGCGACACATGCCAGCACATCGATCTCGCGGGGGGCGAGCTGCACCTCCCGAGCCCCCGGTGCCGGGGTGCCGGTCGCCGCCGCGAGCCGCCCGCACACCGCGAGCAGCTCGTCGCGCAGCGCCGGGTCGGTGACCTTCGGCATCAGGGCGCGCAGCTCGCGGTGCGCCTCCCGGACGTCCTCCCAGGCCGCAGGCGCCGCGCCGGGTTCGGTGACCGGGTCCGGCCGGGTCGCGGCCAGCAGCTGCCGCGCCTCGTCCCGGACCGCGAGCGCCTGCTCCACGTCACGGGCCGCCGCCACCGCCGCGTCGAACGTGCGGTCCCCGAGCACCAGCGGCTCACGCAGCGCCCCGTACAGCACACCGCGCACCTCGCGCCGCACGACGACCGGGACGGCGACCACCGAGCGCAGGCCCTCCGCCGCGACCGCCGTGTCGTACTCGTGGCTGATGTGGCGCGACGAGCGGTAGTCGGTCACCGCGCACGGCCGGGACAGCGCCATCGACTTGCCGCCGAGACCACTGCCCGAGGAGATCACGAGCCCGCGCAGCGCCGTCGTCTGCGCCCCGTTCACCTCGGCGATCCTGGTGTGCCGGGTGTCGGAGAGCAGCCCGCCGAATGCCACCGGCAGCCCGCTCGTCCGGCGCAGCCGCAGCAGCGCCGCTTGCATCTCGAACGCATACACGGATTCCGGCACGCTGACGCCTCTCTGTTCGGCCCCCGGTGTACGGCGGCCCCGCGACACCCCCGTTCGGGGGTGGTGAGACCTGGGTCACTGTTTACATCATGTGAGGACCGAAGGGACCGGTCGGGTCGGCAACGAGGAGGGCACATGCCGGAAACGAGTGCGACGGAGACGTTTC
This sequence comes from Streptomyces sp. ATexAB-D23, assembly GCF_000373645.1. GTDB lineage: Bacteria > Actinomycetota > Actinomycetes > Streptomycetales > Streptomycetaceae > Streptomyces > Streptomyces castrisilvae. The sequence goes on along the minus strand of NZ_KB892035.1, from coordinate 110,843 downwards.
GGGCCGCCCGGGACTTCCTGCTCCGGCACCGCGAGGACTACACCGCGGCCTACCAGGGCTTCAGCTGGCCCCGCGACGACCACTTCAACTGGGCGCTCGACTGGTTCGACGTGGTCGCCCGGGACAACGACCGCACCGCCCTGCACATCGTGGAGGAGGACGGCCGGCGCACCGAGGTGTCGTTCGCCGAGATGTCCGCCCGCTCCAACCAGGCCGCGAACTGGCTGCGCGCCCAGGGGGTGCGCGAGGGCGACCGCATCCTCGTCATGCTCGGCAACCAGACGGAGCTGTGGGAGACCGCGCTCGCCGCGATGAAGATCCGGGCCGTCGTCATCCCGGCGACCCCGCTCCTCGGCCCCGTGGACCTGCGCGACCGGGTGGAGCGCGGCCGGGTCCGGCACGTGCTGGTCCGGGACGCCGACACCGCCAAGTTCGACGAGGTGCCCGGCGGCTACACCCGTATCTGCGTCGGCGAGGAGACCGAGGGCTGGCTCTCCTACACGGGCGCCGACGAGGCGCCGCGTACGTTCGCGCCGGACCGCGAGACCGACGCCGACGAACCGCTGATGCTGTACTTCACGTCCGGGACGACCGCCAGCCCCAAGCTCGTCGAGCACACCCACGTGTCCTACCCGGTGGGCCACCTGGCGACGATGTACTGGATCGGGCTCAAGCCCGGCGACGTCCACCTCAACATCTCATCGCCGGGCTGGGCCAAGCACGCCTGGTCCAACCTCTTCGCCCCCTGGAGCGCCGAGGCGACCGTCTTCATCTTCAACTACACCCGCTTCGACGCGGGCCGGCTGATGGCCGAGATGGACCGCTCCGGCATCACCAGCTTCTGCGCCCCGCCGACCGTCTGGCGCATGCTCATCCAGGCCGACCTGTCCCAGCTGAAGACCCCGCCGCGCGAGGTCGTCGCGGCGGGGGAACCGCTGAACCCCGAGGTCATCGAGGCGGTCCGGCGCGCCTGGGGCGTCACCATCCGCGACGGCTTCGGCCAGACGGAGACCGCCGTGCAGGTCGCCAACAGCCCGGGGCAGGTCCTCAAGGCGGGCTCGATGGGGCGGCCGAGCCCGGGGTTCAAGGTGGTCCTGCTCGACCCGGTGAGCGGCGAGCCCGGCGCGGTCGAGGGCGAGATCTCCCTCGACCTGTCGGCCCACCCGGTGGGCCTGATGACCGGCTACCACGGCGACCCCGAGCGCACGGCAGAGGCGATGGCCGGCGGGTACTACCGCACCGGCGACATCGGTTCCCGCGACGAGGACGGCTACATCACCTACGTGGGCCGCGCCGACGACGTCTTCAAGGCCTCCGACTACAAGATCTCCCCGTTCGAGCTGGAGAGCGCCCTGCTGGAGCACGAGGCGGTCGCCGAGGCCGCGGTCGTCCCGGCCCCCGACGAGGTGCGCCTCTCCGTCCCGAAGGCGTACGTGGTGCTCGCCGCCGGCTGGGAACCCGGGCCCGAGACCGCCAAGGTGCTGTTCGCCCACTCCCGGTCGGTCCTCGCCCCGTACAAACGCGTCCGGCGGCTGGAGTTCGCCGATCTGCCCAAGACCGTGTCCGGCAAGATCCGCCGCATCGAGCTGCGCGAGCGCACCGCCCAGGGCACCGGAACCGAGTACGCCGAGGGGGACCTGACATGACGGAGCTTTCGTACGCGCACGGCACGGGCACCACCGCCCTGCTCGGCGACACCATCGGCCGCAACCTGGACCGGGCGGTCGCGGCCTTCCCGGAGCGCGAGGCACTGGTCGACGTACCGTCCGGGCGGCGCTGGACGTACGCCGGGTTCGGGGCGGCCGTGGACGAGCTGGCACGGGCGCTGATGGCGTCGGGCGTGGCCAAGGGGGACCGGGTCGGCATCTGGGCGGTCAACTGCCCCGAGTGGGTGCTCGTCCAGTACGCCACGGCCCGTATCGGCGCGGTCATGGTCAACATCAACCCCGCGTACCGGGCGCACGAACTGGAGTTCGTGCTGAAGCAGGCCGGGATCTCGCTCCTGGTCGCTTCCCTCGCCCACCGCACCAGCGACTACCGGGCCCTGGTGGACGAGGTCCGCGCGCAGTGCCCCGGCCTGCGGGCCGTGCACTACATCGGAGACACCTCCTGGGACGAACTCGTCGCCACCGCTGATGAGGTGACGCCCGGTCAGCTGGCCGCCCGCGAGGCGGAGCTGTCCTGCGACGACCCGATCAACATCCAGTACACCTCCGGCACCACCGGCTTCCCCAAGGGCGCGACCCTCTCCCACCACAACATCCTCAACAACGGCTACTTCGTGGGCGAGCTGGTCGCCTACACCGAGCAGGACCGGGTCTGTCTGCCGGTGCCCTTCTACCACTGCTTCGGCATGGTGATGGGCAACCTCGGCATCACCTCGCACGGCGCCTGCATCGTGATCCCCGGCCCCGCGTTCGAACCCGCAGCCGTGCTCCGCGCCGTCCAGCAGGAGCGCTGCACCTCGCTGTACGGGGTGCCCACGATGTTCATCGCGGAGCTGAACCTGCCGGACTTCGCCTCGTACGACCTGTCCTCGCTGCGCACCGGGATCATGGCCGGGTCGCCGTGCCCGGTCGAGGTGATGAAGCGGGTCGTGGCCGAGATGCACATGGACGAGGTGTCCATCTGCTACGGCATGACGGAGACCTCGCCGGTCTCCACCCAGACGCGCCGCGACGACGACCTGGAGCGCCGCACCGGCACGGTCGGCCGCGTGATGCCGCACATCGAGGTGAAGGTGGTCGACCCGGCGACCGGGGTGACCCTGGAGCGCGGGATGTCGGGCGAGCTGTGCACCCGGGGCTACAGCGTGATGCTCGGCTACTGGGACCAGCCCGACCGGACCGCGGAGGCGATCGACGCGGGACGCTGGATGCACACCGGGGACCTCGCGGTGATGCGCGAGGACGGCTACGTACAGATCGTCGGCCGCATCAAGGACGTGATCATCCGGGGCGGCGAGAACGTCTATCCGCGCGAGATCGAGGAATTCCTCTACCGCCACCCCAAGATCGCCGATGTGCAGGTGGTGGGCGTGCCGGACGAGCACTACGGCGAGGAGATCCTGGCCTGCGTCATCCCCGCCGACCCGGCGGATCCTCCGGCGCTGGGCGAGGTGCGGGCGTTCTGCGACGGGCAGCTGGCGCACTACAAGGTGCCGCGCCTGCTCCAGATCCTGGACGCCTTCCCGATGACGGTCAGCGGCAAGGTCCGCAAGATCGAACTGCGGGAGAACTACCGGAGGTAGCGCGCCGGGCGGGGCGTGTCAGGCGGCTTCGATGACGTCGCCTGCGGCGCCCCGCGTCGCGGCGGCCCACTCGATGAGCAGAACCTCGTACGCGGCGGACTCCACGGGGGACCAGTCCTGGCCCGCGCGGGCGTCCACGAGCGCCCGTATCGCCTCGTTGGCCTCCAGGGCGGCGAGCTGCGCCGAACGGGTCGAAGGCGCGGGGGCGTACGCGGGCGCGGTCGAGGAAGTCCGTGGAGTTAAGACCATGCGCCCCACTTTAGGGCCCGCCACTGACAACGAACCGCGGTTCGGCCGCCGTTGGCCAGAACGTGACGGATCACACGCACGGTGGCCGGGCGGTTTCTGTGAGGTACGGCACGTGGTGGCCGCCGCGCGTCCGAAAACGTACGGGTGTGCGATCAGGCGCCGGTGCTGACGAGTTCGTCCGCCGCGCCGTTCACCGGCTGTGGGGTCCCCGTGAGATCCAGGACGAACAGCGGGATGCGGAGCCCGTCCGCGCGCTCCCGGGCGTCCGGCGCGTATCCGGCGAGCGAGAAGAGGACCCCGGAGACCGAGCTGTTGAGCGCGTTGAGCCATAAGCACTCGACGTCGCGCAAGGAGGTCGGCCGGGTGGTGGAGTCGACCTGGGCGATCAGCCCCTGCGCCCGCAGGTCGATCCGGGACGCGGGGCGCGTCACCGGCTGCGTCACCTCACGAAAGCCCAGCCAGGTCAGATAGAGCGCCGCCGCGCCGACCGCGTCGCGCGCGGTACGGATCGTCAGCGGCCGGAACGCCGGCCGGGGAGCCGCCGCCGTGCGCGGCAGCGGTATGTGCGCGGGCCGCACCGGCCGGCCCGGGGTCCCTGCCTCGTGTCCGGCGGACGCCACGGGCCGCACCGGCACCCGCAGCACCGCCCCGCATGGGCAGCACAGCTCCGGCTGCGGCCACTGGTCGTGCCGCCCGCAGCTCCGGCAGCGCACGGTGACCCAGTCGTCGTTCCAGGTGCGGTGGGTGATCGGGGTGGCGGGGGCGCCGCGCAGCAGCGGAGGGGCCGTCGGCGCCCCGCACGGGCACGGGTAGACGGGCGTCACGTACGCGTGTTCGCGGCGGCAGGCCGGGCACCGTACCGGCGCTGACTCCACCCTGGGCTCCTTCCGGACCGCGCGGATGCGGCCGGGCCCGTGTTCCGGGCCGGCTCCGCTCCGTACCCCCATGCTCCCTCACGGGTGACCTCCGGGGGAGCCACTTGCGGCACTTCCGGCCACGGTCGGCGCTGCCGTCCGCCCCCGGCCCGCCTCTCTTGACGGCAGTCCGGACGCGGCTTAAATTGACTTCCACATAACAGAATCAACTTTCCGTAATACGGAATTGGTGCTCTCAGGTGGCGCGACAGAGCCCGACTCCACCCAGGGACGAGCAGGAGCACTCAATGCCTCGTATGACCGCTGCCCGCGCGGCAGTCGAGATCCTCAAGCGCGAAGGCGTCAGCAACGCGTTCGGTGTGCCGGGCGCCGCGATCAACCCCTTCTACGCGGCCCTCAAGGCGGCCGGCGGGGTCCACCACACGCTCGCCCGCCACGTCGAGGGCGCCTCCCACATGGCGGAGGGCTACACCCGGGCCCGTCCGGGCAACATCGGCGTCTGCATCGGTACGTCGGGACCGGCCGGAACCGACATGATCACCGGCCTGTACTCCGCCATCGCGGACTCGATCCCGATCCTGTGCATCACCGGCCAGGCCCCGACCGCCGTCCTCCACAAGGAGGACTTCCAGGCCGTCGACATCGCCTCGATCGCCGCCCCGGTCACCAAGGCCGCCACCACCGTCCTGGAGGCCGCGCAGGTCCCCGGCGTCTTCCAGCAGGCGTTCCACCTGATGCGCACGGGCCGCCCCGGCCCGGTCCTCATCGACCTGCCGATCGACGTGCAGCTCACCGAGATCGAGTTCGACCCCGACCTGTACGAGCCGCTGCCGGTGCACAAGCCCGCCGCGAGCCGCCGTCAGATCGAACGCGCTCTGGAGATGCTCAACGCCTCGGAGCGCCCGCTGCTCGTCGCCGGCGGCGGCATCATCAACGCCGACGCCTCCGAACTCCTCGTCGAGTTCGCCGAACTGACCGGCGTCCCCGTCGTCCCCACCCTCATGGGCTGGGGCATCATCCCCGACGACCACGAGCTGAACGCCGGCATGGTCGGCCTCCAGACCTCGCACCGCTACGGCAACGCGAACTTCCTGGAGTCCGACTTCGTCCTCGGCATCGGCAACCGCTGGGCCAACCGCCACACCGGCAAGCTCGACGTCTACACCGCCGGCCGCACCTTCGTCCACGTCGACATCGAGCCCACCCAGATCGGCAAGATCTTCGCCCCGGACCTCGGCATCGCCTCCGACGCGAAGGCGGCCCTGGAACTGTTCGTCGAGGTCGCCCGCGACCTGAAGGCGGCGGGGCGTTTGAAGGGCCGCTCGGCGTGGGCGGCGTCCACGCAGGAGCGCCGCGCGACCCTGCAACGCCGCACGCACTTCGACAACGTCCCCCTGAAGCCCCAGCGCGTCTACGAGGAGATGAACCGCGCCTTCGGCCCCGAGACCCGGTACGTCACGACGATCGGCCTCTCCCAGATCGCGGGCGCGCAGATGCTCCACGTCTACCGCCCGCGCCACTGGATCAACTGCGGCCAGGCCGGCCCCCTCGGCTGGACCATCCCGGCCGCGCTCGGCGTCGCGACCGCCGACCCCGAGGGCTCGGTCGTCGCACTCTCGGGCGACTACGACTTCCAGTTCATGCTGGAGGAGCTGGCGGTGGGCGCCCAGCACCGCATCCCGTACGTCCACGTCCTGGTCAACAACTCCTACCTGGGCCTGATCCGCCAGGCCCAGCGCAACTTCGACATCGACTTCCAGGTCAACCTGGAGTTCGAGAACCTCAACTCCCCGGAACTGGGCGCCTACGGCGTGGACCACGTCAAGGTGGTCGAGGGCCTGGGCTGCAAGGCGATCCGCGTCACGGACCCGGACGCCCTCCTCCCGGCCTTCGAGGAGGCCAAGAAGCTGGCGGCGGAGTTCCGCGTCCCGGTGGTGGTCGAAGCGATCCTGGAACGCGTCACGAACATCGCGATGAGCGGCTCGGACATCGCGTCGGTCAACGAGTTCGAGGACGTGGCGACGGAGGCGGGCCACGCACCTACGGCGATCAGGCCGTTCGTGGGGGCGTGACTCCGGGGGCCCCTCGGCCCCCCGCCGAAGGAGCACCCATGGAGCTCCATAGGTGCTCCTTCGGCTTTGGCTCGGCAGCATTCGAATCTGCGACACCCGCTTTAGGAGAGCGGTTGTCGTGGCATCCGTCCAACTCGGCCTGGATGTAGGCGTAGGTGAGTCGGGGTCTGCTGCTCGCCGGACAAGTCGCGCGGACGTGATTCATGTTCACTCCCTCAGCTCCGTCGACAGACCGGCGGCTGCGGGGCAACTGCTTCCGATCACCTGCACTGCGGCAGTTGACAGCAGGGTCCATGAGAAACGCTGCGCAGAGTAGGGGCGCTGTCGTGGCTGATCGTCATAGCAGATGCTGATTGGGGGACTGTGCAGCTGCCGCGTACCCGGGCATCGTCACGACTACGACGCCGGCGGCTTCGAGCCTCTTCGTTCCGTTTGAGCCGGGGACGAAGGTGTCCGGCTCGGTCCATGCCGTGACTACGCGTCGCAAGCCGGACTCCGTGATGAGTTGTGCACACGGGTGGGGGCGGGAGGCACGTTTTGCGCAGGGTTCGAGGGAGCTGTAGATCGTGGCGGTTGTGAGACGGGGGGCCTGGGGCGGCAGTTCGGCCAGTGCCGCTTCTTCGGCGTGGTCGTGTGGGGCGGACTGCCGGGAATAGCCGTGGGCAGGTGAGCAAGCGGGATGTGAACCTCGGCGTACACGCCTTGGAGGTCGTCGCCCACGGTGCCCATAGTGGTGGGCCGGCGCGGCTGGCAGCAGGCCGCACGCTCATGCGGTCATTCTCCAGGAGGCGGTGTGCTCATTCCAGGCACCCACGGCAGAACTGCCCGGTACGGAGGTACGTAACGCGGTCCCGAACTCCCGAAGCATGCCTGCGACCCGGGCGTGCTGGGTAGCTGCGTCCGCGGGCACCCTCATTGCGGTGGCTGGAGCGGCGTCAGGCGCGCCCTGGCCAAGTTGGGCCTGTGCGAGCCGGGCGGTGTTGATGGCGCGGTCACGCCGAATTTGAGGGGGAAGCAGGGCCAGGCTTCGGTGGGCGTGTGACTCGGCCTGCTCGTAGATTCCGAGGCGGAGGTACGCCGACAGCGCAAGGGTCTCGAGTTCTGCGCCGTTGCGGACGCCGGCCATCCAGGCCGGGCGAGCGAGATCCGGATCAGCGCGTTCGAACGCTTCTTGGGCGCAGCCGAGGGCGTGCTTTACGGCTGTTGCGTCACCAGTGATGCCGAGGGTGGCGGCGTGGCGGGCATGCCCCAGGCAAGCGAAGAGCGGGTCACGGCGGGTCAGGTGCAGGTTCCGTGCGACATCGTTGGCAGCGATTGCGTCGGCGGGGCGGCCCATGTGGCGGTACATGGTGCCCGCGTGACTCCAGATGCGGAACTTGATCGCCTGGTCACCCGACATCTCCGCGAGGGCCTGCGCCTCGCGCATGTGCGCCTTCGCGGCCTCGTAGCGCCGGCCGTCGATGGCCGCCCACATCGCGGACGAACGGAATGCGGCTCCGGAGGCGTAAAGACTGTTGCGTACTCGCTGCGTGGCACTGCCCGCGTTCTGGAGGTTGAGTGCCTCGTCGGCGAGCGCGGTGGCCTGTTCCTCGATGCGGGGTTGCCCGCCGTGGCGGTGGTCGTTGGCGATGATCTCGGCGAAGCGCTTGTTCAGCCGGTTGACGTCGCTCATGCCGATTCGGCGCGGTGACGCGGCCCCTGGGGCTGAAGTCGCAGTGATCGCCGCTGCGATGCCGCCGACGAGGGTGCGGCGCTTCATGTCGGGCTCCTCCAGCTGCGATGACGCCGGGATGGGCGAAGGCCGGGTCCGTGGCACGAACCCCAGGGCGACAGCGGGTAATCCGGTCACCGTCTCAAGCGCGGTACGGGTTGCTGACTTCGGCCAAGCAACTCGGCCTGCCTTCCACCCCCTGACCGATGACCCGTCGAGCCCGCCCGGGCGTCCCGTCAGCTCTTCGACAGCGCTGTTCACGGCATCAGCAAGGCTGTTGGAGCTGTATCCATGCTCGGTCATCCACGTCTCAAGGACGGTGTTGCGGATCGCGTCCATGCGGGCACGGTAGTCGCCGGGCTCTAGGCCCACCAGGTAAAGGCCAGGTCAAAACGCCCTAGGTGAGCCTGCTGGGTGAGCACGTGAACGCCCTAACCAGCCCTTGGCGGAAAGGAGTTAACTGGATGTCGGTCACTCATTGCGAGCGACTGGTAACGGCTCGTTCCGCCCTGAAGGGCTGCTGGGAGTGGAGCGGGTCCTGAGACCACACGCAGTTGTTCCACGAGTTCATCGCTCGACTCAGGAGGCTTGCCATGCCCCACGAACCGCCCCGGAAAAGCCGGCTCGCGTTGGCGGATACGCCCAACGCCGTGGCTCTGGCGCGGCTGCACACTGCCGATGTTCTTTCGGGCTGGGGAGTGTCTGCCGACGCCGTCGAGACGGCGCAGCTCCTGGTGTCGGAACTGGCGACCAATGCCGTGCGGCACTCGGAGGACGGCGAGGAGCCGCCGCCGTTCTTGTCGCAGAGCAGCGTGCAGACCTTCGAGCTGTTGCTGGAAGTCGTGTCCGGCGCCGTCAGGTTGTCGGTGTGGGACCGCGATGCGAGGCCGCCCGTTCTGAAGGAGGTCGGTGTCGATGCGACGGGCGGGCGAGGAGTCTTCATCGTGGCGGCGATGAGCAGAGCCTGGGGGTACTACCCGGCTCGTGACGCGCCGGGCAAAGTGGTGTGGGCCGAGGTCGCGCTCGCTGCCACGGGGCCGAATGAGGGCCGCGACGCTTCGGCGACGTCCCCGGGTCGGCCCGCATCGAATGGCCTCCGGGCGCCCAAGGACGCACGGGCCGACGCGAATTTGATCGGTCGCGTCCTCGTCGGCATCAAGGATCTCTGAGTGTGTCGACCCACTGGCTGGGCGACTGTGCCAACGAGCTGCGGACACCGTCTTCCGCCCGCGCGGTACGCCATCGAGCGGCTTGCCACCGCACACGCAAGCAGGTGTTCGACCTACCTCACGAGGACTACCCGATGACACAATCGCTGACGACTGCGGTGGCCCCGGCCAGCGCGCTGAAGCCCGTACTGGAGTACGCCGGTCTCGACTTCGAGCTGGAGGAAGGCCTCGCGCCGGGTGGCTGGCGCCTGAGGTTGGTTTCCTCGGCCGCCCACCCGTGGACGCACGGAGACGTGCGGGCCCACTTGCTCGCCGAAGGCATTACCGCCGACGTGGCACGCCTCGAACAGCCCCTGCCGTGCCCCGGCCACGAGCTGCTTCTCACCCTGCCCTCGGAGAGGGAAGTCCGGGCCCTCGGGAGGCTGATCGAAGCGCGTCTGACCGAGGTGCAGAACGCGGCATTGCAGCTGCACCGCGCGCTGGCGCACATCGGCGTCGAGCGGCGTCCCGACATTCAGACCATGGGGATCCGGTCCCTCATCGACATCGGCATGTTCGATATGGACGCGGGCGCGCTGCTCTATCGCAGTCTTGGCGGTGACGAGTCGGTCCTGCGCGACCTCGACCTCGGGGACTGGCACGACCACGAGCGGTTCGCCCGGGAACTGGAGCGGGTGATTTCCGCGACCGGCCAGGTGCTGCTTGTCGAGTCGGTGCCCACCTGCGGACATTGCCGAGGCCGGCACGGCGGCAACCGAGTCCGCTTCGACTACCTGGACGCCGACGACGCGCTGCTCCTCGCGGACACGTTGCACCGGACCGCCGCATCGGCGGGCTCCGCTCGGCCCGGCAACTGATGTGCACATCGTCGGTGCACCTGTGGCCGCGTGCCCTCTGCCGGCGGTGCTGTTGTCAGTCGAACTGCTCAACCGTGCTTTGCAGCGGCTTCGCCTCCACGCCGCCACATTTCATAGTTCCCGCATTCTGCGGTGACTTCGGCCGCCGCCTGAGCCGCGGTGAAGAAGTCGTCGACCACCGGCGAGATGCGGGATGTCGGCACCGCGAGGCACACCTGGTCGGGCGCCAGATCCGGGACGGGCACATAGATGACGTCCGGATGCGAGTAGAACACGGTCGCCGAACGGGCCAGGAACGAGATGCCCCGGCCGGCCGCGACATGCTCGAGAGTTTCGTCCACCCCGCGCGCCAGGTAGCCGGCGTTGGGGTGCGGGTGCCTGGTGGGCTGCGTGCTCGTGTCGGCATGCCAGACCAGCGGCTCACCAGCCAGATCGGCCTCGGTGACCTCGTCCTTGCCGGCCAACCGGTGGCCGACGGGCAGCACCGCCACCCGTGGCTCGGTGTAGAGCGGGGCGACGCGCAGACCGGCCTCGTCGATGGGCAGCCGCACATAGCCAAGGTCGATGCGACCGTCGAGCAGCATCGGGGCCTGGTCGTCCCAGTCGATCCGTTGCACGTCCACCAGAACGTCCGGGTGCTGGGTGGCGAACACTTGTACCGCCGGGGCGACCGCAATGCCTGCCCGGAAGCCGACCGTTATCCGCCGGCTGCCCCGCGCGGCCACGGTCACCCGGCGGCGGGCCGCGTGCGCGGAGGCCAGCAGCGGGCCGGCGTCGGTCAACAGCTGCCTGCCGGCGTCGGTCAGCGACACGCCGTGGCTGTCCCTTGTCAGCAGCAGGGTGCCGAGATCCTTCTCCAGCGCGCGGATCTGCCGGCTGAGTACTGGCTGTGCGATGTGCAGCTCATCGGCGGCGCGGCCGAAGTGGAGCTTGTCGGCGACGGCGACGAAGTAGCGCAACTTGCGCAGGTCCAGATCCATGGTGCCTCCCGATCCGGCGATGCCTTCAGGGTATCGCAGCCGCTGAAACAGGTCTTGGACAGCCGTTCGGGCCGGTGACAGTCTCGGGAATCGAGCGCTGCCCCAGGTTCGTCATCCGACGGCCTCGACCACACAACCGTTGATGACAACGGGTCGGCGCGGCGCCCTGTCCAACTCTTCGGAAGGCAGCACACCATGAGCAGCATCAGCATCATCGGCCTGGGGGGCGTGGCCCGCGCCATAGGTGCCCGCGCGATCGAGGGCGGCAACATCGTCGAGGTCATCGGCCGCGACGCGGTCAAGGCCAAGGACCTGGCCGCCGCGCTCGGTGGCGGTGCCACGGCCGGGACATTCGGCACCACTCCGGCCGGCGACCTCGTCGTCCTCGCGGTGCCGTATGCCGGCGCCGTGCCGGTCGTCGCCCAGTACGGGGACGCGCTGGCCGGCAAGGTCGTCATCGACGTCTCCAACACCTCCAACGCCGACGCCACCGGGCTGGCCGTCCCTGACGGCACTTCCGGCGCGCAGGAGATCGCCAAGGCCGTCCCGGCGAGCGCGCACGTCGTGAAGGCGTTCAATACCGTCTTCGGCCACGTCCTGGCCCAGGGCGGCCCGCTGGACGTGCTCTTCGCCGGCGATGACGCGCGGGCCAAGGCGAGCGTGTCGGCCTTCATCGAGAGCCTCGGGCTGCGCCCGTTGGATACCGGCGGCCTGGAGGTGGCGCGCTGGCTGGAAGGAACGGGCCTGCTGATGATCAGCCTGGCCCGCCATGGCGTGGGGAATTTCGACTTCTCCCTCGGCATCGGCCTTCCCGACTGAGCACGGCCGCACCACCACGTCTCGCGTCACACACGTCGGTCGGCCTGGAGCACGCGACAAACAGCCCCCCACCTACCCTCACATGGAGCAGCAGTGCGTGTTTTCGTCACTGGCGGGACCGGCCATTCCGGTTCGTACATCATCCCCGAGCTCGTCGCCGCCGGGCACGAGGTCACCGGCCTGGCCCGGTCGGACACGGCCGCAGCGGCGCTGTCCGCGCTCGGCGCCAAGGTGCGCCGCGGCGGTCTTGAGGATCTCGACAGGCTCAAGGAGGCGGCCGCGGATTCCGACGGCGTCATCCACGTCGCGCACCGGCAGGACCTGCTTGCGTCCGGCGGGATGGACGCCGTGGCCGCCGCGGAGCTCCCGATCATGCTCGCGTACGGCGAGGCACTCGCGGAAACCGGAAAGCCGCTCGTCGCGGCGGGGAGCATAGGGTCGCCCGGGAAGCTGGACCGGCCCGCCACCGAGGAGGACCCGGCCCTTTCCGTCGGTGATGAGCACAAGGGCATCCTCCGGGTTCGCAATGTCGTGGAGGCCGCCGTGATCGGCCTCGCCGAACAGGGAGTGCGCTCGTCGGTCGTGCGGATTGCCAACATCATGCACAGCACGACCGATGCCGGCTTCCTCCCCATGCTGATCGCGCTCGCCAAGGAGAAGGGCTTCGCCGGCTACCCTGGAGACGGCGCGAACCTGTGGAACGCCGTGCACGTCCGCGATGTCGCCTCGTTGTTCCGCTTGGCGCTGGAGAAGGGGCCGGCCGGCACGTATTGGCACGCGGTTGAGGATGGGGGCATCCCGTTCCGCGAGCTCGCCGAGGCCATCGGCAGCCGCCTGGGCCTGCCCGCGGTGAGCATTCCCTCGGACGAACTGATGGTGCCGGGATACTTCGGGTTCCTCGCGAACATCGTCACGCGGGACTACCCGGTGTCCAACCTCATCACCCGCCGGACCCTCGGCTGGGAACCCGCTCAACCCGGCCTGCTCGCGGATCTGGACAACGGCCACTACTTCCCCGCCGGCACCTCAGCCGGCACCAACGATGTGGCGACGCTGGAGAAGTTCGTGACCCGCTTGCAAGCCGGTGACCTGAGTGGGGCTCTGGAGATGGTCGACGAGGAGGCGGTCTGGCAGGAGGCCGAGACCCTGCCCTGGTCAGGGCAGTGGCGAGGACCCGACGGGTTCGCACGACTGGAAGCCACGATCAACACTTCGGCAGAAATGATCGTGCGGGACTACGCCGTCGTCGAAGCCGGCGAGGTGGTGGAGCTGCGGCTCAACCTCGTATTCGTCTCCCGGAAGAGCGGGCGTCGGCTGCCGATGGAGGTTGTGGAGCACTACACGGTGCGTGAGGGCAGGATCCACGGCGCGAACGCCTTCTACAAAGACACCCAGGCCGTCAACGACCTGGTCAAACACGGCTGACCTGGTTGTGCGGGGAGTACTCGGGGGCGACGCGGTGCGCGCCCAGAGCTCGTGGTGGTACCGGAAGCGGACGCGGACAAGGCGGACCACTTGCAAGGGACCCACACCGCAGCGAGTCCTGCGGATGACAGGGATACGGCTATTCGGGAGGGGCGGAACATGACAACTGTGGGATTCATCGGAAGCGGCAACATCGGCAATACCGTCGCGCGGCTCGCCATAGGGGTCGGGCACCGGGTCGTTCTCAGCAACTCGCGCGGACCCGAAACGCTCGCGGACACGGTCGCGGAACTGGGGCCGCGGGCGTCCGCGGCGACGAGCGGGGAGGCCGCGGCGGCCGGTGACATCGTCGTGGTCACGGTGCCGGTCAAGGCGTTCCCCGACTTGCCCGCCGCGGAACTGGCCGGGAAGACGGTCATCGACACATGCAACTACGGTCCCGAGCGTGACGGGCACATCCCCGAGCTCGACAGCACGTTGCTCACCTCGAGCGAGCTGCTGCTGCGCCACACCCCGGACGCCATGCTTGTGAAAGCGTTCAACAACATCTTCTTCAAGCACCTGCTGTCACTCGCCCGCCCGGCGGGGGCGGCCGACCGTTCCTACCTGCCGATCGCCGGGGACTCCGCGTCGGCGAAGGCCGCGGTGACCGAGTTCATCGAATCCATCGGGTACAGCGTGGTGGACGCCGGACCGCTGTCCGATAGCTGGCGGCAGGCGACGGATACGCCGGTGTGGGGGACCCCGTACGGGCCGACCTCGAACGAGAAGGGACGGCCGGTCGGCGAGGACGCCATCCGCGCGGCACTGGCCACCGCAATGCGGTAGCCGTGCATGGGCGCGGGCCCCGGTCAAGTCCGGCCGTATTCTCCTCGCCCCGTCCTCCAAGCGTCGGGCGGGGCGAGGAGAATACGGATATCGCGAGGGCTGCGGATGAGCCTGCGTTCGGTCGAAGGCGTCGCCCGCACCCCGGGCCGACACGGCTACGGCAGGCCGGTCGGCCTTCTGGGCGGCCCGGCCGGCCTCGGTCACATCAGCGGTGCCCGAGGCAGGTACCGCGGGCATCCCCGCCTCATCGACAGCACGGTGAGTGCCGTATGGAGTATCGCGAGGTGTGTGCCGAGCTTGAACGTCCGCGTCGACGACAGGTTGGTTCCGCGAATGCGCTCCCCGGCCGCCACGTTGGCATAGGTCACCCGGGCGACGATCCGGGAGTTGGCCGTACAGACGCACAAAGAAGAAGGGCGCGGAGTACGGGACCGTATCCGTACTCCGCGCCCTGGCTCAGGGAAAAGAACAGGGACCGCGGCGGAGGCGCGAAGGGGGGCTGCACGGGCCTTCAGGTCTGGTGACCGGGCCGCCCTCCCGCGTACCACCGCACTGGCATCGCGCCACCGCCGCGGCCTCGTCCTGCCCGCGTCGCGCACAACCCCTCATCCGGGTGGACGCGTCGGCGCGGGCAGGGCTTGGGGGAGGGTCAGTCCTCGCGCAGGGCGCGGACCGCCTCCTCCACGCGCTTGCCGTATTCGGCGTCGGCCGCGTGGAAGTGTGCGAGGTTCTTCTCGATGACGTCGTCCCGGGTCACCTGGGACAGGCCGCCCGCGATGTTGGCGATCAGCCGGGCCTTCTCGTCGTCCGACATCAGCCGGTACAGCTCGCCCGCCTGGAAGAAGTCGTCGTCCTTGGTGTGGGCGGGCGCCTCGTGGGTGCCGGTCCAGCCCTGGACGGGGAGCGGGGCGGAGAGCGCGGTGTCCGTCTGGGCTGGGCCCGCGTACGAGTTGGGCTCGTAGTTCTTGTCGTGGCGCGAGCCGTAGCGGGTGGCGTGGAGCCCGTCGCGGCCGTAGTTGTCCGCGGTCGTCGCGCGCGGCGCGTTCACCGGGAGCTGGGTGTGGTTGATGCCCAGGCGGTAGCGCTGCGCGTCCGCGTAGGCGAACAGGCGTCCCTGGAGCATCTTGTCCGGGGACGGGCCGATGCCGGGCACGAAGTTGTTCGGGGAGAACGCGGCCTGCTCGACCTCGGCGAAGACGTTGTCCGGGTTGCGGTCCAGCACCAGCCGGCCCACCCGCTGGAGCGGGTAGTCCGTGTGCGGCCACACCTTCGTCACGTCGAACGGGTTGAAGCGGTAGTCCGCCGCCTCGGCGGCCGGCATGAGCTGCACGTACAGCGTCCAGGACGGGTTCATGCCGCGCTCGATGGCCTGGAGCAGGTCCGTCTGGTGCGAGCTGCCGTCCTTGCCGACGAGCTCGGCGGCCTGGTCGGCGGAGAGGGAGCGCACGCCCTGGTTCGTCTTGAAGTGGTACTTCACGAAGTACGCGTCGCCCTCGGCGTTCGTCCACTGGTAGGTGTGCGAGCCGTAGCCGTTCATGTGGCGGTACGAGGCGGGGATGCCCCGGTCACCCATCAGCCAGGTCACCTGGTGCGTGGCCTCGGGGGAGTTGGCCCAGAAGTCCCAGACGTTGTCCGGCTCCTGACGGCCCGTGAACGGGTCGCGCTTCTGCGAGTGGATGAAGTCGGGGAACTTGATCGGGTCCTTGATGAAGAAGACCGGGGTGTTGTTGCCGACGAGGTCGTAATTGCCGTCGTTCGTATAGAACTTGAGCGCGAAGCCGCGCGGGTCGCGCACCGCGTCCGCACCGCCGAGCGAGTCGGCGACCGTGGAGAAGCGCAGGAACGTCTCGGTGCGGCGGCCCAGCTCGGAGAGGAAGTCGGCGCGGGTGTACGCGGTGACGTCGTCGGTCACCTCGAAGTAGCCGTACGCGCCGGAGCCCCGGGCGTGCACCACGCGCTCCGGGATGCGCTCCCGGTTGAAGCGGGCCAGCTTCTCCAGGAGGTGGCCGTCCTGGAGGAGGATCGGTCCTCCGGCACCCGCGGTGGCGGAGTTCTGGTTGTCGGCGACCGGGGCGCCGGACTCGGTCGTAAGCACACGCTGCGTCATGGTGTCGGGGCGACCTTCCGTACGGGAGCTGCTGAACTGCGACGGCTCGGGGCTCCAGGAGCGTAGGTACGCTCCGAACCTGACGTCAACAGTTTGTTGAAATTCGTGGTGGGAGGGTGTTCCGGACGGTGCCGGCGCCTGGGCGCGACAGGACAGGTGTCAGCGACGGCACCGTCCGGAAGTCTGGGGGTGGAGAGGGGAGGGGGGAAGGGTGAGTGAGGGAGGGGCGGCCGGGGTCAGGCCTGGACGGGCTGACCCGACAGGCGCTCGACCGAGCGCAGCAGCGCCGAGTGGTCCAGGCCGCCGTCACCCTGCGCGCGCAGCGAGGCGACGAGCTGGGCGACCACACCGCCGACCGGCAGCGCGGCGCCGACGTTGCGGGCGGCGTCCGTCACGATGCCCATGTCCTTGTGGTGCAGGTCGATCCGGAAGCCCGGGGCGAAATCGCGGTTGAGGAAGTTGTCCTTCTTGCGGGTCAGGACCGTCGATCCGGCCAGGCCGCCGTTCAGGACGTCCAGCGCGGCGGTCAGGTCGACGCCGGACTTCTCCAGGAAGACCACGGCCTCGGCGCACGCCTGGATGTTCACCGCGACGATCAGCTGGTTGGCGGCCTTCACCGTCTGGCCGGAGCCGTGCGGGCCGCAGAGGACGATGGTCCTGCCGAGCGCTTCGAGCAGCGGCTTCGCCGCGTCGAAGTCGGCCCGCTCGCCGCCCACCATGATGGACAGCACGGCCTCGATCGCGCCGGCCTCGCCGCCGGAGACGGGGGCGTCCAGGACCCGGATGCCCTTCTCGGCGGCGTTCTTCGCGAGATCCACGGAGGTCTGCGGGGTGATCGAGGACATGTCGATCAGCAGCGCGCCGCGCCGCGCGTTCTCCAGGATGCCGGCGGGGCCGTACGCGATGGCCTCGACCTGCGGGGACGCGGGCACCATCGTGATGACCACGTCCGCGTCCCCGACCGCCTCGGCTATCGAGCCGGCGCCGGTGCCGCCGGCCGCGGCGAGCCGGTCGACCTTGTCCCGCTCCAGGGTGTAACCGGTGACGTCGTATCCGGCCTTGATCAGGTTCTCGGACATGGGCGAGCCCATGATGCCGAGACCGATCCACGCAACCTTGGGGAGGTTGTTGCTCATGAGGGTGCCTTCCGATCAGCGTGTACAGGGGCTCCTGGCGCCCTCAGTGGGCGGGCCGCGCGGCGGCCGGGAGCCAGTCGAAGGAGTCGGCGCTCGGGCGGTCGCCGGGCTTGTACTCCAGCCCGACCCAGCCCGCGTAGCCGGCCTTCGTCAGCTCGTCCAGGAGCTGCTCCAGGGGGAGTGAGCCGGTGCCGGGCGCGCCGCGGCCCGGGTTGTCGGCGATCTGGACGTGACCGGTCCTGTCGGCGTACGCGGCGATGACCCGGCTGAGGTCCTCGCCGTTCATCGACAGGTGGTACAGGTCCAGCAGGAACTTCGCGTTGCCCAGGCCCGTGGCGGCGTTGACCTGGTCCACGACCTCGATCCCGGCCGGTGCGCTCACCAGCGGGTAGCGCGGCGACTCCGGCGCGTTCAGGGTCTCGATCAGCAGTACCGCGCCGATCCGGTCGGCGGCGCGGGCGGCCAGGACCAGGTTCTCCAGGGCCAGTTCGTCCTGGGCGGCGGGGTCGACGCCGTCGATCCGGTTGCCGTAGAGCGCGTTGAGCGCCTTGCAGCCGACCGAGGCGGCGAAGCCGGCCGCCACCTCGATGTTGGCCCGGAAACGGTCCGACTCCGCGCCGGGCACGGAGAGCGCGCCGCGGTCGGGGCCGGGGAGCTGTCCGGCGTAGAAGTTCAGCCCCACCAGCTGGGTGCCGGCCTCGTCGAGCGCCTTCTTGAGGGCGTCGAGCTCGGCCTGCTGGGGGGTGGGGGTCTCGATCCAGGGCCACCACAGCTCGACCGCCGTGAAGCCGGCCGCGGCGGCTGCCGCGGGCCGCTCCAGGAGCGGGAGTTCCGTGAAGAGGATCGAGAGGTTCACATCGAAGCGCTGGTCCGGGTAGCCCATGAGGGTTTCGGCGCTCCTTCCGTATTGCGGAAGTTTGTTTCTGCTTAACGGAAGATTGCCTGGAGGGTGGCGGGGCTGTCAAGGGGGTGCCCGGAATTCGGCCCGGTCAGGAGGGCCCGCACGGGGGCTCCTGACCGGGCATGCGAAAGGCGGGGCGGAGGGCCCGTCGGCCGTCCGCCCCGCCTGTTCGCCCTGCCGCTACCGGGTCATCCGGCCGGAACCGTGTCCTGGAACGTCGTTCCCGCCGCGCGGTACGCGGCCACCTTCGCGTTCACCTGCGCCGGGGTGAGGACCTGGTCCTTCACGTGCAGGACGTAGTCCACCTGCTGGTCGTACGCGCGGGGCGTCGTGCTCGTCTGCCCGGCCAGGTCGATCAGCCACTGGTTGAAGTTGATCGACATGCCCCGCTCCGGCAGGTAGGCCTCCCCGTGCGTGCCGAACAGCCGGCCGTCGATGTAGTACGTGATGCTGCTGTTGTCGATGGTCACGACCAGGTCGTGCCAGCCGGCGTAGCTCTGCCGGGACTCGGTGTGCTCGTTGACGGCCTCCCAGGGGTCGGGCCGGTAGGTCTCCCACGAGGTCGTGTAGAGGATGTTGCCGCTCTCGCCCCAGCCGCCGTTGGGCAGGTACTCGAAGTCGTACTCGGCGTAGTCGTCCGCCATCGGCGCCTTGAGGTCGTTGATGGTGAAGAAGGTCTGGACGAGGTGGTCGCCGTCCGGGCCCGACTTCGGCGCGTCCTCGAACTTCACCCGCGCCGCGTAGGTGCCGTTGCGGAACTTCATGGACTGGGTCAGGATCTCGGTCTGCCTGGTCGACTCACCGCTGCCCGCCGTCGACGTCTCCAGGTTC
This sequence comes from Streptomyces sp. ATexAB-D23, assembly GCF_000373645.1. GTDB lineage: Bacteria > Actinomycetota > Actinomycetes > Streptomycetales > Streptomycetaceae > Streptomyces > Streptomyces castrisilvae. Next base: position 91,633 of record NZ_KB892035.1, on the reverse strand, counting down.
ATGATGGAGTTGCCGCCCTCCGTGGCGAACGTGACGTTCTCCGGCGCCCAGGTGGCACCCGGCACCCCCGGGCCACCGGAGTTGGAACGGACGCTCCAGCCGTGCGCGGCGATCTGCGGATCGGTGTGGCCGCTGTAGTTGAAGTCGTCGAAGAGCGTCGGCCCGTCCTCCGAAGGGTCGGTCGGATCGGTCGGGTCCGTGGGGTCGGTCGGATCGGTCGGGGTGTTGCCCTCGGGGGCCTCGCCCCAGACCGTGGCGCCGCCGAGCCGCGCGGTCACCTTCGACCAGTCGGCGTACGCGGTCGCGTCGGCGCCGAAGGAGTAGTCGTCGCTCTGCACCAGCGGCTGCCAGCTCGACCGGTGGAACCGCAGCTGCATGTCCCCGGTGTCGGCACCCGGTGCCAGCGAACCCGCGCCGGAGGTGAAGCCGATCTCCAGGTAGCGGTCGGCGGTGGCGGTCGGGGACGCGAGCGTGCCGAAGGTGCCGGTGATGTTGCCGCAGCCCTTCACCGCCCAGGAGCAGGCGAACCGGTAGGCGTCGCCCGCCGCCTCGCCCTTGAAGTAGTAGCGGACCTTGACGTCGCTGAGCTGGACGGACCCGGTGCCGGTGTTGCGCACCTTCAGCCAGGGTTCGCTCTGGTCGGCCGTGGCCCCGGACGCGCCGGTGCGGTACTGCACGGCCAGCGATCCGTCGGCGGCGCTCGCCGTCGTGGGGACGGCGGCCAAGGCCGTACAGCCGAGCGCCACGGTGACGGCAGCCGCGGCGGCGGCGCGTATCCGGCTCTTCGCGAGTGACTTCATCAGCCTGTTCCTTTCCGGAACGGTCGTGGGGGAGTGCCTCTTCACTGGGTTGGCGCTGTTCCTGGGGAAGCCGCGGTGAGCGGCCGGGGGTTCAGGGGCCGGTAGCGGACGCCGAGCGCGTCCAGCCGTGCCAGGTGGGGGCCGAGACGCGTGAGGAACCCGGGCCAGTCGGCGCGCGTGCCCGACCAGGCGCGGTCCGCGAGTGCGCACAGCCGGGGATACGTCCGGTACTCGATCCGGTCCGGAGTGCTCGCGTACTCGGTCCACAGCTGGGCCTGCGTGCCGAGGAGCCGGCCCGCGACGGCCCGGTCCCAGCCCTCGGCGAGCGACCGGTCGCCGTGGACCGCGCGCAGTCCGACCGGCGGGCCCGGCTGCGCGGGCGGCTCGCCGGGGTCGGCGGACTCGGCGTAGTCGAGGTAGGTGGCCCGGTAGTGCGCGGCGACCACCTGGTGGCCGCGCACAGCTGCGGTACGGGCGTGGGACGGGTCGCGCCAGGTCATCACGGTGAAGTCGAGGGGGAGTTCGGTGCCGGTCTCGGCCCAGCCGACCGGGGTGCGGCCCCGCTCGGTCACGAACGCCCCGATGCGGCCCATGAACCAGCCGTGCAGCGCCCGCGCGCCCGCCAGCCCCTCGGCGGCGGCCCGCCGCCGGGCTGCCGGGCTGTTCTCCCACTCGCTCGTCGGGCACTCGTCGCCCCCGACGTGGATGTACGGCGAGGGGAAGACGTCCATGACCTCTCCCAGCACCGTCCGGCAGAAGTCGAAGACCTCCTCGTGGACGCCGAGGACCGTGTCGCAGATGCCCCAGCGGGTCCACACGCCCAGCCGCCGCGACGGATCGTTGCCCAGCTCGGGATGGGCGGCGAGGGCCGCGCGAACATGGCCCGGCATCTCGATCTCCGGCACCACCCGCACCCCGCGCGCGCCCGCGTACCGGACGAGGTCCCGCAGTTCCTGCCGGGTGTACGCCCCCGAGTGCGGAACCCCGTCGAAGGTCTCGGGGACGCCGCCCGGGGGGCCCGCCATCGACTGGCTGCGGTGGCCGCCGATCCCGGTGAGCTTCGGGTAGGCGGCGACGGGCATCCGCCAGCCCTGGTCGTCGGTGAGGTGGAGGTGCAGTGTGTTGAGCTTGTGCAGCGCCATCAGGTCCACGTACCGGCGCAGGTAGGAGACCGGCTGGAAGTGCCGGGCGACGTCCAGCATGGTGCCCCGCCACGCGTGCGCCGGCACATCGCTGATCTCCACACAGGGCAGCGTCCACGGTCCGTTCCGCCGGCCCGCCCCGGACAGGGTTTCGGCGGGCAGGAGCTGGCGCAGCGTCTGGACCCCGCACAGCAGGCCGGCCGGGCGGGCGGCCCGCAGCAGCACCGTGTCCGGGCCGATGGTGAGCCCGTACCCCTCCTCGCCGAGGCCGCTCAGCTCCGGGTCCAGGGCCAGCACGATCCGGCCGGTGGCGGAGGGCGCCAGCGGCAGCCCGGTGGTGGGGGCGAGCAGGGTGCGCAGCAGGCCGGCCGCGCTCTCCGCGCCGGGGGAGGCGCGGATCGCGGTGTCCGGGGCGAAGGTGAAGCGGCCGGGGCGGGAGGAGACCTTGAGCGGCCGGGGGACGAGGGAGTGTTCGGGGCGGGGTTCGGGCATGCGGGGCCTCCGGGAGGGGAGCGGGGTCGTCGGTCAGGGCGTGTCCGGCGGATCGGGGTCGGGCAGGGCGCGGCGTCTGGTGCCTTGCATCGCACGGCGCCGGAGCGTCCTCATGGCGGAGCCATTCGGGCGTTTCGGTGACGCGGCGAGGCGCCGTGCCAGACGTCGCGGCCCCGGCTCCGATCCGCCGGACACGGCCTAACCCTTGACGGCGCCGGCCGCGAAGCCGGAGGTGACATGGCGCTGGAGCAGCAGGAAGACCACCAGCGCGGGCAGGGCGAACAGGGTGGAGGCGGCCATCGTGGCGCCCCAGTCGGTGCCGAAGGTGTTCTGGAAGGAGGACAGCCAGACCGGCAGGGTGCGGCTGTCCTGGTGCTTGATGATCAGGAAGTTGGCGTACGCGAACTCGTTCCAGGCGGTGATGAAGCCGAACAGCGAGGTGGCCATGAGCCCCGGCGCGAGCAGCGGCAGGGCCACCTTCCGGAAGGCGCCGGTCCTGGTGCACCCGTCGACCTGGGCCGCCTCCTCCAGCTCCGGCGGGATCGTCCCGATGAAGCCCCGCAGCACGATCACCGAGAACGGCAGGGTGACCATGAAGTAGACGAGGGTGAGCGTGGGCAGCCGGTCCAGCATGTCCGTGTCGCGGGAGATGATGTAGATCGGGATGATCAGCGACTCCCACGGCGCCATCTGCGCGATGAAGACCATCAGCATGAACTGCCGCCGGCCCTTCCAGCGGAGCCTGGCCACCGCGTACGCCGACGCCAGCGCGACGATCAGGGCGAGCAGGATCGAACTCACCGTCACCAGGATGCTGTTGCGCCAGAACAACCCGAACCCGTCGGCCTGCACGGCGGTACGGAAGTGGTCGAGTGTCCAGGTGCGCGGGAAGAGCCGCGGGTGCGTCGACTGGATGTCCCGGGACGGCTTGAACGCGGTGGAGATCATCCAGTAGACGGGGAACAGACAGACCAGGATGGTCAGTACGGCGGCGGCGTTCAGCGGAATCCGCCGCCTGCGCGCGGTACGGGCACGGCTCATCGGATCTCGTCCTCCTGGCGGAGCATCTGGCGGAAGTAGAGGACGAGCACCCCGGACATCAGGACCACGGTGACCATCGAGGCGGCCGATCCCAGGTCGTAGCGCTGGCCGGCGAGCGCGGTCTGCACCGCGTACACGGGCAGGATCGTGGTCGCGTCACCCGGGCCGCCGCGGGTCATCACCCAGATCTGGACGAACGCCTTGAACGTCCAGATCACCTCCAGTGAGAACACCAGCAGGAAGATCGGCCGGAGCACCGGGAGGGTCACCGAGCGGAAGATCCGGGCGGCGCTCGCCCCGTCCAGCCGCGCCGACTCGTACAACTCGGCCGGGACGGTGGTCAGCGCGGAGTAGACCGTGACCGCCGCGAACGGCACCGACTGCCAGACGACCAGCAGCACCAGGATGGCGAAGGCCGCGGTGCCGTGCGCGAACCAGGGGTAGCGGTCGAAGGAGGAGAAGCCGGCCCCGGTCAGCAGATGGTTGACGATGCCGAATTCGGAGTGGAACAGCCACTGGAAGACCGTGGTGGCCGCGATCACCGGCATGGCCCAGGCCAGCACCAGCGAACTGAGCACCATCGTGCGGCCGAACCGGCCCAGACGCTCGGTCATCAGGGCGACCAGCGTCGCGATCACCATGATCAGGACGACATTGACCGCCATGAACAGGAAGGTGCGCCGGACCACCTCCCAGAACCGCGGATCGGACAGCAACGTGCGGTAGTTGCGCAGTCCGACGAACTCGGCGTCGCCCGTGATCAGCTGGCGCAGCCGGAAGTCCTGGAGCGAGATCAGCACCGCCCGCAGCAGCGGATACAGCAGCAGGTAGAGCATCCCGCCCACCGCCGGGGCGATCAGGGCGTACGGCCACACGCCGCGCGGTTCCCCGGACCGCCGCCGGCGGGGCGGCGGCCCGGATGTGCCGGGTGCGGCCCGGCGCAGGGGACTGGGGGGTGCGGTCCGTTCCCGGATGACCGACACGGCACGCCTCCTCTCGATGGTTCGGACGGTCGGGCGGGGCTGGGGCCCGCGGGTCAGGAGCCGGTCTTCATGGCCCGGGTGATGTCGGCGGACGCCTTGGCGGCCTCCTTCGCCGGGTCGCCGCCGGTCAGGACCGCGGTCATGTAGTCCTTCATCGGGTTCTCCGCCTCGACCGCGGCCCAGCTCGGTGTGTTGGGCGTGGCGTGGCCGTTCGCGGCGCCCACCGCCATCGCGGCGGCGCCCGGGTCACCGGCCACGGCGGAGGCGAGCGAGGTCCGGTTCGGCACGTAGCTCATGGCGACGGCGAGCTTCTTCTGCCAGGCGTCACCGGTGAGTTCCTTGATGAAGGTGAGCGCGGCCTCCTGCTTGCCGGACGCGGTGGGGATCACCAGGTCGGAACCTCCGGTGAAGACGGCACCCGGGGTGTCCGCGGTCTTGCCGGGGATCGGGAAGAAGCCGAGTTTCCCCTTCAGCTCCGGGTTCTTCTCGATGACGACGTTGGCGCCGCCCGGGGTGGAGATGACCTGGGCGACCTTGCCCTGGGCCATCACGTCGGCCTGCGGCGGGTCGGCCTCGTCGGCGTCCTTGGGGCCCTTGCCGAGCGCCTGGAGCTTTTCGTAGAACTCCATTCCGCGCAGCGCCTCGGGGGTGTCCAGGGCGCCCTTCCAGACGCCGCCGGACTCGGTGGCGAGGTCGCCGCCCTCGTCCCAGACGAACCCGGCCAGGGCGTACCACGTCTGGCCGGGCAGGTAGATGCCCTGGGTGCCGCCCTTGTCGAGCTTCTCGGTCGCGGCGATCCACTGGTCGCGGGTTCTGAGCGCCTTCGCGTCGATGCCGGCCTTCTCGAACAGGTCGGTGCGGTAGATGACCACCCGGTTGGCCGCGTAGTACGGGATGCCGTACTGCCTGCCCTCGTACGCCCCCGGCTCGGCGAGCCCCGGCAGCCAGTCCTTGCCGTTCAGCTCCTCGACCTTGTCGCTGAGGTCGACGAGCCCGCCGCTCTGCGCGAACTGGGCGACCTGGGTGTTGCCGCTCTCGATGACGTCCGGCGCGTCGTTGCTGGCGAGCGCGGCGGTGATCTTCTCACCGATGCCGTCCCACTCCTGGATCTGGACCCGGACCCGGATGCCGGGGTGCGCCTTCTCGAAGCCCTTCACGAACTCCTTCTGGAACTGCGCCGAAACGCTGTCGCGCATCAGCCAGACATCGATGTTCGTCCGGCCGTCGGCGGATTTCCCGGCCGAGTCGTCAAAGGAGCCACAGGCACTGAGCAGGGTGGCCATCACGAGCGCGGACCCACCGGCAAGCAAGCGGTACTTCACGGTTCACCTCTGGGGAACAGGACCTGACCACCTGACCAGTGAAGGCCGCTGGACAGCTCACCTCTTGTTGGTGGATGAAGGTGGCATAGACCAATGGGACCGTCAACCCCCTTGGTTACGAGGGTTTTTGGCGATCTTCGCGAAAATCGACCCAGGGGGTTTGGCTCAGCACGAGCTACAATCCACTTGACCAGTGGTCCGGTCGGGCGGGCTGGTCCAGCAAGTGGTAAAGGAAGTACGCCGTCAGGAGGGGGCAGCACATGGACGCCGACGCATCGGGGACGGTGCTCAAACGGGAGCGGGCCCGGGACGCCGTTCTGGAGCTGATCGAGTCGCGGCGGCCGGGCGACGCCATCCCGTCGGAGCGGTCCCTGTGCGCCACCCTCGGCGTGTCCCGCCCCACCCTGCGCGCCGCGGTGGACGAGCTGGTCGCCGCCGGGCTCCTGGTGCGCGAACACGGCCGGGGCATGTTCGTCGCACCCGAGAAGATCACCCAGGAGCTGATCTCGGCCGACCTCGCCCTGTCCGTGCCGCAGGCGGCCGGGGCCTGGTCGAGCCGGCTGCTGGAGTTCACCACCCTCCAGGCCGGCGCCCGCGTCGGCCGCAAGCTGCGCATGTCACCGGCGGCCGACATCGTGTACGTGGCCCGGCTGCGGCTGGTTGACGGCGCCCCGATGGCCATCGAGCACCTGCACATCCGGGCCGAACTCGTACCCGGCCTGTCCGCCGGCGAGCTGGAGAACGGCGACCTGTACGAGCACCTGCGCGAGCGCCACGACGTGCACGTCCACGAAGCGGTCCAGGCGATCGAGCCGACCGTGGTGACCCGCGCCGAGGCCGGGCTGCTGGACGTGCCGGAGCTGTCCCCGGCCCTGCTCTTCGAACGGCTGACCTCGGACACCACCGGCCGACCCGTCGAGTACGTGCACTCGCTCTACCGGGGCGACCGCTACCGGATCGTCTCCCGGCTGGCACTCGGCCCGGCCGCCGCCGTGCGGCCCGTCGAGGGCGGCCACCACCCGGGCATCCCGCCGGGGGACTTCGCCCGGGGCGAGCCGATCACCTCCTCCACACGCGGCGACATCCAGTCCGGTGACTGAGGCCCGGCCGCCGGCACCCGAGGCGCCCGGCGTTGCGCCCTGCGCAATGACCGGTGCGCCTCTTGCGGTGGCCCCGGCGTAGCGCCACTGTGGCTGACACATCCGAAGCGACCGACCCCACGAGGTGCCTCGCATGACATCCCCCACCAGCCGCCGCACCCTGCTCGGAGCACTCCTGGCGGGCGGTGCCCTGGCCGCCGCCCCCACGCTCCCGCGCACCGCCCGCCACCGCCCCGGCCGCCCGCCGCACCCCGCACACCCCGCCGCCCGCGGCACCGGCACCCTGTTCCTCGGCACCTACACCTCCACCAGCCCCGGCGGCACCGGCATCGGCGTTGCCGTGTACGACCGGAGCGCCGGGAGCATCACCGCCCGCACCGTCGTCACCGGCGTCGAGAACCCCTCCTACCTGGCGCTCCACCCCACGGGCGGCACGCTCTACGCCGTGGACGAGCAGCAGAACGGCGGCGTCACCGCGGTCGCCCTCGCCGACGACGGCACCTTCGAGGTCCTCGGCACCCGGGACACCGGCGGCGCCGGACCCTGCCACCTCTCGGTCCACCCGGGCGGCCGCTGGCTCTTCAGCGCCAACTACACCTCCGGCAGCGTCGCCGTGCACCCCCTGGCCGCCGACGGATCGGTGGCGGAGCGCACGGACCTGGTCGCCCACGGCTCACCCGCGCCCGGACCCGGCCAGGACGGGCCGCACGCCCACCAGATCATCACCGCCCCCGACGGCGGCCACGTCCTGGCCGTCGACCTCGGCACCGACACGGTCTACACCTACCGGCTGGACGAGACGGACGGCACCCTGGAACAGCTCTCGTACGCGGCGCTGCGCCGCGGAGCCGGCCCCCGCCACCTGACCTTCCACCCGGACGGCCGCCACGCGTACCTGGCCTGCGAGCTCGACAACACCGCCGTCGTCTGCGGCTACGACCCCGCCACCGGCACCCTCACCCCGGGCGACCCGCAGTCCACCGGAACGGGCGGGGGCACCAGCTACCCCGCCCAGTTCCTCGTCACCGCCGACGGCCGCTTCGCCTACCTCGCCAACCGGGGACACAACAGCATCACCCGGTACGCGACCGAGGACGGCGGGGCCGCGCTGCGTCTGATCGACACCGTCCCCGTGGGCGGCGACTTCCCCCGGCACACCGCGTTCTCCCCGGACGGGAGCCTGCTCTTCGCGGCCAACCAGAAGTCCGGCACGGTCACCGCCTTCCGCGTCGACGCGGCCACCGGGGCCCTGGAGCCGGTCGGCACCGCGTACGACGCCCCGGCCGCGGTCTGCGTGCTGCCCCTGTAGGGCGCCGCCGCCGGGGCGTTAGGGTCGTGGCCGAGCCGCGGGTCGTCCCGGCGGTGGAACGCATCAGGGAGGCACAGTGCGCTTGAGGGTGGAGTTCACCACGGAGCCCTTCGATCTCGACGAGGCGCCCGCGCACGCGGTCGTCGCGCGCGAGGTCATCCAGGCGGCCGAGCTGGACGCCGTGGACGTCGGCCCGTTCGGCAACACGGCGGAGGGTGGCGCCGACGAGGTGCTCACCGCGGTGGACAGTCTGCTGCGCCAGGCGCTGGCATCGGGTGCCACCCGGGTCTCGCTCCAGGTCAACGTCATCGGAGAGGACCCGAGGTGACCGGGCCGGTGGACCACCCCCTCGTCGCGGCGGTGAAGCCGCTCGCGGACGCCATGGGCGCCGAACTGCTGGGCCCGGGGGACGCGCGCGCCGACGACGTCGTGCTGGCCTGGGAGGGCGAGGACGTCGTGGCGGTCCGGCTGCCCCAGCTCTCGGAGTCGCTGGACCACATCCTGGCCGCGATGGAGCGCCGGCACGGGATGCCGCTCGCCGAGCTGGACCGCAAGACCAAACAGGAGGCGGTCCGGCTCCTGGAGGCACGCGGTGCCTTCTCCGTACGGCACGGCGTCGAGACGGTGGCGGGGGCCCTGGGGGTCTCCCGGTTCACCGTCTACAACTACCTGAACAGGGAAAACGGCACCAAGGGGGCGTAGTTGGGTGCCCACACGCGGGCGGGCCGCGCATGACCGATCGGGCCGCCGTCCGGATCACCGGACGGCGGCCCTCTGCGTGAACGGAATTTCAACAAACTGTTGACGCCGTGTGGCGGAGGGCGTTAGCTATCCGCAGCCCGACCAACGCACAGCGAGGAACAGCCACGGAGGCTCCCGTGACTTCGAGCTCCACGCCGGGCCTCGCCCGGTTCAACACCCTGGCGGACGACGCGGCTGCCGCCGCACTGCACGAGGTCTGTGCCAGTGCGGCATGGGGACGAGCGATCCTCTCCCACCGCCCGTACGCCACCACCGAAGCCCTGCTCTCCGCGAGCGACACCGCCACGGCGGCCCTCGGCACGGAGGACCTGGCCGAGGCCATGGCCGGTCACCCGCCGATCGGCCGCCCGAAGCCCGGGGACCCGACCTCCTCCCGCGAACAGCGGGGGATGGCCGGCGCCACCGAGGAGCTCAAGGCCGAGATGCTCGAACTCAACCTGGCCTACCAGGAGCGGTTCGGACATGTCTTCCTGATCTGCGCCACCGGCGCCACCGCTGAACAGATGCGCGACGCGGTGAAGTCCCGGATCGGGAACTCGCCCGAGCGGGAGCGCGGACACGTGCGCACCGAACTGGGCAGGATCAACCGCATCCGCCTCACCCGCCTCGTCACGGAAGACGCCTGGGCCGTGTCCGGCGGATCATGACCGGGGTCCCGGCTCTGTTCCGCCGGACACGACCTGACAGAAGGAGAGGGAAGGCCTTGAGCACCTTCGCCACCGCATCGGTGTCCACCCACATCCTGGACACCAGCATCGGCCGCCCCGCCGCGGACGTCGCCGTCTCGCTCGCCGCCCGCTCGGGCGGCGAAGCGGACTGGGTGACGCTCGGTGGCTCCGCGACCGATGCGGACGGGCGCTGCAAGGACCTGCCGGCCCTGCCGGAAGGCACCACCCACGTACGGCTCGACTTCGAGACCGAGCCGTACTTCACCGCCAAGAAGCAAGCCGAGGCGCAGCAGGACGCCCCCCGCGTAAGGGACAGCGGCGCGTTCTTCCCGGAGGTGGCGATCACATTCGCCGTCACCCCGGGCGAGCACTACCACGTACCGCTGCTGCTCAACCCGTTCGGCTACTCCGTATACCGAGGGAGCTAGCAGACACATGCCCACGATTCTCGGCCAGAACCAGTACGGCAAAGCGGAGAACCGCGTCGTCAGGGTGACGCGGGACGGCGACACCCACCACATCAAGGACCTGAACGTCTCGGTCGCCCTGTCCGGCGAGATGGAAGACGTCCACTACTCCGGTTCCAACGCGCACGTGCTGCCCACGGACACCACCAAGAACACGGTGTTCGCCTTCGCCAAGGAGCACGGCATCGAATCCGCCGAGCAGTTCGGCATCCACCTCGCCCGTCACTTCGTGACCTCGCAGGAGCCGATCAAGCGGGCGCGCATCCGGATCGAGGAGTACGCCTGGGACCGCATCGCCACCTCCGACGCGAACTCCCGGTTCATCGGGTCCGACGAGGTCAACCACTCCTTCGTGCGCAGGAACCAGGAGATCCGCACCGCCCAGATCACCTTCGACGGTGAGAAGTGGCAGGTCGTCTCCGGCCTCAAGGACCTCACCGTGCTGAACTCGACCAACTCCGAGTTCTGGGGCTACGTCAAGGACAAGTACACGACGCTCAAGGAGGCGTACGACCGCATCCTGGCCACCGACGTCTCCGCCCGCTGGCGCTACAACTGGACCAGCGACGAGCAGCGGATGCCGAACTGGGAGAAGTCCTACGAGCAGGCGCGCAAGCACATGCTCCACGCCTTCGCCGAGACCTACTCCCTCTCGCTCCAGCAGACGCTGTACCAGATGGGTTCGCGCATCATCAACAGCCGCAGTGAGATCGACGAGATCCGCTTCTCGCTCCCGAACAACCACCACTTCCTCGTCGACCTGGAGCCGTTCGGCCTCAAGAACGACAATGAGGTCTACTTCGCGGCCGACCGTCCGTACGGGCTCATCGAGGGCACCGTGCTCCGGGACGGCGTCGAGCCGCAGATCCCGGTCGACATGACCAACCTCTGACGCGACGCCGGGCCGGTGCCCGCCCGCTCACAGCGGCAGGGCACCGGCCGGGCCGGAGGGACCCCTCATGGCACAGCCGGCATCCCGCCCCGCGGAAGCAGAAGGCCCCCCTGTCCCACCCCGACGGAGCGTGCCGTCGCCCCGGCGGGCGCGGCCCCGCTGGTCCTCCGCCGCTTCCCGGCGCTCGGCGCGGTCGTCCCGCTCATTCCCCGGACGTACCCGGCCGCCGGCACCGTCCCGCTCGCCGCGCCCGGCGTCCACGCGGACTTTCCGTCCTGGGCCCGGACGGTCCTGGGCTCCGGCATCAGTGCGGGAGCGCTCGTCGCCGTCCTGCTCAACCTGTTCTTCCACCATCTCGGCACCCACGGCCGCACCGCCGTGGCACTCAAATCCTCCTAGGGTCCTGCCGTGCCCACACCGCAGATGAGAGAAGGAAGCACCATGGCAGCACCGGCAGCCCCCGACCGGGTGGAACGCATCGTCATCGAGAACTGTTCGATCGCGACCGTGGACGCCGCCGACACCGAGTACGCCTCGGGACACGTCGTCGTCGCGGGCAACCGCATCGAGTCCGTCGGGGCCGGCCGGGCACCCGAGGGCCTGGAGAACGTCGTACGCCGGATCGACGGCACCGGCCACCTCGCCACGCCCGGCCTGATCAACACCCACCACCACTTCTACCAGTGGATCACCCGGGGTCTGGCGACCGACCACAACCTCTTCGACTGGCTGGTCGCGCTGTACCCGACGTGGGCGCGCATCGACGAGCCGATGGCCCGCGCCGCCGCGCAGGGCTCGCTCGCCATGATGGCCCTCGGCGGGGTCACCACCGCGATGGACCACCACTACGTCTACCCGCGGGGCTCCGGCGACCTGTCGGGCGCCATCATCGGCGCCGCCCGCGACCTGGGCGTACGGTTCACCCTCGCGCGCGGCTCCATGGACCGCAGCGAGAAGGACGGCGGGCTGCCGCCGGACTTCGCGGTGGAGACCCTGGAAGGCGCGCTCGCCGCCACCGAGGCGACCGTCGACACGTACCACGACGCCTCCTTCGACGCGATGACCCAGATCGCCGTCGCGCCCTGCTCGCCGTTCTCCGTATCGACCGAACTCATGCGCCAGGGCGCCGAACTGGCCCGCCGCAAGGGGGTGCGGCTGCACACGCACGGCTCGGAGACCGTGGAGGAGGAGAAGTTCTGCCACGAACTGTTCGGGATGGGCCCCACCGACTACTTCGAGTCGACCGGCTGGCTCGGTGACGACGTGTGGATGGCGCACTGCGTCCACATGAACGACTCCGACATCGCCGCCTTCGCCCGCACCGGCACCGGCGTCGCCCACTGCCCCTCGTCCAACGCCCGCCTCGCCGCCGGGACCGCCCGCGTCCCGGACATGCTCGCCGCCGGCGTCCCGGTCGGCCTCGGCGTCGACGGCACCGCGTCCAACGAGTCCGGCGAACTCCACACCGAACTGCGCAACGCCCTCCTCATCAACCGCCTCGGCCCGCACCGCGAACGCGCCCTGAACGCCCGTCAGGCCCTGCGCCTGGGCACCTACGGCGGCGCCCAGGTACTCGGCCGGGCCGCGCAGACCGGCTCCCTGGAGCCCGGCAAGCTCGCCGACCTGGTGCTCTGGAAGCTGGACACCCTCGCCCACGCCTCCATCGCCGACCCGGTCATCGCGCTCGTCTTCGGCGCCGCCGCCCCGGTCACCCTCTCGCTGGCCGACGGCAAGCCGGTGGTCGAGTCCGGCCGCCTGGTCAACGGGGACGAGGACGCCATCGCCCGCGCCACCCGCGACGAGGCCCGCCGCCTCGCCCGGATCGCCGCCGGGGCCTGACGCCCGGCGGCCCCCCGATACCGGCCGGACGAGGGGGACGGCCCTCAGCCGGCCGCCGCGGACCCGAGCGGGGTCCGCGGCAACCGGTACGGGAGGCGCTGCCCAGACGCACGCGCCTCCCGTACCGGCGAACAAAGCTGCCGCACCAGCTGCACGACCTGCCCCATCCGCATCACCGCATCACCCGCGGCCCGGTCCGGCGGACCGGCCCCGGTACCACCTCCCTGACACCCACGTCACCGCAGACGTGTACCCGACCGGAGGAACCGCTGTGGCAGCCACGCCCAGGTTTCGCAACGACGCATGTGCGACCGCCAACCCCGACGGCGAGCCGGTGACGGCCCCGTCCGACCGGAAGCATCCGGTCGACGAAACGCTTCCCCCACTGAGGATGTTCACCAGCGGCCTCCAGCACGTGGCCGCGATGTACGCGGGCGTGGTGGCCCCGCCCATGATCGTGGGGCCCGCCGTGGGCCTCACCCCGAAGGAGACCGCCTTCCTGATGGGGGCGAGCCTGTTCACCGCGGGCATAGCCACCCTGCTCCAGACGATCGGCTTCTGGCGCATAGGCGCCCGGCTGCCGTTCGTCAACGGCGTCTCGTTCGCCGGGGTGACCCCGATGGTGGCGATAGGCAAGGACCGGGGGCACGACGGCATCGCCGTCATCTTCGGCGCGATCATCGTCGCGAGCCTGCTCGGCTTCGTCCTCGCCCCCTACTTCTGCAAGCTGGTCCGGTTCTTCCCGCCCGTCGTCACCGGCACCGTCATCACCCTGATCGGTGTCTCGCTGCTACCGGTCGCCTTCAACTGGTCCCAGGGCGGCAACTCCGCCGCCCACGACTACGGCTCCACCACCAACATCACGATGGCGGCGGTCACCCTGGTCATCGTGCTGGCCCTGCGCAAGCTCCTGCGCGGCTTCCTCCAGCAGATCGCGATCCTGCTCGGACTCGTCGCCGGCACCCTCATCGCCATCCCCACCGGCATCACGGACTTCGGTGCCATCGGGGATGCCGACGTGGTCGGCTTCCCCACCCCGTTCCACTTCGGAGCGCCGCAGTTCGAGATCGCCGCGATCGTCTCGATGTCCATCGTGATGCTGGTCTGCATGACCGAGTCCACGGCGGACATGCTGGCCCTCGGTAAGATCGTCGACCGCCCGGCCGACGAGCGGACCATCGAGGGCGGCCTGCGCGCCGACACCCTCGGCAGCGCCGTCAGCCCCCTGTTCAACGGCTTCATGTGCAGCGCCTTCGCCCAGAACATCGGGCTGGTCGCCATGACCAAGGTCCGCAGCCGCTTCGTCGTCGCCGCGGGCGGCGGCATCCTCGTCCTGCTCGGCCTGGTCCCGGTGGCCGCGTCCGTCATCGCGCTGGTCCCGCTGCCCGTGCTCGGCGGTGCGGGCATCGTGCTGTTCGGCTCGGTCGCCGCCAGCGGTATCCAGACCCTGGCCGGCGCCGCCCTGGAGAAGGGCGAGAACGCGCTGATCGTCGCCGCGGCCGTCGGCGTCGGACTGATACCGATCGCGGCGCCGGACTTCTACCACGCCTTCCCGAAGGACCTCCTGGTCGTCCTGGACTCGGGGATCTCGACCGGCTGCGTGGTGGCGATCGTCCTGAACCTCGCCTTCAACCACCTGGGCCGCGGGCCGGAGGCAGGGACCGCGCCCGGCGGCCACGACCCGGCCGGGGCGGTGGAGGCGGCCGCCCACTGACGGACCGCCCACTGACGGACCGGCCGCTGACGGCCGTCCGGCGATGGACCGCCGGCGACCGGTGGCGCGTACGGCCGTGACCGTACGCGCCACCGCGCGGCTCAGCCGATGTGGAAGCTGTCGCCGTAGACCTGCCAGTCGAGCGGCGGGTCCAGGTTCAGGTTGCCGTTCCTGAGGAAGACCCGCTGCGCGGTGTCGACCCGGCTGGTGTCCGAGTGGGCCTCCTCCTGCTCCATGGCCCAGACCCGCGCGTCCAGGAAGGCGTCGAGGTAGGCCACCTCGTCGCCGCCCTGCGCCGGGGTCGCCGCCCGCGCCAGGGCCCGCTGCCGGATGGAGCCGAAGCTCGTGCTGTCGCCGCCGTCGCCGTGCATCACGATGGCGTCGTAGTAGATGAACTGGCCGAGTGTGCCGAGCCCGTCGCTCTTGGCCCGGCCCACGGCCGGATCGAAGTACACCCGGTCGCGCTCGTCGTTCTGGGCCTGCTGGAAGGCCGGGTCCTGGGCGGCCGTCTCCCAGGCGCCGGGGAAGCCCGGGTCCAGGCCGTCGTGCGAGTCGCTGCCGTCCACGTCCCGCAGGGCGGGGAGGTACCCGGCCAGTACGTTGCCCGGCTCGCGCTGTGTGTACAGCTCCACCAGGTCGAGCATGTCCCCGGTGCCGGAGCAGAAGCCGATGATGCCCGCGGTGTAGCCGCGGCCGTCGCCGATGTCCTCGATGTAGCCGTACTGCGCCTTCCAGTCCAGCGTCGAGTTCTCCGCGCTGGACACCAGTTGCATGGCGATGTCCTTCTTCGCGGGATCGTCGAGCCCGGTCACGGCCGCCTCCTGGCGGTGGGCCGCCACGGAGGCGGGAGCGGTGCCTGCGAAGGCGGTGGCGGGCACCGCTGTGAGGGTGAGTCCGAGCGCGAGGAGCCCGACGCACAGGGACCGAGTGGTGCGACGTGCGGTGCGCTTGTGGGGAGCGTACACCTGTCCTCCAGGGAGTTCGTCGTTCCGGTTGTTCTGTTAGGAAGCTTTCCTATCAGGGGCGGGCCGGCTCGTACACCCCTGCGGCAGAGCGGAGTTGAGAGGCTGCGGGGCTTACGGAAACCCCGCGCCGGACGAGGAGGGCGTCCGGCGCGGGGCAGTGCGGGACGGTTCAGCAGTTCAGGTAGGCCACGTGGATCCAGACGCCGGTCGGGCCGCCCCACAGGTCGCCCATCACCCAGTTGCCCTGCCGGCCCCGGTAGTCGAGGTTCTGGCCCCGGTTGACCTGACCGAGCACCGGGTAGTCCGTTCCCGGACCGCCACGGAAGTTGACCCCGTTGTCGTTGACCGTGCAGACGAGGGTGGGCGCCGCCGCCACGTGATGCCGGGCCGGGGCCTGAGGGGTGGCCTGGGCGGCGGGGGAGAGGGCCAGCCCGAGACCGGCGGCCAGCGCCGTCGCGGCCAGCAGGATCTTCTTCATCATGCGCATGCTCCTCGGTCATCCGGCCCACGGCGCGTGGGCCGTCCGCCCGCCTCAACGGACCGGGCGGGGCCCGGGTCACGGGCCGCCTCCCGCTGTCACACGGGCGGGAAAGCGCAGGTCGTACGAGGTGCGCACCGGCGCACACAGGTCGCGCGGCCAACGCCTCGCGCGCCGGTCGGGCATGGGTTTACGAAGCCGGAGTCCCGGGTCGGCCGGGCCCCTCGATGACGTAGCTGTCGCCGTACACCTTCCAGCGCAGCGGGGTCTCCAGGCCGAACCTGCCCTCGCGCAGGAAGACCCGCTGGGCCGTCTCGACCCGGCTGGTGTCGCTGTGCGCGGGCTCCTCGCGGAGCGCGGTGACGCGGGCGTCGAGGAACGCGTCGAGATAGGACAGTTCGTCGCCGCCCTCCGCCGGGGAGTCGGCTTCGGCGAGCGCCCGGCGGCGGATCGTGCGGAAGCCGGTGGTGCCCTCCGCGTCCCCGCCCCCGTGCATCACATAGGCGTCGTAGTAGATGAACTGCCCCAGTGCGCCCAGACCGTCCGCCCTGCCCTGTTCCACCGCCGGGTCGAAGTAGGACCGGTCCCGCTCGGCGTCCTGCGCGGCCCGGAATTCCGCGTCACCGGCCGCTTCGGCCCACGCCCGGGTGAACGCCCGGCCGAGCCCCGTGTGCGCGTCGCTCCCCTTCACCTTCCGCAGCGCCGGAAGGAACCGCTCCAGCGCGTTGCCCGGCCGGGAGTCCGCGTACCGCTCCACCACGCCGAGCATGTCCCCGGTGCCCGAGCAGAAGCCGATGATGCCCGCGGTGTAGCCGCGGCCGTCGCCGATGTCCTCGATGTAGCCGTACTGCGCCTTCCAGTCCAGCGTCGAGTTCTCCGCGCTGGACACCAGCCGCATGGCGATGTCCTTCTTCACCGGATCGGCCAGGCCCGGCCCCTCCGGGCCCTTGGCCGACGAGCCGCCGGGGCCGCCCCCGGTGCAGCCGGACAGCGCGGTGACGGTCAGGAGGAGGGCGGCGAGGGAGGCGGCCAGGGAGCGAGGGGTGAGCTTCACCGCACCAGACTGCCAGGCCGGTGGGCGGGGCCCGGCGCATTCGGCGGTAGCGTCGGGGGCATGGAAGATCAGTCTGTGGTGGATGTCGGCGATGTGCGGCTGGCGTACCGGACCTGGGGCGACCCGTTCGGCTCGCCCGTCGTACTGCTGCACGGTCTCGGCGCGAGCGCCGCGAGCTGGGAGGCGGCCGGGAGTCTGCTGGGCCGGGAATGGCGGGTGTACGCGATCGACCTGCGCGGCCACGGGGAGAGCGACTGGCCCGACACCTACGACTTCGAGGAGATGTGCGAGGACGTCCTCGGCTTCCTCGACGCGTGCGAGCTGGACCGGGCCGGGGTCGTCGGCCACGGGATGGGCGGGGTCGTCGCCCACCTCCTCGCCCAGGAGCACCCCGCCCGGGTGGAGCGGCTGGTGCTGGTGGAGACCCCGGCGCCGTTCCCCGGCGCGGCGGGCCCCGCCGTCCCGCCGGACGGGCCGGTCGATTACGACGAGGCCGCGCTCGCGGCGGTCGACGCCCAGCTGGCCGACCCCGACCCCGCCTGGGCGGAGGGGCTCGGCGAGATCGTCGCCCCCACGCTCCTGCTCGCCGGCGGGCCGGGCAGCACCATGCCGCAGGCCCGGCTCCAGGACATGGCGTCGATGATCCCGGACTGCCACCTCGTCACCCTCGGCGGCGGCCACCGTCCGCACGAGGCCGACCCCGAGCAGGTCGCCCAGCGCATCACGGAGTTCTTCACCAGCTGACGCCCTCGTCGGCGCCCGGCTCGGCCGCCCGGCCACCAGCCGGTGTGCACCCGCCCCCGGACCGGCCCGCCCGGTCCACCCGGACGGGCCGGTGCGGGGGCGGGTGCACACCGGCACATTGCGGAAGGTTCCGCTCCGTGCTCTTGTCGGCGGGCCCCACCCCGTGCGATACAGGTCTGGACCATTGCTGCCGGATGGAAGGCAAGACCGTGCGATCCCCCCACACGCCTGCCGCGTTGGCCTGTTCCGCCGCCCTGCTCCTCGCCGCCCTGACCGCCTGTGGCTCCGAAGACCCGGCGGACACGGAGAAGCCCACCGCGCCGCACGGGGTGACCGCGCAGGCGAGCAGCGCCACCTCCGCGCACGTCATGTGGGAGGCGGCCACGGATGACACGGGTGTCACCGGCTACGAGGTCTACCGCAAGGGCGAGAAGGTCAAGTCGGTACCGGCGAGCCGGGTGATGATCGACATCGACGGGCTCACCGCCTCGACCGCCTACACGTTCACCGTCCGGGCCCGCGACGCGGCCGGCAACCTCTCCGCGCCGAGCTCCGCGGCCTCCGTCACCACTCCCGCCCCGACCCCCGCCGACCGCGAGGCCCCGACCCGGCCGGTGAAACTGCGCGGCAAGGCCGACGGCAGCCGCGCCGCGACCCTGTCCTGGGGCGGCTCGACGGACGACGTCGGGGTCACCGCGTACGACATCTACCAGGAGGACTCGCGCATCCACAGCGTGCCCGGTACGCAGACCACCGCGCGGCTGACCGGGCTGCGCCCCGGCACGGTCTACACGTTCACCGTCCGGGCCCGTGACGCGGCCGACACCTCGTCACCCGACAGCGACGCCATCGACATCACCACCGCCTCCGCCCCCGGCGCCCCCGCCTCGACCGCCCCCACGGACCTGCGGGTCACGGCGAAGGCGGAGGGCAAGGCGTACGCCGTCGACCTGGACTGGGAGCAGCCCGAAACGGGCGGCGCGATCCCGGCGTACCAGCTCTACCTGAACGGCCGGCTGACCACCACGATCGTCTGGGGAGGCGAGCCGCCCGCCGGCCGCGCGAACTACCGGCTCACCGTCACCGACCCGCGCGGGACCCGCTACGCGATGAAGCTCCGTGCCAAGCTGCCGGACGGCAAGTGGGGCGACTTCTCGGCGGTGCGCACGGTCGTCCTCGGCGACTGAGGGTGCGAGTGCCGGACGCGTGGGTGCCGGACGCGTGGGTGCCGGACGCGTGAGGGCCGGGGCGCGTGAGGGGTAGGCGCGCGAGTGCCGGGCGCGTGAGAGTCGGACGGCATGAGTATCGGGCGCGTGAGGGCCGGGCGCGTGGGGCCCGTCCGTCCGGCCGACCGTAATTGGTCTGTACCTATTGACGACTTGGTCCAGACCAATTACTTTCCCCTGTGCTCCATGGAAACGCCATCCGCACCTCCCCGAGGACCGCCTCACCGGTCCCTGCCTCAAGGGAGAACCATGTCCGAGCACATGCCACTCAGACGGAGATCGGCGATCGCACTGCTCGCCGTTCTCGGACTGCTCCTCACGTTCCTGTCCCTGCAGGCCGTCCCCGCGCACGCCGCGGGCAAGCTCACGGCGACCTTCACCTCGGCCGACAACGGCCCCTGGTGGAAGGGGACCTACGTCCTGCACAACGACACCGACACCGCCGTCACCGGCTGGAGCCTGGAGTTCGACCTGCCCGCCGGGGTCGCCATCGACTCCTCGTACAACGGCACCGTCACCGCCCAGGGCAGTCACATCACCGCGGTCAACGCCCACTACAACGGCACGGTCGCCGCGCACAGCTCCACCGAGCCGTACAGCTTCTGGTTCGTCGCGACCGGGCCGATGGCCGCGCCGGCCGGCTGCCGGGTCAACGGTGACAAGTGCGACGGGTCCGCCGACGCGCCGCCGGGGGCGCCCAGTGGTCTGGCGCAGACCGATGTCACCGCCCGCACCGCGTCGCTCTCCTGGACGGCCGCCGCCGCGGGCGACTTCCCCGTGGCCTCGTACGACATCCTGGCGGGCGGCGAGGTCGTGGGCTCCGCCACCGCGACGACCAGCGCCACGGTCACCGGCCTGACCCCGGCCACCGCCTACGCCTTCACCGTCCGGGCCAAGGACACCCGGGGCAACGTCTCCGCCGAGAGCGCCCCGCTGACCGTGACGACCGTCGACCCGGCCACCGACACCTCCGCCCCGACGGCCCCCGGCGCCCTGCACTCCACCGCCACCGACTCCTCGTCCGTGACGCTCGCCTGGACCGCCGCGACGGACAACCAGCGGATCGCCGCCTACGACATCTACCGGGGCTCCGAGCAGGCCACCACCGTCTCCGGCACCACGACCACCGCGACCATCGGCGGCCTGTCGCCCTCCACCTCGTACACCTTCACCGTGAAGGCCAGGGACCCCGCCGACAACGTCTCACCCGCCAGCAACGCCCTCACCGTCAAGACCGACGACATCGTCGGCGCGGGCAACTACGCCAAGGTCGGCTACTTCGTCCAGTGGGGCATCTACGGCCGCCAGTACTTCGTCAAGAACCTGGAGGACTCCGGCGCCGCCGACAAGCTCGACATCATCAACTACGCCTTCGCCAACATCGATCCCAACAACCTCACCTGCCTCAACGGCGTCACCAAAGGCACCACCGCCGACCCCCAGGACCCGGAGCAGGGGACCGGAGCCGGTGACGCCGACGCCGACTACGCCCGCCCCTTCAGCGCCGCCCAGTCCGTGGACGGGGTCGCCGACGACGGCTGGGGCAAGCTGCGCGGCAACTTCAACCAGCTGAAGAAGCTGAAGCAGCTCCACCCCGACCTCAAGATCGTGGTCTCGCTCGGCGGCTGGACCTACTCCAAGTACTTCTCGGACGTCGCCGCCACCGACGCCGCCCGCAAGAAGTTCGTCTCCTCCTGCATCGACATGTACATCAAGGGCAACCTGCCCGAGTACGGCGGCGCGGGCGGCCCCGGCACCGCCGCCGGCATCTTCGACGGCTTCGACATCGACTGGGAGTGGCCGGGCACCGGCACCGGGCACCCCGGCAACCACTACTCGCCCGACGACAAGGACAACCTGACCCTGCTGCTCGCCGAGTTCCGCAAGCAGCTCGACGCCCTCGGCGGCGGCCACCGCCTCCTCACCGCCTTCACCCCCGCCGACCCGCAGAAGATCGACGAGGGCTGGGACCTGTCCGAGGTCTTCGACTCGCTCGACGTCGCCAACGTCCAGGGCTACGACTTCCACGGTTCGGGCAGCGACAACTCCTGGGAGCCGGACCGCACGGGACACCAGGCCAACCTCTACAACGACGACCAGGACCCGTACGACTTCCACTTCAGCGCGGACACGGCCATCAAGGCGTACACGGACGCGGGCGTCGAGCCCCGCAAGCTGACCCTCGGCATCCCGTTCTACGGCCGGGGCTGGCAGAACGTCACCGACGGCGGCGCGGCGGGCGAGTGGCAGCCGGCCGGTGGCGCGGCCCCCGGCCAGTTCGCGGAGGAGGCCGGCACCCGGGGCTACTCGAACCTCATCGGCGCCTACCCGACGATGACGGTCCATCACGACGAGCAGTCCGTATCGACGTACGGATACACCGGCAACCAGTGGTGGTCCTTCGACGACACCTGGTCCATCGGCAAGAAGACCGACTACGTGAAGGACAAGGGCCTGCTCGGCGTCATGGTCTGGGAGATGTCCGGCGACACCCCCCAGGGAACGCTGATGGGCGCCCTGGACAACGGGCTGAAATAGCCCGTACCAGGTAATTTCCCTCAAATCGAGACTTACCGCCCATAGCGGTAGGCTGGTCACGGCGGTGCCCCGGTGGCACCGCCGTGCGTCAGAACCGGGCCCGGTATGCGGCCCGGCCCCAGCCGTTCGATGCGCGGGAGGAAATATGACCAGCCCCGAGCAGGACCCGAACCAGCAGGAAGGCCCCGCGGACGGCGGTGCGGCGGGCACCCCCGGCGTCCACGACGGAGGAGCCGACGGCGGCGCGGACGGAGGCGCCGACAGCGGTGCGGAGGGCCCGGCGGACGGGGGCGCGGCCGGTACGCCGGGCGTCCACGACGGAGGCGCCGACGGCGGCGCGGACGGAGGCGCCGACAGCGGTGCGGAGGGCCCGGCCGACGGCGGTGCGGCGGGTACGCCGGGTGTCCATGACGGTGGTGCGGACGGTGCGGCCGAGGGTCCCGCGGATGGTGGTGCGGCGGGTACGCCGGGTGTCCATGACGGTGGTGCGGACGGTGCGGCCGAGGGTCCCGCGGATGGTGGTGCTGCCGGTACGCCGGGTGTCCACGACGGTGGGGCCGACGGCGGCGCCGATGGCGGCGCGGGCTCGTCCGGCACCGGTTCTTGAGCCCCTCCCCGGCCGGCCCCCAGGACCCCGGCACCGCGACGGCGCGCCCCGGGGTCCTGGAAACGCGCCTGACCACCGGCCTGAGCCGGGAGGAATTCGCCCGCGACATCTGGTCGCGCACGGCGCTTCTCACCCGCCGCGCCAGCGACTTCTCCGACCTCTTCTCCGCCGGAGCCGTGGACGAACTCGTCTCGCGGCGCGGCCTGCGCACACCCTTCCTCCGCGTCGCCAGGAACGGCGCGACGCTTCCCGACGCGTCGTTCACCTCACCGGCCGGCGTGGGTGCCACCATCGCCGACCAGGTGGACGACACCGCCCTGTGGCGGGAGTTCGCCGACGGCGCCACCCTCGTCCT
Organism: Streptomyces sp. ATexAB-D23; assembly: GCF_000373645.1. Lineage (GTDB taxonomy): Bacteria > Actinomycetota > Actinomycetes > Streptomycetales > Streptomycetaceae > Streptomyces > Streptomyces castrisilvae. Next base: position 69,135 of record NZ_KB892035.1, on the reverse strand, counting down.
GCAAGCGCTCCAGCGCACCTGGGCGCCCGTCGGTGACCTCACCGCCCGGCTGGCCGCCGAACTGGGACACCCGGTGCAGGCCAACGCCTACGTCACCCCGCCGCAGAACCGCGGGTTCGACGCCCACTACGACGTCCACGACGTCTTCGTCCTCCAGATCGAGGGCGCCAAGCGCTGGATCGTCCACCGGCCCGTGCACCCCGACCCGTTGCGCGACCAGCCCTGGACCGATCACCGGGAGGCCGTCGCCGAGGCCGCGCAGGGCGAGCCGTATCTCGACACCGTGCTCGAACCGGGCGACGTCCTCTACCTGCCGCGCGGCTGGCTGCACGCCGCCGAGGCACAGGGCGCCGTCTCCATCCACCTGACGCTCGGCGTCCACGCCTGGACGCGCTACGCCCTGGCCGAACAGCTCATGCGCGCCGCGCTCTCGGAGCTGCGCGACGACCCGTGGGCGCGCGGCTCCCTGCCGCTGGGCGCTGCGGGACCGGACGACGCGACCGCCCCGGTCCGCGCACGCCTCCTCGCGGCCGTCGACGGGGCCGACCCCGTCCCCGGGTTCCACCGCGCACGCCGGGGCGGGGCCCGCCCCGGACCGCTGGGTCCGCTGGCCCAGCTCACCGCCGTCGACCACCTGGGGCCCGCCACACCGGTCCGGCTTCGGGACGCGCTGGAAGCCCGGCTGCACGACCGGCGGCTGATGACCCGCGTGGGGTGGCTCGACTTCCCGGAGGCCGACCTGCCGGCCCTGGCCCGCCTCCTCGCCGGCGACGTGCGCACCGCCGGCGACCTCGGCCTCGCCTGCGCGCGGAGGCTGCTGCGCGCGGGCGTCCTCGTGCCGGCCGCTCAGTGAGAGCGCAACGCTTCCTCTGCGCCGACGCCGCCCGCGCCCGCGGCGACGCGCTCACCGGCACGGCCCCGTACGGCCTGGTCTGGGTCCTCGTCGAGTACGGAGGCGCCTGGCCGGCCAACGGCTTCGACGGCCTCGCCCTGGATCCCGGCGTCAGGAACATCCTGTTCGAAGCGGCGCGGGCGGTGCGGGCCCGGGTGCTCCTGATCAGGCGCCACGGCCGCCGGGACAAGGAAGCGGGCCCCCGGCGCTGGGCCGTACTGCGGTACGACGGCACCGGCGGCCACCGTCAGCAGTGGGGCACCTGGGAACGCGACGAGGACCTGGCGCGGGCGGCCGCCGCGCTGGGCGCCCCCGGGGAGCCCGGCCACCCGCCCGCCGTCCTCGTCTGCACCCACGGCCGCCACGACACCTGCTGTGCCGTGCGCGGCCGGCCGGTGGCCCGCGCCCTGAGCGAGCGGTGGCCCGACCTGGTGTGGGAGTGCACCCACGTGGGCGGTGACCGGTTCGCCGCCAACGTCCTCGTCGCACCCGACGGCGTCTACTACGGCGGCCTCGACGCCCCCTCCTCCGTCGCCGTGGTCGAACAGCACCTCGCCGGCCGCGTCCACCCCGGCCACCTGCGCGGCTACACCGACCTCCTCCCGCCCCAGCAGGCCGCCGTCGCCGCCGTCCTCGCCCGGTTCGGCCCGGCCGGCCGGCACGACTACACGGTCACCGGTACCTCCCGGGCCGGCCCCCACTGGCTGATCCGCGTCACCGGCCCCCCGCCCCACGCGACCCCCTACGACGTCGAGGTCACCGCGCACCGTGCCCCGCCGAACCAGCTGACCTGCAACGGACCGGCGACGAGCGCGGCCGTGGTCCACGAGGTCACGTCGATCCGTACCGGGTGAGGTGTCCGTCGTCCCGTGGGACACCGCCCGAGGTCGCATATGCGCCAATGCTCCCTCCACACCGCGCGCGGAGCTGGCTAGGGTGATCGCTGCTGGGGCACGGAACGAGGGGGATGGGCCGTATGGCGGCGAGGGGCGAGCGGCGACGCAGGGCGGACATCGTGCGCTACTGGCGCGCGGTGGAGATGTTCAGCCCGCAGAAGGTGGAGAAGGCCTCGCCGCCGAAGGGCGTCCACGCCGTGGAAGCCGGCCGCCCGCTGCCGTGGGAGGAGGGGCACCCCGTACGGCGGCGGAGCCCTGGCCGGAACATGGTCAGGCAGCACACCGTCTACTGCGGCGTGTACCCGGTCGCGTCCGTCCGCGATGTCCTGCTCGACGTCTTCGGCGGCAGTGAGGAGGACCATGACGGCCGGGTGGACGGTGACAGTGCCCTGCTGGCCTTCGAGGTCACGGACGAGGGGCTGCTGGTCCAGGACTCCATCACCTTCTCCGCGTGCGCCTGGGCGACGGGGCGCAGCCGTAAGCCCGGCCCGGGTGCGCAGGGGTGGCTCGACGGCTTCGACGCGGAGGCCGAGCTGTGCGAGGGCGTCGTGCTGGGCGTCGGCGACGGCAGGGTGACGATCGCGGACGCGGCGCCGGGGCGGCGGCCCTTCGCCGGGTTGCTGTGCGAGATCACGGTCGGTGCGGTCGGCGGTGCGTTGAGTGCCGCGCTCGGACCGGTGCTCGGCGATCTGGCGGCCGGTGCCCTCTCCGGCGCCGTCGATGCCGTGACCGAGGGCGGTGCCGGGCGCGCGGACGATGTGGCGCCGGACGAGGACCCGCAGGACGGGGACGACGCGGGCGAGGGGGATGACGGCGAGATTCCGCCACGGCTCGGCGAGAAGCCGCTGACCGTGCGTGACCTGTCGGCCGTCACCCGCTGGGTCGCTGAACGGTTCGGTGTCGCCGACGACCTGCGGCCGGAGACGATCCGGGTCCAGTGCAGGTCGGTGTCCCGTCGGAAGGCCGGACGATCGGGCGGGTCGGACTTCCTGAACAGCTTCATCGCGACGGACCTCGACCTGGTCGCGGGCAGTCTCGGCAAGGACGAGCCGGGGCCCGCGCTGCGGGACTACCTGACCGCTTCGACCGCGCTGCGCGGCCGTACGCGCGTCGACCTCAAGCACGAACCCGGAGCGGTGCTCGCCGGTGTGCAGCCGGCCGGCTTCCCGCTCGGGCGCTGGCCCGCGAGGACGGAACACCCGCTGGTACTGAGCCAGCAGTTCGCAGTGAACCGGATCGTGGAGCAACTCGCCGACACCGACGGCCTGTACGCGGTGAACGGCCCGCCCGGTACGGGCAAGACCACGCAGCTGCGGGACCTCATCGCCGCCGTCCTGGTCATGAGGGCGGAGCGGCTGTCCGAGCTGCGGCGGCCCGAGGACGCGTTCACCGGACAGGCGCACCGCTGGAGCACCGGCACCTACCAGAGGTCGGTCGCGTCCCTCAAGCCGGAGCTGACGGGATACGAGATGGTGGTCGCGTCGGCCAACAACGGCGCCGTCGAGAACGTCTCCAGCGAGATCCCCGCACGTGACTCCGTCGCCGCGGAGTGGCGGGAGGCGGCGTCCTTCTTCCCGGAACAGGGACGCCTTCTTCTCGACGGCGCACCGTCGTGGGGAACCCTCGCCGCGAAGCTCGGCAACAAGGGGAACCGTTCGGACTTCCGCAACAAGTACTGGTTCGGCCCGCCGGGAGAGGAACGGGCCGAGCGCGGCGAAGGCATGCGGGACCGGCTGAGGGCGGCTGCTTCGCGGGGCGGCGACCCGACGGCGTGGCGGGAGGCCGTCACGCGTTTCCGGGACGCACGGCAGACGGTGCGGGCCCTGCGGGACGAGCGGCAGCGGGCGCACGAGGCGATGGCGCAGTACGACGGGGCGCGGGCGGCCGTCACCACCGCCCGGGAGGCGGTCGCCGCAGCCGGACGGGACCTGGACGCACTCCGTCAGCCGGCCGCCGGGACCCGTGCGGCTCGCGGCAGGGCACAGAGGGACCTCGCCGACGCCGCGGGCCGCAGGGCGGAGCACCGACGGCACCGTCCCGGGCTGGCCGCCGGCATCTTCACCCTCGGCGCGGCGCAACGCGACTGGCACGCGGAGGACCAACTGCTGGCGGTGGCGGAGCAGACCGCTCGGGCCGCGTACGAGGAACTCACCCAGGCCGCCGATGCCTACGACCGGGCCCAAGCCGCCCACAGGGAGGTCCTGGACGAAGCCGGGCGGGTGCTCCGAGCGGCGGAGGGACGGCACGCGCGGCTCCGGGCCACGGTGGAGGCGGCCGTCGAGCGCTGGGGCGCGTGTGTCCCGGGCCGGGAAGAGCGCGGCGAGCGAACGGCGGAGGACGCCAGGGAGCTGTCCTCTCCCTGGTCCGACCCGGAGTTCACCCGGGCCCGCACCCGGCTCTTCCTCGCCGCGATGGATCTGCACGGCGCGTTCATCAAGGGCGCTGCCGACCGGATGCGCAAGAACCTCGACGCCGCGATGGATGTGCTGTGCGGCGACGCTCCCAGAACCCTGAAGCCGGAGGTGGTGCTGGCTGCCTGGCAGAACCTCTTCCTCGCACTTCCGGTCGTCTCCACCACGTTCGCCTCACTGGACCGGATGTTCGCGGGGCTGGGGCCCCGGTCGCTGGGCTGGATGCTGATCGACGAGGCCGGCCAGGCGACCGCCCAGATGCCGGTGGGCGCACTGTGGCGGGCGCGCAGAGGCGTCATCGTGGGCGACCCGCTCCAGCTGGAGCCGGTGGTCACGCTGCCGCACACGGGGCAGCAGGCGCTGCGCCGGACCTTCGGGGTGGCTCAGGAGTGGGAACCCTCCCGTACCTCGGCGCAGCGGGTCGCCGACCGGTTGAACGGCTACGGCACCTGGCTGCCCGCGCCCGAGGGGTCGGACGAGGACCAGGTGTGGGTGGGGTCGCCCCTGCGGGTGCACCGGCGCTGCGACGACCCGATGTTCACGATCAGCAACGAGATCGCCTACGACGGCCTGATGGTGCACGGGGTGCACCGGGACGGCGACTACGCGGTGGCCCGGCGCGGTGTGTGGTGGCCGGTGAGCGGCGGGCGGTCGGCACAGGGCAAGTGGTCGCCGGACGAGGGGGAGTGCGCGAACGTCATCGTGCACCGGCTCGTCGACCAGGGCCTGGACCCCGAGCGCGAGCTGTTCGTCATCAGCCCCTTCCGTGATGTCGTGGCCGGGCTGCGCCGGAGCCTGTGCCGGGTCGTCCCGCGCGAAAGAGTGGGAACCGTGCACACGACCCAGGGGAAGGAGGCCGACGTGGTGCTGCTGGTCCTGGGCGCGGGCGGGGACGGAGCAGGCCCACGTGTCTGGGCGGCGTCTGCTCCGAACCTGCTGAATGTCGCGGTGAGCCGTGCCCGGCGGCGGCTGTTCGTCGTGGGCGACCACGACGCCTGGCGCGGGCACCAGCACTTCGACGTACTCGCACGTCGGCTGCCGTGCATCTCGGAGGCCGAGCAGGAAGCCATGCGGACAATCGCCCCGGCGGTGCTCGCCGGGGAGTGCCGCTGCCGATAGGCGCGACGACGGAGCCCCGGCGGTGTCCGCGGCCGTCCTCGGCCCGAAGCCCGGAGAAAGCGCTGTTCCCGGCGCCGTCGTCGGCACCGGGAACAGCCGTCGTACGCGGGACGCGTCAGCGCAGCCGCTCGTACGCCGGGAGCGTCAGGAAGTCCGCGTAGTCCTGGTCCAGCGAGACCTGGAGGAGGAGGTCGTGGGCCTCCTGCCACTGGCCGGCGGCGAAGGCCTCGTCGCCGGTCTCGGCGCGGATCGCGGCGAGTTCCTCGGCGGCGACCTCGCGGGCCAGCTCCGCGGTGGCGTGCTCGCCGTTCTCGAAGACCACGTCCGCGTTGATCCACTGCCAGATCTGGGAACGCGAGATCTCGGCGGTGGCCGCGTCCTCCATCAGGTTGAAGATGGCGACCGCGCCCATGCCGCGCAGCCAGGCCTCGATGTAGCGGATGCCGACCGCGACGGCGTTGCGCAGGCCCTCGTAGGTGGGCTTGGCGTGCAGGGTGTCGATGGCGATCAGGTCGCCGGCCGCGACCGAGACGTCCTCGCGCAGGCGCTCCTTCTGGTTCGGCTTCTCGCCGAGGACCGCGTCGAAGGAGGCCATGGCGATCGGGACGAGGTCGGGGTGGGCGACCCAGGAGCCGTCGAAGCCGTCGTTCGCCTCGCGGTCCTTGTCGGCCTTGACCTTCTCGAACGCCACCTTGTTGACCTCGGCGTCGCGGCGGGACGGGATGAAGGCCGCCATGCCGCCGATCGCGTGGGCGCCGCGCTTGTGGCAGGTGCGGACGAGGAGTTCGGTGTACGCCCGCATGAACGGGGCGGTCATCGTCACCGCGTTGCGGTCCGGCAGGACGAACTTGGGGCCGCCGTCACGGAAGTTCTTGACGATGGAGAAGAGGTAGTCCCAGCGGCCGGCGTTCAGCCCGGAGGCGTGGTCGCGCAGCTCGTAGAGGATCTCCTCCATCTCGTACGCGGCGGTGATCGTCTCGATCAGGACCGTGGCGCGGACGGTGCCCTGCGGGATGCCGGCGTAGTCCTGGGCGAAGACGAAGATGTCGTTCCAGAGGCGGGCCTCCAGGTGCGACTCCGTCTTCGGCAGGTAGAAGTACGGGCCCTTGCCGAGGTCGATCAGGCGCTGGGCGTTGTGGAAGAAGTAGAGCCCGAAGTCGACCAGTGCGCCGGGCACCGGGGTGCCGTCGAGCTGGAGGTGGCGCTCGTCCAGGTGCCAGCCGCGGGGGCGGGTGACGACGGTGGCGAGCTCGCCGGCCGGCTTCAGCGCGTACGACTTGCCGGTCCTCGGGTCGGTGAAGTCGATGGACCGGTTGTAGGCGTCCATCAGGTTGAGCTGGCCGAGGACGACGTTCTCCCAGGTGGGGGCGGAGGCGTCCTCGAAGTCGGCGAGCCAGACCTTCGCGCCCGAGTTCAGGGCGTTGATGGTCATCTTGCGGTCGGTCGGACCGGTGATCTCCACCCGGCGGTCGTTCAGCGCGGCCGGGGCCGGGGCGACCTTCCAGGAGTCGTCCGCACGGATCGCCGCGGTTCCGGGCAGGAAGTCCAGCGTGGAGGTGCGGGCGATCTCGGCACGGCGCTCGCCTCGGCGGGCGAGCAGCTCGTCGCGCCGGGGCGTGAACCGGCGGTGCAGCTCGGCCACGAACGCGAGGGCCGCGGGGGTGAGGACCTCGTCCTGCCGGGGCAGGGGCTCGGCATCGACGATGGCCAGCGAGGACGGCGCTGGTGCGGACATGAGCTGTCACTCCTTCAGCGGGCGGTGCGGACGGCGTCCCACGGCCGCCGGGCCGCCCCTAACGGCACGGCGTGCCAGGGCTCCGGGATACGGCTGTGGCCGCCGTCTGAGGTGCAGAGGGCTTCTGACCAGTGGATAGTAGTTTCCTCATGGTGGAAGTTCAATGGTTTGTTGATATCGAGATTCTCCGGCTCGACAGAAGTGGAGCGGTGCTGGCGCAGCGTGCCAGTGCGTTCACTCCAGGTGTGTCAGGTCCTCCGGGGTGTCGATGTCGTACGCCTGTGCCACATCGGCGCACTCGACGAGCGTGATCGCGTCGCGGTGCGCCCGCAGATAGGTCCGAGCCCCCTGATCGCCCACCGCGCCCGCCGCGATGTCCGCCCACAGATCCGCCCCGAACAGCACGGGATGGCCGCGTTCCCCGGCGTACGAGGCGGCCACCAGGCTCGTCCGGTCCCGGCACGCGGCCCGCACCCGGGCCACCGCCCGCGCGTCGATGCCGGGCTGGTCGACCAGCAGGACGAGCGCCGCGTCCGCGCCCGTGTCCGCGAGGGCGCCGAGCCCCGCCCGCAGCGAGGAGCCCATGCCCTCGGTCCACTCCTCGTTGACGGTCACCGCGCAGCCGTCCAGAGCGGCCCTGGCCCGCACCTCGCCCGCCGCCGCGCCGAGCACCACATGAAGGGGCCCGCAGCCGCCCTCGCGCAAGGAGCGCACCGCGTGGTCGGCGAGCAGGCCGCCGCGGTGTTCCAGCAGGGCCTTCGGGCGTCCGCCGAGCCGGCGTCCGCCGCCCGCGGCGAGCAGCAGTCCGGCGACGACGGGGGCGTGCGGTGTGCTTGTCATGCCGCCTGGATACCCCATGGCGGACGCTCCCGCCCAGGCTCGCCACCCGTACGGCGTGTGTTACGTCCCCGGAGTGGCGCCCGACACCTTTCATGGCGTTAACTTGCCCGCACCCCCGGACACTTGACCACGGTACGGGGCCCGGTCGAAACACTGGCACAAGGATGTGCGAGGGGGAGCTTTGTTGAAGAGCGTGGGGCAGGAGCGGGTGACCGGCAGCGGTGAGGACCCCAGAGTGGCGGAGCTGCGTACCGCGGTCTCCCGGCTCCGGCGGGCCCTGGCCGGACACCCCGCGCAGTTTCCCGACCGGGCCATCGCCGAGGACGAACTCGCGGCGCTGGACGCGATGGCGCTCAGCGGGGTGCCCGAGATCCCCCGGCTCCGCCGCTCGCTGCTGCTGATCGCGGGGGCGATCGGCTCGGTCAGCGCCCTGGCGTCGGCCCTCCGGGACGTGCGCGTCGCCGTCGACCTCTTCGGCGAGCCGCCGCGCCGCTGACGGGGAACGGACGCGCGGTCAGCGGCGGATGAGCCTGCGGGCCGTCGCCGCGGCGACGGCGGACGTGCGCGAATCGACGCCGAGCTTGGCGTAGATGTGCACCAGATGAGACTTCACCGTCGCCTGGCTGAGGAAGAGCCGCTTGCTGATCTCCGCGTTCGACAGGCCCTCACCGACCAGTTGCAGGACCTCCAGCTCGCGCTTGGTGAGCGCCTGGGCCGGGGTCCGCATGCGGTCCATCAGCCGGTGCGCGACGGCGGGCGCCAGGGCGGAGCGGCCGGCGGCCGCCGTACGCACCGCCGCGGCCAGCTCCTCGGGCGGCGCGTCCTTCAGCAGATAGCCCGCCGCACCCGCCTCGACCGCCGCCAGGATGTCCGCGTCGCTGTCGTACGTCGTCAGGATCAGCACCCGGGGCGCGTCCGGCGCCGCCGTGATCTCAGCCGTCGCCTGCGAGCCGTGCATGCCGGAGCCGAACTGGAGGTCCATCAGGACCACGTCCAGCCCGCCCGCCGCGGCACGCGCCACCGCCTCCTCGGCGGTGGCGGCCTCGGCGACGACCCGGAAGTCCGGCTCGGTGTCCAGCACGGCCCGCAGCCCCGCGCGCACCACCGGGTGGTCGTCGGCGAGCAGCAGCCTGATCGGGGCGCTCATGCCGCGTCCTGCCCGGTCCGGCCGACGGGGAGCGGCAGCGTCAGCGCGACGGCGGTGCCCTGGCCGGGCGCCGACTCCACGCTCAGGGTGCCGCCGAGCGAACGGGCCCGGGAGCGCATGGCGGGCAGGCCGAAGCCCCCGGACTCCGTGTCACCGCCCGCCGGGTCCTCCTGCCCGAAGCCCCGGCCGTCGTCCACCACGTCCAGCGACACCGAGGTGTCCATGAAGCTCAGCGTGATCTCCGCCCGCCGGGCCCCGGCGTGCCGCACGGTGTTGGCCAGCGCCGACTGGGCGGTCCGCAGCAGCGCCACCTCGTACGGCGTGGGCAGCTCGACCGGTGTCCCGCTCACGGCGAACTGCACGGTGAACGCCGGAGTGGTGGTACGGGCCGAGAGCCGTTCCAGGGCGGCGGCCAGGGAACCGTTCTCCAGATCGGGCGGGGTCAGCGCGCGGACGAAGCGCCGGGCCTCGGCGAGGTTGTCCTGCGCCGCCTCGCGTGCCCGGCGCACATGGGCGGCGGCGGGCGCGTCGTCGGGCAGGGTCCGCTCGGCGGCGCGCAGCAGCAGCTGGATGCTGGACAGGCCCTGGGCGAGGGTGTCGTGGATCTCCCGGGCCAGCCGCTCGCGCTCGGCGAGGGTCCCCGCGGCGCGCTCCGCCTCGGCCAGCTCCGCGCGGGTGGCCACCAGCTCCTCGATGAGCTCGCGGCGCCGCTCGCTCTCCCGGAACAGCGCCTCGTACCCGAGGACCGTGGCGACGGCGACCGCCGCGCCGAGCAGCGGGCCGATGAACGTGCCGGGCGTCACCGCCTGCCCGTGCAGCAGGAAGCTCGCGATGGCGGCGGTCGCCGTGACCGCCACGGCCGGCAGGCTCCACCGGATCGGCAGCAGGTGCAGCTGGAGGAAGTAGAGCGGGAAGGCCACCCACAGCGCGTCCGGCGACAGCACCAGCAGCGCCGCCCACAGCACGCCGAGCACTGCGAGCCACGCCGCGCCCGCCCGGGTCCCCGGCTGCACGAACGGCGCCGCGGCCCCCGCCACGTACACCGCCGCCAGCACGCAGGCGGCCACGATCACCGCGCCGGGGTGCGCCTGCCCGTCACTGACGGCCTTGGCGGCGGCGAGCGCCAGCAGGCCCAGCATCAGGCCGTGCAGACACAGCCGCAGCGCGGCGGCGACCGGGGGATGAGCGCGCGTTTCCATGATGAGTCCAGCGTAGGCGCGGGCCGCCCGGGGCCGGTCAATCGAAAGGTTGATGTCGTCACCAGCCCGCGGGCGATGTTTCCGGGGCCGGGGAAAAGGACGCTGGAGTCATGTTCGTCGCATGGAGAGATCTTCGGTTCGCCAAGGGCCGGTTCGCCCTCATGGGCACGGTCGTGGTCCTGATCACGCTGCTCGTGGGCCTGCTGTCCGGTCTGACGGCCGGACTGGCCCGGGAGAACACCTCGGCCGTCACCGGGCTGAACGCCGACCACCTGGCGTTCGCCGCCCCGCCCGACGGCCGGTCGGTGTCCTTCACCGATTCGGCCGTCGAGGAGTCCGCCTGGCGCGACTGGGCCGGCCGGCCCGGCGTCGAGTCCGCGCAGCCCCTCGGCATCAGCACCCTGAACGCCGCCGCGGACGGGGGGAAGCGTACGGCGGCCGTCTCCGCGTTCGGGGTCGAGCCCGGCAGCGGTCTGACGCCCCCCGGCACCCGGGTCGCGCCGGGCGAGGTCGTCCTCTCGGAGGGCGGCGCCGACGAGCTGGCCGCACACGCCGGAGACCGGCTGCGGATCGGCGGCCAGGAGGTCACCGTCGCCGCCGTCGCCGGCGACGCCTCCTACAGCCACACACCGGTCGTGTGGACCGCGCTCGCCGACTGGCAGCAGACCGGCGGCGGCGCGGGGGGCGACGCCACCGTCATCGCCCTGACCACCACCTCGGGCGCCGACCTGGCCGCGGGCGACAAGGCGGCGGGCACCCGCACGCTCACGCTCGACGACTCACTGACCGCCATCGGCTCCTACCAGGCCGAGAACGGCTCCCTGCAACTGATGCGCGGTTTCCTCTTCGCCATCTCCGCCCTGGTCATCGGAGCGTTCTTCACCGTCTGGACCATCCAGCGCAGCGGTGACGTCGCCGTCCTCAAGGCGCTGGGCGCCTCCACCCCGTATCTGCTCAGGGACGCGCTCGGGCAGGCCGTCGTGATGCTCGCGGCCGGCACCGGGCTCGGCACCGCGCTCGCCTCCGGCATCGGCGCCCTGGTCTCCGGCGGGGCCGTGCCCTTCGTCCTGGACACGACGACCGTCCTCGTCCCGGCCGCCGTACTCATCGTCCTCGGCGCCGCCGGGGCCGCCCTGTCCATCCGGCGGATCACCTCCGTCGACCCGCTCACCGCGCTCGGGAGTGCCCGATGACCCTCACGCTCACCGATGTCACCCTCACCTACCCGGACGGCGACGGGCGCCTCACCGCCCTGGACCGCGTCGCGCTCGACGTCCCCGCCGGCACCCTCACCGCCGTCGTCGGCCCGTCCGGCTCCGGCAAGTCGAGCCTCCTCGCGGTCGCCGCGACACTGGTCGCGCCCGACGAGGGCGCGGTCGTCGTCGCGGGTACGGACACCACGGGGCTGGGGCGCGCGGACAAGGCGGCGCTGCGCCGGGAGCGGATCGGCATCGTCTTCCAGCAGCCCAACCTGCTGCCCTCGCTGACCGCCGCCGAACAGCTCCAGGTCATGACGCACCTGTCGGGCCGCCCGGCCAAGGCCGCCCGCTCCCGGGCGCTCGAACTGCTCGACGCGGTCGGTCTCGCCGGCCAGGCCGGCCGCAGGCCCCATCAGCTGTCCGGCGGGCAGCGCCAGCGGATCAACATCGCGCGGGCCCTGATGAACGACCCGGCGCTCCTGCTCGTCGACGAGCCGACCAGCGCCCTCGACCACGAACGCGGCGCGGCCGTCCTCGACCTCCTCGTGACGCTGACCCGGCAGCGGTCCACGGCGACGGTCCTGGTCACCCACGACCGCACCCACCTGGACCGCATGGACCACACGGTCACCATGTTCGACGGCCGGCTGACGGCGGAGGTCCCGGCCTGACGCCGGGTACGAGAAGGGGCCCGGAGCGAGCGCGCTCCGGGCCCCTTCTCGTACGCCGTGGCTCAGCCGGCCAGTGCGTCGGACAGTTCCCTGGCGGCCTGCTGGAGGATCGGCACGATCCGCTCGGTGGCCGCCTCGGTGACCCGGCCCGCCGGGCCGGAGATCGAGATCGCCGCCGAGGTGGGGGAGTTGGGCACCGGGACCGCCAGGCAGCGGACCCCTATCTCCTGCTCGTTGTCGTCCACCGCGTACCCCAGCCGGCGGACCTGGTCGAGCGCCTCCAGGAAGCCGTCCGGGGTGGTGATCGTCTTCTCGGTGGCGGCGGGCATCCCCGTCCGGGCGAGCAGCGCGCGCACCTCCTCCGGCGGGGTGTGCGCCAGCAGCGCCTTGCCGACGCCCGTGGAGTGCGGCAGCACCCGGCGGCCGACCTCGGTGAACATGCGCATCGAGTGCTTGGACGGCACCTGCGCCACGTACACGATCTCGTCGCCGTCGAGCAGCGCCATGTTGGCCGTCTCGCCGGTCTCCTCGACCAGCCGGGCCAGATACGGGCGGGCCCAGGTGCCGAGCAGCCGGGAGGCGGACTCGCCGAGCCGGATCAGGCGGGGGCCGAGCGCGTAACGCCGGTTGGGCTGCTGGCGTACGTAACCGCAGACGACCAGCGTGCGCATCAGCCGGTGGATCGTGGGCAGCGGGAGCCCGCTGCTCGCGGAGAGCTCGCTCAGGCCGACCTCGCCCCCCGCGTCGGCCATCCGCTCCAGCAGATCGAAGGCGCGCTCAAGGGACTGCACACCGCCGCTGGAACCGGCGGGCTTGGAGTCGGAAGTGCTGGCGTGGGACGGCGGCACGTCAACGGTCCTTTCGAAGCGGAGGAGCAAGGCAGCAGCCTATCGGGCCCTTCCCGATCGGCCCACTGCCGACGGGGGCCGTCATGGCCGGTCAGCGCCCGTTTGTCCGGGTGTCCGCAGGCCGTGCGGCGGTCCGGCGATGCCGCCTCTGGCCCATTCTACGTTCCGTACTCCGAAATGAGCCTTCTACTTTGTGGAAACCTCCAGAAGCGGGTGGCGCGGCGCCAGGGGTGCGGCGGCGGGTCTTGACGGGTCGCGTTCCCGAGTGAAGACTCCTTCAACAGTTCGTTGAATTCGCGAAGTGAGGAGCACGGGTGCCGGACGTGAAGCTGCTACTGCGCTCGACGCGCGTCGTCACCCCCGGCGGGACCCGGCCCGCGGCCGTCGCCGTCACCGGCGGGACCATCGACGCCGTCCTGCCGTACGACGCCGAGCCGCCCTCGGGCGCCCGCGTCGAGGACTTCGGCGACGACGTCCTGCTGCCCGGCCTCGTCGACACCCACGTCCATGTGAACGACCCCGGCCGCACCGAGTGGGAGGGCTTCCACACCGCCACCCGCGCCGCCGCGGCCGGCGGCATCACCACCCTGCTCGACATGCCGCTGAACTCGCTGCCGCCCACCACCACCGTCGAGCACCTGCGCGTCAAGCAGCGGGTCGCCGAGCCCAAGGTGCACGTCGACACCGGCTTCTGGGGCGGCGCGGTCCCCACGAATGTCAAGGACCTGCGCCCCCTGTACGAGGCCGGCGTCTTCGGCTTCAAGTGCTTCCTCTCGCCCTCCGGCGTCGAGGAGTTCCCCGAGCTGGACCAGGAGCAGCTGGCCCGGTCGATGGCCGAGATCGCGGGCTTCGGCGGACTGCTGATCGTGCATGCCGAGGACCCTCGTCACCTGGCGTCCGCGCCGCAGCGGAGCGGCCCCGCCTACGCCGACTTCCTCGCGTCCCGGCCGCGCGACGCCGAGAACACCGCCATCGAGGGGCTCATCGCCCACGCCGAGAGGCTGAACGCCCGCGTCCACGTCCTGCACCTGTCCTCCAGCGACGCCCTGCCGCTGATCGCCGCCGCCCGGCGCCGGGGTGTCCGGCTCACCGTCGAGACCTGCCCGCACTTCCTCACCCTCACGGCCGAGGAGGTCCCCGACGGGGCGACCGAGTTCAAGTGCTGCCCGCCCATCCGGGAGGCCGCCAACCAGGACGCGCTGTGGCAGGGGCTGGCCGACGGCACCATCGACTGCGTCGTCTCCGACCACTCGCCCTGCACCACCGACCTCAAGACGCCGGACTTCGCCTCCGCCTGGGGCGGCATCTCCTCCCTCCAGCTCGGCCTGCCCGCGATCTGGACCGAGGCACGCAGGCGCGGCCACAGCCTGGACGACGTGGCCCGCTGGATGTCGGCCGCCCCCGCCGCCCTGGCCGGACTGCGCCACAAGGGCGCCATCGAGGCCGGCCGCGACGCCGACTTCGCCGTCCTGGCCCCCGACGCCACCTTCACCGTCGACCCGGCCGAGCTGTTCCACCGCAACCAGGTCACCGCCTACGCCGGCCGCACCCTGCACGGCGTGGTGCGCTCCACCTGGCTGCGCGGCGTGCGCATCGCCGCCGACGGCGTCCTCGCCGAACCCACCGGCCGCCTCCAGACAAGGGACAACCGCGCATGACGGCGACAGCACACTTCACCGGCGACGCGAACCCGTACGGCGGCGGCGACCCGTACGCCGACTACCGCACCGCCGACCACCCCTTCACCCACCTCGTGGACCTCGCCGACCGGCGGCTCGGCGCGGGCGTGATCGCCGCCAACGACGAGTTCTTCGCGGAGCGCGAGAACCTGCTGAAGCCGGAGCCCGCGCACTTCGACCCGGAGCGCTTCGGGCACAAGGGCAAGATCATGGACGGCTGGGAGACCCGCCGCCGGCGCGGCGCGAGCGCGGACCGGCCGCACCCGGCGGACGAGGACCACGACTGGGCGCTGATCCGCCTCGGCGCCCCCGGCATCGTGCGCGGTCTGATCGTGGACACCGCCCACTTCCGCGGCAACTACCCGCGGGCCGTCTCCGTCGAGGCCGTCTCGCTGCCCGGCTCGCCCTCCCCGGAGGAACTGCTCGCCCCCGACGTGACGTGGACGACGCTCGTCCCCCGTACGGCCGTCGGCGGCCACGCGGCCAACGGCTTCGCCGTCGACGTGGAGCGGCGCTTCACCCACCTGCGGCTGTGCCAGCACCCGGACGGCGGCGTGGCCCGGCTCCGGGTGTACGGCGAGGTGGCCCCCGACCCCGTCTGGCTGTCCGCGCTCGCCACCTTCGACGTCGTCGCCCTGGAGAACGGCGGCCGGGTCGAGGACGCCTCCGACCGCTTCTACTCCCCGGCGACCAACACCATCCAGCCCGGCAGGTCCCGCAAGATGGACGACGGCTGGGAGACCCGCCGCAGGCGCGACCGGGGCAACGACTGGATCCACTACCACTTGGCCGAAGAGGCGCAGATCCGGGCCGTCGAGATCGACACCGCCTACCTGTTGGGCAACGCGGCGGGCTGGGCGGCGCTCACGGCCCGCGACGCGCGGAGCGGTACGTGGACCGAGCTGCTGCCCCGCACCCGGCTCCAGCCCGACACCAACCACCGCTTCGTGCTGCCCGAGCCGGTCCGGGCCGACCAGGTCAGGGCCGACATCTTCCCGGACGGCGGCATCTCGCGGCTGCGCCTCTTCGGCTCGCTGACCGAAAGCGGCGCCGCCCGGCTGGCCGCCCGCCACGCCGAACTCGGCGGCTGACCCGACGGGCCCGGGGGCGGTTCAGAACTCCTCGTGGACCTCGGGGTCCCCGCCGAACCGCTGCCGCCGCCCGCCGCCGATCCGGGCCAGCTCCTCGGGCGTCAGCTCGAACCCGAACAGGTCCAGGTTCTGGCGCTGACGCCCCGGATCGGCCGACTTCGGGATCGGTACGGCCCCGAGCTGGGTGTGCCAGCGCAGCACCGCCTGCCCCGGGGTGACCCCGTGCGCCTCGGCGACGGCCACCACGTCCGGGTCGGTCAGCAGGTCACGGCCGCGCCCCAGCGGGCTCCAGCTCTCGGTGACGATGCCCTTGGCCGCGTGGAAGGCCCGCAGCTCCTCCTGGGGCAGCCGGGGGTGCAGCTCGATCTGGTTCACGGCGGGCAGCACGCCCGTCTCGCCCTCCAGCCGCTCCAGGTGCTCGGCGGTGAAGTTGGAGACCCCGACCGACCGTACGAGACCGTCCTCGCGCAGCTTGAGCAGCGCCCGCCAGGTGTCCACGTACAGGCCGACCCGGGGCAGCGGCCAGTGGATGAGATAGAGGTCCACGTAGTCCAGGCCGAGATTGCGGCGGGACTCCTCGAACGAGGCCAGCGTCTTCTCGTAGCCGTGGTGCCGGCCCGGCACCTTGGTCGTGACGAAGACGTCCTCGCGCGGCACCCCGCCGCGGGCGATGCCGCGTCCCGTGCCCGTCTCGTTGCCGTAGTTCAGCGCCGTGTCCACGAGCCGGTAGCCGAGGTCCAGGGCGCCGGCCACGGCCTTCTCCGCCGCCGCGTCGTCCAGCGGATAGGTGCCGAGCCCGACCGCCGGGATCGTACGGCCGTCGTTCAGGGTGTGCTCCGGGATACCGGACATGATCTTCCCTTCTCGCCTGTTCACCGTCGCGCGGGATGCCCCCCCCCGCCCAGCGTAGGCGGGGCGGGGGGACGCGGCAGAACGGGCGGGCGGCGGCCCGTTACCGCCCCTGCCCCGCCTCGCGGTGCAGCCGGGCGATGACCTCGTCGACCTGGCCCCGGTCGTAGCCGCGGCGCACCAGCTCGAAGGCCGGGGCCGCGGTCGGCGGGGTGCCGGAGAGGAGCAGCTCCACATGGGAGTGGACCTGGTCGCGGTCGTATCCGCGCCGCACGATGCGGAAGGCGAACTCCTCGTGCGGCGGGCGGTCGTCCTGTTCGTGCGGCGCGGGCATGGTGCCTCCTCGGGGCGTCGTCGATGCGCCCACCCTGCCACGGTCAGGCCGAGTGGCCGCCGTCCACGGTCAGTTCGGCACCGGTGACGAAGGCGGCATCCGCACCGGCCAGGTACGCGATCAGCGCGGCCACCTCGGCGGTGGTGCCGAACCGGTCCAGCGCGTTCGCCGCGCGCTGCCCCTGCGCGAACGGGCCGTCGGCCGGGTTGAGGTCGGTGTCCACCGCGCCGGGCTGGACCAGGTTGACGGTGATGCCGCGCGGGCCGAGCTCACGGGCCAGCGGCTTGGTCAGCCCGCAGAGCGCGGACTTGCTCATCGCGTAGAGCGTGCCGCCGGGCCCGCCCGCGTGCCGGCTCAGGGCCGTACCGAGGGAGATGATGCGGCCGCCGCGCTCCATCACCTCGGCCGCCGCCCGGCAGGCGAGGAAGACCGCCCGCACGTTGACGGCGAGGACCCGGTCGACATCGGCGGGTGTGAGGGTGCCGATGGGGCCGAGGACCCCGATCCCCGCGTTGTTCACCAGGATGTCGAGCCGGCCGAAGGCCTCGGCCGCCCGGTGCACCACCGAGGCGGCGGCCTCCGGGTCGGCCGCGTCGGCGCGCAGGGCGACGGCGCGCCGGCCGGTCGCCTCGATCGTGCGGACGACCTCCCGGGCGCCCTGTTCGTCCTGGACGTAGGTCAGCGCCACGTCGGCGCCGTCCCGGGCGAGCCGCAGAGCGGTCGCGGCGCCGATACCCCGGCTGCCGCCGGTGACGAGCGCGGTGCGGCCGGTGCTGACGGTGCTGTTCATCAGGGTTCCTGTTCGTTGCCGGTCGTGCTGACGGGAACCAGGAAAGCCGCTGGGCGGGCCGGATACCGGCGGGAAACGGACGCTGACTCCGGTACGGCGGTTACCGGTACCTCATTCCTTGATCGAGTCCGAGGCGATCATGACGGCCGCCCCCGCCACCAGCAGCACGATGCTCACGAACAGCGCGTAGTCGGCGACGAACGGCAGCCGCTGCACCAGGTTGAAGAAGCGGAACCAGCCGAGCCATTCGTGGAGCAGCCCGGTGACCCCCTGGACGAAGACCAGGAAGCCGACCGTCTCGCAGATTTTCTTCATGACGGCGAGCCTGGCGGCCCCGGCCCCGCCGCCGCGTCGGCCGGTGGGCTGCGTCCGGGGTCCGAAAGTCTCCCCTTCCGCGACTTTGGTCTCCCCGGCGCCCCGAACACCCGGAAGCCCCCTCCCACGTGCGTAGCTTTGTCGACATGACGCGTACGGAGTACCCCTGGCTGCTGCCCTCGGCGATGGCCGACCCCGAGCTGCCCGGCGACCGCGGGCGCTCCCGCCGCACCGTGCGGGACTGGGCCGTCGACCTCGCGGCCTTCCTCTGCGCGGCGGGCATCGGAATGGCCACCCTCGCCACCATCGACGCCGACCCCACCACCGCCGACGTCTTCGTGCTGATCGACTCGCTCGTCGGTGCGGCGGCCTGCTGCGCCCTGTGGTTCCGGCGGCGCTGGCCGGTCGGGCTCGCCGCCGCCCTGGTCCTGCTGTCCACCGTGGAACCGGTCGCGGCCGGCGCCCTGCTGGTGGCGCTGTTCAGCGTGGCCGTGCACCGGCCGTTCCGCCCGGTCGCCCTCGTCGGCGCCGGGGCCCTGGCCGTCACCCCCCTCCAGCCCTACCTGCGCCCCGACCCGAACTCGTCGTTCGTCGAGTCCACCGTCATCGGGGTGCTGCTGATCCTGCTCGTCCTCAGCTGGGGCATGGTCGTCCGCTCCCGGCGCCAGCTCGTCGTCTCCCTGCGCGAGCGCGCCCGGCGGGCCGAGAGCGAGGCAGCGCTGAGGGCCGAGCAGGCGCAGCGGCTCGCCCGCGAGGACATCGCCCGCGAGATGCACGATGTGCTCGCCCACCGGCTGACCCTGCTCAGCGTCCACGCCGGCGCCCTCGAATTCCGCCCCGACGCCCCGCCGCCCGAGGTCGCGCGGGCCGCCGGAGTCATCCGCGACAGCGCGCACGAGGCACTCCAGGACCTGCGCGAGATCATCGGGGTCCTGCGCAGTCCCCGCGACGGGGAGAGCGACGGCAACCGGCCGCAGCCCACCCTCGCCACCCTGGACGCGCTGATCGCCGAATCCCGGCTCGCCGGCATGGCGGTCACCCTCGACAACCGCATCGCCGACCCGGCCGCGGTCCCCGCCGCCACCGGCCGCACGGTCTACCGCATCGCCCAGGAGGCGCTGACCAACGCCCGCAAACACGCACCCGGCGCCGAGGTCACCGTCGGCGTCACGGGCGGACCCGGACAGGGCGTCACCGTCGAGGTGCGCAACCCCGCCCCGGCCGAACCCTTCACCCGGGTGCCGGGCTCCGGCCAGGGGCTCATCGGGCTGACCGAGCGGGCCACCCTCGCCGGCGGCCGCCTCGACCACGGGCCCGGACCCGACGGCGGGTTCGGGGTGCGGGCCTGGCTACCGTGGGCGTCATGACCACACCGGCCCCCGCCCCGGCCCCGCCCGTGCGGCTGCTCATCATCGACGACGACCCGCTCGTACGGGCCGGGCTGACCCTGATGCTGGGCGGCGCCGCCGGCATCGACATCGTGGGCGAGGGGGCCGACGGCAGCCAGGCCGCCGCACTGGCCGACCGGCTGCGGCCCGACGTGGTCCTGATGGACATCCGGATGCCGGTCATGGACGGGCTGACCGCCACCGAGGTGCTGCGTGGCCGCCCGGACGCCCCCGAGATCATCGTCCTGACGACCTTCCACGCGGACGAACAGGTCCTCCGCGCCATCCGGGCCGGCGCCGCCGGGTTCGTCCTCAAGGACACCCCGCCCGCGCAGATCGTCGAATCGGTGCGCCGGGTGGCCGCCGGTGACCCGGTCCTGTCGCCCGCGGTCACCCGGCAGCTGATGGCGCGCGCGGCGGGCCCCGGCCGGGACGAGCGGGCCGGCCGCGGCCTACGGGCGCGCGAGCGGATCGCGTCGCTCGCGGACCGGGAGCGCGAGGTCGCCGTCGCCGTAGGCCAGGGCCGCTCGAACGCGGAGATCGCCGCCACGCTCTACCTCAGCGTCGCCACCGTGAAGACCCAGGTCTCCCGCATCCTCGCCAAGTTCGGCTTCAACAACCGCGTCCAGATCGCCCTGCTCGTCCACGACGCCGGGCTCCTCGACGACGAGGGCTGATCGAGACCCGGCTGAGCCATTCGTCCGCGCCGGGCCCTGAGCCCTACGCTGAGCGAGCCCGGTCCCGGTGACCGGTGCGAACCGACCGGGAGGGTGGGCCCATGTCCGAAGTCGATGTAGATCTACGCGGGTTGGGCGATTTCACCGCGAATCCGTATCCCTATTACGAGCGGATGCGCGCGGCAGGTCCCGTGCACACCATCCGCACCGACGAGTTCGACCGGGCCTGGCTCGTCGTCGGCTACGAGGAGGGTCGCGCGGTCCTGGCCGACGCGCGCTTCGGCAAGGACTGGAGGTCGCTGCCCGGCGAGGCGGGCGGCGACCCGATCAACGCCAACATGCTGGGAATGGACCCGCCCGACCACACCCGGCTGCGCAAGCTGGTGGCCCGCGAGTTCACCTCGCGCCGCGTCGAGGCGCTGCGCCCCCGCGTGGAGGAGATCACCAGCGGACTGCTCGATGCGATGCTGCCCTCGGGGCGGGCGGATCTCGTGGACGCGTTCGCCTTCCCGCTGCCGATGACCGTCATATGCGAGCTGATCGGCGTGCCCGACCTGGACCGGTCCGCCTTCCGCAAGATGTCCAACGGCGTGCTGGCGCCCGGCAGCACGCAGGAGGAGGGCGACGCGTTCCGGGCCATGGGCGCCTACCTCGTCGAGCTGATCGAGGGCAAGCGCCGCTCACCGGGCGACGACCTGCTGAGCGCGCTGATAGCCGCCGGCCAGGACGGCGACGACACGCTCTCGCCCGACGAACTGGTGGGCATGGCCTTCCTGTTGCTCGTCGCCGGGCACGAGACGACGGTCAACCTGATCTCCAACGGTGTCCGCGCCCTGCTCGCCCACCCTGACCAACTGGCCGCTCTGCGCGCCGACTCCGGGCTGCTCGACGGGGCGATCGAGGAGATGCTGCGCTACGACGGACCGGTGGAGACGGCCACGTTCCGCTTCGCCCTGGAACGGGCCGAGATAGCCGGCCGGGTCATCGAGCCCGGTGACCCGGTCCTCGTCTCGCTCGCCGGTTCCGACCGCGACCCTGCCCGCTACCCCGAGCCCGACCGCTTCGACATCCGCCGCGACACCCAGGGCCACCTGGCCTTCGGACACGGCATCCACTTCTGCATGGGCGCGCCGCTGGCCCGGATGGAAGGCCGCATCGCCATCCGCATGCTGCTGGAGCGCTGCCCCGGCCTCGAAGCCGACCCGGACGGGGCCGCCCCCGACTGGATGCCCGGGACCCTGATCCGGGGAGTGCGCCGGCTCCCCGTCCGCTGGTAGGCGGGAGGGCGCCCGCCACGTGGCCGCGCCGGGGGCGGTGACATCCGCACCCGGCTCTCGTACGGTGACAGGGGCTCGGCGTACGGTGACGGCGGTCCGCGGCCCCGGCACCGTACGCGCCCCGCTCCGACACCCGCTCCCCGCCCCTGAGGGCGGCGGCGGCGCGGACTCGGGGATACTTGCCCAGCCGGGCCGGGACCACAGGGCCCCCGGCTCCACCAGCAGCACAGCGAGCAGCACAAGAAGGGCACGGCGTCGTGGCAAGGGTTCGGACAGGGGTACGTGCGATGGGCGCCGTGCTTGCGGCGGTGCTGGGGGCCTCCCTCATGGGATGCAGCAGCACCGGCGGCAAGCGGGCGGAGGAGCGTGCGGCCAAGGCCGCGGCCGAGGGCCGGTCCGCGGTGAACACACCCCGCTGGACCTTCGCCATGGTCACCCACTCGGGCGACGGCGACACCTTCTGGGACATCGTCCAGAAGGGCGCCAAGATGGCGGCCGACAAGGACAACATCAACTTCCTGTACTCGCACGACGACGAGGGCCAGCAGCAGGCCCAGCTCGTGCAGGCCGCCATCGACAAGAAGGTCGACGGGCTGATCGTCACGCTCGCCAAGCCCGACGCCATGAAGGACGTCGTGGCCAAGGCCACCCGGGCCGGCATCCCCGTGATCACCGTGAACTCCGGCTCCGCCGAGTCCGAGAAGTACGGCGCGCTCACCCACATCGGCCAGGACGAGTCGATCGCCGGCGAGGCCGTCGGCGAGGAGCTGAACAAGCGCGGCCGCAAAAAGGCCCTGTGCATCCTGCACGAGCAGGGCAACGTCGGCCACGAGCAGCGCTGCGCCGGGGCGAAGAAGACCTTCGACGGTCAGCTGCAGAACCTGTACGTCGAGGGCACCAACATGCCCGACGTCCAGGCGTCCATCGAGGCGAAGCTCCAGTCCGACAAGAACATCGACGCGGTCGTCACCCTCGGCGCGCCCTTCGCGGACGCCGCCGTCAAGGCCAAGAAGACCGCGGGCAGCAAGGCCGAGATCGACACCTTCGACCTGAACCCCAAGGTCGCGGCCTCGCTCCAGTCCAGGACCCTCGGCTTCGCCGTCGACCAGCAGCCCTACCTCCAGGGGTACGAGGCCGTCGACCTGCTCTGGCTCTACCGCTTCAACCGCAACGTCCTCGGCGGCGGCCGCCCGGTCCTGACCGGCCCGCAGATCGTCACGTCCGAGGACGCCGCCCAGCTGGCCGAGTACGCCGACCGGGGAACGCGATGACCGCCGCTTCCGGCTCGTCGTCCCCCGCCGGGACCGACGAGAGGCTGCTGCGCACCTCACCGCTGCGCAAACTGCTCGGCCGCCCGGAGCTGGGCTCGGTCGTCGGCGCGCTCGCCGTCTTCCTCTTCTTCGCGGTCGTCGCCGACAGCTTCCTGCGCGCCACCAGCTTCGGCACGGTGATGTACGCGGCCTCCACCATCGGGATCATGGCGGCGCCGGTCGCGCTGCTGATGATCGGCGGCGAGTTCGACCTCTCCGCCGGGGTGATGGTCACCAGCTCCGCGCTGGTCTCCTCGATGTTCAGCTACCAGATGACGGCGAACGTCTGGGTCGGCGTCTTCGTGTCCCTGCTGGTCACGCTCGCCATCGGCGCGTTCAACGGCTTCATGCTGACCCGCACCAAACTGCCGAGCTTCATCATCACGCTCGGCACGTTCCTGATGCTGACCGGGCTCAATCTCGGCTTCACCAAGCTGATCAGTGGAAGCGTCTCGACCAAGACCATCGGCAACATGGAGGGCTTCCCCTCCGCCCGCAAGCTCTTCGCCTCGTACTGGACGGTCGGCGGCGTCGAACTCAAGGTGACCCTCCTGTGGTGGGCCGGCCTCGTCGCCGTCGCCACCTGGATCCTGCTCCGCACCCGCTTCGGCAACTGGATCTTCGCGGTCGGAGGCGGGGCCGACGCGGCCCGCGCGGTCGGCGTCCCGGTCATCCGCACCAAGATCGGCCTCTACCTCGGCGTCGCCTTCGCCGCCTGGGTCTCCGGCCAGCACCTGCTGTTCAGCTACGACGTCGTCCAGTCCGGCGAGGGCGTCGGCAACGAGCTGATCTACATCATCGCGGCCGTCATCGGCGGCTGCCTGATCACCGGCGGATACGGCTCCGCGATCGGCTCGGCGGTCGGTGCCTTCATCTTCGGCATGACCAGCAAGGGCATCGTGTACGCGGAGTGGAACCCCGACTGGTTCAAGTTCTTCCTCGGAGCGATGCTGCTCCTGGCCACCCTGCTCAACGCATGGGTACGCAAGCGCGCGGAGGCGACGAAATGACGGCCCCCAAGGCAACCGACGGGCCGCGGGACACCGGCCGGCGGGCACTGGTCGAGCTCGACCACGTGGCCAAGTACTACGGCAACATCAAGGCACTCGAAGGGGTGTCGCTCGAAGTGCGCGCGGGCGAGATCTCCTGCGCGCTCGGCGACAACGGCGCCGGCAAGTCCACCCTCATCAAGATCATCGCCGGGCTGCACCGGCACGACGCCGGGACCTTCCTGGTGGACGGCGAGGAGACCACCCTCGCCAACCCGCGCGACGCCCTGGACCGGGGCATCGCCACGGTCTACCAGGACCTCGCCGTCGTCCCCCTGATGCCGGTCTGGCGGAACTTCTTCCTGGGCTCGGAGCCGACGACCGGCGCCGGCCCCTTCAAACGCCTCGACGTCCGGCTGATGCGGGAGACGACGCACTCGGCGCTGCTGCGCATGGGCATCGACCTGCGCGACGTGGACCAGCCCATCGGCACCCTGTCCGGCGGCGAGCGCCAGTGCGTCGCCATCGCGCGGGCCGTCCACTTCGGCGCCAAGGTCCTGGTCCTGGACGAGCCGACCGCCGCGCTGGGCGTCAAGCAGTCCGGGGTCGTCCTGAAATACATCGCGGCCGCCCGGGACGCCGGCCTCGGCGTGGTCCTCATCACGCACAACCCCCACCACGCCTACCTCGTCGGCGACCGGTTCGTCCTGCTTAAGCGGGGCGCCATGGCCGGCAGCCACACCAAGGACAGCATCACGCTGGACGAACTGACCCGCCAGATGGCGGGCGGCAGCGAGCTGGAGGAGCTGAGCCACGAGCTGGAGCGCGCCTCCGGTCCGGGCCCCGACGACACCGTGTAGCGAAGGCGCCCGGCAACCCGGCCGCTCCGGGGGTGGCAGAATCGGTGGCAGACGGGCGCCGTCCGCCACCGGGATCACTCCTGACCCGGTTACCCCAGACCCCCCAGGGACGATGAGCACGTACCGCGACTTCACACACCGCGGCTCCGCCCGCGCGACCGTCCTGCGGACCGTGGGCACCCGGGAAAGGCGCTCCCACCTCACGGCGCCCCGGGTCCCCACCGTCGGCATCGACATCGGGGGGACCAAGGTGATGGCCGGCGTCGTGGACGCCGACGGCACGATCCTGGAGACCGTCCGCACCGAGACCCCGGACAAGTCCAAGAGCCCCAGGGTCGTCGAGGACACCATCGTCGAGCTGGTCCTGGACCTCTCCGACCGGCACGATGTGCACGCCGTCGGCATCGGCGCGGCCGGCTGGGTCGACGCGGACCGCTCCAAGGTGCTGTTCGCCCCGCACCTGGCCTGGCGCGACGAGCCCCTGCGCGACGCCCTGGCCTCCAGGCTTGTCGTCCCGGTCATGGTGGACAACGACGCCAACACCGCCGCCTGGGCCGAGTGGCGCTTCGGGGCCGGCCGCGGCGAGGACCACCTCGTCATGATCACGCTCGGTACGGGCATCGGCGGCGCGATCCTGGAGGACGGCCAGGTCAAGCGCGGCAAGTACGGCGTCGCCGGTGAGTTCGGCCACATGCAGGTCGTGCCCGGCGGCCACCGCTGCCCCTGCGGCAACCGCGGCTGCTGGGAGCAGTACAGCTCCGGCAACGCCCTCGTCCGCGAGGCCCGCGAGCTGGCCGCCGCCGACTCCCCGGTGGCCCACGGCATCATCGAGCGCGTCAAGGGCAACATCCCCGACATCACCGGCCCGCTCATCACCGAACTGGCCCGCGAGGGCGACGCGATGTGCGTCGAACTCCTCCAGGACATCGGACAGTGGCTCGGCGTAGGCATCGCCAATCTGGCCGCCGCGCTCGACCCCTCCTGCTTCGTCATCGGCGGCGGTGTCAGCGCCGCCGACGACCTGCTCATCGGCCCGGCCAGGGACGCCTTCAAACGCCACCTGACCGGCCGCGGCTACCGCCCCGAGGCCCGCATCGCCAAGGCGCAGCTCGGCCCGGAGGCGGGTATGGTCGGCGCGGCCGACCTCGCCCGGCTGGTGGCCCGCCGCTTCCGCCGCACCAACCGCCGCCGCGTCGAACGGTACGAGCGCTACGCCCAGATCTACGACCAGGCCGCGAGCACCATCCGCAACACCCGCAACACCCGCACTTCGTAGGGACCTCCAGACCCATGACCGCAGCCGAGCACCCCGTCGTGCCGCGCCAGTCCCCGCCGCAGGCCGACGGTGAGGGCCGGCCGCCCGAGACCCGCCGCCATCTGATCCGGCGGCGCCTGATCACGGCGACCATCATCGTGCTGCTCATCGGCGTCCCCGCCGGGTACCTGCTGATCTCGGCGGGCCAGAGCCGACGCTCCGGCCAGGACAAGGCCGCCGAGGCCGCCGCACAGGGGCTGCGGGCGGGCTGGCCGTCCCGGATGCTGCGCCGGATCTTCGAGGTGCCGATCCCCGGCTACGCCACGGAGGTCCAGTACTACGAGACCAACAACTGGAAGGCCAGCCGGATGTACGCGCAGTTCCGCACGACATCGGCCGGCCTGGACCGGTTCCTGACCGACGTGGGCACCGGCCGCGCCGCCCTGGAGGCCGGGAAGGTCAGCATCGGTGCCCGCGACACGAAGATCGCCGGCTGGTACTTCGGCGACGGCGTCTCCTGGGCGGGCACCACCCACCGCAACGAGGACCCGCGGCCCACCCAGGACATCACCGTCGACATGACCGACCCGATGTCACCCGTCGTCTACGTCGTCTCCGCCGCGACCCCCTGACGCCAGCGCCTGCACCTCGGCGTAGGCCGGCGCCCCGCCCGCCACCGGCCGCCCGTCGCGGATCGCCGCGGCGCTCGCCACGGCCCCGGCCAGCGCGCCCCGGTAGAGCAGCGAGCCGAGGCTGACCCGGCGCACGCCCAGGTCGGAGAGCTCGGCGAGCGCGGGTCCGGCCGGGGAGAACAGCACGTTCAGCGGGGTGGTGAGGACGGCGGTCAGGGCGGCGATCTCCGCCCGGTCCGAGAGCCCCGGCACGAACACCCCGTCCGCCCCCGCCCGCTCGTAGACCGCGAGCCGGTCCGCGGTGCGCTCCCGCTCGCTCCCGAGCCAGTACGTGTCCGTGCGGGCGTTGACGAAGAGTGCGGGCGCGGCCTCCTTGACGGCGGCGATTTTCGCGGCGTGCGCTGCGGCGGGGACCAGGGTGCCGTCCGGGCGCCCGTCCTCCAGATTGATGCCCGCGGCCCCCGCCCCGTACAGCCGCCGGGCCAGCACGGCGACCTCGGCGGGGTCGTCACTGAAGCCCCCCTCGGCGTCCACGCTGAACAGGAACGAACTCCGTCCGAGCCGGCGGGCCAGGTCCACGGTCGCCTCCTTGGTGGCCGCCGCACCGTCCGGCAGCCCGAGGCCCGCGGCCACCCCGAGACTCGTGGTGCCCACCGCCTCGAAGCCCTCCGCGACCAGGGCCGCGGCGCAGGCGTGGTCCCAGGCGTTGGGCAGCAGCAGCGCGCGGCCCCGGTGGTGGAGCCGGGCGAAGGGGGTGGGTGCGGGATCTCGTACCGTCGAGTGGCTCATGGCTCCGACGTTAGGGCCGGAACACTTCGGCGCCCGCCGAACCGTCCCTGCGGCACCATGAAGGCATGTCCCCTCTCGCCGATACGGCGGCTCTCTTCGCCGACCGCACCCGGGCCGCGTTCTGCCAGGCACTGCTGGACGGCCGGGCCTGGACGGCCGGTGAGCTGGCCCGGCACGCGGGCGTCAGCGCGTCCACGGCCAGCGAGCAGCTCTCCCGCCTGGTCGCCGGCGGGCTGCTGGCCGAGGAGCGCCAGGGCCGGCACCGCTACGTCCGGCTGGCCGGCCCGGAGGCCGCCGCGCTGACCGAGGCCCTGGCCGCGTACGACCCCGGTCTGCCCCGGCCGGGCGGTCTGCGCGCGTCGGTGCGCCAGGACGCCGAGGCACGGGCACGGACCTGTTACGACCATCTCGCGGGCCGGCTGGGCGTGGCCCTGGCGGACGCGATGACCGCGCGCGGGCTGGTGGACACCGGCTCCGGGGTCGCCGTCACCCCGGCTGGCCGGAGCTGGCTGGCCGATGCCCTGGACTACCGGCAGCCGGAGGGCGCCCGGCGCCCCCTCGTACGGACCTGCCTGGACTGGACCGAGCGCCGCCCCCACCTGGCCGGGGCGCTCGGCGCGGCGCTGTGCGGGACGGCGCTGGAGCGGGGGTGGGTGCGGCGGGTCGGCTCGGGGCGGGCGGTGAGGGTGACGGCGCGGGGGAGCGAGGCGTTCGGGGAGCTGCTGGGGGTGGAGGTGTGAGCCCCGCTCAGCGCCAGGGCACCTCCGTGGAGGCGAAGTAGGGCAGGTCCCGGTCCGTCCAGAGCCGTCCGTGGCGGGCCAGGCGCTCGCGGTACTCCGCCCACCGCGGTGCCCGCCCGCACCACGCGGCCTCCGCCACCGAGGCCAGCCGGGGCAGCAGGAGTACGGAGACGTCGTCGAAGCCCGCGAACCGTTCGGCGAAGACCGTCGCCTCCACGCCCGCGACGCAGGCGTCCGGGATCGCGTACGCCCCCGGGTCCCACCGCGCCGTGTGCCGGACGCCCAGCGGGCGGTATCCGTCGAATCCGAGGCGGGCGGCCTCGTCGGCCTGCTCGGGCGGTGCGAACTGAGCCGCGTACGGCCGGTCCAGATACAGGTGGGACTGGGGTGACAGCAGGACGCGCCCGCCGCCCTCGACGGTCCGGCGCAGGTCCTCGTCGGTGGGGGCGAAGAACGTCTTGAGCGCCCCGATGATCTCCAGGGTCCGCCCGGCGGCCACGAGTTCGGGGCGGGCCGCCAGTTCGTCGGCGGTGTCGGGAAGGTCCATCATCGCCACGTCCACCCAGTACTGGGTGATGTCCCCCGGCTCGACGCCGGCGCGTGCGGACTCCTGCCAGGCGACCGGGTGCTTGCCCAGGGAGCGGACGATCGCGCGCAGTTCGCGTACGGAGTCCTCGAAGCTCTCCGGGGTCGCGCCGAACGCCTCGTCGGCGCCGATGTGGACGTAGGGGCCGTCCGTCAGCGCGCAGACGTCGGCGAGTATCCGGGTGACGGCGGCCCGGGTCGCCCCGTCGGTCAGGTCCAGCGGGGGCACGAACGGGAAGCGGCCGGCGAGTCCGGCCGGTGCGGGGGCCGGGGGCAGTCCGGGTACGGCGTCCCGGAGCGTCGCGCAGTGGCCCGGCAGGTCGATCTCGGGGACGACCGTGACGAACCGCCGGGCCGCGTACTCCTGGAGCGCGCGGTAGTCGGCCGCGGTGTAGAACTCCGCCCCCGGTGCCGTCAGCCCCGGGGTGCCGGGCAGTTGGATGCGCCAGCCCTCGTTGTCGGTGAGGTGCAGGTGCAGCACGTTCAGCTTGTAGAGCGCGGCGAGGTCGATGATCCGGCGCAGCTCGTCCGGGGTGAGGAAGGTGCGGGCCGGGTCGACCATGAGGCCGCGCCAGGCGTAGCGCGGGGCGTCCGTCAGCTCCTGGAAGGGGAGTTCGCCGGACGCGCGGCTGGTGGCGATGAGCTGTACGGCTGTGGTGGCGCCCCGGAACGCGCCTTCCGGGGTGCGGGCGAGGCAGGTGATGCCGTCGGTGTCCACGCGCAGCCGGTAGCCCTCGTCCACGGGCCGCTCACCGCCGGCCGGGGCGATACCGAGGGGCGGCGTGGAGGCTTCGTCGTCCAGGCCGATGACGAGTTCGCGCGGCGCTCCGTCCGGGCCGCCGGGCAGGTGCGGGGCGAGCAGTTCCCGTACGGCGCCGGCGGTCCGCTCCAGCGCCGGGCCGGCCGCCCGCACCCGCCAGGGGCCGGTTGTGCGCAGGGTGCCGGCGGGGGAGGCCGGTCGGGTTTCGGCGTGCGGAATGACGGCGTTCACGAGGCTTTCTCCCTGTGCGCGATGGGGGCCGGGGCGCCAGGGAGCCGGAGCGGCGATGTCAGGTTCGGGCGGTCCGGCTCCCTGCGTGTGCGGCGCGGGCTCCGGGGCGAGTTCGGACCGGCCGCCTCTTCTCCCGTACCGCTGCCACCTGTACGCTAACACGAAAACCGATCAATGAACGCTTTTTGCGGAGTGGGCACGGCCCGCCTCCGGGCGAAAGGAGAACTCGATGGTGCACGAGGCCGGACCCGGTTTCGCCCTGCCGGAAGGCTTCCTCATGGGAGCGTCGACTTCGGCCCACCAGATCGAGGGCAACAACGTCTCCAGCGACTGGTGGACCCTGGAGAACCACCCCCGCAGCTTCATCGAGGAGCCCAGCGGGGACGCGGCCGACAGCTTCCACCGATGGCCCGAGGACATGGACCTGCTGCGCGAACTCGGCTTCGACTCCTACCGGTTCAGCGTCGAGTGGGCCCGGATCGAACCGCAGCGCGGCCGGATCTCACGGGCGGCGGTCGCGCACTACCGGGCCATGGTGCGCGGGGCGGTGGAGCGCGGACTGACCCCGGTGGTGACCCTCCACCACTTCACCTCGCCGCAGTGGTTCAGCGACCTCGGCGGCTGGACGGCGCCCGAGGCGGCCGGGCTGTTCGCGGCCTACGCGCGCACCTGCGGCGAGATCCTGCGCGAGGGTGTCCGCTATGCCGCCACCATCAACGAGCCCAACATCATGGCCCTGATGTACGCCCTGCGGGCCCATGCGGCCGAGCACGGCTGGGAGAGCGTCGCGCAGGGCGCGCGCGCCGCCCGGGAGGCGGGGGCCGCCGCCGTCGACCCGGCCTCCTTCGAGCCGGACCCCGAGGTGGTCCGGGCCCTGATCCGCGCCCACCGCGCCGCGTCCGCCGCGCTGAGGGAGACCGTCCCCGGCCTCCGGGTCGGCTGGACCGTCGCCAACCAGGTCTACCAGCCCGAACCGGGCGCCGAGGCCGTCGCGACCGCCTACGCGTGGCAGCGCGAGGACGTCTTCCTGGAGGCCGCCCGCGAGGACGACTGGGTCGGCGTACAGGCCTACACCCGCCACCGCGTCGGCGCCGACGGCACCCTGCCCCCGCCCCAGGGTGCCGAACTGACCCTGACCGGCTGGGAGTTCTACCCCGAGGCGCTCGGAGAAGCGGTGCGGCACACGGCGGAGGTGGTCGGCCCCGGCGTGCCCGTCCTGGTCACAGAGAACGGCATCGCCACCGACGACGACAGCCGCCGCATCGCCTACACCGCCCGCGCCCTCGCGAGCCTCGCCGAGGCGATGGACGCCGGCATCGACGTACGCGGCTACCTGCACTGGAGCGCCCTGGACAACTACGAGTGGGGCAGCTACCGGCCGACGTTCGGGCTCATCGCGGTCGACCGGCACACCTTCACCCGTACCCCCAAGGAGTCCGCGCGCTGGCTGGGCGGCCTCTCCCGGGAGCGCCGGCTGCCGGCCGCCGCGCCGCTCGGCTCGGTGCCCGCCCCGACCTCGCGTTAGGGTGACCGGCATGGCGAAACGGGGCCCGTACGAGAAGGGCGAGGCCAAGCGCAGCGAAATCCTGCACGCGGCACTGGAGATCTTTGCCGCCGAGGGGTACCGGGGTACCTCGCTGCGGAAGGTGGCGGCCAAGTGCAGTCTGAGCCTGCCCGGTCTGATGCACTACTTCGACTCCAAGGAGGACCTGCTCACCCAGGTCCTGCGCATGCGTGACGAGACCGCGCGGGTCCGGCAGGCGGAGCGCGCCGACCCGCACGGCTACCGCGAGATCATCCGGGAGGGCGCCAAGACGCCGGGCCTGGTCGAGCTGTTCGTCTCCATGGCCGCCGCCGCGAGCGACCCGGCCCACCCCGCCCACGCCCACTTCGCCGAGCGCTACCCGGTGCTCCGCGAACGCGTGGCGGACTTCGTGCGCGACGGGGTGGCGGAAGGGCGGATCAGCTCCGCCGTCCCGCCGGAGCGGCTGGCCGTGCTGCTCATCGCCGTGGCCGACGGCATCCAGCTGCAATGGCTGATCGACCGGTCGACGGACATGGAACAGCCCATCGAGGACCTGCTCTCCGTCCTCGATCCGCGTACGGCGCCCGACGGGGCCTGAACGACCGGCGGGAGGGGCGGCGCGGGTGCGCCGCCCCTCCCCTTGTCCTCGTCGCGGTCATTCCCGGCCGAGTGCCGCCGCCGTCCCGGTCACGGCCTTCGTCCAGTCCGTCCAGCGCGGATCGCCCCCGGCCGCCGGTTCCCAGGCCATCGCCGTACACACGTACCCCACGGCGAGGCCGCTGCCGGGATCGGCCATGCCGAGACGGCCGCCCGCCCCCGCATGGCCGAAGGAGCCCTCGCCCAGCAGGGGCAGGCCCCGGCGGGGCAGCTCGAAGCCGAGCCCGAAGCGGGAGCGGCCCGAGGCGTCGCCGCCGTCCAGCGGGGGCGGGGGCGGCACGGCGTCGTTGCGCGGGGCGCGGGCCCGCCCGACGGTGGCCCCGGACAGCAGCCGCACCCCGTCCACCGGGCCGATGAGCGCCGCGTAGAGCCGGGACAGCGACCGGGCGTTGCCTATGCCGCCGGCCCCCGGCAGTTCGGCGGCGCGCCCCTCACGGGTCGCCAGCCCCCGGGTCGCGGCAGCCAGCTCCGCCGCCGAGGCCCGCAGTGCCCGGGACAACGGGCCCTGCGGATCGAGCCCGAGCCCGGCGAGGAAACCGGCGACCTGCTCGGGCGACGGGTCCGGGCGTACGGAGAACTGCGGGACGAACCGGTGCTCCTGCTCGGGCGGCAGCCCGATCCACAGATCGAGGCCGAGCGGGGCCGCCACCTCGGCGGCGAAGAACGCCCCGACGCTCCGCCCGCAGACCCGGCGGACGACCTCGCCGACCAGGTGCCCGTACGTCAGCGCGTGGTAGAGGGAGGCGGTGCCCGGTTCCCACAGCGGGCGCATCGCCGCCAGGTCCGCCACCCGGCCGTCCCAGTCGTACAGGCCGGGCAGCCCAACGCCCGCCGCGTCGGCCGTGAACGCGGGCAGCCCCGCCCGGTGCGTGAGGAGATCCGCCACCGTCGTCCCCGCCTTGCCCTCGGTGGCGAACTCCGGCCAGTAGCGGGCCACGGGCGCCTCCGGGTCCAGCGCGCCGCGCTCGCCCAGCAGATGCGCGCAGACCGCGACCAGCCCCTTCGTGACCGACATCAGCACACTCACCGAGTCCGTCCCGAAGGGCGGTGGTCCTGCCGCCAGGTCCACCACCAGCCGGCCCCGGTGGTGGACGGCCAGCTGCGCCGCGCCGGGGTCGTCGGCGCAGCCCCGGGCGAAGGCGTCGCGCACCTCTTCCCAGCCGGGCGCCACCCGTCCGCTCACCGCCACTTCGTCACCCGCGTCAGTCACGGTGCCGGTCCGCCGTGCGGGCCTCGGCCTCGTCGGCCAGGGCGGGCAGGCTCTCGGGCGGCAGGGGGCTCTGCGGGAACTCGGCGATGACGTCGAGGGGCACCCCCGCGAGGAACCGCCGCATCACCGGATCGGCCAGGGCGCCCGCCCCCTCCTGGGCGGAGTCCGCGCGGGCACGGGCGAACGCCTCCATCAGCAGCGGGCCGCCGACCGGGTGTCCGAACCATTCGGCGAGCGTGTTGCGGCCGGTCAGCCGCAGGTTCGAGGGGTCGCCCTCGACGTCGAGGGCGACGGACGCACGGATGTCACGCGAGGAGGCGCCCGCCTCGATGCGGTAGCGACCGCCCTCGGTCTTCCAGCCGCCCTCACGCTCGCTGTAGTACGCCAGGTCGTGCCGGGTCAGGCGCACGGTCACCTCGCGGCTCTCGCCGGGCTCCAGGAACACCGAGGCGAATCCCCGCAGTTCGCGCACGGGGCGCAGGACGCGCGAACCGTCCGGCCCGCCGCCGTAGACCTGGACGATCTCACGCCCGGCCCTGGAACCGGTGTTGGTGACGGTCAGCGCGACACGGAAACCGTCCCCGTCCTCCCGCACGCTCATGCCGTCGTAGCCGAACGTCGTGTACGACAGGCCGTGGCCGAAGGGGAAGGCGACCTCGCGGCGCTGGGCGTCGTAGCCCCGGTACCCGACGAAGACGCCCTCGCCGTACCGGGCCCTGCCCTCCTCGCCGGGGAACGAGAGGTGGCTCGGGGAGTCCTCCAGCCGCAGCGGAACGGTCTCGGCGAGCTTCCCGGACGGGTTGACCGCCCCGAACAGCACACGGGCGAGCGCGCCGCCGCCCGCCTGGCCGAGCAGCCACCCCTCCACGAGGGCCGGCACCCGCTCCTGCCAGGGCGCGGTGCGTACGACCCCGCCGTTGGAGAGGACGACCACCACACGGGAGTTGGCCTCCAGGACCTGCCGCAGGAGACCCGTCTGTGCGGCGGGCAGGTCGAGGTGGTCGCGGTCGAAGCCCTCGGACTCGTCCTGCGGCGGCAGGCCGAGGAACAGCACCACGGTGTCGCTCCGTCCGGCCAGCTCCACGGCCTCCTCGGCGAGCCGGGCATCCGGCTGCCCGTCATCGGCGCCGGGCAGTGCGTAGCCCGCCGCGAACCGCACGTCCGCGCCGGTGGCCAGGGCGCGCAGGCTGTCCAGCGGCACGTCGAGCCGGGTGGGCGTCACCTGCGAGCTGCCGGCCCCCTGGAACCTCGGCGTGCGGGCGAACTCGCCGATGACGGCCACGCTGCCCGCCGCCGGGTCCAGCGGCAGCAGCGCGTCGTCGTTCTTCAGGAGCACCACGCACTGGTCGGCGGCCCGGCCGGCGACGCGGTGCGCGGCGTCCACGTCGAGGGCGGCGGGGGAGCCGGCCGGGGCGGTCGTACGGTGGGCGAAGAGGGCGAGGCGGTCGACGGTGCGGTCGAGCCGCGCCTCGTCCAGCGCGCCCGACTCCACGGCGGCGGCCACCTCGCGGTCCGTGCGTCCGCCGGGGCCGGGCATCTGGAGGTCGAGGCCGGCGCGCAGGGCGGCCACCCGGTCGCGTACCGCACCCCAGTCGGACACCACGATCCCGTCGAACTCCCACTCCTCGCGGAGGATTTCGGTCAGCAGGCGGGTGTTCTGCGACACCGGCACGCCGTTGACGCCGTTGTAGGAGGCCATGACGGACCAGGGGCGGTCGCGGCGGACGACGCGCTCGAAGGCGCGCAGATAGATCTCCCGCAGCGGGCGCTCGTCGATGTCGGCGCTGACCCGCATCCGGTCGGTCTCCTGGTTGTTGGCCGCGTAGTGCTTGAGGGACGCCCCCACGCCGGCGTTCTGGAGCCCGCGCACCATGGCGCCGCCCAGCTCGGACGAGACCAGCGGGTCCTCGGAGAAGTACTCGAAGTTGCGGCCGCACAGCGGTGACCGCTTGATGTTGATGCCGGGCCCGAGCACGACGTGGACGCCGTGCGCCACGGCCTCGGCGGCGATGGCGCCGGCCACCTCCTCGGCCAGTTCCGGGTTCCAGCTGCTGCCGAGGGCGACGGCGGGCGGGAAGCAGGTCGCGGGGGCGGCGCTGTGCAGGTCGAGCTGGCCGCCGTCACCGCTCTCCCGGGGCAGCCGCAGCCCGTGCGGGCCGTCGGACATCCGGACGGCGGGGATGGCCGCCGCCTCGGACCCCTGGCTGACGAAGTCCCCGGACCCGCTGGTCAGGGACGCCTTCTCGGCGAGAGGGAGACCGGCGGCGAGGGAGCGGCGGGGCGTGGGGCGCTGGGTCATACGGGCACCTGTCGGGCTTTCGTGGAGGCGGCGGCGGGGTGCCGCGGCGGGGCGGGCGGGCCGTGCGGCGGTGGCCGCCCGGTGGAGCGAATCGGGGCAAGACGGCATGCGACCCAAAAACGTATGGTGATCGGTTTTCGGTGTCAAGGGCCTGCGCGCGCGGCGCCGGCGGGCCCCTCGAACGCCCGGATTTCTTTTGGGTGCGGCCCTTGACGGCCAGAAACCGATCACCGTACGGTTTTCGTGCTCGGGCGGTCCGCTCCGATGAGCTCTCTGCTGCCGTCCGCCCCGTCGGCTCCGCTCTCCCATGAATCGAGGAACGGTCATGTCGGTATCCGGTCGGTCGACCACCCCCGCCCGCCGAGAGGCGGACCACCCGGCTCCGGCCCGGCGGCGCGCGTACGCCCCGCGGCTTGCCCTCGTCGCCGCCGCCTCGGCCGCGCTGCTGACGGGTGCCGCCTCACCCGGCCTCGCGGCCCCGGCGGCCCCGGCGTCCGGCGACCCGGTGCGCTATGTCGCGCTCGGCGACTCCTACAGCTCCGGGCTCGGCATCCCGCAGCAGACCGACCCGGCCTGCGGCCGCTCGGACCGCAACTACGCCTCGCTCGTCGCGCAGGAGGTCGGGGCGGCGTCGTTCACCGACGTCACCTGCGCCGGGGCCGACACCACGCACATGGCGGGCCCTCAGGACTCCGCCGCGCCCCAGCTCGACGCCCTGCGCCCGGACACGACGCTGGTCACCCTGGGTGTCGGCGGCAACGACCTGGACCTGGCCGGCGTCATCACCCGCTGCGTACTGGTGGGCTACCTCGCGCCGCACGGCTCGCCGTGCAAGACCAGCTTCACGCTGTTCGGCACGGACGAGATCGGCTCCCGGATCAACGCGACCGCGCCGAAGATCGACGCGGTGCTCGACGCCATCCACGCCCGCTCGCCCCTGGCCCGGGTGCTGCTCGTCGGCTACCCCTCGCTGCTGCCCGACGACGGTGGCTCCTGCCGTGCCACGATCCCGCTGGCCGACGGCGACTTCCGCTGGGTGCGCGACGAGGAGAAGCGCCTCGACGCCATGCTGGCGCAGCGGGCCGGCGCGTACGGCGCGGAGTACGTCGACACCTACGGCCCGTCCGTCGGGCACGACGCCTGCACGGCCGAGGGCGTGCGCTGGATCGAACCGGCGGACTCGGACGAGGGTGCGGGCTTCCACCCCAACGCGACCGGACACAGGAGCATGGCCGATGCCGTCCTCGCCGCCCTCGGCCGCTGACACCTCACTCCCGCCCGGCGTCCAGCCCGTACCGGCGGAGGAAGGCGCGGACCTGCTCCGCCATGTCGACCGCGCCCGGCTCCAGCAGCCACTGCGTCTGGAGCCCGTCCATCAGTGCGAGCAGCTGCTGGGCCACGGCCGCCGCGTCGCCCCGCGCGTCCGGCCCCGCCGCCGCGAACAGCTCCGCCAGGAGGCCGGTGGTCTCCCGGCGCAGGAGCTGGTAGCGGCGTACGAAGTAGTGGTGGGCGGGGTGCTCCGGATCGGAGGCCTCCGCCGACAGCTTCGCGTACAGCGCGACCAGGCCCGGCGTCCCGGCGTTGCGGGCGAC
Source organism: Streptomyces sp. ATexAB-D23 (assembly GCF_000373645.1). Classification (GTDB taxonomy): domain Bacteria; phylum Actinomycetota; class Actinomycetes; order Streptomycetales; family Streptomycetaceae; genus Streptomyces; species Streptomyces castrisilvae. The sequence goes on along the minus strand of NZ_KB892035.1, from coordinate 32,344 downwards.
CACGTCGACCAGCCGGCGCAGCCGCTCGGCCGGGTCCGGCTCCGGGGCGCCGGGGCCGAGGGTGCCGGGGAAGAGCCGGCGCCCGTCGGTCTCGTCCCGGAGGCTCAGCACGTCCAGCAGCAGGGCCTCCTTGCCGGGGAAGTGGTGCAGCAGTCCGGCATGGGTGAGCCCGGCGTGGGCGGCGATGTCGCGCAGCGAGACCGCGTGGAAGCCGGAGCGTGCGAACAGTTCGGTCGCCGAATCGAGGATCCGGGCGCGGGTGCGCTCGCCCTTCGTGACGCGCCGGGGTGCGTCGGGCGCGGGGTCGTTCACTTCGGTGCTCTCCTGCCGCAGGTGATCGTCGTCCGGCAGAACTTACCGGCTGGTCAATTCCCCGGAGCAAAAACCTACCAAGTGGTTAATTCCGTGTGTAGGCTCACCGGCAATCTTCGCCGGGGCGGTGCCCCCGGCTCTCCAGACGGAGCGAAAGACATGAGCAGAACCTCCCGAACCGCGACGGTGGCCGCCTGCGTCGCGGCCTCGCTCGCCCTCGCGGGATGCGCCGGCGACGGCGGCGGCGCCGAGGGCGCCGGATCGTCCACGCTGAACATCGCGACGATGACGCTCCCCCAGAGCCTGGACCCCGCGGTCGCCACCGGCAGCGCCCTGCCGTACTTCCAGGCCGTGTACGACACCCTCATCAAGCGCGACCCCGACGGCACCTTCAGCCCGATGCTCGCCACGAAGTGGACGTACGACACGGACCGCACCAGGCTCGCGCTCACCCTGCGCGAGGGCGTCGAGTTCGCCGACGGCAGCGCCTTCGACGGCGCGGCGGTCAAGGCCAACATGGAGCGCTTCCAGAAGGGCGGCGGGGCCTCCGCGAAGTGGCTGAACGACCTGGAGGCCGTCGACGTCATCGACGCCACCCACGTCACCCTCAAGCTCAAGCAGCCCAACCCGGCGATGGAGTTCTACCTGAGCGACGCGCCCGGTCTGATGGCCAACCCCAAGCGGTTCGCGCAGGGCGACAGCCTCAAGACGACCCCGGACGGCACCGGCCCCTACCGCCTGGACGCGTCCCGCACCACCGTCGGCACCAAGTGGGCCTACCGGCGCAACGCGGACTACTGGGGCGGGGAACTCCCCTACAAGAACATCAACATCAGCTTCTTCGACAACGAGACCGCGATCACCAACGGCCTCAGGACCGGGCAGGTGAACGCCGCCCTCCTCCAGACCGCCGACCAGCAGATCGCCATCGAGTCCGACCCCGAGGTCACCACGCAGAAGCAGGAGATCGACTTCCAGGGCCTGCTGCTCTTCGACCGCGACGGCAAGCTGACGCCGGCACTGCGCGAGGCGAAGGTGCGCCAGGCGCTCAACTACGCCGTCGACCGCGACACGATGCTCGACAGCATCCGCCAGAGCCGCGGCCGGACGACCTCGCAGGTGTTCGGCCCCGAGACCCTGGGCTACGACAAGAAGCTCGACACCTACTACTCCCACGACCCCGCCAAGGCCAAGGCCCTGCTCAAGGAGGCCGGTTACGCCGACGGCTTCACCCTGAAGCTGCCGCGGATCACGGCGATCGTCAACGACGCGCTCGCCGCCTCCCTCCAGGCCGACTTCAAGGCCATCGGTGTGAAGCTCGTCTGGGACACCCTCGACGGCGCCTCGGCGGTCCAGAAGGTCTTCACGGACCGGGGCTACTCCGGAATGGTCATGAACATGGGCCAGCCCACCTCCGACTGGGCGGCGGCCAACGACCTGGTCACCCCGGGCGCCTTCAACATGTTCGGCACCACCGACAAGGTGACGCGGACGCTGCTGCCCCGCATCCAGACGGGCGCCGGGGCCGAGGCGAAGACAGCCGCGCGCGAGCTGAACGAACACCTCGTGAAGGAGGGCTGGTTCGTCCCCTTCTACCGGATGAGCTACCTGCACGTCTCGGACGGGACCGTGAAGATCTCCCCGCAGTCGGGCATGGCCGTCCCCTCGATCTACAACTACGCGCCGGCCAAGTAGCGCCCGAGCCGACGGATACCGAGTGTCATGCTGAACTTCATCGCCCGCAGGATCGCCTCGGGAGCCGTGCTCCTGGTCGTGATCTCCTTCCTCACCTATCTGCTGCTGTCGGTCCCGCACATCGACGTGGGCCGCCAGCTGCTCGGGGAGAGCGCCACCCAGAGCGCCGTCGACGCCAAGAACGCCTCGCTCGGCCTCGACCAGCCGGTGCTCCAGCAGTACGGCACCTGGCTGTCCCACGCGGTCCGGGGCGACCTCGGCAGCTCCTGGTTCACGAGTGAGGACGTGGGCCGGGCCGTGGGCAACCGCCTCCCGGTCACGGCGAGCCTGATGATCGGTGTCACCGCCGTCACCACGGTCCTCGCCTTCCTGCTCGGGGTGTGGGCCGGGGTGCGGCGCGGCGCGGCCGACCGCTTCGTCCAGGTCCTCGGCGTGGTCGGATACGCCCTGCCGGGGTTCCTGCTGACCCTGGTGCTGGTCCTGGTCTTCGCGGTACGGCTGCGCTGGTTCCCGGCCATCGGCTACACCGGCTTCACCGACTCGCCCAGCGGCTGGCTCTCCACCATCACCCTGCCGGTCGTCTCCCTGTCGGTGGTGTCCGTCGCGGGCGTCTCCCAGCAGGTGCGGGGAGCCGTCATCGACGCCCTGCGGCAGGACTACGTACGCACGTTGCGCGCCCGCGGACTGCCCGCGTCCCGGATCGTGTTCAAGCACGTCCTGCGCAACGCCTCGGCGCCCGCGCTCTCCGTGCTCGGCATGCAGTTCGTCGGCCTGCTCGGCGGGGCCGTACTCGTGGAGCAGATCTTCGGCCTCCCCGGCATCGGCTCCATGACCGTCACCTACACCACCCGCGGCGACATCCCCGTGATCATGGCGCTCGTCATGCTCACCGTGGTCGGTGTCGTCCTGATCAACCTCCTGGTCGACGTCCTGATCGGCTGGCTCAACCCCAAGGCGAGGGCCGCATGAGCGACAACAACCGGGCCGCGACCCTGCGCCGGGTCCTGCGCAACCCCCTTGGCGGACTGTCCGCCGCCCTGCTCCTCGTCCTCGTCCTGGCCGTCCTCCTGGCACCCCTGATCGCCCCGCAGGACCCGGACGCCTCGTCGCTCGGCGAGGCGTTCGCGGGGACGAGCGGGGCACACCCCCTCGGCATGGACTCGGCGGGCCGCGACATCCTCTCCCGGGTGCTGTACGGCGGGCGCAACACCCTCGGCGGCGCCCTGCTCGCCCTCGCCGTCGCCCTGGTGCTCGGCGTCCCTTCGGGACTCTTCGCCGGCTACCGCGGCGGCCGGTTCGACGCCGTCGCCAACTGGACCGTCAACCTCGTCATGGCGCTGCCCGCCATGGTCGTCCTGCTCGCGTCCCGGGCCATCCTCGGCCCCGACGTCCGGGTCCTGATGATCGTGCTCGGCGTCCTGGTGGCCCCCAGCTTCTTCCGCCTGGTGCGCGGCATCGTCGCCAACGTCCGGGGCGAGCTGTACGTGGACGCCGCGAAGGTCTCCGGCCTCTCCGACACCCGCATCGTCGCCCGGCACGTCCTGACCGTGGTGCGCGGGCCCATCATCATCCAGGTCGCGCTCGTCGCGGGCGTCGCCATCGCCCTCCAGGCCGGCCTCGAATTCCTCGGCGTCGGCAGCGGATCGACGGCCACCTGGGGCGCCATGCTCAACGAGGCGTTCCAGAACATCCAGCGCGCGCCCATGCTCATCCTCTGGCCCGGCCTCGCCCTCGGCCTCACCAACTGCGCGCTCGTCCTGCTGGCCGGAGCCGTACGGGACGCCCTGGAGGAACAGGCGCCCCGGCCCGCCCGCCGCAGGCGCACCGAGCCCGCCGCGGCCACGACACCCGTCTCCGATCCGGCGGAACCGGCCGCCGAGCCCGCCGCGCCGCGCGCCGCGCTGCTGTCCGTGCGCGGCCTCACCGTCGCCTACGCCCGGCCCGACGGCACCGACAAGGAGGTCGTGCACGGCGTCGACCTGGACGTACGGCCCGGCGAAATCGTGGGCCTCGTCGGCGAGTCCGGGTCCGGCAAGACACAGACCGCGTTCTCGGTCCTCGGCCTGCTGCCCGAGGGGGGCAGGGTCACGCACGGCAGCATCACGGTCGACGGCCGGGAGACCGTGGGCATGCGGGAACGCGACCACCGCGCGCTGCGCGGCCGCACCCTCGCGTACGTACCGCAGGAACCCATGAGCAATCTCGACCCCGCCTTCACCATCGGCAGCCAGCTCATGGAGCCCATCCGCCACCACCTCGGACTCAGCCGCAAGGAGGCCGCCGAGCGGGCCGGCGAACTCCTGCGCCAGGTCGAGATCCCCGAACCGGAACGCACCCTGCGCCTCTACCCGCACGAGATCTCCGGCGGCATGGCCCAGCGCGTCCTGATCGCCGGCGCGATGTCCTGCGACCCCGCCCTCCTCATCGCGGACGAGCCGACCACCGCACTCGACGTACGGGTCCAGGCCGAGGTGCTCGACCTGCTGCGCAGGCTCCGCGACGAACGCGGCCTCGGCGTCCTCCTGGTCACGCACAACCTCGGGGTCGTCGCCGACGTCTGCGACCGGGTGGCCGTGATGAACGCCGGCCGCATCGTGGAGAGCGGCACCACCGAGCAGATCCTCGGCACACCGCGGGAGCCCTACACCCGCGCGCTGCTCGCCGCCGTACTCGACGACGCCCCGGCCCGCGCCCCCTGGCAGCCACGAGAAGCAAGGACCGTCACCGCATGAACACCCCCGACGGCGCGCCCGCGCCGGACGCCCCGGCTCCCGACGCCCTGCTCACCGTGCGCGACCTGCGGGTCTCCTTCCCCGGCAAGGGGTGGCGCGCCCCGGAGACCGAGGTACTCAAGGGCGTCGGCCTCCACGTCGGGGCCGGCGAGACCCTCGGCCTGGTCGGCGAGTCCGGCTCGGGCAAGTCCACCATCGGCCGGGCCGTCCTCGGGCTCGTACCGGTGCGTTCGGGCTCGGTCACCTTCGACGGCGAACGCATCGAGCACGCCGACGCCCGGCGCCGCCGTGCGCTCAGCCGCGACCTCCAGGTCATCTTCCAGGACCCCTACACCTCCCTGAACCCCGCCCGCACCATCGGCGACACGCTCGCCGAGCCGCTCATCGGCCAGGGCACCGCGGCCCGGGAGGCCCGGGGGAGGGTCGCCGGGCTGCTGGAGCGGGTCCACCTGCCGGCCGACGCGGCGGGGCGCCTGCCCCGGGAGTTCTCCGGCGGCCAGCGCCAGCGCGTCGCCATCGCCCGCGCGCTGGCCCTGCGCCCCCGCCTCGTCATCTGCGACGAGCCGGTGTCCGCGCTCGACCTGACCACCCAGCGCACCGTGCTGGACCTCCTCCTGGAGATCCAGGAGGAGACGGGCGTCTCGTATCTCTTCGTCTCGCACGACCTGGCCGTCGTCCGCTTCATGAGCCACCGCGTGTCGGTGATCCACCGGGGCGAGATCGTCGAGACGGGCGACGCCGCGACCGTCACCTCGCAGCCCCGTCACGACTACACCCGCAGCCTGCTGCTCGCGTCCCCGGTGGCGGACGTGGCCGAGCAGCGCAGGCGGCGCGAGGCGTCGGCGGCGGGCGGGGTGCCCCGGGACTGACGGGACGCGTACGCGGGAAGGAACGGGGTGCCCCACGGGCGCCCCGTTTCCCGTGTGAGGTCCTTCGGGCGGGTCCGCTATCGGCTACTCAGGGTACTTATCAGATTTTTCAGAGTGTTACGCGGCCTTTATCCCGTGCCTCATGGCATCTCTTAGGCGATCGGTTGATCAGGTACGACAATCATCCCGGCTCGAAGGAGTTCAGCATGCGTATTTCCGCTACCGTCCGTTCCCGCAGCGTCCGCGCGGGTGCCGTCACGGCGGCCGCGGTCGCCGCCGCCGCGGCCACCCTGGCCGGAGCGTCCGCCGCCTACGCCGCGCCCGGTGACAGCGGGGACATCGACATCCGCTCGGTCGGCTGGGCGGCGCGCGGCGGCAACGGCGCCGAGGTCTGCAAGTTCGTCCTCTCGGCGAGCAACTTCGGTGACATGCCGGCCGTTCCGTGGACCATCACGGCTCAGCCCCCGACCGTGCCCCCGGGGGACACCCTGGCGAGCACGCTGCCCCTCGTGAACGGCTCGGCGCGCAGCCAGGAGTACCTGCTCCCCGAGGGCACGTACCAGCTGGTGTGGGTCGTCCCGGCGGGCCCGAAGAACAAGGCCTTCCAGGTGGACTGCTCCAAGCCGGCCGGCAACAACGACCGTGCCGACAACGGCGGCCGGGGCTCGGCGGGTGCCGAGACGAGCTACGAGCGGCCGTCCGGCGGCGTGCCGGCCGGTGGCGGCGGCGTCCCGGACATGGAGAGCCTGAGCTCCGAGAGCGACTCGAACGTCGGCACCACCGCCGCGCTGGCGGCCGGCGCGGTCGGAGCCGCCGGGCTGGTCATGGTCCGCCGAGCCGCACGCCGCCGTGCCCGCAACGAGGCATAACCCGCGCCGAAGACGCCGACGGGGCCCGAGCCGGGCGTGTCGTCTGACGATGACGTTGTGCGTGACCTCCTCGCTGGTGACCGGCATCGTCTGGGCGAGTTCCGACTCGTCCGACGATCCGGCCGCCGCCCACGGCAATGACGCCGCGGGCGGCGGGGGCCGGCCGGCCGAGGAGGCGCACGCACCGCTGTCCCCGTCGCGGCCGGTGAAGGTCGCGGTGCCCGCCATCTTCATCGAGGCACCGGTCACCGGTCTCGGGCTCGACAAGAAGGGGCACCTCGGCGCCCCGCCGATGAGCAGGCCGAGGGAAGTGGGCTGGTACCGCGACGGGCCGTCGCCGGGTGAGGCGGGGACCTCCCTGATCGTCGGTCACCGCGACACGGAGACCGGACCGGCCATCTTCCTCAACCTGAACGCGCTGCACCGCGGCGACACGGTGACGGTCACCCGGGCCGACCGGCGGACCGCCGTCTTCACGGTCGACGCGGTGGAGACGTACACGAAGGACAAGTTCCCCGACGACAAGGTGTACGGGAGCACCGGCCGTCCGGAACTGCGGCTGATGACCTGCGGCGGGCGCTTCAACAAGAAGGACGGCTACTCGGCCAACGTCGTCGTCTTCGCCCACCTGACGTCACTGAAGAAGCAGAAGGTCTGACGGCGACCGTCCCGGTGGCCCGAAGCGGTAGGGAACGGCCGGTGCCTCGGGGGCGAGGCGCCGGCCTTCCGCTGTGCCGGGGCACGGTGCCTCAGTGCCCGGGTCCGTCCGGCCCGCCGGAGCCGTGCTCCTCGGCGGACAGCAGGTCCTCGGCACGGCCGTCGAGCATCCGGGCCGTCTCCGCCGAGCGGGGCAGCATGGTCTTCTCGTACGCGCGCACCGCGTCGTCGACGCGGGCGGCGTTCGCGAGGGACAGGGCGAGGTCGCAGGCGTCGAGCATGGCCAGGTTGACCCCGACGCCGAGCGGCGGCATGAGGTGGGCGGCGTCCCCGAGCAGGGTCACCGTCGGGTTGTGCGCCCAGGTGTGCGGGACGGGCAGGGCGAGGATCGGGCGGTGTACGTAGGGTCCGTCGTTGTCCGTGATCATCCGGCGCAGGCCGGGCGCCCAGTGGGCGTAGCGCTCCAGGAGGAGGGCGCGGAGGGAGCCGGTGTCGGCGGCGTCGAGGCCGTGGGCGGTGATCCAGTCCGCGGGGACGCGCTGGATGAGATACGTGCGGATGTGGTCGCCGCCGTTGCGCTGGGCGAACACGGCTCGTTCGCCGTCGGCGGCGTGGGCGCTGCCCCGGCCGACCAGTTCGGCGAGTTCGCGGTGGCGGTCGTCGACACCGGAGAACCACGCTTCCAGGAAGCTCACCCCGGTGTACGCGGGAACGGCGGGCGACACGGCGGGCCGCACCCGGGAGTACGCGCCGTCGGCACCGATGACCAGGTCCGTTTCGACGGTGGTCCCGTCCGTGAAGTGCAGCTGTCGAGGGCCGTCGTCCGGTCCGCCGACGCGTTCGAGGGCGTGGCCCCAGCGGACGGTGCCCGGCTCCAGGGAGTCGAGCAGCAGGTCGCGCAGGACGCCCCGGTCGATCTCGGGCTTGAACAGCTCGTCGGCTTCCGGCACGTGATGGCTGGTGAGCGTGGCGTCCGCGGTGTACTGGCGCATCTCCTGGCCCTCCGGGCGGGCCAGCCGGAAGAAGGCGTCGAGCAGGCCTGCCTCGCGCAGGGCGATCTGGCCGTTGTCCGCGTGCAGGTCCAGGGTGCCGCCCTGGTCGCGGGCGCGCGGGCCGTCGTCGCGGTCGTGGACGGTCACGGCGATGCCGTGCCGCTGGAGGATGCGCGCGCAGGTCAGCCCGCCGGGGCCGGCCCCGATGACGCTGATCCGGGCGCGGGAGGGGGTGGGGGAGGACATGGGTGTTCCCTTCGTGGCAGGTGGGTGTGCGAAGAGCGGGGTGGACCCCGCCTGCCTAAAAAGTAGAACACGAACAAAAGTAGAATCCAACAACTTAGATGCGGATTCCACTATCGGGTAGACTCGTGGACATGACCGAGACCCCCGTCGGACGCCGCGAGCGCAAGAAGGCGCAGACCCGGCAGTCGATCGCCGATGCCGCCCTGGAACTCTTCCTGGAGCGCGGCTACGACCACGTGAGCATGCGCGACATCGCCGACGCGGCCGACGTCTCGACCGCCACGATCTTCAAGCACTTCCCCGGCAAGGAGGCGCTCGTCTTCGACCAGGAGGAGGGCGTGGACGCGCGGCTGATCGCCGCCGTCCGGGACCGGGCCGCCGGCCTGGGCATCCTCGACGCCCTGCACCAGCACCTGATCGACAGCTGGCTGCCCCTCGCGGCCCACCCGCAGCGGCAGGAGTTCGACCGGCTGGTCCACTCCACACCCGCGCTGCGCGCCTACGCCGAACGCATGTGGGCCCGCCACACCGACACGCTGAGCACGGCCATCGCCGACGACCTCGGCGTGCCGCACGACGACCTGGCCTGCGTCACGCTCGCCCGCTTCGTCCTGGAGATCCCCGTCCTCGCCCAGGGACAGAAGGACCGCCGGGCCGCCGTCGACGGGGTCTTCGACATCCTCGCCCACGGCTGGCGACCGCCCAGCCGGGCGTAACGGCCTCACCCGCGACAGCGAGCGGGCTCCCGACGCCCTGCGACTCCGCCTCCGGCGTTGTCGTCGGTCGACGACGCTCCGCGTCGCCTCCCTCCTCCGCCTTGGATGCGAAGCCGCATGACGCCGCTCGCTGATCCACTCGCTGTCGCGGGTGAGGCCGTAACCCCTCTCCGGCCCCGGACCTGCCTGGTGCCCCGGCGGCGACACCGCCGGGGCACCAGGCGCTCGGCCTCCTCGGCCGGTCAGTCGGGGCCCGCGCCGATGGACCGGTGGCGGACCGCCACCGCGGCCCGGTGGCCGTGCGGGACGGCGACATCGGTCACCAGCCACCCGGACAGCGCGGCCGGTGTCCCGCCGGCGCCGACGTACTCCGTCGACGGATCCGCCCCCAGGCCGATCCCGAGCCCCTTCAGATACGCCTCCTTCCTGGTCCACACCCGGGCGAACGCCGCCGGGCGCAGAGCGGGGGCGAGGGCGGTGAGCTCCGCCGCCTCCGCCGGGTGGAGGACATCGGCCGCCTCGACAAGGGTCTCCGGGCCCGGCACCGGTTCGACGTCCACCCCGACCGGGGCGGCGGCGACGGCGATCAGGCTCAGGCCCTCGCAGTGCGAGAGCGAGAAGTGCAGGCGCCCCTCGGGCAGTACGGGCCGGCCGTGCGGCTCCCCGCAGCACGGGCACGGCGCTCGGGCCACCGATACGGTCCGGGGCGCGATGCCCAGATGGCTGCCGAGCACCCGGCGCAGCCCGACATGGGCGCACAGATAGGTGGCGCGGTCCGTGGGGCGGCGGAATTCCTCCGCCCGGGCCAGCTCGGACGGGCCGAGGACGAGCGGGGCGTAGCGCGCGGCGCTCTCCTCGTGCGCGGCGGTGGCGACCAGCCAGAGCTGCGCACCGCCCGGTCCGGGGCCGGCCGGCGGGGGCAGCGCCGCGGGGAGCGGGGGCAGCGCGGCCGGGCGGACGAGGCGGTCGACGACGGGTGGTGGACTGGGTTCCAGCAGGGACATGTCTGCCTCACACGGCTGTGGCGGTGGGCTCGGGGACGGCGGAGACCTTCGCTGTGCCGGGGGTCTCCCGCGTGACGGGGGAGCGCAGGGCGAGGGTGGCGGCCACGGGCGAGAACAGGGCGATCGCCGCGCACAGCAGCCAGGTGCCGGTCACACCCAGCGCGGCTGAGACCGAACTGAAGACGGCGAGCGACAGGGGCGCGGCTCCGATGCTGGACAGGGAGAAGGTCGACATCGCGGCGCCCAGCCGGCCCTCGGGGACGGCCTGTTGGTAGGCGGTGACCAGGGCGGGGCCGTTCAGTCCCGAGAAGAGGCCGACGACGCACGCCGTGACGGCCAGGGTGCCCGGGGACGGGACCAGTGCCATGGAGCCCATGCCGACGGCGAGTCCGGTGCCGGTGACCAGGAGCTTGACCGAGACCGGGATGCGGTGGGCGAGGGCCGCGCCCAGCGCCGCCGACGCGAGGGCACCGGCGCTGAACGCGGTGAGGGCCGCGGCGACCGAACCGATGCCCCAGCCCTCGCCGGAGGCGCGCAGCGGCAGGGCGACCTCGGCCGGCCACAGGAAGGCGAAGTCCATGCAGAAGCAGGCGATGAACATCCACCGGAGCTTGGGGTGGGCGCCCAGCAGCAGCAGACCGTCACCGGAGCGGCGGAACAGCGAGGTACTCGCCCCGGAGCGGCGTTCGGGGCGGCCCATGCCGTGGGTGACGTGGAAGGCGCAGACCAGCCAGACGGCGCAGCCCGCGGCGGAGACGATCATGACGTCGGACAGGCCGCCCGCCACCACCAGCCACGCCCCGAGCGGCGATCCGGCGATCGGGGCCAGCCGCATCACCATGGAGAACAGGGAGTTGGCGCGGCCCAGGTGTTCCTCGGGGGCCAGCCGCGTCAGCAGGATGCCGGAGGCCGGACCCGTGAGGCCGAGCAGCGAGCCCTCCACCACGGCGACGGCGACCAGGGGCCAGAGGCTGTCGGCGCTCGCGGTGACCAGGACGCCGACGGCGAGGACGACGAGCCGGGTGGCGGTGGCCCGCAGCAGCACGGCGCGCGGGCCGAGGCTGTCGGCGAGAGCGCCGCCGAACAGCAGCATGAGGGCGCGCGGCAGCGTGGAGGCGAGGATGACGAGGGTCACGGCGCCCCGGCCGCCGAGCTGGACCGCGGTCCAGTTCATGGCGATGAGCAGGGCGAAGCTTCCGCACTGGACGGCGGCCTGGCCGGTCACGAAGCTGCCGATGCGCCGCCAGTCCGGGGCGGTCGCCGCCTCGGACGACGGGGCGGAGGGGTTGGTTGTCATGGGTTCGGCTTCCTGGGAAGGGGGCTCGACGAGGTGGGCGGTTCAGCGGAAGTGGCGGGTGGCGCGGACGCTGACCTGGGTGTCGTCGCCGCGCAGCGTCGCGGTGACGGCCAGGGCGGCGGCGCGGCCGGCGGCACGGTGCAGGGCGCCCCGGCCGCGGACCCCGCCCCCGTGGGCGCGCAGTTCCAGACGGCCGCCGAGGTAGCCCCGGCCCGCCTCGGCCAGGGCGCGTTCGGCGGCGCGGCGGGCCGCGTCGGCCAGGGAGCCCCGGCCCTCCGCGTCCCGCACGCCGTCCTCGGCCGCGGTCACGGTGATGCCGGGCAACTCCCGTACCAGGAACCGGGCCTGGACGCCCCGGCCACGCCGGCGGTACGGCCGCCCGGTCACGGCGCGGCTCCGACGGCGGGCTGGGCGGAGCCGAGCGGGGAGCGCCCGGCGTCGGGGCTGTCGGGCCACCAGAGGTCCTCGGGGCCCAGCGCGGTGACGGTGTACTTGCCCAGTGCGCCAATCAGCAGGCGCAGTTCGAGGGCGACGCTCTCGACGAGGCGCTCCAGGCCGTGTTCCGGGTCCTCGTCCACGGCGACCAGAGCGGCACGCCCCAGGCCGACGGCGCGGGCGCCGAGGGCGAGTGCGCGCACGGCACGGCCGCCCTCCCACATGCCCCCGCTCGCGAGCAGGCAGCCATCGGGGCGGCCGATCCGGCGCAGGCACTCGGCGAGCGGCAGGCCGACCTGGTCGAGGAAGACGCGGGGCGCCCAGCCGGTGCCGCCCTCCGCACCGTCCACGGTGACGGCGTCGGCTCCGGCGGCCCAGGCGGTGCGGGCGGCGTCCCCGATGTCACGCCCCGGATGGAACTTCACCCAGGTCCGGGCCTTGGGGAAGTTGTTCCGCATGAAGCGCAGCTGCTGGCGCAGGATCTCGTCGGTGAAGGTGCCGGGCGTGGCGCAGCGCAGCCGGCGGTCGTCGTCCGGACCGAACACCTCGGTGACCGTGTACCGGCCGGCCAGCTGCTCCGCCTCCGCGCCCGCGACGACGGTCATGCCGCCGAGACCCGGTTTGGCGCCCTGGCCGGTCTTCAACTCGAAGGCCAGGCGCCCGGATTCGAGCAGCGGGCGGGTGGCCGGGTCGCTGTAGAGGAGGTTCCAGACCTCGGAGTCGGCGTCCTCGGTCGACTGCTGGACGACGATCCCGCCGACACCCTCGGGCGCGGCTTCGAGGTAGGCGTCGATACGGTCGAGCAGGGCGGAGCGGGTGGCGTCCCCGCCGCGCCGGTAGCCGTGCACGGGCACCATGTTCTCCCCGATGACCATGGGGATGCCGAGCCGGCCGGCCTGCCGGGACGCGTGGACGGCGAGGTCGCCGCTGCCGGCCCGGGTGGACCCGAACGCCGACAGGTACAGCGGCAGCGAGGCGCCGAAGCCGCCGGTCCGGGTGGTCAGGTCGACATCGCCGAACTCGGGCTCGCGGGCCAGGTCGATGAGCTTTTCGAGCCGCTCGGGCATGAAGACGGGCGGGGCGATACGGGCCCGGTCCAGGGCGTCGGCGGCACCGGCGCCGGCACCGGCGCCGGGCCCGAAGAGTTCGGCGCCGTACGAGCCGGCGGCGGGGAAGACCTCGGCGGTGCCGCGCCGGGCGCGGGCGCGGATCTGCCGTTCCGGGAAGCCGGGTGCGCTGAGGGCGCTCACGGGGCCACCACCCCGGGGAGCTTCGGGTAGGCGCTGACCTGCCACAGGGAGTCGAGCCCGGTCAGGAAGCGGACCAGGCGCTGAAGCCCCATGCCGAATCCCGCGCTGGCCGGGATGCCCTCGCGCGCCTCCTTCAGATACCAGGCGTACTTGGCGGGGTTCTCGCCGCTCTCCCGCATCCGGGTGACGATCGTCGCGTAGTCCGACTCGCGCTCGCTGCCGGAGACCAGCTCGCCGTAGCCGTGCGGGGCGATGAGGTCGAAGTTGCGCAGCACACCGGGGCGGTCGGGGTCCTCGCGGTCGTAGAAGCCGCGCGAGCCCTTGGGGTAGTCGTTGACGAAGAACGGGCGGTCGCTCTCCAGGGAGAGCAGCCGTTCACCGGTCCAGTCGATCTCGCTGTCCGGGCTCTGCGGATGACCGGCGGCGAGCAGGCGGGAGACGGCCTCCTGGTGGGTGCACACGTCGTACTTGCCGCTGCGGATGTCCGCGAAGTCGGTCTCCAGGCGCCCGAGTCCGGTGAGGATGTCCGGGACGGTGCTCCACACGTGCTCGGCGACGTGGGTGAGCAGCCCGGCGGCGATCTCCTGCACCTCCTCGCGGCCGGCGCCGGCCATCTCGACGTCGATCTGGTGGAACTCGACCAGGTGGCGCCCGGTGGTGGCGGTCTCCTCCGGCTCCACCCGCACGTTGGGCGCGATGTAGAACAGCTTCGGGAAGCCGCGCAGGGACGCCTGCTTGTAGAGGATGGCGCTGGTCATCAGCTTGTACGGGCGGCCGTAGTAGTCGACGTCCAGGGCCTTGGCACCCCGGCCGCCCGGGTCGGTGACGGGTCCGACGAGCGGCGGCAGCAGTTCGGTGAAGCCCTCCTGACGCAGGTGGTCGCGGGCCGCCTGGAGGGCCTCCTGCTGGACGAGCATGGCGGCGCGCAGCTGCGGGGAGCGCAGGTGTTCGCCGAGCGGGGGCGGCAGGGCGGGGCCGGGCTGCGGGGTGTGGTCCATGACGGGCTCCTGTTCGTGACGGTGGCCGGGGGTGGGGAGGGGCCGGGGAGGTGGTCAGGCGGTCGGGCGGGTCGTCAGGCGGTCAGGCGGTCGGGCGGCCGGGCGGCCACGGGGCCGGACGGCTCGCGGTCGTAGCGGACGGCCATGTGGTGGAGGGCGGTGAGCAGGCCGTCCGCAGTGAGCCGCGCGGAGTCGGCCGGGGCGTCGGGGCGGATCGGCATCGCCCCGGTGTCCGACCAGCGCAGCCGCCCGTCCGCGCCGATGACGCTGCGGGAACGGCCGGCGTTGTCGGGGTGCAGGCAGAACGGCACGTCGAGCAGCCCGCGGGCGAAGGCGGCCGGCAGCGCGCGGGCCAGGTCGGAGTGCAGACCGAGGACGGCCTCCACCAGGGCGCGGGCCTGCGCGTATACCTCGCCCCCGGACGCGCGGACCGCCGGGGCGGACGGCGGTCCGGCGAGCGCGGCGGCCGCCGCGGCGGTCTCCAGCGCGCGGACGTTCTCGTCGACGGTGGGGATACGGCGGGACTCGGCGGTCGTCTTGACGAGGAGCCGCTGCGCCCCGGACCGCACGGCGAGCCGGGCGGACGCTTCGAGCAGGCGGGTCGCGCCGTGCTCGGTACGCGGGTAGACGCCCATGTACGTGTAGAGGACGACGTGGTGGTCCACGCCCGCCGGCAGCAGCTCACCGGCCAGCCGGCGCAGCGCCCCTACGGCCTCCTCGTCCTGGCCCGGATCGGTCTGCTGCGCGTAGCTCAACGAGACGCTGCGCAGGCCGTGCTGGGCGAAGAACAGGCACTCCAGCACGCTCATCGCGACGAGCAGGGCGGGCGGGCAGAGCTGGCCGAGCAGGCAGCCGCCGAAGCTCTCCAGGTGCGGGACGGAGCCGGGGCGCGCGCTCGCGGCGAGCAGCTCGCAGCCCTCGGCCCAGGCCGCGACGGACTCCCGCAGCGGGGTGCGGCCGTAGGGCAGGCAGTAGGAGACGGGCCCGCCCTCGGTCGCGTCGAGACCGGCCGCGACCAGGGCCCGGACGATGGGTTGCGGACGGGCGGAGCCGTGGCGGACCTGGACGGGGAAGCGGGCGTCGTGCAGACCGTCGAGCAGGGCGCGGGTGACGGCGAGGGGGTGGGTGGCGATGGGGTAGCCGTTGAGCCGGGTGCCCTCGTCGAGCGCGCCGCGCGCCGCGGCGAGATCGCCGACGCGGGTGTAGCTGTCGATGGTGAGCGTGCCGACAGTCGTGGCGGTGGCGGCCCTGGTCCGCTCCAGGCCGGTGCGCATGGCGCGCGGGTCGCCGAAGCCCATGCGGGGCTGGACGACCAGCCGGCCGGCGGCGGCCGAGTCCGCGACGAACGCGCCGAACGGGCGCGGGGCGCCGCTCATGCCATCACCCGGGCGCGGGCCGACAGGAAGGCGCACAGGGTCTCCAGATCTCCGGCGCCGTCACCGAGCACCGCGTCGCAGCCCGCCTCGCGCAGCCGGTCCGCGCCGGCCTCCCCGGAGCGGCCCGCGACGCCGAGCTTGCCGCCGACGGCCACCGGCAGGGCGGCCAGATCCGGCTCGGCGCGCAGCCGGCGCACCGCGGCGAGCGCGTCCCGGTAACCGTGGCCGTTGACGCTGCTGAGCACGACCACGTCGGGGGCATGCCGGCGACAGGCGGCCGTGAGCAGACCGGGACTCACACAGGGGCCCAGCGCGACGACGTCGTGTCCCCGCTGCTCAAGGAACAGCCCGAGATACACGAGGTTCCAGGTGTGGGAGTCCGAAGCAGTTCCGCTCAGGAGTATCTTCATGCCTTCGATCATATTTTTCCGGACGGTTTCCGGGCGGAAGTCGAGCGGCAGTAACGGGCGGCAGTTTCCGGTCGGTAATTCACCCGGGACCGGGGTCCGGAAATCTTTGCCGGCCTTGTTCGTCCGGCCTTTTCGGATTCCGCTCCGAGGCATACGGAAAGGCCGCGCCCCGCAGGAGCTGCGGGGCGCGGCACAGGGTGGGGGAGGGCGTCAGGCGTACTGGGCGACCAGGCTCCGGGGGCGGATGTCGGTCCAGTTGGCGGTGATGTACTCCAGCGCTGCGGAGCGGTCACCCGCGCCCCACACGCTGGTCCAGCCGGCCGGGATGTCGGCGAAGTCCGGCCACAGGGCGTGCTGGCCCTCGTCGTTCACCACGACGTGGAAGGAGCCCTCGGAATTGTCGAAGGGGTTCACGGTGTCGCTCATGAATAACTCCTCGTTTCGTTTTCCCGCAGGCTCTTGTCCTGCAGTGCGGAGAGTTTCTCCGCGATGATTCTTCCGATGTGTGCGAGAGGTTCTTCCTCGGCCATCCGCAGATGGCTCGATTCCACGATGTGGTTCTCGACCATTCCGTCCAGGAACGGATTCCAGGTGGCGGCAAGCGCGCCTTCCGGTTCGCCGGGCCTGCGGGCCGTGAAGAAGACCGCGTCCGTCTCGGCGACGCCGGGGGTGTGCCGGGCCATGAGGGCCGCGTGGGTCTCGGAGGCGCGCAGCACGGCCCGGATCTCCTCGGTGCTGAAGCCGCCGAGCACGGGGTCCTCCCGGCGTACGCGCTCCACCGCGGCCGGCAGGTCCTCCTCGGGGAGCGTCCCGGAGACCGGCCGCTCCTCGGGCGGCAGGACCGACACGCTGCCCGGTCCGGTCTGGTGCACGTCCATCAGCGCCAGCAGCTCGACCCGCTGACCGGCCGCGCGCAGCCGTACGGCCATGGTGTGGGCGACGATCCCGCCGAAGGACCAGCCGAGCAGCCGGTAGGGGCCCCAGGGCTGGACCTGCCGGATGTGCTCCAGGTAGTCGTCGGCCATCTCCTCGACGGTGCGCGGACGGTGGCCGGGCTCACTGAGCGCGCGCGCCTGGAGGGCGTACAGCGGCTGGTCGTCGCCGAGGTGGCGGGCGAGACCGGCGTAGGACCAGCCGACCCCGGTGCCGGGGTGCACGCAGAACAGCGGGCGCCGCGCACCACGGGCGCTCAGCGGGAGCAGGACGCCCATGGCACCGGCCGTGCCGTCGTGGTCGTGCGAGCCGAGCAGCCCGGCCGGGGTGGGCGAGCGGAACAGGTCGCGGACGGACCGGTCCACGCCCAGCACCGACCGCACCCGGCTGACCAGGCGCACACCGAGCAGCGAGTGACCGCCCAGCGCGAAGAAGTTGTCGTCGAGACCGACCGCCGGCACGCCCAGGATCTCCGCGAACAGCCCGCACAGCACCTCCTCCCGGGCATTGCGCGGCGCCCGGTGGGACACGGCAGGCCGGTCCGGCGCGGGCAGCGCCCGGCGGTCCGGCTTGCCGTTGACGGTCAGCGGCAGGGCGTCCAGGACGACGACCGCCGACGGCACCAGATGCCCGGGAAGCGCCGCACGGGCCAGGGTGAGTAGTTCCGCCTCGGTGACCGCGCTCCCGGCGCGCGGCACCACGTAACCGACGAGGCTCCGCTCGCCCGGCCGGTCCTCCCGGACCACCGCGAGGGCCTGGCCGACGGCGGGGTGGGCGGCGAGCGCGTGCTCCACCTCACCGGGCTCGATCCGCACACCGCGCAGCTTGATCTGCCCGTCCGCCCGTCCCAGGAACCGCAGTTGGCCCCCGGGCGTCCACACCACACGGTCGCCCGTGCGGTACATGCGGCTGCCGTCCGCCTCGAACGGGTCGGGCACGAACCGTTCGGCGGTCAGGTCCGGGCGCCCGATGTAGCCGCGCGCCACGTGCGCCCCGGCGATGTACAGCTCGCCGGGCACCCCCGGGGCGACGGGCCGCAACGCCTCGTCCAGGACGTGGCTGCGGGTGTTGTCCATCGGCCGGCCCAGATGCAGCCCCGCTCCGTCCAGGGCGCTCCGGCCGCCGGTGAGCCACTGGTTGTGCGAGGCGAACGTCGTCTCGGTGGGGCCGTAGGAGTGGACCAGGACGGTGTCCGGGCAGTGCGTCAGGACCCGCTGGACGGCGGCGGGTGAGGCGACGTCGCCGCCCGTCCACACCTCGCGCAGCAGCCGGAGCGTGTCCAGCGCCTCGTCGGCCATCACATGGAACAGGCCCACGGTGAAGTAGGCGGCGGTGACGCCGTGCTCCCGGACCGTACGGCCGGTCTCGGCGAGGTCGGTGCCGTCGCCCGGCATGATCACCAGGCTCCCGCCGTTCAGGAGCGGTACCCACATCTCGAAGACGGACGCGTCGAACCCGGTCGCGGAGTGGACCAGCATCCGCCGGGGACCGCCCGCCGCCGTGTCGCGGTCGGCGGCGAGTTCCGTCACGTTGCGATGGGTGACGCCGACACCCTTGGGGCGCCCGGTCGACCCGGACGTGAACATCACGTACATCAGGTCGTCCCCGCCGGCCGCCACGTCCGAGTCCCCCGCCGTCGCACCCCGCGGGCCGGGCGCGTCGACCAGGAGGACCGGCGGGCCCCCGGGACGTGCCGCCGCCTGAGCGTGCCCGGTGACCGTGGCGACGAGCCGTGCCCCCGCGTCCTCGGTCATCAGCCGGACGCGGGCCGCGGGCAGCGCCGGGTCCAGCGGAAGGTAGGCGGCGCCGCACTTGAGGACGGCGAGCGCCGTCACCACCAGCCCCGCCCCGCGCTCCAGCAGCACCCCCACGGTGTCGCCCCGGCGCACCCCCGCCGCGCGCAGCCGGGCGGCCAGCGCGCCGGCACGGGCGTCGAGTTCGCCGTAGCCGACGGTCTCCCCGTCGGTGATCAGGGCGGCCAGCTCCGGGGTGAGGGCGGCCCGGCGGGCGATGGCCTCGTGGACGGTGGCCCGGTCGCGCGTCACGGTCGCCGTGTCGTTGTACTCCGCGACCAGCCGGAACCGTTCACCGTCGGTGAGCAGGTCCACCGCACCGATCCGTACCCCCGGGTCGGCCGCGGCGGCGCGCAGCAACCGTTCGATGTGCGCGGCGAGCAGGGCGGCCGTCCCGGTGTCGAACAGGTCGGTGGCGTATTCGAGTCCGCCCGCCAGACCGGCCGGCCGCCCCGCCTCGTCCAGCCGCTCCGTCAGGGCGAGCGTGAGGTCGAACTTGGTGGACAGGGACTCCAGGGGGGCCGCCTCGGCGCGCAGCACCGGCCCTTCGGCGGCGGGCGCGGTGTAGTCGTGGTGGAGCTGTACGACGAACTGGGCCAGCGGGTGGTGGGCGGTGGAGCGGACCGGATTGAGGTGTTCGACGATCCGGTCGAAGGGCAGGCCCTGGTGGGCGTAGGCGGCGAGGTCGGTGTCGCGTACCCGCTCCAGCAGCTCGGTGAACGCCGGGTCGCCGGAGGTGTCGGTGCGCAGGACCAGGGTGTTGACGAAGAAGCCGACCAGATCGCTCAGGGCCTCGTCGTCGCGGCCCGCCGTCATGGTCGCCAGCGGCAGATCGGTGCCGGCGCCGTGCCGGGTGAGGACGGCGGCCAGGGCTGCCTGCACCACCATGAGCAGCGTGGCACCGCTGCGCCGCGCCAGTTCCTCAAGCGCCCGGTGGGTGGCGGCGTCGACGGTGAGCGGCGCGTGGCCGCCGCGGTGGGTGGCCTCGGCGGGGCGCGGCCGGGCGGCGGGCAGTTCGAGGACGGGCGGGGCGCCGGCGAGAGCCCGCTCCCAGAAGGCCAGGTGGTCCCGCGCCGCCGGTCCGTCCAGCAGCTCCCGCTGCCACAGCGTGTAGTCGGCGTACTGGACGGGAAGAGGCCGCCACCCCGGTGCGCGGCCCTCGGCGCGGGCGGCGTAGGCGGTGGTGAGGTCGGCCAGGAGCGGACCGGTGGACCAGCCGTCGGCGGCGATGTGGTGGACGAGCAGGACGAGCATCTGGCCGCCGCCGTCGTCCGGGGTGAGCAGGGCCGCCCGCAGCGGGATCTCCTCGGCCAGGTCGAAGACATGACCGGCGGCCGACGCCACGGCGGCCCGGAACCCCTCGGCCGGCACGGTCCGGACATCGAGCACGGGCCGCGCGGCGGCCAGGACCTCCTGGTGCGGCTCCCCGTCGACCGACCGGTAGCGGGTACGCAGCACCTCGTGGCGCGACGCCAGGTCGGCGAGCGCGCGGGCGAGGACATCGGCGTCCAGGGGCGCGGCCGGGCGCAGCACCAGAGGGATGTTGTAGGAGGCGCTGGGCCCTTCGAGCGCGTCGATGAACCAGAGCCGGCGCTGCGCGAAGGAGAGCGGAAGCCGGTCGGGCCGGTCGGCGCGGGCGGTGAGCGCGGGCGGCGCACCGGGGTCCGCGCCCTCGGCGGCCCGTGCGTCCGCGATGCGGCGGGCCAGGGCGGCCGGGGTCGGGGCCAGCAGCAGATCGCGCACATGGACGTCGGCGCCCAGACGGGCCCGGATGCGGTTGGCGAGGCGCACCCCGCTCATGGAGTGCCCGCCGATCGTGAAGAACCCCTCGTGCGGGCCGACCCGGTCGATGCCCAGGATCTCCGCGAACATCTCCCGCAGGGTGTCGACGTGCTCCGAGTCCGCCCCGCCCCCGGCGGGCGCGGCCGCCCCGGCGTCGGCGGCCTGCCGGGCGGCGAGAGCCGCGGTGCGCGTACGCCGCTCGTCCAGGGACCCGCGCTCGTCGGCCCCGAGCAGCGCCGTGTCGGTGACGGGCGCGGCGGGCCGGTCGGCGGCCGTCAGCAGGGCCCGTTCCAGGGCGCCCAGGAGAAGGCGGGCGGTCTCCTCGTCGAGGACGTCGCGCGCGTACTCCAGGCCGAGTTCCAGACCGGCGGGGGTTCCGTCGGCCTCCCGGTGCTCCACGCACGCGGCCGTGAGGTCGAACTTGGTCGTCGCGGGGGCGTCCGCCGTGAACCGGCCGGTCAGGCCGCCGAAGGCGAAGGGGGCGTCGGCGGGGGCGGCGGTGCGCAGCGTGAGCATCGTCTGGAAGAGCGGGTGCACCCCGGGCGTGCGCGGCGGGTTCAGGTGCTCCACCAAGAGATCGAAGGGGAGGCCCTGGTGGGTGTAGGCGGCGAGGTCGGTGTCGCGTACCCGCTCCAGCAGCTCGGTGAACGCCGGGTCGCCGGAGGTGTCGGTCGGCAGGACCAGGGTGTTGACGAAGAACCCGACCAGGGCGCCGAGCGCTTCGTCGTCCCGGCCCGCCACCGGGGTGCCGAGGGCCACCCGGTCCCCGCAGCCGGCCGCGCGCAGAGCCAGCGCGAGGGCCGCCTGAAGGACCATCAGCATGCTCGCGCCGCGGGCGTCGGCGAGCCGGACCAGCCGGGTGTGCGCCGCCGGTTCGAGGCGCGTGGTGACCAGGCCGCCGCGATGGTCCGGCACGGCGGGACGGGGGCGGTCCAGCGGCAGGTCGGTGACCGGGGGCAGACCGGCGAGCGCGTCGCGCCAGTGGGCGAGGCCGCGCGAGACCGCCGCTTCCGGGTCGTCGGCGGTGCCGAGGACCTCGTTCTGCCAGAGGGTGTAGTCGGCGTACTGGACGGGAAGCGGCTCCCGCTGGGGCGTACGGCCGTCGGCGCGGTCGGCGTAGGCGGCGGCCAGGTCGTTCATGAGCGGGGCCAGGGACCAGCCGTCGCCCGCCACATGGTGGAGCAGCACCGCCAGCACGGCCGCCGGACCGTCACCCGCCTCGCCCTCGGGCACGAACAGCGCGACCCGCAACGGCAGTTCCCGCGACAGGTCGAAGGTCTCGGCCGTGAACTCCGCCACCCGGTCCCGCAGTTCGGCGGCCGGGCACGCGACGGTCCGGGCGCGCACCACGGTCGGGGCCAGGACGTGCTGGTAGGGCTCCTCCTCCGGGGCGAGGAAGACCGTACGCAACACCTCGTGGCGCTCCACGAGGTCGGTGACGGCGGCGGCCAGCGCCGCCCGGTCCGGCACACCGTCCAGCTCCAGCACGATCGGCATGTTGTACGCGCAGGACGGGCCGTCGAGCTGGTCGAGCAGCCACAGCCTTCGCTGCGCGTGGGAGAGCGGCACCCGGTCATCGGCGGGCAGCGGCTCCTCGTGGACGACCGGCAGGCGCGGGTCGGTGGTCCGCAGCGCCTTGCGGTTGATCTTCCCGGAGCTGGTACGGGGCAGCGCGGCGACGATGCCGACGGCGGCCGGCACGGCGGCGGCCGGCATGCGCTCGCGAACCAGGGCGCGCAGCTCCTCGGCGCCGACACCGCCCTCGGTGACGACGAAAGCGACGAGCCGTTTGACGCCGTCGGGGTCCGGCTGGGCGACGACGGCGGCCTCACGGACCTTGGGGTGACCCGACAGGACGGAGTCGACGGCGGCCGGGTCGATGCGCTGCCCGCCGATCTTCACCTCGTCGTCGAGCCGGCCGTGGTAGAGGATCTGCCGGTCCCCGCCGATCTCCACCAGGTCCCCGGTGCGGTAGGCGCGCTCGCCGTCCAGCTCCGTGAAGCGGCGGGCGTTCAGCTCCGGGTTGTTCAGGTAGCCCCGGGACAGGCCGCCGCCGAGCAGCCACAGCTCACCGGAGACCACGGCGGCGCGGACACCGGGCAGCGGCCGGCCGATGGGGACGGGGCCCCCGGCGTGGCGGGTGAGGTCGGCGACCGTGGCGACCACCGTGGTCTCGGTCGGCCCGTACGCGTTGAGCAGCCGCACCCGCTCCCCGGTCAGCTCCCGCCACTGGGCGACCCGCTCGGGCAGCGCCGCCTCCCCGTAGATGATCACCGTGTCCAGGCAGCCGGGCAGCCGGACCGAGCCGGTGGTCAGGACGTGCACCAGCTCGTGCCAGTAGGCGGCCGGCAGGTCGAGCAGGGTGATCCCGTGGCGCGCGCAGCCGGCCAGCAGATCGCGTACGTCCAGCATGTCGTCCGTACGCAGGACCAGGGTGCCGCCGGCGCCGAGGGTGGCGAACACCTCCTGCACGCTGGCGTCGAAGTGCAGCGGCGAGAACTGCAGGACACGGGAGTCGGGGCCGATGCCGTACGCGGGGGTGGCGCCCGCGATGAAGTGCGCGAGCGAGTCGTGGGCGACGACCACGCCGTTGGGGGTGCCGGTCGACCCGGACGTGTAGATGACGTAGGCGGCGCCGGCCGGTGCGCCGGGGCCGGGCAGGACGAGTTCGCCGCTGCGGGCCACCTCGGCGGGCGTGGGCGCCAGGTCGCCGCAGCCCGCCTTGAGGATGGCCTCGTTCCGGGCGTCGGGGGCCTGGATGTCGAGAGGAAGGTAGGCGGCACCCGTGGCGAGGACGGCGAGGAGACCGACGACCGCGTCGATCCCGCGCGGCCGGTGCAGGGCCACCAGGCGCCCCGGAGCGGCCCCTTCGGCGGCCAGCGCGCGGGCCCGCTCCCGTACGGCGCCGGCGAGCCCGCCGTACGTCAGGCGGGTGCCGTCGTGGACCAGGGCAACCGCGTCGGGCCGGGTACGCGCCTGGTGGGCGATGAGATCGAGCACCGGAGGGGCGGGCGAGGGAGAGGGACCGCCGTCCAGCAGGTCTTCCGTTCCGATGGGGGGCATCCTGGGCTTTCCTTCTGTCGAGGCGAGAGACCGGGGCGAACGGTTCCTCTCGCCTCCGTGTCTTCACGCTAGGGGCCCAGGGCCTCGCCCCACGGCAGTCGGCCCGGCAGCTCCGGGCGGCAGAAAGCGGGGGCGCGGAGCTGCCGCTCCGTGCCCCCGCCCCCCGTCAGCCCCCCGTCAGCCCCGGCGGGCGCCCGCCCGGGTGCGGCGGCGCAGCTTCGGGGCGGGACCGGCGCTCTCCGGCTCGATCCCGTCGGCGACGGCCCCGGCCAGACGCTGCGAGAGGGTGGCCGCCGTCGGGTTGCGGAACACGTCGCGCAGGGTGAGGTCCTGCCCGAACTCGCTGCGGATGCGGTTCAGCAGCCGCACCGCCAGCAGTGAATGGCCCCCGGACTTGAAGAAGTTGTCGTCCGCCCCGATGTCCCGGCCGCCCAGCACATCGCGGAAGAGACCCAGCAGCCGGCCGTCGGTACCTGGCCCCGGCGCGGGCGCGTCCTCCTCCGGAAGGACGGCCGGGTCCTCGCCGGGCCCCGGCAGCCAGGCCGTCCGCACCACCCGGGCCGGCGCCAGGTACTCGGGGAGCCGCTCGGCCGCCCAGGCGCGCAGCGCGCTCTCGGCGGGCGGCGTGCCCGGGGCGCAGGTGACGAGGGCGAGCAGCCGTCCTTCACGGACGAGGGCGCGCGCGCCGGTCACCGCCGGGTGCCGGGTGAGGACGCCCTCGACATGGCCGGGCTCGACCGGGTAGCCGTTGACGGTCTGCGTGGCGACGGGCCGCAGAACGCCGTCCGCGTCCCGGTAGGCGCGCCGCCCCGTGGCCCGCAGCCCGCCGCCGGCGGCCGGCTCGTGCACCTCGCCCGGCACGCGGACGGGGGTGCGGCGCCCCTGCGCGTCGAGGACGACCTCCCGGCCGCCGTCGCCGGACGCGGCCGGACCCAACCGCAGCGCGGAGAGCGGTGCTTCGGGGTCGGCGGCGAACGCGTCGAGGGTCTCGGCGAGGCGCCGCGCCAGCAGGCGGGCCGTGTCCGCGTCGTACAGCGCGGTGGCGTACTCCAGGACGCCCCGCAGCCCGGTCCGCGACCCGTCGGGGCCGACGGTCTCGGTGAGCGCGAAGGTGAGGTCCGACTTGGCGCCGGCGCCCCGGAAGGCCAGCGGCTCGCCGTCCAGCGCCGACGGGGCGGCCGACGCCCCGCCGGCCTCCGCCGCGTGCACCTGGAGCATCACCTGCACGAGCGGGGCGTGCGCGGTCGACCGGTGCGGGCTCAGGTGCTCGACCAGCCGGTCGAACGGCAGGTCCTGGTGGCTGTACGCGGCCAGGCCCGCGTCGCGGACCCGGCGCACCAGCTCCGTGAAGGCGGGGTCGCCCGAGGTGTCGGTGCGCAGCACCAGCGTGTTGACGAAGAACCCGACGAGAGGATGCAGCGCCTCGTCGGCCCGGCCGGCGACCGTGGTCCCGATCGCCAGGTCGTCGCCCGCGCCGTGCCGGCTGAGCAGGGCGGCGAGCGCGGCCTGTACCACCATGAACAGGGTGACCCCGCCGCGCCGCGCGCACGCCAGCAGCGCCCGGTGGGTCTCGGCGCTCACCTCGAACGGGGCGAGCGCGCCCCGGCCGTCCGGCTCGGGCCCGCGCGGCCGGTCGGTGGGCAGCGCGAGCAGCGGCGGCATCCCGTCGAGCGCGGTGCGCCAGTACGCGAGCTGCTCGGCGGCGACGCCCTGCCCACCGTCGAGCAGCTCGTGCTGCCAGAGGGTGTAGTCGGCGTACTGGACGGGAAGCGGCTGCCACCCGGGGGCCCGGCCCTCGGCGCGGGCCGCGTAGGCGGCGGCGAGATCGGCGAGGAGGCAGCCGGTGGACCAGCCGTCCCCGGCGATGTGGTGCACCAGCAGGACCATCACCTGGTCACCGCCGCTGTCCTCCAGGAGCCAGGCCCGGAAGGGGATCTCGGCGGCGAGGTCGAAGACATGACCGGCCGCCGCGTCCACGGCGGCACGCAACTCCTCCGGCCCGTCCGTCCGCACCACCTCCAGCACCGGCTCGGCGTGACCGAGTACCTCCTGGTACGGCTCGCCGTCAGCCGACCTGTGCACCGTGCGCAGCACCTCGTGCCGGCGTACGACATCGCCGAGGGCGGCGGCGAAGGCGGCCCGGCCGACCGGGCGGCGCAGCCGGGTCACCACCGGGATGTTGTAGGTGGCGCTCGGCCCTTCCAACTGGTCGACGAACCAGAGCCGTTGCTGCGCCGCGGAGAGCGGGAGCCGGGCCGGCCGCAGGGCGGCGGGCACCGGACGCAGCGGCGGCCGCACGGCCGCTTCGCCCTGCTCGTCCAGCCGGCGCAGCAGCCGGGCCGGGGTGGGGGCCAGGAAGACATCGCGGATGGCGGCCTGGACGCCCAGCGCCTTGCGGATGCGGTTGGTGAGCTTCCCCGCGAGCAGGGAGTGCCCGCCCAGCTTGAAGAAGCTGTCGTCGGGCCCCGCCTCGTCGCGCCCCAGGACCTCGGCGAACAGGCCGCGAAGGATCTCCTCGCGGGGGTCGGCCGCCGAGCGGGTGCGCGCGTCCTTGCCGTCCCGCGGGTCGCCGGGGGTGGCGGCGCTCCGCTGTTCGGCCCGGGTCAGGGCCTCGTGGCGGCGGTCGAGGGCCTCGCGTTCCGAGGCGGAGAGCAGACCGGTCCGGCTCAGCGGTGTGCCGGCCGGCTGCTCGGCGTAGGCGGTCAACGCCCGTTGGAACAGGGCGAGGAGCAGGTGCGCGGTCTCCTCGTCGTACAGGTCGGTCGCGTACTGGAGGCCGAGCAGTACCCCGTCGGGTTCGCCGTCGGGGCGGTACGTCTCGGCACAGTTGAAGCTGAGGTCGAACTTGGCGGTGGCCAGGTCCGCGGCGTCCAGGGTGCCGGATACGGCACCGAGCCGGCAGGCGGTGTCCTGTGCGGTCTGCGTGGTCAGCATCACCTGGAAGAAGGGGTGCAGTCCGAGCGACCGTTCCGGGTCGAGATCCTCGACCAGCAGGTCGAACGGCAGGTCCTCGTGGGCCATGGCGGCCAGGTCCCGTTCCCGGACCTGGTCCAGGAGCGTGCCGAGGTCCGGGTCGGCGGACAGATCGGCGCGCAGCGCGAGGGAGTTGACGAAGAATCCGACGAGGTCGTGCAGATCCTCCTCAGGCCGGCCCGCGACCGGCGTCCCCACCACCACGTCCGCCTGTGCCCCGGCCGCCCGCAGGGCGACACAGAGGGCGGCCCGCGCGGTCATGAAGAACGTGGCGCGGTGGGCGCGGGCGGTGCCGGCGAGCGCCTTGTGGGCGTCGGCACCGAGGCGGGTGGTGACCAGGGCTCCCCGGTGGCTGGGCTCGACGGGGCGCGGGCGGTCGGCGGGCAGCCGGGTCGCGGCCGGTACGCCGTCCAGCGCCGCCCGCCAGTGGGAGAGCTGTTCATGGGCCGTGCTGTCGGGATCGCCGGGGTCTCCGAGCATGTCCCGCTGCCACAACGCGTAGTCCGCGTACTGGACGGGCAGTGGTTCCCATCCGGGGGCGCGGCCCTCGGTCCGGGCCCGGTAGGCCCGGTCGAGGTCGTTGAGCAGGCAGCCGACGGACCAGCCGTCGGTGGCGATGTGGTGCACCAGCAGGGCCAGCACGGCGGTCCCGTCGCCCACGGTGAACAACCGGGCCCGCAGCGGCAGGTCACGGGTGACGTCGAAGGGGAGGCGCACGAAGGCGGTGACCCGCGCGTCCACCTCGTCTCCGGGGGCGCACTCCTCGGTCTCCAGCCGCACGCCGGGATCGCCGACGATGTGCTGGTACGGCTCCCCGTCCACGGACCGGTAGACCGTACGGAGGACCTCGTGGCGCTCCACCACGTCACGCACCGCCGCCTCCAGGGCCGGCCGGTCGGGCATCGCGTCGAGCCGCAGCACGACGGGCGCGTTGTAGGCGGCCGACGCGCCTTCGAGGCGGTTCAGGAACCACAGCCGGTGCTGCGCGTACGAGAGGGGGATCACGGTTGCTGCTCCTCGGGGATGACGGGGGCGGGCGGGTCAACGGGCCGGTGACGGGGGCCGGGCGCGGCTCAGCCATCCTTGGCGGCCAGCAACTCCTCGATGTGGGCGGCGAGGTCGCGGAGCCTGGGGTTGGCGTAGACCGCCTTCACGGGCAGGGCCAGGGAGAGTTCCGCCCGTACGCGGGAGACCAGCTTGATGGCGAGCAGCGAGTGGCCGCCGAGCTTGAAGAAGTTGTCGTCGGGGCCGATCGACGCCGCGCCCAGGACCTGCGCCCACACCCGGGCGATCAGTTCCTCGGCCCGCCCCTCGACGCCGTCGCCCTCGGGCGGCGCCCCGGCGGGTCCGGCCGCCTCGATCCTGGCCGGCAGCGCGGAGCGGTCGAGCTTGCCGCTGGGGGTGGTCGCGAACCGGTCGACGGCGACGAACGCGGACGGCGTCATGTACGCCGGCAGTGCGGCCGCCACGGCGGTACGCAGCGCTTCGGCGTCCCCGCCCCGGTGATAGGCGATCAGGCAGGGGCTGCCCCCGGCGTCCTCGCCCAGGACCACGGCGGCCTCGGCGGCGCCGCCGGCCCGGGTGAGAGCGGCCTCGATCTCCTGCACCTCGATACGGTGACCGCGCAGCTTCACCTGCCCGTCGAGCCGGCCCAGGTGGACGAGCCGGCCGTCCGCCAGCAGCCGGCAGCGGTCCCCGGTGCGGTACATCCGCTCGCCGGGCGCGCCGAACGGGTCCGCGACGAACCGCTGGGCCGTCAGGGACGGGCTGCGACGGTAGCCGCGGGCGACCCGGGGCCCCGCCAGATACAGTTCGCCCGCCTCACCGGGGGAGACCGGCGACAGCCGCTCGTCCAGCAGCCGCATCCGCAGCCCCGGGAGCACGGCACCGATGTGCGGCTCGCCCGGCTCCTCGATCCAGCCGGCGGTGGCGTCGACGGTGCACTCGGTGGGCCCGTACACGTTCACCGCGCGCAGCAGACCGGAGCGGTGGGCGGCGGCCAGCCGGTCCCACAGCGCCGGGCCGATCGCCTCGCCGCCGACCAGCAGGGTCAGCGGGCGGGGGCCGCCGTCCGGGGTGAGCAGGTCGAGCAGCGGCTCGGCGTGCGACGGGGTGATGTCGAGGTCGGTGAGGCCCCGCTCGTCGATGAAGGCGGCCAGCAGGGCCGGGTCGCGGCGGGTCTCCTCGTCGATCATCACCAGCGTGTCGCCGCGCGACAGCCGCACCCACTGCTGGACCGACGCGTCGAACGAGGGCGAGGCGTTCCAGCCGACCCGCCGGCCCTCGCCGCGCGCCGCGCCCGCGTCCTCCAGTTCGCGCAGCAGCAGCGAGGCCGCGCCGCGCCCGATCTCCACGCCCTTGGGCCGGCCGGTGGAGCCGGAGGTGTAGATGACGTAGGCGAGCGTGTCGGGGTCGACCGGCACCGGCGCGTAGGCGGTGGCCGCCCCGCCCCGGGAGGCCGTCAGTTCGCCGACGGTGACCGCGCGGGGGCCGGGGAGGGCCGGGCCGGTGCCGTTGGTGACCACGAGGTCGGCGCCCGAGTCCTCGATGAGCAGGCGGCGCCGCTCCTCGGGCAGCGCCGGGTCGACCGGCAGGTAGGCGGCGCCCGCCGTGAGGGTGCCGATGATCGCGGTGACCAGGCCGGCGCCGCGCGGCAGGCACAGCGCGACGACGCTCTCCGGCCCGGCGCCGAGCCCGGCCAGCCCGGCGGCGAACGCCGAGGCCCGCTCGCGGAGCCGGCCGAAGCTCAGCTCCTGGCCGTCGGCGACGACGGCGGTGCGGTCACCCGGTACGGCGGCGAGCCGGGCCATCAGGTCGGCCGCGCCGGTCCCGGCCTGGGCGCACGCGGCGCAGGGGCAGCCGGCCGGGTGGGCGGTCGCGGCCTTCGGGGCCGGGGCGGCGGCGACGCGCTCGGGGAGTACGGCGGTCATGGCGGGGCTCACTTTCCGTACAGGGTGGTGGAGGGGGCGGAGGCCGGGGAGCAGTCGGACAGCGGCACCGGCTCACCCATGGCGACGAGGATCTTCCGGTCACCCGTGAACGCCTCGCGGCCGTGCGCGCAGAGGATGTTGTCGACCAGCATCAGATCGCCGGCCTGCCAGCTCTCCCGCACGGTCACCGCCTGGTACACCTCGTTGACTGCGTCCACCTCGGCGTCGGTGAGGGCGGTGCCGTCACCGAGGTAGGTGTTGAACGGCAGCCCGTCCGCACCGAAGGTGTCGACCAGCACCTCGCGGACGTCCTCGTCGAGGGTGCGGGCGTTCCAGAACGCGAAGTGGTTGAACCAGGACCGCTCACCGGTCACCGGGTGCGTGATGATCGCCGACCGGCGCTGACGGGTACGCAGCGTGTCCTCGTCCAGCCACTCGTAGCCGATGGCGTGCGCGTCGCAGTACTCCTCGGCACCCGCCGGCTCGTCCGAGGAGAACGCCTTGCGCCACGGCATGCCCGCCAGGTCGGAGTAGTTGCGCACCAGCAGCCAGCCCGCCTCCGCGAACCGCGCGGTCAGCTCCGGCGGCAGCATGGCCAGGGCGGCGCGCATGTCACCCACGGTGGTGGCGCCGCCCGTCTCGGGGGCGGTGACGCAGCCGAAGAGCAGCACGCCGGGGAAGTCGAGGGTGTAGCTGTTCTCGTTGTGCAGCCGGATCGGCTGGACGGCCGGCAGGTCCGTGGAGGAGAAGACACCCTCCCCGAAGTCGGTGCGCGGGGTCGCCTTCTCCTTGTAGCCGGCCCGCTCCGCGACGAGCGCGTCACGAGCCGAGGCGAACGTCGCCGCGTCGGTCACCGGCAGGCCGCGCAGCATGACCGCCCCGGACCGGTGCAACTCCGCCTGGATCGCGGGCCGCTGAGCGGTCAGCCAGGCGGTGGCCTGCGCCATGGTGGCGAACTCCGGCGTGTGGACGATCGCCGGCTTGCCGGGCTCCCGGACGGGGGCGATACCGGTGGTGGCGGGCGGCTGGGCGAGAGCGGTCACGATGGGTTCCTCTTCCTTGAGTGGAGTTCGGCGGGGTGGGGTTACGCGGACGCGGCGGCGGACGCGGACTCGCGCAGGGCGTCGAGGACCGGGTTCAGGCGGGCGAAGAAGCCTGGCAGGTCCTGCTGGAAGTAGAAGTGGTCGCCGGGCAGTACCTGCGGCACGACCTCGTCGCCGGTCACCTGCGACCAGCCGCCGAGCATCTCCGCCGGGACGATCGGGTCGGCGTCCCCGCCGAACACGGCGACCGGGCAGTCCAGCCGGGCGTCCGGGGCGGTGCACCGGTAGGCGTCGTCGATCGCGAAGTCCGCCCGGATGGACGGCAGCACGATCTCGCGCAGCTCCGGGTCGTCCAGGATGCCGTCGTCCGTGCCGCCGCGCTCCTTGATGGCCGCGACCAATTGGTCGTCGTCCAGTCGCTCCGGGTGCACCGGGCACTGGTTGGGCAGCACCGGCGCCCGGCACGCGGAGGCGATCAGCCCGCGCGGGGTGCGGCCGGCGGCGCGCAGCGCACGGGTCACCTCGAAGGCGACCAGGGACCCCATGCTGTGCCCGAACACCACCAGCTCCCCGGTGTCGGCCGGCAGCGAGTCCACCACCGGCTGCGCCAGGTCGTCCACGGACAGGGGCAGCTCCTCGCAGTAGCGGGCGCCACGCCCCGGGTACTGGCCGATGAGCAGCCGCACATCGGCCGGCAGGTGCTCGCGCCAGCCGCCGTAGGCGTGGGCGTTGCCTCCGGCGTGCGGAAGCACCAGCAGCGACAGGCGGTGCGGGGTGTCACCGGGGAGGTCCCAGACGACGTCTTCGGGTGCGGGGGCCGGGGAGGTGGTCATGAGCTGATCCGTTCTGTCTCGGTGCGACGGCGGAGGGTGGGCCGGGCCTTCTTGGGGGCGGCCGGCGCGGTCTTCAGCGCGGTGATGTGCTCGGCGAGCCGGGCGGGCGTCGGGTGCTCGAAGACGTCGCGGACGGTGAGCCGGACGTCGAGGGCCACGGCGATGTGGTTGGTGAGGCGGGCACCCAGGAGGGAATGGCCGCCGTGGTGGAAGAAGTCGTCATCGATACTCAGCGCCTCACCCGCACCCAGCGTGCGGGTGAAGAGGCCGACCAGCGTCTCTTCGAGCGGCGTGCGCGGCGCCCGGCCCCCGGCGGAGACGACCGCCGCCGGCTCGGGAAGGGCACGTTTGTCGATCTTCCCGTTCGGCGTGAGCGGGAGCCGGTCGAGCGGGGTGAGGTACGTGGGAACGAGGTGCTCGGGCAGCCGGTCGGTGAGGTGACGGCGGACGTCCTCCATGGCCGCGGAACCGCTGACCACATAGGCGGAGAGCTGGTCGCGGTGGGTGGTGACGGCGGCCTGGGTGATCTGCGGGTGGGCGAGGAGCGCGGCCTCGACCTCACTGGGCTCGACGCGGAAGCCGCGGATCTTCACCTGGTTGTCGGCGCGGCCGTCGTAGTGGAGGTGGCCGTGGTGGTCGTGGTGGGCGAGGTCGCCGGTGTGGTAGAGGCGGGTGCCGGGGGGTCCGTAGGGGTTGGGGGTGAAGGTGGTGGCGGTGAGGTCGGGTCGGTTGAGGTAGCCGTGGGCGAGTCCGTGGCCGGTGAGGTAGAGGTGGCCGGTGGTGCCGGGTGGGCAGAGGCGGAGAGTGTTGTCGAGGATGTAGGTGTTTTTGTTGGTGAGGGGGGTGCCGATGGGGATGGTGGTGTGGGGTTGGGTGGTGGGGGTGATGGTGTGG
Organism: Streptomyces sp. ATexAB-D23; assembly: GCF_000373645.1. Taxonomy (GTDB): domain Bacteria; phylum Actinomycetota; class Actinomycetes; order Streptomycetales; family Streptomycetaceae; genus Streptomyces; species Streptomyces castrisilvae. The sequence continues at coordinate 242 of NZ_KB892035.1, read as the reverse complement.
GTGGTGGTGAAGCCCATGGATTCGGCGGGGCCGTAGCCGTTGATGACGGTGGTGTGGGGTGAGGTTTGGTGGAGTTGGTGGATGTGGGTGGGGGAGGCGGCTTCGCCTCCGGTGTAGGTGGTGGTGACGGTGGTGAAGGCGTTGGGGTGTTCGTCGGTGAGGTAGTTGAAGAGGCTGGCGGAGAGTTGGAGCATGGTGACGCCGTGCTGTTGGGAGAGTTCGGCGATGAGTGCGGGTTCGGG